>NZ_JBVJNO010000008.1:210912-447738 GCF_055583645.1 Amycolatopsis sp. NPDC104587
TCACCCCCCCCACCCCCCCCGTTTTCCCTTCGGACCTCCAAACCCACCGAAGGCCACATTGGGTGCGTTGAACGCACCCAAGGCCACATTGGGGCGCTTGAGGTGACCACATGAAAATGGCGGGTGTTCCCGGAGGAACTACCCGCCATTTCGAACTCGCGTCAGCGTCAGCCTCGAACGACCTTGCCCGCCTTGATGCACGAGGTGCACACGTTCAGGCGCTTGCGCTGGGACACACCCACCTTGGCGTGGACGGTCTGGATGTTCGGGTTCCACCGGCGGTTGGTACGCCGGTGGGAGTGCGAGACCGACTTGCCGAAGCCGGGTCCCTTGCCACAGACGTCGCACACGGCAGCCACGTCGAACTCCTTTGGATCTGGGTCATAGAGATGAGCCCAGATGCACTGGGCAACTCGACCATAGTAACTACTGGCTCAGCGGGGTGATGCACCGGGTCGATACCCTGCCCGAGACCGGTCAGGAGGTTACGGGTGCGGGTGCTGGACACGGCGGCGGTGTCGGCCTGGGCCGCGGGTTGTGTGCACAGCCTGGCGAGCCTGCGGCCGGCCATCAACGAGATCAACGTCTACCCCGTCGCGGACTCCGACACCGGCTCCAACATGCTCTTCACGATGACCGGCGCGGCAGGCGCGCTCGACACCGCCGAGCCGGAGTCCGCCGCCGAAGCGCTGAAGATCCTCGCGCGCGGCGCCGTCGCCTCGGCCAAGGGCAACTCCGGCGTGATCCTCTCCCAGGTCGTGCGCGGGCTGGCCGACCGCGCCGAAGGCGACCTGGACGGCGCGTGGCTGGCCCAGGCGCTCGGACACGCCGACGAGGTCGCCACCGGCGCCGTCAGCCGCCCGGTCGCCGGGACCATCCTCACCGTGCTGCACGCCGTCGCCCTCGCCGTGCGCGGGGACACCCGGTCGCTGACCGAGGTCGCGTGCGCGGCCGCGAAGGAAGCCGCGCACGCGCTCGAGAAGACGCCGCTGCAGCTGCCCGCGCTGGCCAGGGCCGGGGTCGTCGACGCCGGCGCCCGTGGGCTCGTCGCCGTCCTCGACGCCCTGGTCGGCGTGCTCACCGGCACCGCGGTCGAACGGGACCACGCGCTGGAAGTGCCCACGGCCGAAGAGCGGGCCTACGCCTGGGAGGTCATGTACCTCCTCGACGGCGTCGAGGAGACGAGCCTGCCGACCCTGCGCAAGGAGCTGAGCGGCCTCGGCGACAGCGTCACCGTGGCCGGCGACGGCTCGGGCAGCCACGCCGTGCACGTCCACTGCGCCGACATCGGCGCCGCCATCGAAGCCGGCCTGGCGCTGGGCCGGCCGCGCAAGATCCGCGTCGAGCCGCTGCTCACCCCGACGCCGATCGAGCCGGGCGGCGGGATCGACCGGACGGTCGTCGCCGTGGTGCACGGCGGCGGGCTCGCCGAGCTGCTGCGCGCCGAGAGCATCCCGGTCCTGGCCGTGCCCGAAGGCGAGACGCCGAGCGTCGAGGACGTGATCGGCCTGCTCAACGAGGCCGCCGGGCGGCACGTCACGGTGCTGCCGGGCAGCGTCGCGCTCACCGCGGCGGTCGACACCGCGGCCGGGCACGTCATGGCCGCCGACCGGGACGTCGTGGTCATCCCGTGCGTCTCGCCGGTGCAGGTGCTGGCCGCCCTCGCCGTGCACGACGCCGGGCGCCGCACCAACGACGACGTCGTCGCGATGGCCGAAGCGGCCGCCGCGACCAGGCGTGGCGAACTGCGGATCGCGCGCGAGGAGTCGCTAACCTGGGTGGGCCGGGCCCAGTCCGGTGACGTCGTCGGCCTGGTCGACGACGAGGTGGTGCTGATCGAGCCCGCGCCCGCGTCGGAGACGAACCTGGTCGCGGCCGCGATGAAGGTGCTCAACCGGATGCTGGCGCTGGGCGGCGAGCTGGTGACGGTGCTGAGCGGGGCCGCCGCGCCGCCCGGGGTCGCCGAGGAGCTCGCGGACCAGCTGCGGCTGGAGCACCCCGAGGCGGAGCTGGCCGGCTACACCGGCGGCCAGGCGGAGGCCGTGCTGCTGATGGGAGTCGAATAGCCGATGGCCGGACTGCGCGACAAGCTGCCGTTGTTGCTCGGCGCCAAGACGGCGAAGGCGCTCGCCACGGCGTTGGACATCGAGACGGTCAGCGACCTGCTGCGCCACTACCCGCGCCGCTACGCCGAGCGCGGCGAGCTCACCGACATCGCGGGACTGGAGCTCGGCGAGCACGCCACCGTGCTGGCGCGCATCGAAAAGGTGAGCAAGCGGCGGATGAAGGCCCGCAACGGCACCATCCTCGACATGGTGATCACCGACGGGAAACGCCGGCTCACCTGTGCGTTCTTCAACCAGGCGTGGCGCGAGAAGGAGCTGGTCCCCGGCAAGACGGGCCTCTTCGCCGGCAAGGTGTCCGCCTTCCGCGACACCCTGCAGCTGACCAACCCCGAGTACGAGCTGTTCGACGCCGACCGCGAGGCCGAGGCGATGGAGGACTTCCTCGCCGCGATCATCCCGGTCTACCCGGCGGCGCAGGGCATGCCGACCTGGTCGATCGCCAAGTGCGTGCGCCAGGTCCTCGACGTCCTCGAGGTCGACGACGACCCGATGCCGGCCGAGCTGCGCCGCCTGCACCGGCTGGCGGACCTCGACAACGCGCTGCGCGGCATCCACCGCCCCGAGAACTGGGCGCACCTGGAAGCGTCGAAGAAGCGGCTCAAGTGGGACGAAGCCATGGCCGTCCAGCTGATCTTCGCGCAGCGCCGGCATTCCGCGATCTCGCGCCCGGCCAAGGCGAACCCGCACACGACCGGTGGCCTGCTGGACGCGTTCGACAAGCGGCTGCCCTTCGACCTGACCGCGGGCCAGCGGGGGATCGGCGACGAGATCGCCGCGGACCTGGCCACCGAGCACCCGATGAACCGGCTGCTGCAGGGCGAGGTCGGCTCGGGCAAGACGGTCGTCGCGCTGCGGGCGATGCTGCAGGTCGTCGACAGCCGGCGGCAGGCCGCGATGCTCGCGCCGACCGAGGTACTCGCCGCGCAGCACGCGCGGTCGCTGCGGGAGATGCTCGGCGACCTCGGGCAGGCGGGCGAGCTGGGCGCCGCGGAGAACGCCACGCGCGTCACGCTGCTCACCGGGTCGATGGGCGCGAAGGAGCGCAAGAAGTCGCTGCTGGAGATCGTCAGCGGGGAAGCGGGCATCGTCGTCGGCACGCACGCGCTGATCCAGGACCACGTCGAGTTCGCCGACCTCGGCCTCGCCGTCGTCGACGAGCAGCACCGCTTCGGCGTCGAGCAGCGGGACGCGCTGCGCACCCGCGGGGCCGGGGACACCAGCCCGCACGTCCTCGTCATGACGGCGACGCCGATCCCGCGCACGGTCGCGATGACCGTCTACGGCGACCTGGAGGTGTCCGCGTTGCGCGAGATGCCGGTCGGGCGGTCGCCGATCTCGACCACGGTCGTGCCGGTCGCCGAGAAGCCCGCCTGGTTCGACCGGATCTGGCAGCGCGTCCGGGAAGAGGTCGGCAAGGGGCACCAGGCCTACGTCGTGTGCCCGCGGATCGGCGACGAGCCGCCGTCGGACAAGAGTGACAAGCGGCCGCCGCTCGCGGTCCTCGACGTCGCGCCGGACCTGGAAAACGGGGCGCTGCAAGGGTTGCGCGTCGGCGTGCTGCACGGCCGGATGCACCCCGACGACAAGGACGCGGTGATGCGGGCCTTCTCCGCCGGGAGTCTCGACGTGCTCGTCGCGACCACGGTGATCGAGGTCGGGGTCAACGTGCCGAACGCGACCGCGATGGTGATCATGGACGCCGACCGCTTCGGCGTCAGCCAGCTGCACCAGCTGCGCGGCCGGGTCGGCCGGGGCAACAACCCCGGGGTCTGCCTGCTGGTCACCGA
The DNA here is from genome assembly GCF_055583645.1 of Amycolatopsis sp. NPDC104587. NCBI lineage: Bacteria > Bacillati > Actinomycetota > Actinomycetes > Pseudonocardiales > Pseudonocardiaceae > Amycolatopsis > Amycolatopsis sp. NPDC104587. Next base: position 214,826 of record NZ_JBVJNO010000008.1, read on the forward strand.
AGCCCTCGACGGGACGGCGACGCGCGAACGGCTGGCGGCGGTCGAGTCGACCACCGACGGCTTCGAGCTGTCGCGCCTCGACCTCGAGCTGCGCCGCGAAGGCGACATCCTCGGCGCGGCGCAGTCCGGGAAGCGCTCGACGCTCAAGCTGCTGTCGCTGCTGCGCGACGAGGACGTGATCGCCGAGTCCCGGGCGCTGGCGCAGGAGATCGTCACGAAGGACCCGGAGCTGAAGAAGTACCGGGGGCTGGCGCAGCTGGTCGCCGACGTCGTGGACGTAGAGCGCGCGGAGTACCTGGAGAAGAGCTGATCCGCGCGGTACGTGCTGCCGCCCACGACCGCGTTGTCGGCGAGCGGCCCGGCCACAGCGCGGTCTTGTGGTTGTCTGGCGAAGAACGGACGGACGGGTGAAGGCGTTCTCCCTGCGGCGGGGTCGGCAGCCCGACGACGTCACCCCGGAGGTGGTCCGGCTGTGAAGACCCCGGCTTTCGCCGCCGCCGCAGCAGCCGCGGCCGCGATCCCGGCGTCCTGTGTGGACACTCCCTCCCGGGAGACGAACAGGCGGTAGAAGATCGGCCCGCACGCCACACGCACGACCTCGACGGCGTCGGTGCCCGCAGGGACCTCGCCGCGCTCGACGGCCCGGTCGACGACCACCGCCGAACGGGCGTGGCGGTCGACGTAGAACTCCTGCAGCGCGTCCGCCGCACGGGCGGAGAGGAAGGCCGCCGAGATCGACGCCGTCGGGAGCTCACGCTCGCCCGGCGAGGTGAAGTAGTGCACCAGCTCGGCGTTGATGCCGCGCAGGTCGCCTTCGAGCGACCCGGTGTCCGGCGCGGCCCACTCCTGCTCGGTCCCCATCAGCAGAGCGGCCGCGACCAGGCCTTCGGCGGACTCCCAGCGGCGGTACAGCGTCGTCTTGTGCACGCCGGAGCGCTCGGCGACCGCCTCGACGGTCAGCTCCGCGTAGCCGCGCTCGCCGAGCAGCTCGAGCGTCGCGTTCAGCGCCGCGAGGCGGGTGCGCTCGGTGCGGCCGCCCGGGCGCTGTGAGCCGATGGTCTCCAAATGCCACTCCTGGTGCGTCAGTGCGTCCAGTATGCCGACGGGAACGATTCACCGGCCCGTCGCCGGTCAGGTGTGCCCGTTCGGCTGCTTGCCGTAACGCGCCCGAAGGGCGTTCTCTACCGGTATGTCCGGGCGGAGGCGGGCGCTGATCGTCGCCAATGGCGAGTACGACAACGCGGGGCTGCAGCGCCTGGGCTCCCCCGCGGCGGACGCGGACGCGCTCGCCGGGGTGCTGTCCGACCGCGCGATCAGCGACTTCGAGGTCCGGGTGGTGCGCAACGAAACCGCGCACGTGGTGCAGGCGGAGGTCGAGGACCTCTGCGCCGAGGGCCGCCCCGACGACGTCCTCCTGCTCCATTTTTCCTGCCACGGCTTGAAGGACGACGCGGGCCAGCTGTTCTTCGCCGCCCGCAACACACGCCCGGACCGCCTCCGGTCGACCGCGGTGCCCGCGCAGTTCGTGCAGCAGTGCCTGCGGCAGAGCCGCTCGCGCAGTGTGGTGCTGCTGCTGGACTGTTGTTACGGCGGCGCGTTCGGGCAGGGCGTGGCGGTCCGCGCGTCGGGCGACGCGAACGTCCTGGACAGCTTCCGCGGCGGCCGCGGCCGCGCGGTCATCACGGCGTCGAACTCGATCGAATACGCCTTCGAGGGCGCCCGCCTGGCCGAAGGCGGCGTCGCGCAGCCATCGGTGTTCACGGCGGCCCTGGTGGAGGGCCTGCGCACCGGCGAAGCCGACCGCGACGAGGACGGCTGGATCGCACTGGGTGAGCTGTACGAGTACCTGTTCGACCGCGTCCGCGAGCGCAACCCGAAGCAGACCCCGAGCCGCGACATCGAGATGCAGGGCGAGCTGTACCTGGCGAAGAGCCGGCGCCGCCGCATCAAGCCGTCCCCGATCCCACCCGACCTGGCGGGCGCGATCGCGGCGGAGAACCCGTTCACGCGGCTGGGAGCGGTGGCGGAGTTGAGAAGGCGGCTGGCGAGCTCGAACCTCGAAGTGGCGGTGGGGGCGTTCGAGGCGTTGAAGGCGATGGTGGACACGGACATCCAGCACGTGGCGGCGGCGGCATCGGCGGCCCGGGAGGACGCCGCGGTACGCGCGGACGCGCCGGAGGTGCGGTTCGAGGGGGAGAAGGAGACGGATCGGATCCGGTTGCTGGGGCCGCCGGTGGCGCGGGCGTGCGCGTTCGAGGCGTCTCACGACTGGATCGAGGTCCAGGAGGTCGCGGGCGGCGCGGAAGTCCGGGTGAGGCGTGGGCCGGAGGTGCGGCGGGGCAAGGTCGTGGTGACGGGCCCGACGGGGGAGACCGTGGTGGCGGTCGAAGCGGCGGCGGCCCGGCCGGTGGCGGGAGCGCCGGAACCGGAGACCGTAGCGGCGGCCGAAGCGGCGGCGGCCCAGCCGGTCGCCACGCCGCGGCCCGGAGCCACCGCCGAACCGGAAGCCCCGACGGCCGGTGCCGCGGCACCGGGGCCCGCGGTGGAGGGGGCCGGGCCCCAGCCCGGAGGCGTGGCGGCACCGCCCGACGCGGCCCGGCCGGTGGCGGCAGTGCCGGGACCGGAGACCGTGGCGTCGGCCGAAGCAGCTCAGCCCGCCCGGCCGGTGGCCGCAGCGCCGGAACCAGCCGCCGCCCCTCTCTCACTCCCGGCCGCGCCGATGCCACTCACCACCGGCCTCGGGCTCCTCACCGCCGCCGGCGGGGTGCTGGCCCTGCTGAGCATGGCCTTCGAATACACCTACGACCTCGACGACTACAGCTACACGCTCGCGGGCGCGCAGCCCGGGCTGGAGTGGTTCGTCTGGCCGTTCGCGGTGCTCGCGATCGTCGCCGGTGGCCTAGTCACCCGCCAGGCTCGGACCGGCTGGCTCGCCGGGCCGGGCTTCGCCGCGGTGTGGGGTCTCGTGATCACCTACTCCACCGGGCGGTTCCTCACCTCCGACAGCGACAACCACCTCGGGGCGGGCTTCGGGTTCCTCTTCGCCGGCCTGCTGGCCGTGCTCGCGGCCGGGGTGGGCGCGGTGTGGGCGGTCCGCCGCGAGCTGCGGTTGCGCCGTCCCGACCGGTACTCGTGGGCCGCCATCGCGGCGGCCGTGCTCGGTGTGGCCGGCCTGACTGCCCAGTACGCGGTCGACAGCGGCGCTGGCGGGGGCACCTTCGTCCTCACGGCCACACTGGTGCTGGCCGTCCCGGTCCTGGCCGCCGTTGCGCGGCCGCGGGCCTTCGGCGGCCAGGTCCTCCTCGGCTGGGCCTTCGCCGCGCTGAGCCTGCTCGCCGGCATCACCCGCTCCGGGCACCATCCGAACCTCGCGGGGCTGGTCGTCTGCGGGGTCTCGCTCCTCGTGCTCGCCGTCGTCGGCGGGCTGGCCGGGCGGAACCATCCGAACGGGCGACAGGCCTGAGTTGTCGCCCGGCCGGCGCCGGGGTACCACGACGATCATGAAGATGTGCGCAGCGGCAGTGGCGGCCGTCCTCGTGCTCGCCGGCCAGGCTCCGGCCGGGGCAGCGGGTGGGGTTCAGCAGGATCCGCCCAGCTGGGGGCTCGACCGGATCGACCAGCGCGCCGGGCTCGACCACGCCTACCACTACGCCGGTGATGCCTCGGGTGTCACCGTCTACGTCATCGACAGCGGTGTCGACGCCCGGCACCCCGACTTCCAGGGCCGCGTCGCGCCCGGGCGGGACTTCCTGAACGGGGGCTCCGACACCACCGACACCAACGGCCACGGCACCCGCCTCGCCGGGATCGCCGCCGGCAAGGACTACGGCGTCGCCAAGGGTGCGCAGGTCGTTCCCGTGCGGGTGCTCGACAAGGACGGCGGGGGCGCCACCGACCGCATCATCGCCGGCATCGACTGGGTCGCCCAGAACGCCCAGCAGCCCGCCGTCGCCGTCCTCGGGATCGGCGGGGTGCCGAACGACCAGCTCGACGCCGCCGTGAAGCGGCTCGCCACCGTTGTCCCGGTCGCCGTCCCCGCGGGCAGCGAGACGGCCGACGCGAGCGGGTTCTCGCCGGGCCGGGTGGCCGAGGCGCTGACCGTCGGGGCCACCGACGCCCAGGACCACCCGGACAAGGCGTCGAACTTCGGCCAGGACGTCGACCTGTACGCACCCGGCGTGGACGTCCCGGGCCCGATCGCGGGCGGCTCCGGCGCGGGGCCGGAGTCCGGCACCTCGATGGCCGCGGCCTTCGCGGCCGGGGTGGCCGCGCTCTACCTGGCCCAGCACCCCCAGGCAACCCCAGCCCAGGTGGACGACGCCCTTGTCCAGGCAGCCACACCCAACGCGCTCCAGGGGGTGCCGGAGGGCACCGCCAACCGGCTGCTTTACGCGCCGCCGGGATCCTGAAAGGCTGCCCAGGCCGGTCCTCGGCGAATCTTTCAACGTGCATGATGTCCATCACCTGGTATGGAACTCCCGCAGAGCGGGAAGAACCGGGTAACGTGCGTTGACTTACCGATCCATACGGGAAGGACCGGGCATGTTCCGCAAGGTGCTGGTGGCCAACCGCGGCGAGATCGCCATCCGCGCGTTCCGCGCCGGCTTCGAACTGGGCGCGGGCACGGTCGCCGTGTTCCCCCACGAAGACCGCAACTCGCTGCACCGGCTGAAGGCCGACGAGGCGTACGAGATCGGCGAACCCGGTCACCCCGTGCGCGCTTACCTCTCGGTCGACGAGATCGTGAGCGCGGCCAAGAAAGCCGGGGCGGACGCCGTCTACCCGGGTTACGGCTTCCTGTCGGAGAACCCCGACCTCGCGCGCGCGTGCGAGGAAGCGGGCATCACCTTCGTCGGGCCGAGCGCCGACATCCTCGAACTGACCGGTAACAAGGCCCGCGCGGTCAAGGCCGCGCGCGAGGCCGGGGTGCCGGTGCTCGGGTCGTCCGAGCCCTCGAGCGACGTCGACGCGCTGGTCGCGGCGGCCGAGGACCTGGGTTTCCCGGTGTTCGTGAAGGCCGTCGCCGGTGGTGGCGGACGCGGCATGCGGCGCGTCACGGAGCCGGCCCAGCTGCGCGAGTCCATCGAGGCCGCCGCGCGCGAGGCCGAGTCCGCCTTCGGCGACCCGACCGTCTTCCTGGAGAAGGCCGTCGTCGAGCCGCGGCACATCGAGGTGCAGATCCTCGCCGACGGCGCGGGCAACATCATCCACCTCTACGAGCGCGACTGCTCCGTGCAGCGGCGCCACCAGAAGGTCGTCGAGCTGGCTCCGGCGCCGAACCTCGACCCCGAGCTGCGCGACCGCATCTGCGCGGACGCCGTCAAGTTCGCGAAGCAGATCGGCTACCGCAACGCCGGCACCGTCGAGTTCCTGCTCGACAAGCAGGGCAACCACGTCTTCATCGAGATGAACCCGCGCATCCAGGTCGAGCACACGGTCACCGAAGAGGTCACCGACGTCGACCTCGTGCAGTCGCAGCTGCGGATCGCCTCCGGGGAGACCCTCGACGACCTGGGCCTGAGCCAGGACAAGATCTACCTGCGCGGCGCGGCTCTCCAGTGCCGCATCACCACCGAAGACCCGGCCAACGGCTTCCGCCCGGACACCGGGATGATCTCCGCCTACCGCTCGCCGGGCGGCTCGGGCATCCGGCTCGACGGCGGCACCGCCTTCTCCGGCACCGAGATCAGCGCGCACTTCGACTCGCTGCTGGTGAAGCTCACCTGCCGCGGCCGCGACTTCAAGACCGCCGTCGGCCGCGCGCGCCGCGCCGTCGCCGAGTTCCGGATCCGCGGCGTCGCGACGAACATCCCGTTCCTGCAGGCGGTTCTCGACGACCCGGACTTCCGCGCCGGGCGCGTCACGACGTCGTTCATCGAGGAGCGCCCGCAGCTGCTCACCGCGCGGCAGTCCGCCGACCGCGGCACGCGCCTGCTGACCTACCTCGCCGACCAGACGGTCAACAAGCCGAACGGCGAGCGCCCGAAGACACCGGACGCCACGCTGAAGCTGCCGAGGCTCGCGAAGGACGCCCAGCCGGCCGACGGTTCGAAGCAGAAGCTCGTCGAGCTCGGCCCGGGCGGGTTCGCGGAGTGGCTGCGGAAGTCGCCGCACATCGGCGTCACCGACACGACGTTCCGCGACGCGCACCAGTCGCTGCTCGCCACGCGCGTCCGCACCAAGGACCTCCTGGCGGTCGCGCCGATCGTCGCGAACACCCTCCCGCAGCTGCTGTCGCTGGAGTGCTGGGGCGGCGCGACCTACGACGTCGCGCTGCGGTTCCTCGCCGAGGACCCGTGGGAGCGCCTCGCCGCGCTGCGCGAAGCCGTGCCGAACATCTGCCTCCAGATGCTGCTGCGCGGGCGCAACACCGTCGGGTACACGCCGTACCCGACCGAGGTGACCACCGCCTTCGTCCAGGAGGCGACGAAGACCGGCATCGACATCTTCCGGATCTTCGACGCGCTCAACGACGTCGAGCAGATGCGCCCGGCCATCGAAGCCGTGCGGGAGACCGGGACCGCCGTCGCCGAGGTGGCGCTCTGCTACACCTCGGACCTGTCGGACCCGGGGGAGAACCTCTACACGCTCGACTACTACCTCAAGCTGGCCGAGCAGATCGTCGGCGCCGGGGCGCACGTCCTGGCGATCAAGGACATGGCCGGGCTGCTGCGCGCGCCCGCGGCGACCCGGCTGGTCACCGCGCTGCGCCAGGAGTTCGACCTGCCGGTGCACATCCACACCCACGACACCGCGGGCGGCCAGCTGGCCACCTACCTCGCGGCGATCAACGCGGGCGCGGACGCCGTCGACGGCGCGGTGTCGTCGATGGCGGGCACGACGTCCCAGCCGTCGCTGTCGTCGATCGTGGCGGCCACCGACCACTCCGACCGCACCACCGGGCTGAGCCTGGACGCGATCGGCGAGCTGGAGCCGTACTGGGAGAGCGTGCGCAAGATCTACGCGCCGTTCGAGGCCGGGCTGGCCTCGCCGACCGGTCGCGTCTACCACCACGAGATCCCGGGCGGGCAGCTGTCGAACCTGCGCACGCAGGCCATCGCGCTGGGCCTGGGCGACCGGTTCGAGGACATCGAGGCGATGTACGCCGCCGCCGACAAGATCCTCGGGCACCTGGTGAAGGTGACGCCGTCGTCCAAGGTCGTCGGCGACCTCGCGCTGCACCTGGTCGGCGCGGGCGTCTCCCCGGCGGACTTCGAGGCGGAGCCGAACAAGTTCGACATCCCCGACTCGGTGATCGGCTTCCTGCGCGGCGAGCTCGGCGACCCGCCCGGTGGCTGGCCGGAGCCGTTCCGCACCAAGGCCCTCGAAGGCCGCGCGGCCGCCAAGCCGGTGGCCGAACTGTCCGAAGAGGACCGTTCCGCGCTGGCGTCGGAACCGCGCCGGACGCTCAACCGGCTGCTGTTCCCGGCGCCCACCAAGGAGTTCGAGGCGCACCGCGAGGCCTACGGCGACACGTCCGTGCTGCCCAGCAAGGACTTCTTCTACGGGCTGCGCCCGGGGGAGGAGTACCAGGTCGACCTCGAGCCGGGCGTCCGGCTGCTCATCGAGCTGGAGGCGATCGGCGAGGCAGACGAGCGCGGCGTGCGCACCGTGATGTCGACGCTGAACGGCCAGCTGCGGCCCATCCAGATCCGCGACCGCTCGATCGCCTCGGACATCCCGGCGACCGAGAAGGCGGAGAAGGGCAACCCGAAGCAGGTCGCGGCGCCGTTCGCCGGTGTCGTGACGCTGCAGGTGTCCGAGGGCGACACGGTCGAGGCCGGTGCGACGGTCGCGACGATCGAGGCCATGAAGATGGAGGCGTCGATCACGGCGTCCGCCGGAGGCAAGGTCGGCCGGCTGGCGATCAACTCCGTCCAGCAGGTCGAGGGCGGCGACCTCCTGCTCGTCCTGGAATGACGCTGGTCAACGCGGTCCCGCAGCGCCAGGGCGCGGTGGGACCGCGTTCGGCGGAGCTGCCGGACGGTTGCCTCGCGCTCGCGGAGCTGGCCGGGCACGTGCTCGGCCGGCCGGTGCACCACGTCCGGCAGGCGCGTGATGTGTCCGAAGTGGACCGGGGGATCGCCTCCCGGGCGGTGCTGGCGGGCCCGAACCGCGCGGCGCAGCTGGCGGCGCTGGAGGCGCCCGGCGGCCCGGTCCTGACGATCGGCGGCGACTGCGGCGTCGAGCTGGTCCCGATCGGCGTGGCCCGGTTCCGGCACGGACCCGGCCTGGGCGTGGTGTGGTTCGACGCCCACCCGGACCTGAACACGGCCGGGTCGTCGCCGTCCGGCGCGTTCCACGGGATGGTGCTGCGGTCCCTGCTCGGTGAGGGCGACCCGGAGTTCGCGGCTTCCCCGGCCCTGTCCCCGGGCCGCGTGGCCCTGGCGGGGACGCGCGTGTTCGACCCGGAGGAACGGGCGGCGGTCGCGCGCGGGCTGGCCGTCACGTCGGTGGATGCCTTGGCGGGGGCGGAAAAGCTGTACGTCCACGTGGATCTGGACGTGCTCGACCCGGCGGAGTTCGCCGGCCTGAACTACCCGGAGCCGGCCGGCTGGACGATCTCGCGCCTGGTGTCCGAGCTCGACGCCCTGGCCGGCTACGAGATCGTGGGTGCGGGGATCACGGAGTGCGTGGGCACCCCCGGCGAGGTCGAGGTGCTGGCGCCCGTCCTGGAAGCGGTGGGCCGGCTGCTCGTGAGTGGTAATTAGGGTTCTAACCCGAATTACCACTCACGACCAGGCCGCGCGGACGGCGTTGAGGGCGGTGTCCAGGTCGGCGCCGAGGTCGCGGGCCTCGGTCGCGTAGGCCGCCGCGGCGGACAGCAGCAGCTCCGCCGGGGCCGGGCGGCCGGAGGGGATCGTCACCACCGTGCCACGGGCCCGGGCCGTCGCCACCCAGCCCGCCGCCTCCAGCTCGCGGTACGCCCGGGCCACCGTTCCGGACGCCAGTCCCAGGTCCCGGGCCAGCTGGCGGATCGGCGGCAGGCGCGCCCCCTCCGCCAGCGCCCCGGACGTCACCGCGCGGACGATCTGGTCGTGCACCTGCCGCCACGGGGCAAGCCCGTTTTCCGTGTCGACGACGATCTTCACGCGGCCGCCGGCTGCCGTTTCAGCGGCGCAGTCACCGCCAGGAACGCGGCCAGGCCGGCCACGACCGTCAGCAGCGAGCCGAAGTTGCCCGCCGGCCAGCCGACCGCCGAGCAGGTGGCGATGCCCAGCCCGATCGCGACCCGCGCGCTGCGGCGGCGCAGGGCCAGGTCGGCGCGCGGCGCGCCGGTCGCCGGGCGGCGGACCGCCAGCAGCGTGATCGCCCAGCAGATCAGCGTCGTGCCCGCGGCGATCGCCAGCAGCGTCCATTGCGCGGTCAGCGCCAGGTGCACGATCGCGCCGGCGGACGCCAGCCCGCTCAGCACCAGCGCCCACACCGGGACGACGTCGAGCAGCGTCCGCGGCGCGAGCACCGCCTCCCGGCGCGCGTCCCGGGACGGCCGCTGGGCCAGCAGCTCGGCGATCAGGCCGCCGAGCAGCAACGTGGCCACGACCGACGTCCCCGTCGTGTCACCCAGGATCGGCGGGATCGCCAGGAAGAGCCACGGGTACCAGAGCCGCCGCCGCTTGAGGTAGCGGACGGCGAGCGCGATCTCCCCGGCGTCCGGGTCCGGGACGCCCCACCGTTCGAGCAGGCGCCGCCCGTGCTTGTCCCCCGGCCAGAGGGCGATCAGGATGGCCAGGCCGACCAGGCCCAGGATCAGCCCCACCCCGAGCGCGTTGTCCCACGGCATGCCGTACCTCCTCGCTTGTATCAACCACACGATACAAGCGATCGGAGCGATGCGCGACGTTCGTCCGTTCGTACGCAAGATCCCGCGCACTCGGCGGGGTAGTTGTCAGCACTGTGCAGGCACGGCTCGTGAACTTGTCACAAAGCTGACAAGAAATCGGTTTCCCTTCGAAGGTGTGACACGTTCGGGGTTAGTTTTTCGATGTGTCCGGTGTCACCCCGCACCAGGCGCGGGGTGCTCGGCCACGCGTCGGCGGGGTCACCGGGTGGGAGCAAAGGAGCTGCGATGTCGGTCGAGCGCGGATTCGATCACGCTGCGCCGCCGCCCGCCGCACTACCCCGCAAGCTCGCCGACATCCTGCGCCCCGAGCTCGCCAGCCTCGCCGCCGAGATCGTCGACGAGATCCGCGCGACCATCCCCGCCTACGCCCGCCCGCTCGACGGCCCCTACGGCAAGTCGATCCGGGCCGGCGTCGAGTACGCGATCACGCTGTTCGTCGCGCAGATCGCCGACCCGACGGTGTCCAAGGAGCAGTCCCACGAGGTGCACCACCGGCTGGGGCAGAACGAAATGCGGGAGGGCCGCAGCCTCGACACGCTGCAGTCGGCCTACCGGGTCGGTGCGCGTGTGTCGTGGCGGCGGATCATGCGCGTCGGGCGAAGAAGCGGGCTCTCGTCGGCGGTGATGTCCCAGCTGGCCGACGCGATGCTGGCGTTCATGGACGAGCTCGCCTCCGTCGCGCTCGACGGTTACCTGGAGGCGAAGGCGCGCACGGCGGGAGCGCTCGACACCTGGCGCCGCAAGCTGCTGCACCTGATCCTCGAGACGCCGCCCGCGTCCCCGAAGGCGATCGCCGAGCTGGCCCAGCTGATCGGCTGGCCGGTGCCCACCGACGCGACGCCGGTGGCGGTCTGCCCGGCCGACGGCGTCGCCCCGGCCCGCCGTCACGCGGGCCTGGACGCGGACATCCTCGCCGAGCTCGACACCCCGGACCCGAAGCTGGTCGTCCCCGGTGAGCTCGGCGGCGCCCGGCTGGCGACGCTGCAGGTGGCGCTGCCGGACTGCCGGCTCTCGATCGGGCCGTGCGTGCCGCTCGCGTCGGTCGCGGACTCCCTGCGGTGGGCCCGGAACGCGCTCCAGCTGGCCGAACGCGGGGTGCTGACCCCGCGGCCGGTGCTGCGCGCCGAGGAGCACCTGGCGACGCTGCTGGTCAACTCCGACACCGGCCTGGTCGGCACGCTGCGGCACCGCCTGTTCGCGCCGCTGGCGGACATGACGGGCAAGCAGCAGGAGCGGCTGCTGGAGACGCTGCGGGCGTGGCTGGACAGCCAGGGCAACGTCGTCGAGATCGCGGAACGCCTGGGGGTGCACCCCCAGACGGTCCGCTACCGCATGCGCCAGCTGCAGGCCACGTTCGGCGAGAGCCTGCGCGACCCGTCGGCCCGCTTCGAGATGGAGCTGGCCCTGCGCGCGGGCGCCGCGCCGCTGCCGCTGCGCTACCCGGTCACCGAGCTGCTCCCGGCCCCGCGCTCCGGCGGTCTTCGTCCACAGTGGACGCCGCGGTAGCCGGGCGCTTCGCCCGGCCACCGTGGTCGGTCAAGGGGTGTCGACCTGCCAGGAGGCGTCGGCCGCGTAGCCGGCCGGCGTGTCGTACGGGTGCTGGCCGCTGGAGTCGGCCGCCCACACCTGCGTGCTGTACTGCCGGACGAACCTTCCCCGGGCGCTGAACGACTCCAGCGTGACCCCGGCGCCGGAAAGCCCGGCCTTCGAGCACCACGTCGCGTCCGCGCGGAACTGGTCGGTGCCGTCGGACGCGGCGAGCACGACCCGCAGCCCCTGCTGGCGCAGGTAGTACTCGGGGTGCGCCACCGATTCGAACGAGTGGCACGTCGAGTCCGCCTTGCCGGGGACGACCCGCCACGCCGTGTCCGCGCCGGCCCCGGCGCCGACCACGGCGTCGGTCAGGCCGCGCAGGTACCAGCCCGAAGCCCCGGCGCTCTGCGACCGGACGGACTGGACCAGCACCGCGTCCTCGTACTGGCCGAGCCGCAGGAAGCGGTCGACGTCGTCGTCCGTGCCGGCCATCGCGGTGTTCGCCCCGGCGACCAGCGCGGGGTGCACGCGGCTCTGCTCGGCGCGCGTCCGCAGCTCGAACAGCAGCCGCCGGTCCGCCTCGCCCTTCTTCCGGATCCAGGTGAACCAGTCCTGCAGGTTCGCGCTGTGGATGCCGGTGCCGACGTAGGCCTTCAGCTGGGCGGAATCCATCGTCCGCAGCGCGCGCTCGGCCGCGGCGCGCACCTCGGTGCCCGCCTTCGCGACCTGCCAGAGGTCGAGCACGAAGTTGACGTCCGGCTCGACGAGCTGCCCTTCGGTCGGCACCACGGCGACCACCGCCGCGGCCCGGACCCGCGCGTCCCGCTCCGCCCGGGCCGCCTTCTCCGCTTCGCTCGCCTGGGTGTCGGCGTCGATCGCGTCCTGCTGGTCGGCCGCACGGGCGGTGAAGATCCCGGTGAGGATGAAGTCCCGCTGCGCGGCGGCGTCACCCTGGTAGGCGGCCAGCGCCGCGAGCTTCAGCTTCGGCCCGGAAGCGTTCTCCCACATGGCGAAGGCGAACTCGCGGTCGCTCTGGATCAGCAGCACCGGTGACGGCGTGATGTTGTTGACCAGCGCCGCCCGCTGCTTGGCCTCGCGAGCCGCCCGCGCGACGGCGTCGTCCCGCAGGATCCGGGCCTGGTCGCGGGCGTTGGCGTCGTGGACGCCGGTCTTGATCCACTGCGTCCACTCCGCCTCGACACCCGCGTAGGCGAGCTGCGCCGACGCCCGGACCTCGGTGCCGGTCGCCCGCTGCCACAGCGCGAACACGAAGTTCCGGTCGGTGAGGATCAGCAGGTCGGGGCTCGCGACGAGGCCGATCTCCTGCGCGGCCCGGACCTTGTCGTCCTGGGTGGCGCTGCGGGGCGCGTCGGCCGTGGTGGCGGCTTCGGCCCGCGGGACGAAGGCCGGGGCCGTGGTCCCGAACAGCGCGAGCGCCGCGGCGCCCGCCACGAGCCCCAGCCGGGTTCTCCTTGTCATCGCCGTGCTCCTTCAGCTCGCGGGGTAGACGGTCGCCACGCCGGTGGCGGTGTCGTAGTCGATGCGGCCGCGTTCGAACGTGCTGCGGCGGCCGCCGGGGATGACGACCTCGTCGGACGTCGGGTAGCCGAGCGTGGACTTCTCCCCGCCCAGGGAGAGCCACTTGGCGCGGATCTCGCCGAGCACGACGTGCGCGCCCGCCCGGTCGACCGAGTAGATCGAGCCGCCGCCGGCGAAGTTCACGAACCGGCCGGCCTTGTCGGACGTGCAGGCCTCGTCGGTCACCGGCACCCCGAGCGCCGGGTGCGCGCCCAGGCGCAGGTAGGCGGCCAGGATCTCGGGTGACGCGCAGGTCGTGCCGCGGCCGGTGGTCAGCGGGTGCACCGCGCCGCCGCGGCTCCAGTAGCTGCGGAAGGCGACCTGCCCGGGCGCGGTCCGGCGCTGGAAGTCCCGGTACCGCACGGCGCCGTCGACCTGCTCCGGCCCCAGCGGCGAGACCAGCAGGTCGGTGTAGGGGTCGTAGTCGGGCAGGTACTTGTTGAGCCAGTTGACCGTGATCTCGGTCGAGTCCGGCAGCGGTTCGGTGACCCACCAGTAGAACTCGACGCCGAGCCCGGCGCGGCCGTCGGCCTGCCGCGTCAAGAAGTCCGCGCCGCCGCGCAGGGTCACCCCGGCGCCGGGCAGGATGTTGTCGACGCACCAGGTGGCGTTCCAGCCGAAGTCGACCGTCCCGTCCGCCGGCCGCACGCCGACCTGCGTCTTCTTGCCGTCGAAGTACCGCGCCAGGTAGTAGTTCGGCTTGCTGGGCGATTCGAGGGAGAAGCAGTCTTCGCCGGCCAGCCCGGCGACGATCCGCCAGGTCGCGTCGAGCCCTTCGCCCGCAACGGGTTCCGCGGCGCCCGGCTTGACGACCACGCCGTCGGCGGTCTCGCGCAGGTACTGCCCGGCGATGTTGCCGTTGACGGCGTTGCGGCTGAAGGACTGCGTCAGCGTGTCGTACTGCCCCTGGTCGAGGAACGCGCGCACGGCGTCGACCCCGCCGGCGAGCGCCTGTTCGGCGGCCCGCGCCAGCCGCGGCTGGATGCCGCCCACCACGGCCTGGTGCCGGATGTCGTCGACGAGCGCCCGGTCGGCCTCGGCCTTCTGAGCCAGCACGGCGGCGACGTCACGCCAGTTGGCGTCGTAGACACCGGTGTCGATGAAGCGTTTCCAGTCCGCCCGGACTCGGCTGCGGAGCGCGGTGACGGCGGCCTTCTCGATCTCGCTGCCCGGCCGGGCGCCGTCGGCGATGACCCGCAGGACGTCGTCGTCGGGCAGGCTGACGATGTCGGGGGCCGGGATGACCCGCACGACGGACACCGCGCGGCCCCGGGCCGCCTCCGCGGCTTTGCGGAGCTTCTCGGCCTCGGTGGTCTGCTGGTCGGCGTTGATGGCGTCCTGCTGGTCGCCGGCGTGCGCGGTGCGGAGGCCGTTGCTGATGAGCTCTTTCTGCTCGGCCGGCGTCCCGCCGAGGGCGGCGAGGATCGCGGCCCGCACGCGCGGCCCGGTCACCCGGCCGAAGACGGTGAAGAGGAAGTCCCGGTCGTTCTGGATCACGAGCTCGCCATCGGGCACGACGCCCAGCACGATCAGGGCGGCTTCCTTCGCCTCCCGCGCGACTCGAGCGGCCTCGGCGTCCCGCATCTGCTGCTGCTGGTCCCGCTCGTGGGCGGCGATGATCCCGGACTTGATCCATTCGGTGCAGGCGAGATCGGTCCCGGCGAAGGCGAGCTCGGCGGAGGCGCGCACTTCGGAACCGGTGGCTTGGCGCCAGAGGGCGATCACGAATTCCTTGTCGCGGAGGAGAAGCATCGCGTCGGTGGGGACGACGCCGAGCGTGCGCGCGGCCCGGAGCTTTTCGGACTCACTGGCCACGGGCGGAACTTCGGCGGCGGCAGTGATGCCGACCGGCGCGGGCCGCGCTTCGGCGGCGGGAACGACGAGGGCGGTCGCCGCCACCACGGCGACGGCCAGGGTGGCCAGTGCTCTCACGGTGTCTCTTCTTCCTCCGCGGGGTCGCGGACTTCCCATCCGGACCAGTCGCGGTATTCGTGGTGGTGGGCGGTGAACCCCAGGGCCCGCACGACCTTCACGAGCGCCTCTTCCATGACTTCCTTGACCGCCAGGAAACGCAGGCTGTCGGCCTCGTCCCGCCGCCCCTCGGCGGCGCGTTCGACCACCCGGGTGCTCCAGGACGGGTGCGCGTACCAGAACAAGAACACCCCGGGCGCGTACCGCACCTTCTTGACTTCGACTTCGACCCCGCCCGTGTCCGTGGGGTCGTCGGGCACGGTGAAACCCGCGGTGCGCAGCTGCTCGGTCACCCGCTCGGCGAGCAGGCGGAGGCGGTGTTCGTGGGTTTCGTCGATGAAAAGCTCGGGGTTCAGCATCACGGTCGTCTTCCGTTCGGAGCCGGCGCGGCCAGGGCCAGGGGGAGCGGTTCACCGCCGGCGGGCGCCGCCGGCGCGTCGCCTGGCCTGATGACGATCGTCAGCCGGAAGCCGATGCCCCGCCGGCGCTTGGCCGTGCCGATGTACTTCTTGAGGAGGCTCTTCGCGCCGCTCTGGATGGCCGGTTCGTCATCGCTCCACGGCACGGCCCACGAGATCTTCGCACTCTTGTTGTTCTGCAACGCTCTGGCCAGTTCCGTCTGGCAGTCACCGCACGGCGCGCGCTCGGTGAAAAGGGCCTGGATCTGGTTCGGGGAAAACCCCTTCGCGGCCAGCTTGTCGAGGATTTCGGTTTCCGAATGGCCGCTGAGACTGCTGGACGCGACCACCATGTTGGGGTATGGCCCGTCGGTCCAGCCGGGCACGTACGCGACCGCGACGTTGTGGTCCGCGTCGAAGAACCCCATCGCGATGCGGGCTTCGAAAGCGGTCGTGCTGAGCAGATCGCTGTCATAGGCGATCATGCCGCAGCTGAAGTCCGCGACGTCCGACGTCGTTGCGGCCGGTGGCGCCTTCGCCCCGGCGAAGCCGCCGCCGGCGGGCCCGCCGAGGACACTGAGCCAGCTGCAGTACTTATGCAGCCGGCTGAGGATGCTCAGGACCTTCGCGGCCAGCTTCTCGATGCGCTCCGACCGCAGGATCCACTTGCCGATGTTGGCGACGATCGCCGCGATCGCCTTCACGATCGCCTTGCCCTTGATGAACGGTAGAACCAGGCCGACCACGTTCACCACGGTCCAGAGGCAGGAAGCGATGTCGCCCTCGCCGAGGCAGCTCTTGAGGTCGTTGACGCCGATGAACTCCAGCAGCACCTCGGCCCCGGCGTCGAGCAGGAAGTCCGTGAGGTCCCTCCCGCTCAGGCAGTCGGCGGCCGCGGACCGGTACTCGGCGAGCGTGGCCCGGCCCTCCGGGTCGGAGTTCAGCAGCTCGGCGTCCTGGATGGTGAGGTCGGGCAGACAGCCGGTGCCGATCAGGTTTTCAAGCGCCCGGTGCTCTTCGTCTCGCGCCCGCTGGTCGGCTTCGGCCTGGTCCGCCGCCTTCTGGGCGTCCGCGGCGGCGTCGCGGGCCCGCTGGGCCGCGTTCGACGTCTCCTGCGCGTGGACCCTCGCCCGTTCGGCCGCCGCGGCTGCTTCGCGGGCGTAGGTGTCGGCCTGGTCGGCCGCTTTCCGGGCCGCGGCCGCATCGGTTTCCGCCTGGGTCGCCGCCGCTCGGGCCGCGTTCGCCTGGCCCTCGGCGGCGTCCGCGGCCAGGCCCGCGATCGCCGCGTCCGAAGCCGCGTTGTTCGCTTCCTGCCGGGCCTGGGCGGCGTTTTCGTGGGCTTGCACGTCGTAGCCGTTGGCTGTGTTCGCCGCGTCCCGGGCGGCGCTCGCCGACCCCGCCGCGTCCGCCGCGGACCGCTGCGCTTCGGCCATGGACTGAGCGGCGGCCGATGCCGACTTCGCGGCGTTGGCCGCCGCCTGGAACGCCGCCTTGGTGTCGGCGGCCGCGTTGTCGGCGGCTTGCTGGGCCTGGGTCGCCGCGAGCTTGGCTTCGTCCGCCCGGGTCTGCGCGGCTCGCGCCTGTTCGTCGCCCGCGGCCTGGGCCTGCGCCGCGACCTCGGCGACGAAGTCGGCGTCGAGGTCGGTCCCGGTGAACGGGGCCACCACGACGATCGCGGTGTTCGCCGGTGCGGTGATGGCGGCCGAGGACTCCCGCGCGGCGAGCGCGGCCCGGTTGGCGAGGTTCGCCTGGGTCGCGGCGGAAACGGCCTCGCTGAACGACTCGGCCGCGTTCTGCCCGGCCCGGACGGCGTCCACCGTGGCCAGCCGGGCCTGCTCGGTGGCCTGCTCGGCGAGCGTGGCGGCGGTGCGGGCGGCTTCCGAGGCCTTGACCTCTTCGGCCGTCGCGGTGGCGGCCGCGGCGTTCGCCCGCGTGGCGGACAAATGGGTGTCCGCGGCAGCGGATTCAGCGCTGTCCGCGGCCAGGTCCGCGTTGGCCGCGGCCTGCTCCGCCTCCTGCGCGGCGGCGCGGGACGCGGCGGCGGCCGCGGTGGCCTTGGTCGCCGCTTCGCGGGCCCGCGCGGCGGCACCGGTCGCTTGGTTGGCCGCGTCGCGGGCCTGCCGGGCTGCCGTTGCCGCGCCCTGAGCGTCCGCGCGGGCCTCCTGGGCCGCGGCCCAGGCCGGCGCTTCCTGTGCGGTGCCCCGTGCCGCGGCGGCCGACGCCTCCATTGCCTGTGCGCGGGCTTCGGCGGCGTCCCCGGCCCGCTGGGCGGCCCAGGCCGCGTCCCGCGAGGTCTTGGCGTTCTGCTCTTCCCGCCGTGCGGTGTCCTCGCACCCGGCGGCGATGTCCTCCTGCGCACGGGCACGCGCCAGGTAGGCGGCGGCTTCGCGCTTCTTGGCCTCCGCCTCGCCCCGCGCCCGGCTCGCCTCGGCCGCGGCCTGGTCGGCCTGCTGGCGGTAGCGGGCCGCTTCATCGCGCTGGCGTTCGGCCTCCTGACGGGCCGTGCGCGCCTTTCCCGCCTCCTGCCGCGCGGTCGACAGTGCGTCATACGTGCGTTGCATGTCCTCCCAGGCCTGGTTGCGAGCCGTCTGGGCGACGAACCGGGCCTGGTCGGCACGCACGGCGGCGTCCTTCGCCGCCTTCGCCTGGTCGGCCGCCGCCGCGGCCAGTGCTGCTGCTTGAGCGGCGTGCTCGTCGGCGTGCAGACGCCACTGGCGCGCCTCCTCCGCCCGGGCTGCGGCCTCGTTCTGGTGGCCGATCGCCGCGTCGGTGGCCATCGTCGCGTCGAGCGCGTGCTGGGCCGTCTGGATCGCCGACACCGCCGCCTGCGCCGCGGATGCCATGCCCCGGGCCAGCTTCGCCCAGTCGGCGCCGTAAGGCAGGCCCACCTCGACCAGGATGTTCGCTTC
Organism: Amycolatopsis sp. NPDC104587; assembly: GCF_055583645.1. Taxonomy (NCBI): domain Bacteria; kingdom Bacillati; phylum Actinomycetota; class Actinomycetes; order Pseudonocardiales; family Pseudonocardiaceae; genus Amycolatopsis; species Amycolatopsis sp. NPDC104587. Next base: position 233,059 of record NZ_JBVJNO010000008.1, read on the forward strand.
GGCCGTCGACGCCGCCGACGCGTTCTGGGCTTCCGTCGCCGCCTGGCCCGCGAGATCCAGCTGCCGCTGGGCCTCCTGGCGGACCAGGCTGAACGTCTCGGGGGAGTGGTGGCCGCCCGCGGTGTTCGCCGCCAGGATCTGCGCCGCCTGGCGGGCCGCCGTGCCCGCCGAGACCATCGCGTTCGCCGCGCGCTGCAGTGCGCGGACGCCCCGGCCGTTGGCGACCAGGAGGTTCTGCCGGGCGTGGGACGCGCGAGCCGCGCGCTGGGCCAGGTCGCTCGCCGCCTCGGCGGCCTTGTTCCGCTCTTCGAGGTCCTTCAGGTACTGCTCGCGCGCGGCGGCGTCGCGCTGCGCGGCCGCGACGTACCCGCCGTTGAAGAACGCCACGATCGCCGCGTCCCCGGCCGCGAGCGCCTGCTGCGCGGCGAGCTTGACCTCCGGCCCGGCGGAACCGGCCAGCGCCGTCACCCGAGCCCGCAGCTCGTCGGCGCGCGCCTGCGTGTTGTGCCGGGTGCGCTCGTCCCGCTCGGTCGCGATGCCCCGGCCGTAGTCCAGGAACGCGGCCCGGTCGGCGTCCGAACCGGCCAGCACCCGCTCGACCTCGGCGTTGAAGATCGGGCCGCCGGTGCCGCGCAGGTCCAAGACGGCCTCGCGGTTCAGCCGGGCCGTGTTGTCGCGACGCGCCTGGGCCCGTTGCTGCGCTTCGACTTCGCCGTTGTCGAGGAACTCCCAGATCGCGTCCTCGGTGCCGGCGTCCAGTGCCGCCTGCGCCGCCTCCCGCACTTCGGGCTCTTCGGACAGCTGCGCGATGTCGGCGACGAGCTTCCACAGCCGCGGGTCGATCGGCTCGCCCATCCCGCTTTCGCCGTCCCAGCCCGGGTACTCGGTGTGCGGGATCGGCCTCGGGGTGCCGGCCGGCGGGTCTTCGACCGCCACGGCCGTGGGCGCGGGCGTGATCGCACCGACGTCGGTCGTGGCGAACACGGTGAACGCCAGCACCAGGGCGAGCAGCTTCGTGACGATTCCGTGCGGCATTTTCCTCGTCCTGTCGAGAGAGAAGGGAAAGCGCTTACCGAGCCGCCGTGAATTGCGGATTCCGCATCCGGGTTTCCCCGTCGACGGCTTGGGTGAGCAGGTCGGTCCAGAAGCCGGCCTGCCCGGCCGCCCAGTCCTGTTCGGCCGCCCAGGCGGCCCGGGTGGGATCGGCCGCGTCGCGCACGGCCTGCCAGTTCGGCCCGGTCGCGGTCTGCGCGGCGGCGGCGATCGCGGCCCAGTTCGCGGCCTGGTCCCGGGCGACCTGCCCGGCGTCCGCCCAGGCGGTGCGGGGCGGCCCGGTCTGCTCGCCGACCCGCTGCCACGCCCGTGCGGCGGCGTCCCGCAGCTGGGCCTCGACCTCGTCCGCGGCGTCGAGAGCGGCACGTTCGGCTTCCTGCGCGTCGACGACCAGCCGCCGGACGGTGGCCAGCCAGCGGGCCTCCTGCTCGGCGTCCCGCAGGCGGTGTGCCTCCAGGTCGAGCTCCGCGCCGGTGGCCCAGCCGTAGGCGAAGAACTCGACGACGTCGGCGTCGGTGGCGTCCGGCCGGGTCGCCGACGCGGCGGCGGCCCGAACCTGGGCGCCGGGGTCGTGCCCAGCGAGTGTGCGGACGTACTGCCGATCGGCTTCGGCGAGTGCCTGCTGCTGGCTCCCGTCCGCCTCCCGCGCGGCCCGGTCACGCTGCTCGGCGGCCGCGAAACCACTGCGCACGAACAACTCCCGGTCCGACTCGGCGCCGAGCAAGGCGCGTTGCGCGGCGGCGTTCACCTCGGGCGCGTAGGCCGCGGTGTAGGTCAGCAGCACGCGCCGGCAGAAGTCCGAGTTGACCGACGCGGTCTCGGTGGCGCGCTGTTCGGCAGCGGCGAGCCCGAAGTCGAGGAACTCGTAGACGACGTCGTCGTTCTCGTCGGCCCAGGCCACCCAGGCATCGGCCCGCACGGCGGCGCGAGGGTCCTTTCCGGCCAGCCGGCGGACGAGTTTCCGCGCGGTGGCCGCGGGATCGGCGGCGGCCTCCGCCGAGTCCGACGCGGCCGCCGAAGTTGTCGGAACCTCGATGGCTCCGGTGATGGCCGCGGCGGTGAGCGCACCGCACAACAGGACGCGAAGCCGCGCCATCATGGCCTCCCCCCATGGCGACCGAGCGGGCAAAACGCCCGATCCGGTTCAACGTAACATTGCAGTGGAGTGATGATCAATCGGCCGTTCGGCCCCACCGGATTTTTTGTCGTGATCCGATGAAAGGGGAGTTTTTCCTTGTCTGCTCTCCAATTCTCTGGTTAGCCTCCGAAAAGGACGATTCCGAGGGGGAGTCACGGTGGAACCTGCCTTCAAAAGACGGTCTGCGCTGCGCGGGGCGGCGGTGCTCGCCGCGAGCGCGGCCGTGCCGATCGGCATCGCGGCCGCCGACGAGTTCCCGGAGCTGACCTGGCGGGCCACCGCGCCCGGGGCGAGCCCGCCGCCGTTCCGGATGCGGATCATCTCCGGCATCCCGGCTGTCGTCGGCTACGGGACTTCGGTGACCCTCGGCCCGGTGATCGTGCAGGCGATCAGCGATCGTGTCTTCCCGCTGATGGTCCGCAACGGCGGATACAGCTCGGTGTCCGCGACGGTCACCGGCGCGGTGGTGGTGACCGACGCCCGAGGCCTCTCCGGGCGCGTGCCGGTGACGATCGAGTTCCCGCGCGTCACGATGCCGGCCGTCGCGATCGAGACGGTGCTGACCGGAACCGCGACCTTGACCGGGTCACCGCAGCTGCCTGCGGTCCGCAACGCCGGGATGATGACGATCAGGGTCGAGCCCGGCGCCAGGGGTGCCGTCACCGTGTTCAAGGACAGCGGCGCCGGCAGCTCCTTCACCAGCACGATCACCCTGGCCGGCCCCTATCCCGTTCCTCCGGTCGCGACGATCGAGGTGCGTTGACCGTGCTCATGGACGCGAAGACAGCAGTCGCGCTCGACGACGCGAAGGCTCGGCTGGCCGACGAACACCTCAGTGACCCCAACGTGGTCGGCGCCGCGAAGGGCTTCCGCACTCGCGGTGGTGAGCTCACCGACGAGCCGGTCGTCATCGCGCTGGTCCGCAAGAAACGCCGTGCCGCCCTGGTTTCCCGGCGGCGGCTGCTGCCCGCCACCGTCGGCGGGCACGGCGTCGACGTCGTGGAGACCGGCGAGCTCCGGTTCTCCAGCGCCACCAAAGCGGCCGCGGCCACGCCGATCGCCGAACGCTTCCGGCCGCCGCTGCAGGGCAGCAGCCTCGGGTCGCTCGCCGACGGCACCCTGGGCACCCTCGGCTGCCTGGTCCGCGACCGCACCGACGGCTCGATCTGCGTGCTCTCGGCCAACCACGTCCTGGCGAACTTCGGCGCCACCGCGCCCGGCGCCGTGATCGTGCAGCCCGCGCCGCTCGACGGCGGCGCCGCCGAGACCAACACTGTCGCCCGACTCAAGCGGTCGATCCCGCTCGTCAAGGGCGGCCTGAACACCGCCGACGCCGCCATCGCCCAGATCGAACCGGGCATCGACGTCAGCTCGACGGTGGCCCGCAACCTGATGGCGCCGATCTCGGCGACCCACCCGGCGATCGGCCTCGCCTTCCTGGCCAGCGTGCACGGCGGCACGTTCATGGCCAAGATCGACACCGTCCTGGCGCAGCTGGACGTCGAGCTGCTCACCCCGAGCGCCACCGCCGTCGCCGTGGAGGGCCGCCGGATCGAGAAGGTCGGCCGCACCTCGGGCTACACCTCCAGCGTGGTGCTGGACACCACCGCGACCGTGGTCGTCGACGGCTACCGCTTCACCGACCTGATCTACGCGCAGCGGTTCTCGCTCGTCGGCGACTCCGGCGCGGTCGTCTGCGAAGGCGGCAACGGCAAGACCTACACGCCGATGCCCGCGATCGCCTGCCGGATGCTGGGCGCGGCGGGGGCGTTCTACGACCTCCCGCTCGCCGGCGACAACACGCTCGCCGACCGGGCGCGTGACGAGTTCCTCGGGGAGAGCCTGGTCGGGAACCTGGTCGTCCAGCTGGTGTACAAGAACCTCGACCTCGCGGTGAGCCGGCTCGAAGCGGTGACCGCGAGCCCCGAGGAGAAGGCGGAAGCCCGGCGCTTCTACGACAAGTACCGGACACTGGTGACGTCCGTGCTCGGTGATCCCGGCTCGCCGGTCGCGCTGACGCAGGAGCACCTGGACGACGTCCGCGCCGTCTTCGCCGGGATCTCGCCGGAGCTGGTCACCCTGCCGGAGAAGCAGGCGCTGTGGGTGATCTTCGACGACGTCGTCGCGCAGGCGCTCGGCAAGAACCGCGCCCAGCTGCTGGAGCACATGAACGACCTCGCCGTCTACCAGCAGGTCGTGACGAACCTGCGGGAGATACCAGGCCTCGACGTCGACGGCACCTACGGGTTCTCCGCGCGGTGACGGCCACCACGGACCCGGTCCGGTACCACCTCGCCCGGCTCGCCGGTGGGCTTTCCGCGTCGCTGCGGGAAACGGTCGGCGGGCTGGTCGACCGGCCCGGCAAGCTGCTGCGGTCACGGCTGCTCACCGCGTGCGCCGGCTACGGCCGGTGCGACGGCGAACGGGTGGCGCGGCTCGGCGCGGTGGTCGAGCTGGTGCACCTGGCTTCGCTCGTGCACGACGACGTGATCGACCGGGCGGCGGTCCGGCGCGGGGGCCCGGCGGCGCACCGGACGGCCGGGCCGGAGCTGGCGGTGCTCGCCGGCCTGGCCTGCCTCGCGGCGGCCGGGACCGAAGCCGCGGACCTCGGTGAAGGCGTCGCCACGGCGGTGAGCCGCACGGTCGCCGACCTGGCTCACGGCGAGCTGCTCGACGTCGAGCGCGGCTTCGACACGGGACTGTCCCTTCCGGACTACGTGGACCTGGTGCGGCGCAAGACCGGCGTGCTGTTCCGGCTGTGCTGCCTGCTCGGCGCGGTGGAGTCCGGAGTGGACAGCGCGGTCGTCGCGGCGCTCGCCGAGTTCGGCGTGGAGTGGGGGATCGCGTTCCAGGTCCTCGACGACTGCCTCGACCTGGAAGCCACCGACGGGGACAAACCGGCGGGGACCGACCACCTGCTCGGCCTGTTCGGCGCGCCGACCCTGGCGGCGTTGCGCGCCGACACGACGGGCCGGCTGCACCGCCTCCTGCTCGCGCCGTCGTTTTCGGGTGCCGATCTGACGACGGTGCGGGAGCAGGTGACCGCCCACGGCGGCCTCCGCGCGGCGCGCACCCTGGCGGGTGTCCACTTCGGACGCGCACAGGCGGCGCTGGCCCGTACGCCGGACGGGCCCGCGCGGCGTGCGCTGGCCGGGATGCTCGAAGCGAGCCGTCCTTGAGCCACGCCGTTGTGGTCGGCGCCGGGCCGGCCGGCGCCGTGGCGGCGGCCGTGCTCGCACGCGGCGGCATGCCGGTCGTGCTGTCCGGGCGCGAGGATTCTTCGCCGGGCCACGACGTGCTGCTCGGCGGCCCGGCGCGAGAGATCCTGCGGTCGCTCGGCGTGGACGTCGATGTCTGGCCGGTGCTCCCGGTGGCGATCGCCTTCGACGCCGGGACGGTGCACGACGTGGTGGATGCCGGGTATTCCGTGGTGGACGGTGCGGTGCTGCGGAAGACGCTGCGGGAGCACGCTGTCCGGTGCGGGGCCGAGTACCGCACGACGGTGGCGGAGGCCGCGGACGAGGTGCCGCGCGGTGGCGGCGTGGCCGAGTCCGCCGGGCCTGGGGTTTCGGCGGCCTCGGACATCGGCGGGTCCGCGGGTCGTGCGCCGCACGGCGCCGGTGCCGTAGAGGCGCCCCCGGCGGCTCCGCACCTCATCCTGGCCGGCGGCCCCGCCCACCTCGGCGAACCTCCGCCCCACAGCACCGGTCTCGTCTGCGCCCGCCGGTTCGCCGGCCCCGTGCCCGGCGAGCGCGTCCTCCTCCACCTCCTCGCCCCGCCCGCGGACGACCGGCGCGGGACGCCTCGCTGTGCCTGGCTCGTTCCCACCCCCGGCGGGTGCACCATCGGCGCGTCCGCGCTCGGCGACGTCGACGCGGACGACCTCCTCGAAGCCGCGGTCGCGGCGCTGGCCGAGCTGGAACCGCGCGTGGTGAAGTGCCGCCCCGAGGGACCCGTCGCGGCAGGCCCGCTGCACAGCGGCTTCAGCCCGGCATCGGCCGCGAGCCGCCAGGGGCTGCGGGCCGGCGATGCCGCGGGCCTGGTCAACCCCTTCACCGGCGAGGGGCTGAGCAACGCCGTCCAATCGGGACAGCTTGCCGCACAGGCGGTTCTGGCCGAGCGGGCCGACCCGGCCGCCGCCCGGCGCGAGTACGAGCGGTTGCTGGCGGCCGCCTTCGTCGGGTACTTCGAGACCGCGCACCACGCCGCCCGCCGGTACCACCTCGCCTGGCGTGTCCTGGCTGCCGGTGCGGGCAGTGAGCGGCCGTTCTTCGCCAAGGGACGGCGCGCCGTCGTGCTGCCCGAGGGGATCTCGGCGCTCGCCGGGGTCGAGCGTCTCGACCTGCCGTCCGGGGTGCGGGCTCCGCTGCTGCCGTTCCTCGCCGCCTGTGACGAAGTCGCCGTGTCCTGCGTCCGCGGTGAATGGCCGTTCCTCGCCCGGATGTTCGCCGCCGGCCGGGAGGAGGTGCGGCTACGGCCCGCGATCGGGTTGTTCGCCGCGCTCGTCTCCGGAGGCGACGCACCCGCCCGAGGTGGTGCGACCGTGGCAGCGGCCATCGAGCTCGCGACCCTCGGCGCGCTGGCGTTCCTCGGCCCGGCGGTCACTCCTCGCGAGGTACGCGGCGTGGACTGGGAGTCCGCGGCGACCGTCCTCGCGGGCGACTACCTGCTGGGTCAGGCGTCACGGCTGATCGCCGGAACCGCGCCGGAGCTGGCGTGGTCCTTTTCGGACTGGCTCGGCGAGCTGGCCTCGTTGCGCGCCGACGCCGTGACGACCGGCGTCGGCGCCGAAGCGGTCTTCGCGTCGCTGTTCGAGTTCCCGCTGCGGATCGGCGCGGCCCTCGCCGGGGTGTCCGCCGAGCCGTTCCGGGACTACGGCGCCGCGCTGGGCCGGGCGTTCCTCCGCGGCGAGGACGTGCTCGCCCTCCGCGGCGAGCGCACACGCCTCGACGCGACCCTCGCCGACCTCCTCGACGGCCGCATCTCGGCGCTGCCGGAACTGCTGTCGACCCCGGGCCTGACCGCGGATTCCCTGCCACCACGAGCACTTCCGTCCGCCGTCGAGGCCGGACGGCGGGCGCTCGCCGAGCTCGAGCCGGCGTGCGCCGCGGTGGACCACCCCGTGGCGCAAAGGCTGCTGCGCGCGGTGGCCGAGTTCGTGACCGGACCGGTCAGAGGATCGGCAGTGCCGGGCTGAACGTCCCGACCTGACCGGCGCTCAGCGTGCAGGTCATGGACCAGTTCACCCACGTGTTGTTCGACGCCTTGTGGAACTGGAGGGCGAACGTGGCCGGCGATCCGGTGCCGAACGTGATCGACCCGGCCGCACCCGCGACGAACGACTGGGTCGCGCCGGAGAACGGGATCACGGCCGGCATGCCCCAGGTGGTCGCCGGGACCGTGCCGCCGGTGCCGCCCGCGGGCGTCGCGTTGGTCGCGGTGACGGGGATCGCGCCGCTGCCGCGGACGCCGTCGTAACCGACGGCGACCAGCAGCGAGCGGGTGGCGGCGGACAGCGTGAGACCGCCGGAAATTCCGGTGATGGTGAAGGTCGCGCCGGGCGAGACCGTGCTCGGCCCGGCGAACGTCTCGGTGACCGGAGTCGCCTGAGCGGCGATGCCGGGGAAAGTGCAGCGGTACCCGACCGGGCCCGCGTTGTACGTCGTGAGCGCGGCCGCCGGCCCGGCGACCGCGACGAGGGCGGCCGCAGCCGCCGGAACCAGGGTCAGGAGACGACGGAACACGGTTCCTCCACTTCGGATCGGGTCACCGGCTCGCGCGGAAGACCTCCGCGGGGATCGGGACCACTGGCGGGCAGTTGCGGTGGTCCGCTTCCATGCACAGCTGGATGATCGTGAGCCGCGCCGAGGCCTGGTTGCCCGGTCCGGAGTTCTGGCCCGTGAACAGCGAGCTGAGCTTCTCCGCCGCCCCGCAGTTCGTGAACTCGGGCAGGGTGAAGCCGCGGTACTTCGGGTCGGGGTTCTCCGGGTCGGTGCCGATCAGGCCACCGTTGAACGGGTCGTACTCGCCGATCATGTCGATCGGCATCGGCGTTTTCGAGACGCAGTCCGGGCCGGCGTCGAGCGGCACGCCGTTCACCTTGACGTCGCTCAGCCGGGAGACCACGTCGAGGTGGTTGCGCAGGGTCCCGTCGAACAGGGTGCCGAACGAGCGGATCATGGTGCCGCGGCGGTAGTCCGCCGGCAGGAATTCGACGGTCGCACTGATCGGCAGGAACCCGTAGCCCAGGTACGACACCGTGACCGGGGCGAACGCCACCTCGCCGGTGATCTCGCTCCGGATGGGGTCCCCGTTGGCGGTCGTGATGCGGAACCAGACGCCGTTCACCAGCGCGGCCGGTTTGCTGTGGATCTTCGCGCCGGTCTTGGCGACCGACGCGGTGTTGTCGATCTGGTTCGGCTGCAACGGCAGGATCAGCGTGACGTTGTCGTCCGGCGGCGGCTCGTCGTCCAGCAGCGAGTGCTTCTGCGAGCCGTTCGGCCGCGGTGCCGGGGTGGACTTCTTGTCCGGCGCGGGTTTCCCGGCCGGCGGCGCGGTGGCCGCCAGCACGGCGATCGAGCCGAGGGCGAGGTCCTGGCCGCCGTCGGCGGTGCAGGCCACCTGCTCGGCGGGCCGGTCCGGCGGCGCGCCCGTCGGGCCCAGCGCGAGCTTCGGCGCGGTCAGCCGGATCCGCATGATCCCGGCGGTGGACGGCGAAAACGCGGGCAGCTTCCCGGTCGCGACCAGCGGCAGGTCGCCGTCGGCGGGCAGCCCGGTGGCGGCGATGGTCATCGGGACCGCCAGCGCGTCCTTGACCTTTCCCTGCTCCAGCAGCAGCTGGAAGGTCAGCCCACCCTCGAGAGTGCTCGCGGCGCCGAGCAGCTGCTGCGCGGCGGCGCGCGGCAGCGAGAACGCCACGGACAGCTCGGTGATCGTCGCGGGCTTGCCGACGGTCATCGAAGCGGGCAGGGACGCGGTGGTCTTCACCGCGAGCTTCAGCGGCCCCACGGGACCGGCGAAGGGGCAGGACGCCGTGACCGTCTTCGTGACGTCGCGGCCGCCCCTCCCGGCGTCCGGATCGGGCGCCCCGGGCGCGGCGGACCCCGTCCCGGTGAGTGCGCCGGTGGTGACCGACACCGCGCACACCAGCGCGAGCGCGCCGTGGGTCGCCGTCCGCCGGGTCAGCCGTGGGGCCATGCCGTGCTCCTGTCTCCTGCCGCGGGAAAACGAGCCGTAGGGATGGCCGGGGCCCCGGCCATCCCTACGGTGGTGCTACACGCAGCCGATCACGTGATGACGAAGTTCGGCGAGAACGCGAAGTTCTGCGCCGGACTGGTCACCTTGGGGGTGCAGGTCATGGCGTAGTTCGACCAGGTGTTGTTGGACGCCTTGTGGAACTGCAGCGCCGCGGTGATCGGCGTGCCGAGCGACAGCGTGTCGCTGCCCGCGGTCGCCGGAGCGGTGTAGGTGGGGATCGACGAGGAAGCCACCTGGCTGATGTTCACCGTGATCGGTCCACCGGTCGGGTAGATGACCTGCGGGATGTTCAGGCCGCTCGCCGGTCCGGAGACCGAGCCGCGCGCGGCGGTGACCGGGACGGTCGCCGTGCCGCGGATGCCGTCGTAGCCCACGGCGGTCAGCAGCGAGTGGACCGCGGCGGAGATCGTCGCGGTGCCGCCGACGCCGGTCGGCACGGCGGTGCCGCCGTGGACGATCGAGTCCGGGCCGGTGAGGAACGCGGTGATGCCCACGTCCTGCTGCGGGATGCCGGGGAACGTGCACCGGTAGGTGGCGCCCGCGTTGTAGGTGGTGGCGGCCGACGCCACGCCGGTCAGCACCATGCCGAACGCGCTGACGGCGGCCACGGTCGTCGCTGCCTTGAGGGACAGGTTCCTGAGTCGGGTCATGACTGTCAATCTCCTTCGATCATCCAGTTGACGTCTCGGGCGGGCGCTGCCCACGCGCCCCGCGGACCGAACGGGTACCGCGAATTCCCCCGGGTTTTTCCCTGGTCCAGCCCTAACCCTCGCGAGAGGCTGTGATAAATGAGGTTACTCGCCAGTCGGTTGCGCAACAAGGATGTCACGTGGTCGGTTTCCACCGGCCTTTGCCGAGGTGGGTTCTTGTCAACTCCGGAGTAGCGATGTGATGACCTTGGTGCGATGGTGACAAATACTTCGCGGGGTCCCGATCGGCGGTTGTCCGGGTTAGTATCGATACCACGCGCGTACCGCGACCGCGGGAATCGATTCAGCGAAAGAGGATGCCGTGGCCCTCCGTTTCCGCACCACTCCCCGCCGGGCCACCGTGCTGCTCGCCGTGACTCTGGCGGCGGTGCCGGTGGTGTCGGCGGCGTCCGCTTCCGCGCAGGCGCCCGGTGTCGGCGGCGTCGTGGAATGGGGGTTCTCGAACTACATCCTGGGCCCGCCCCCGGAGGCGGCCGAGGGGATGAGCGTCGTCTCCATGGGCGGCATGGACGCGATGGGGCTCAAGGCCGGTCAGGTCCTGGTGTGGGGCGACAACAACTTCGGCCAGACGGAGGTGCCCGAGGCGGCGCTGTCCGGGGTCAGCGCGATCGCCGCGGGCTGGGGCCACGAGCTGGCGCTCAAGAACGGTGGCGTCCTGGCCTGGGGAAACGACTGGTACCGCCAGACGGACGTGCCGGCCGAGGCGAAGTCCGGCGTGGTCGCCATCTCGACCAGCGCGATGCACAACCTCGCGCTCAAGGCCGGCGGGCGCGTGGTGAGCTGGGGCCTGCGCACCGACGTCCCGGCCGCGGCGACGTCGGGGGTCACCGCGATCTCCGCCGGGGGTGACCACAGCCTGGCGATCAAGGGCGGCGCGGTGCTCGCGTGGGGCGCCGACGACCACGGCCAGACCGACGTCCCGGCCGACGCGACGTCGGGGGTCACCGCCGTTTCCGCCGGTCACCAGCACAGTCTCGCCCTGAAGGACGGCCGGGTCATCGCCTGGGGCCGCAACGACAACCACCAGGCCGAAGTGCCCGAAGCGGCACTCTCGGACGTCGTCGCGATCGAGGCGGGGTGGACCTTCAACTTCGCGCTCAAGAGCAACGGGGACTACGTCGCGTGGGGGTCGAACGACGTGACCGAAGGCGACCCGGTCGGCTGGGGTCTCTGCGGGCCGTTCCTCTCCGTCTCCGCCGGTGACCGCTTCACCGTGGCGCTCAAGGAAGATCCCTCCGCACCCTGCTGACCAGGCACGGAAAGAGGGGCGCACCGGCTGGTGCGCCCCTCGTTCCGTGTCCGGCTCAGCCGTCGGTCTTGGCCGCCAGGTCCAGCGAGATCGTGTTGCCCGGCCCGGACACCAGCGCGCCCAGTGCCAGGTCGGCGATGAAGCAGTTCTTGAAGTCCGGGATGGTGTAGGTGCCGGTGACGGTGATCTTCGGGCCGAAGATGTCGACGTCCTTGGCCGTCAGGTCGAGGTCGAGCGGCTTGCTGGCCTTGCAGCTGCCCGGCACCGTCGGGATCGGGATGACCGGGACGACCACGCCGGCCCAGATGTCGTAGATCTCCATGTTGGCCTGGGCGTGCGTGGTCAGCGTGCCGTCGGCGATCGTGCCCGTGGCCGGGCCGGTCGGGGTGATCTTGACCTTCGCCTTGATCCGGAAGATGCCCGACGCCAGCGAGATGTTCGCCTGCGACGGCGGCAGGCTCAGGTTCGCCCGCAGGCCGACCGAGCCGGTCTGGTCGTCGATGACCAGGGCGCCGTCGAGGTTGCCGGGGCCGAGCGCCATCGCGCTGCCGGTCTTCTTCACGACCGTGCTGCCGGTGACGGTGTAGCCCACCGGGATCTCGACCACGTCGGCCGACGCGGGCACCGCGGTGACGACGCTCAGCGCGACGCCGGCGACCGCCGTGACCGCGGCCGCGCGAGCCCATTTGCGGCCGTTCTTCCGAGTGCGCGACAAAACAGGCATGCCAACTCTCCTTCGAATTGTGCAGCGGTGGGGAAAACGGGGTCAGCGGGGCGTCAGCCCGGTAATCTTCCAAGCATTGCCCTCACGTTCCGCGGTCACCGAAAGCTGCGCGGCCGCGGAACTGCTGGAATTGTTGTCGGCGCGGGTGGCTGCCTGGTCCAGGAACACGAGAAGGCGGGCGTGCCCGTCTCGCAGCTCCTGCACCGCGGACGACGTCACCCGTGTCGTCAGCACCAGTTTCTGGGCCGGTGCTTTTTCTTTCACCTGGGCGAACAGCCGGTCGTAGGTGGTGAGCGCTTCGCCGCGCAGGACCTCGCGCGCGGCCTGTTCGGTGACCTCGGTCTTGTCGTAGGAGTAGGAGAAGATCCGGTTGAGCGCCAGCGTCACCGCCGAGGTGACGTCGGCCGTGCCCCCGACGTCGGTGAGCGCGTGGTTGGCCGCGGCCGGGGCGTCCGCCGCCGAGCGCGCCGCCAGCGTGAACGCGACACCCGCGGCGGCCAGCAGCACCGAAACGGCGATCAGCAGCGGCAGCAGCAGACGGCGCCGCGGCGCCGTCTCGACGACCTCCTCGGCCGTCACTTCGGCTTCTTCTTCCGTGCTCGGCAGCGCGTCGGTGCTCATCTCGCCCCCACCGGCAGCTCGTCGAGGGCGCTGAGCTTCCAGCCGCCGTCGGTCCGGGTCAGCCCCGCGGCGAACCGGTTGCGCTTGGTCGCCGGCGCGACCCCTTCCTTCAGCGCGGTGATCTCCACTGACGCAAGCAGCTTCGCGGTGCCCGCGTGCTCGTCCAGCTCGCTCAGCGCGGCGTCCAGGACCTTGCCGGTCGACACCGTCGCGTCCTGGGTGAGGGTCTTCTTGGTGGTGTCGTCGGTGTGGGCCAGCCGGTCGTGCAGCGGCCCGGTCGACGCGTCGAGCCACTGCGCCAGCCCCTGGTCGAGCTGGTGGTAGTCCAGGGTGCACAGCCGCGCGACCAGCTCACGGCCACTGGCCAGCGCCTCGTCGCGGGCGGTCCCGTAGGTCAGCGTGTCGCTGTGCGCGGCGCGGTACCAGCCGATCCCCGCCCAGGCCGCGAACGCGGCGGTGACGACCACCGCGGCCACGGCGGCCCGCAGCGGCCACTTCACTTTCCCAGCCACAGCATCTCCTCGAGGGTCGGGGACACCGGCCGGCCTGCCGAAAAGGTCAGCGGGGATCCCGAGCCGGGCACCGCCGCGGGCGGCACTGGCGGGTGCGCCGTGTTCTGCGAGCCGCGCACCGACGTCTCGTCACCCTTGGCGAGCGTGCACGACGCGCCGGTGTTGAACGGCAGCGGCGAGGTGTCCGTGCTCGGCCGGTACTGCGTGCCCTCGTACCCGGCCCGGCAGGGGACCGGGTCGTAGAACGTCAGCGCCATGCCGAGGTTGCCTTCGTGCCCGCCGAAGACCGTCGACGCCGCCGCGACCGCCTTCGGCGTCGAGACGAGCAGCTGTTCCAGCTGGCCGGTGCGGGCCTGGAACACCTGCGACGTGGTGAGCAGGTTCGCCAGCAGGATCGGCAGCCCCGGGTCGGTCTCCTTCAGCAGGGTGCCGAGCTCGGTCGCGGCCGGCGGCGCGGTGGCGATCAACCGCCGCAGGTCACCGTCCGAATCGGACAGCTGTGCGGCGAAGAGCTTGGCGTTGCTGGTGAACGCGCGCCATTCGGCCGCCGAATCCAGCTGCGTCCGCAGCACGGTCGTGCCGTCGTCGATCAGCTTCGTGGTCTGCGGCAGGTTGGCCGACGCGTCCTTGGTGAACGAGGTCGCGGTGTCGAGCAGCACCTGCAGGTCCGGGCCGGTGCCGCGCAGCGCGTTGTCGAGCTCGTCGACGACCGTGCGCAGGTCGCCGGTCGGCACCGACGCGGTCAGCGAGTCGAGGTCGCCGAGCAGGTGCTGCACCGGCATCGGCAGCGTGGTCTTCTCCCGCGGGATGACCGCGCCGGCGGCCAGGTAGGGCCCGTCGGCGGTCCGCGGCTGCAGGTCGACGTACTGCTCGCCGACCGCGGACCGGTTCGCCACCACGGCCTGGGCGTTCGCCGGGATCGGCGGGGCCGAGCCGTCGATGACGAGGTCGGCCTCCATCCCGGACGGCGTGAGCCGCAGCTCGCCGATCCGCCCGACGGCGACGCCGCGGTAGGTCACCTCGCCGTTGGTGAAGATGCCACCGCCTTCGGCGAGCTCCAGCTTGACGGTGTAGCCGCTGCCGCCGAAGAGCCGGCCGATGCCGGCGTAGTTCGCGCCGACGAACGCGACCGTGACCAGCGAGATCACCACGAACGCGATGACCTGGACGCGGATCCGGGTGGTCAGCATCAGCGCCCTCCCGACGTCGTGACTCCGCTGGCCGGCAGCGGCAGGGTCGGCAGGCCGGGCGGGACGCCTTCGCCGGGCGGCGGCAGCGGGACCCCGGACGCCGGGATCACCGACGCGTAGACGTTGAGGTAGTCGCCCTTGATCGCCGGGATGACCGCGTCGGTGTACGGGAAGGACGGCAGGATCTCCAGCGACTTCGGCAGCGACGCCCCGGCGTCGGCGAGCCGGTGCAGGATCGGCGCCAGCGCGGTCAGGTCGGCCACCAGGTCGGCCCGGCTCTTGTGGATGACGTCGGTGGCGACGCCGGAGAGGTCGTCGAGCGACTGGAGCATCACCACGAGCTGGGTGCGCTGGTCGGTCAGGGTGCGCAGGCCCGGCGTGAGGTCGGTCAGCGCGCCGGACACCTGCCGGTCGCGGTCGGCGAGCGTGGTCGCGAGCCGGTTGACGCCTTCGAGGGCCGCGGTGATGTCCTGGCGGTGCGTGTCCAGCTCGGTGGTGAGGGTGTTGACCCCGGAGAGGAACGAGCGGATCTGCGTCTCGTTGCCGGTCATCACCTTGGACAGCTCGCGGTTGATCGTCTGCAGCTGCCCGATGCCGCCGCCGTTGAGCAGCAGCGAAAGCGCGCCGAAGACCTCTTCGAACTCGGGGTTGCGGTTGGTGCGCGACACCGGGATCACGGCGTTGTCGGCCAGCCGCGCGGTCTGCGGTGAAGGTGAAGCCGCGCCGTCCGGGGCGGCGAGCTCGACGAACTTCTCCCCGAGCAGGCTGGACTGCCGCAGCCGCCCGACGGCGTCGGCGGGCAGCACGACGTCGCCGTTGACCTCGACGACGGCCTCCGCGGTCCAGCCGTCCGCGCCGAGGCGGATGGTCTCCACGCGCCCGACCGGGACGTCGCCGACCTTCACCGCGGCCTGCGGCACCAGGTCGAGGACGTCGGCGAACTGGACGGTCACGTGGTACGGGTGGTCACCGACGTCCGCGCCGCCGGGCAGCGGCAGGTCGTAGACGCCTTTGAACTCGCCGGAACAGGCGGTCAGCACCAGGCAGCAGCCGGCGGCGAGGGCGGCGATGCGTCGCAGTGGTCTCATTTCCCGCCCGTCTCGTTCGTGTAGACGGACCCGGTCACCGGCAGCGGCAGGTAGTCGAGCAGGTCGGTGCGGCTCTGCAGCGCGCCGGTGGCGGGGTCGACCGTCTGGAGCACGTTCGTCGCGGCCAGCGGGGCGGTCTCCAGGGTCTCGGCCAGCGACGCGCGCTGGTCGACGAGGGTCTGCGTGGTCACCGCCAGCTTGTCCACATTGGACTTGATCAGCGCGCGGTTGTCCTTGATGAACCCCTGGATGTCCCCGAGCGCGCTGCCGAGCGAGCGCAGCGCGGACGCCAGCTCGTCACGGTTGGCCGACAGCGTGCCGGACACCGCCGCGAGCTGCTGGTTGACCTGCGCGACCTGGTTGTCGTTGGCGGCCAGCATGCTGGTGAACTGCTGCAGCTCCCGGACCGTCGTGAACAGGTCGCCGGAGTTGCCGGCCAGCGTCCGGGCCAGCTCGGCGAGCTGCTTGACCGAGTCGTTGAACGCGGTCCCGTTGCCCTGCAGGTTGCGGGCGCCGGTCTTCAGCAGGTCCGACAGCGCGCCGTTCTTGTTCGCGCCGTCCGGCCCGAGGGCCTTGGTGAGCGAGTCCAGGCTGGCGTACAGCTCGTCCAGCTCGACCGGGGTCGCGCTGCGGTCGACGCCGATGGTGGCGTTGTCGACCAGCCGCGGCCCGCCGCGCGCGGGCTTCGAGAACTGGACGTACCGGTCGGCGACCACGCTGGGCGCGATCACGACGACGTCGGTGTCGGCGGCGATCGGCGCGGAGCCGTCGTAGGTCAGCGTCACCTCGACCTGCTCGCCGCGCGGGGTCACCGACTCGACCTGGCCGATCCGGACGCCGAGCAGCCGGACGTCGGAGCCGCTGTAGACCCCGACCGCGCGCGAGAAGAGCACGGTCGCGCGGTCGAGCCCGGTGCCGGAGAAGATCCACCACAGCGCGGCCACGACGACCAGCGCCGTGACGAGGGCCACGGCGAGGAACCGGGAGGTGCGGGTCGCGTTCACTTCGGGGCTCCCGACTGCTTCGGCGGCACGCAGGGGTCGCGGTTTTCGGGCAGCAGACCGCAGAGGTAGGAGTCGAGCCAGCGGCCGTTGCCGAGCGCGTTGTTCGCCAGCCGGAAGTACGGCCCGGCGGCGGCGAGGCTCTTGGCGAGGTTGTCGTTCTGCCGCGTCAGCAGGTCGGTCACGGTGTTCAGCTGGCTCAACGCCGGCTTCAGCGCGCCGGTGTTGTCCGCGACCAGCCCGGACAGCTGCGTGGCGAGCGCCTGCGCGCCGGTCAGCAGGTCGTGGATGGCCTGGCGGCGGCGGTCGAGCTCGCCCAGCAGCAGGTTGCCGTCGGAGAGCAGCTGCTCGAAGTCCTCGTTGGAGTCCGCCAGCGTGGTGGTGATCTTCTTGGCGTTGGCCAGCAGCTCGGCGAGCTGGTCGTCGCGGGAGGACACCGTCTTCGACAACGCCGAGAGCCCGTCCAGCGCGGTGCGGACGTGCGCCGGGGCGTTGCGGAACGTGTCGCTGATCGCGGTGAAGCTGTCGGCCAGCTGCGTGGTGTCGATCTGGCCGGCGGTGTTCGCGAGGCCGTTGAACGCCTCGGTGACGTCGTAGGGCGTGACCGTCCGGTTGCGCGGGATCGCCTGGTCCGGGTCCTGCACGCCGTCGCCGGTCGGCTTGAGCGCGAGGAACTTGCGGCCCAGCAGCGTCTTGATCCGGATCTCCGCCGACGTCCGGTCGCCGACCCAGGCGTTCTTCACGCGGAAGGTGACGAGCACGTGGTCGTCGGCCAGCTCGACGTCGCGGACCTCGCCGACCTTGATGCCGGCGACGCGGACCTCGTCGTCGGTCTGCAGCCCGGCCGCCTCGGAGAACTCGGCGCGGTAGGTGGTGCCGCCGCCGACGATCGGCAGGTTGTCGTAGTTGAACGTCACGGTCAGCAGCGCGGCCAGCACCAGGCTCCCGGCGGCGCCGAGGACGATCGGGTTGCGTTCCTTGAAGGACTTCACGCGCCGCACCTCTCCGCCGTGACGGGCGTCCCGCGCGGGGGCGTGGTCTGCAGAGTGGCGCTGCACAGGTAGAAGTTCATCCACGAGCCGTAGGAGGCGATCCGCCCGAGGCCGTTGAGCTTTTCCGGCAGGGTGCTCAGGGTCTGCTCGAGGCCCGGCAGGGTCTTCGCGTCCGCGAGGTTCTGCGAGACGCGGTCGAGGCCGGTGATGCTGTCCTTCAACGGCGTCCGCACGTCGCCGAGCAGGCCGGCGGTCGCCGTCGACAGGTCGGCCAGGCCGCCGATCGCGTCGCCGATCACGGTCCGGTCCGAGGCCAGGCCCGAGACCAGCTCCCGCAGGGTCGAGATCAACGTCGTCAGCGCGGTTCCCTTGCTGTTCACCGTGCCGAGCACGTGGTTGAGGTTGGTGATCACCTCGCCGATGAGCTGGTCGCGGCTCGCCAGCGTCGAGGTCAGCGAGCCGGTGTGCGCGAGCAGCTCCTCGACCGTGCCGCCTTCCCCTTGCAGCACCTGGACGATCTCGCCGGAGAGCTGGTTGACGTCGGTCGGCGAGAGCGCCTGGAACAGCGGCTTGAAGCCGTTGAAGAGGTCGGTCAGGTCGAGCGCCGGGGTGGTGCGCTCCAGCGGGATCTCGCCGCCGACCGGGAGGGTGCCCTTGCCACCGGCGCCGCGTTCGAGGGCGACGTAGCGCTGGCCGACCATGTTGCGGTACTTGATGACCGCGCCGACGTCGGCGGGCAGCTGCCGGCCCTCGTCGAGGGAGAACCGGACGTGCGCGAGGCTGTGGTCGGCGATCTCGAGCTCCTCGACCTGCCCGACGCGGACCCCGGAGATCCGGACGTCGTCCCCGACGTTCAACGACGTCGCGTCGGTGAACATCGCGCCGTAGAGGTCGGTCCGGCCGACGCCGGTGTTGGCGATGGAGACCGCGAGCAGCACGGTCGCGGCGGTGGTGACCAGGATGAAGATCAGGCTCTTGACCAGCGGGGCGGCGAACTTCCTCACTTGAGCGTCACCTCCGTGCCGCGGTAGAGCGCGCCGACGAGCACGCTGCTCCAGTCCGCGACCTGGCCGGCGGGCACACCCAGCTGCGGCGCGAGCACCGTGGCGAGCAGCTCCCGCTCCTGGGGCGAGTTCGCGACGCCGAGGTCGTCCCGCGTGCCGGTGACCAGCGGGTGCTGGGGCGCGCCGGGCGCGACGGCGGCGGTGCCGGTCGTCGGGGAGACGCCGCTCGGGTAGCAGCGCGGGCCACCGCCGGCCGACGGGATCATGGGGTCGTCCTTGCCGGGCACGTACTTGCCGCGCGCCTGGGTGACGGTGATCCGGGCGTGCATGCCGGGCTGGTTCGTGCCTTTGCCCAGCGCCTCGTCGACCGGCTCGCGCAGCGCGTCCATCGCCTTGAGGGTGCAGGGGAAGCTGGGGGAGTACTCCGCGGCGACTTCGAGCGCCGCGCGGCTGTCGGCCGAGAGGGCGATGATGTTGTTCTTGTTGCGGCTCAAGAACTTCTCCACCTCACCCGCGGAGCTCGTCACCTGCTGGTACACCGTGGCGAGGTCGGCCGCCTTGTCGTGCACCGTGTTCAGCGTGACCGCCGAGTCGGTGAGCGCGTCCAGCAGGTCGGGCGCGATGTCGCCGTACAGCCGGGAAACCGAGGCGAGGTCGCGGACGTCCTGGGTGAAGTTCGGCAGCTGCGGGGTGAAGTCCTTCAGGTAGTCCGCCGCGGTGGAAAGGGTTTCGCCGATCTGTTCGCCGCGGCCCTGCAACGCCGTCGACACCGCGGTCAGCGTCGTCGCGAGCTTCTGCGGCTGGACGGCCTTGAGCAGCGGCAGCAGGTTGTCGAAGACCCGTTCCAGCTCGATCGCGTTCGCCGACCGGTCCTGGTTGATGACGTCGCCCGCGACGAGGTGGGTGTCCTTCACGCCGTCCGGAATGGACAGCTGGACGTACCGTTCGCCGAAGAGCGTCTTGGGCACGAGCAGCGCGGAGACGTTGCGCGGCAGCATGTCCACCTTGTCCGGCTCCAGCGCGAGCGCGATCTCGGCGCCCTCCGGTGTCGCGCGGACGTCACGGATCTCGCCGACGAGCACCCCGCGGGCCTTGACCTGGCCGCCCGCCGAGAGCTGGTTGCCGATCCGGCTCGCCTTGAGCGTCACCGGGACCGTGCTGACGAAGTCCTTGTCGTACACCTTGATGGAGAGCGTCACGAGCACGCCCAGCACCACCAGGAACAGCACCCCGGCGGTGCGGACCCCGGCCTTGCGGCGGGTTTCCCGTCTCATCCCGCCACCTGCACGGTGGTCGTCGCGCCCCAGATGGCCAGGCTCAGGAAGAAGTCGATGATGCTGATCGCGACGATCGCGGTGCGCACCGCGCGGCCCACGGCGACCCCGACACCGGCCGGGCCGCCGCTCGCGCGGAAGCCGTAGTAGCAGTGGGCCAGGACCACGACGACGCTGAACACGAGCACCTTCCCGAACGACCAGAGCACGTCGCCGGGGGGCAGGAACAGCAGGAAGTAGTGGTCGTAGGTGCCCGCGGACTGGCCGAAGAACCAGACGGTGATCTGCCGCGAGGCGAGGTAGCTCGAGAGCAGGCCGATCGCGTAGAGCGGGATGACGGCGAGGAACCCGGCGATCACCCGGGTCGTCACCAGGTACGGGACGCTCGGGATGCCCATGACCTCCAGCGCGTCGATCTCCTCGGAGATGCGCATCGCGCCGAGCTGGGCGGTGAAGCCGCAGCCGACGGTGGCGGACAGGGCCAAGCCACTCACGAGCGGCGCGATCTCGCGGGTGTTGAAGTAGGCGGAGACGAACCCGGCGAACGCCGACGTGCCGACCTGGTTGAGCGCGGAGTACCCCTGCAGCCCGACGACCGTGCCGGTGGCGACGGTCATCCCGATCATCACGCCGATCGTGCCGCCGATGACGGCGAGCGCCCCGCTGCCGAAGCTCACTTCGGCCAGCAGCCGGACGACCTCGCGCAGGTAGCGGCGCAGCGCGCGCGGCGTCCACGCGATCGCGCGGAGGAAGAACAGGATCTGGTCGCCGAGCGTGTCGAGGAAACCGAACCGGCGGTCGACGGCTTCACGGACCCGCGTGGTCCTGGGGACTTCCGTGGTTGTCACGTTCAGCTCCCCTTGGGCGGCACGAGCTGCAGGTACACGGTGGTGAGCACCAGGTTCAGCACGAACAGGAGCAGGAACGTGATGACCACGGACTGGTTGACCGCGTCGCCGACACCCTTCGGCCCGCCTTTGGGGTTCAGCCCGCGGTAGGCCGCGACGACCCCGGCGACGAACCCGAAGATGAGCGCCTTGATCTCGCTGATCCACAGGTCGGGCAGCTGGGCGAGGGCGGAGAAGCTCGCCAGGTAGGCGCCGGGCGTGCCGTGCTGCATGATCACGTTGAAGAAGTAACCGCCGAGCACGCCGACGACGCTGACCATGCCGTTGAGGAAGACCGCGACGCCCATGGCGGCGAGCACCCGCGGCACGATCAGCCGCTGGACCGGCGAGACGCCGAGCACCTCCATCGCGTCGATCTCTTCGCGGATGGTGCGCGCGCCGAGGTCGGCGCACATGGCGCTGCCGCCGGCGCCGGCGATGAGCAGCGCGGTGACGATCGGGCTGGCCTGCTGGATGATCGCGAGCACGCTCGCCGCGCCGGTGAAGGACTGCGCGCCGATCTGCGTGGTCAGCGACCCGATGTGCAGCGCGATCACCGCGCCGAACGGGATGGACACCAGTGCCGTCGGCAGGATCGAGACGCTCGCGATGAACCAGAACTGCTGGATCAGCTCACGCAGCTGGAACGGGCGCCGGAACGTCAGCCGGACGACGTCCAGCCCGAGCCCGTAGAGCCGCCCGGTCTGCCGCAGCGCGGCGGCCCCGGGGAACGACGCCGTCGTCGTCCGTTCGGCCATTCGTGTGCCTCCCCAGCGGTTTCGACGGCACGCCGAATACACCCGAGTCGAGCAAAGGGAAATGGTCCGAACGGGGTAACAATTGTCGGCCATTCACGGTCTCGGGGGTCACCGTGCCGTTTCCTACTGGTCGGTACGCTAACCACGGCCATGCTGGGAGACAAGAACTTGAGCACGATCACGCGGTCACGAGCGGGTAACCGCGCATTTCTTGTCCGGGACTGACAACCGGGCCCGATCTTGTTGTCAACGGAGGAAAAGAAATTCCCGCCCCGGAAGCCGGACCTGTCTATTCCCGCTCACCGGCGTGCGTGCCGGAAGGGTCGGCACGCGTGTCCGGAGGGTCGACACGCGTGATCAGGAGGTCGACACGCCGCAGCAGGGTGAGCCGCGCCGTGTCGACCCTTCAAGCACGCGTGCCGACCCTCTGGTCACGCGTGCCGGCGTTCTCACGGTCAGGACTTGAGGCCGGCGATCAGCTCGTAGGAGCGGACGCGGTCCGCGTGGCCGTGGACCATCGTCGTGATCATCAGCTCGTTCGCGCCGGTGTCGGCGAGGAGCTGCTCCAGTCCCTTGTGGACCGTCTCGGGGGAGCCGATGATGCTCGAGCCGAAGCGGTCGGCGAGGAACGCGCGGTCCATCTCCGTGTACGGGTACTCCGCGGCCTCCTCCGGCGTCGGCAGCGCGATCGGGCGGCCGCGGCGGAGGCTGAGGAACGTCAGGCCGGACGGCCCGGCCAGGAACTTCGCGCGCTCGTCGGTCTCCGCGGCGACCACGGACACCCCGAGCATCACGTGCGGCTCGGCGAGCACCTCGGACGGCTGGAAGTTCTCCCGGTAGAGCTGCACGGCCGGGATCGTGTTCTCGGCGGCGAAGTGGTGCGCGAAGGAGAACGGCAGCCCGAGCCGCCCGGCGAGCTGGGCGCTGAAGCCGCTCGAGCCGAGCAGCCACACCGGCGGCTGGTTGCCCTCGGCCACCACGGCGTTGACCCCGCGGGCCTCCGAATGGGTGAAGTAGCCGATCAGCTCCTGCAGGTGCTGGGGGAAGTTCTCCGCGGACAGCCCGCCCGGCCCGCGCAGGGCCAGCGCCGTCCGCTGGTCGGTGCCGGGCGCGCGGCCGATGCCGAGGTCGATGCGGCCCGGGTGGAACGCCTCGAGCGTCCCGAACTGCTCGGCGACCACCAGCGGCGCGTGGTTGGGCAGCATGACGCCGCCCGAGCCGACGCGGATCCGCTCGGTCGCGCCGGCGACGTGGCCGATCAGCACGGCCGTCGCCGAGCTGGCGATGCCGGGCATGTTGTGGTGCTCGGCCAGCCAGTAGCGGTGGTAGCCCAGCCGCTCGGCGTGGCGGGCGAGGTCGAGGGTGTGGCGCAGGGTCTCGCCGACGGTGTTCCCCTCGGACACGGGGGACAGGTCGAGCACGGACAGCGGCACGTCAGGCAGTGAGCTCACAACCGGGTCCAACGCCCCGGTGCCGCGGATGCTTCCCGGACGCCGGTGATGATCTTCACGCCCGTCCGGGTCGATCGGCCACGCGGGGTGCGGGTGACCCGATACGGTGGGCGCGGAAAATCCGGCGGAAACAGGAGGACGAGGTGCCGCGTCCGGAGCGCCCCTTGGATCCCGGGGACGATCTGCTGATCGAATTCGCCGCCGATCTCCGGCGTTTGCGCGAGAGCGCCGGGAATCCGACCTACCGCGAGCTCGGCCGGCGCGCGCACTACTCGGCCGGGACGCTTTCGGAAGCCGCCGGCGGGCGCAAACTCCCCAGCCTGGCGGTCACTTTGGCCTACGTGCGGGCCTGTGGCGGGGTGCCCGGTGAATGGGAGGAAC
Organism: Amycolatopsis sp. NPDC104587; assembly: GCF_055583645.1. Classification (NCBI taxonomy): domain Bacteria; kingdom Bacillati; phylum Actinomycetota; class Actinomycetes; order Pseudonocardiales; family Pseudonocardiaceae; genus Amycolatopsis; species Amycolatopsis sp. NPDC104587. The sequence goes on from NZ_JBVJNO010000008.1 coordinate 256,349, forward strand.
GCTGGCACGTCGTCGCCGAAGATCCGGGCGGGGGCGGTGCCGATTCACCGGCCGAGCCCCAAGCCGGGGAAATTCCGCCTTACGTCGGGCTGGCCGCATTCACCTCAGCTGACGCGGGTCGATTCTTCGGCCGGGAACGGCTCGTCGAAAAGCTCGTCGCCCGCCTTTCGGGACAACGTTTTCTCGCCGTCCTCGGCGCGTCCGGCTCGGGGAAGTCGTCCCTGCTGCGGGCCGGCCTGCTGCCCGCCGTGAAGGGCCCGGTGGTCCTGCTCACCCCGGGCGCCCGGCCGCTGCAGGAGTGCGCGGTGAAGTTCGCCGCCGCCCTCGGCGTCGCTCCCGGAGCGCTGCTCGACGACTTCGCCGCGCACCCGCGCAACCTCGGCCTGGCCGCCCGCCAGCTGGCCGAAGCCGACGACACCGACGTCGTACTGGTCGTGGACCAGTTCGAAGAGGTCTTCACGCTCTGCCAGGACGAGCAGGAGCGCGCCCGCTTCCTGGCCGCGCTGGTCACCGCGACCACCGAGCCCGGCAGCCGCGCGCAGGTCGTCCTCGGCATCCGCACCGACTTCTACACCCACTGCGCACGCCACGCCGAGCTCGCCGAGGCCATGCAGGACGCGCAGGTCCTGGTCGGCCCGATGACCACCGAGGAGCTCCGCCAGGCGATCTCGCGCCCGGCCGTCGACGCCGGTTACCGCGTCGAGAACGCGCTGGTCTCCCGGCTCGTCGCCGACGCCACCGGCCAGCCCGGGGTGCTCCCGCTGCTCTCGCACGCGCTGCTGGAGACGTGGCGCCGCCGCCGCGGGACCACGCTCACCCTGGCCGGCTACGAGTCCAGCGGCGGGATCGAGCGGGCCATCGCGCAGACGTCCGAAGGCACCTTCGCGAAGCTCTCGGCCCGGCAGCAGCGGCTCGCGCGGCAGATCTTCCTCCGGATGACCGCGCTCGGCGAAGGCACCGAAGACACGAAGCGCCGGATCAGCCGCGCCGAGGTCGACACCGACGACGAGGACACCGCCGTCGTGCTCGGCGAGCTGGCCGCCGCGCGGCTGGTCACCCTCGACGACACCGGCATCGAGATCGCGCACGAGGCCCTCATCCGCGGCTGGCCGCGCCTGCGGGAGTGGCTGACCCAGGACCGCGAGGGCCTGCGGGTGCACCGGCAGCTCACCGAGGCGACCGACGCCTGGGAGTCGGTCGAGGAGGACCCGGGCTGGCTCTACCGCGGCACCCGGCTGGCCATCGCGCGGGAGTGGGCCGCGCGCCAGGAGACCGCGCTGTCCCGGCGGGAACGGCGGTTCCTCGACGCGAGCCTCGCCGTCGAGCACGCCGAGCAGGACCGCGACCGGCGCCGGACGCGGCGGCTGCGGCAGCTCGTCGCGCTGCTGGCGGTGCTGCTGCTCGTCGCCGTGACCGCGTCCGTCTACGCCGTGCGCGCCGAGACCACGGCCACCGACCAGCGCAACAGCGCCCTCGCCCAGAAGGTCGCCGGCCAGGCGCTGGCCATGCGGGCCACCAACCCCGCGCTGGCCGCGCAGCTCGCGCTCGCCGCGTACCGCCTCGACCCGAGCGCCGACGCCCGCAGCAGCGTCCTCGGCGTGGCCGCGACGCCGTACGCGACCCGGCTCACCGGGCACACCGGCCGGGTCAACACCGTCGCCCTCCGCCCGGACGGCCGAGTCCTCGCCACGGCCAGCTGGGACGGCACCGCGCGGCTGTGGGACGTCCACGACCCGCACCACCCGGCGCCGCTGGGCGTCCTGTCCGGGCACACCGGCAACGTCAACTCCGTCGCCTTCGCGGCCGACGGCCGCAGCGTCGCGACCGCGGGCTTCGACGGGACTGTCCGCGTCTGGGACGTCACCGACCCGGCGCGGCCGGGCCCCGGCGCCGTCGTCGAGCAGCACGAAGGCAAGGCGTACGCGGTCGCCTTCAGCCCGGTGGGCCCGCTGCTCGCGACCGGCGACGTCGAGGGCACGCTGCGGCTCTACGACACCACCGGCCCCGGGCGCCCGCGGCCGGCGGGGGAGCTGACCGGGCACACGTCGTACGTCAACAACCTCGCCTTCAGCGCCGACGGCAAGCTGCTCGCCTCCGCGTCGGCCGACAAGACCGCGCGGATCTGGGACGTCGCCTCGCGGCGCCAGCTCGGGGTCGCGACCGGGCACACCGACGTCGTGCACTCGGTCGCCTTCAGTCCCGACGGGCACGTCCTCGCGACCGCGAGCCAGGACCAGACCGCGCGGCTCTGGGACGTCACCGACCCCGGGCACCCGGCGCAGCTGTCGTCGCTCGGCGCGCACAAGGCGATCGTCCGCTCGGTCGCGTTCACCGCCGACGGCCGCACCCTCGCCACCACCGGCTTCGACCGCACGGCCCGGCGGTGGGACGTCGCCGACCCGCGGCACCCGCGTGAGCTGCCGGCCCTGCCCGGGCACACCGGCGCCGTCGTCTCCGCGGTGTTCAGCCGGGACGGCCGCACGCTCGCCACGGCCAGCGACGACCAGACTGCCCGGCTCTGGGACCTGCCCGGGCCCGCCTACCCCGCGCACACGGCGCAGACGTGCCGCGCCGCCTTCGGCGCCGGCGGGAAGCTGCTGGCCACCGGCGGCTACGACGAGGTGGTGCGGCTGCACGACCTCACCGACCCGGCCGCGCCGCGCGGGGTCGCGACGATCGGCGGGTTCGGCGACGCGGTCTGCGGGGTCGCGCTCAGCCCGGACGGGCGCACGCTGGCCACCGGCAGCTGGGACCACACGATGACGCTGCGGGACGTCACCGACCCGGCCCGCCCGGGGCCGCCGGTGGTGGTCAACCGGCTGCACGACGACGTCGACGCGGTCGCGTTCAGCCCGGACGGGCGGCTGCTCGCCACCGCGGGGGACGGCCACACCGCCCGCCTCTGGGACCTCGCCGACCGCCTGCGCCCGGTGGAGATCGCGCGGCTGCAGGGCCACGAGGACGACGTCCACACGCTGGCCTTCAGCCCCGACGGCCGCACGCTCGCCACGGCCGGCTGGGACCACACCGCGCGGCTGTGGGACGTCTCGGCGCCGCGCGCGCCGAAGCCGCTGGCGACGCTCGAAGGGCACACGGACACGGTCTTTTCGGTCGCCTACAGCCCCGACGGCAAGCACGTCGCGACCGCGAGCGCGGACCGCACGGTGCGGCTGTGGGACGTGGCCGACCCGGCCCACGCGCGGCTTTCGGCGGTGCTGGCCGGGCAGGCCGACAACGTCATGTCGGTGTCCTTCAGCGGGGACGGCGCCACGCTGGCGTCCGGCAGCTACGACCGCACGGTCCGGCTGTGGGACGTCGCGAGCGCGGCGCCGTACGCGGTGCTGCCCGAGGAGCGCGACCGCGTCTACGTCGTCCAGTTCGCCCCGGACGGCCACACGCTGGCCGAAACCGTCGCGGATGGGACGGTCCGGCTGTGGGAGACCGACCCCGGCCGGGCGGCGACGAGGATCTGCGCGGTGACGGCGCCCCGCATCACCGAGCCCGAGTGGACGGCGAGCCTCCCCGGCCTCGACTACGCGCCACCCTGCCCCTGAGCAGTTGTTCGGCGTTGTTGTTCGGTGCCCGGGCGCGGACACCGAACAACCCGGATCGGCTAGACATGCCTCGGACGGACCGCACGTCCGAAGACGTTCATTTCACCGGGGGTCTGAAGGGCTCCTTCAAGGGCACGGGAACCCCGCCTCCCGCCCCTCGAAGGAGCCCTTCAGCGTGTCCGGCCGCGACTCTTCGGGTCAGCTCGGCAGCCAGTCCGGGTTCGACGCCAGCACCGTCAGCTGCTGCGTCGCCCGGGTCAGCGCCACGTACAGCACCCGCCGCCCGGTCGTCGACTCGGTGATCAGGTCGTTCGGCTCCACGAGCACCACCGCGTCGTACTCCAGGCCCTTCGAGTCGAGGCTGCCGACGACCTTCAGCCGCTCGTCACCCTGGTCCGCGAGCCAGCCCGCGACCTCCGGGACCCGGTCCATCGCCGTGATGACGCCGACCGTGCCCTCGACCGCGCCCAGCAGCTCCTTCACCGCCGCCTGGGTCGCCGAGGCCAGGCCCGCCGCCTCGACCGGGCGGACGTCCGGCTCGACACCCGTCTTGCGGACCGCCACCGGCAGCTCGCCCGACTCCGCGTGCCCGGACACCACCTTCGCCGCCAGGTCGAAGATCTCCGCCGAGTTCCGGTAGTTCGTCCGCAGCGTGAACCGCCGCCGCGCCGTCTTCACGCCGAACGCCTGGTCGCGCGCCTGGGCCGCCTCCGCCGGGTCCGGCCACGAGCTCTGCACCGGGTCGCCGACGACCGTCCAGCTCGCGTACTTCCCGCGTCGGCCGACCATCCGCCACTGCATCGGCGAAAGGTCCTGGGACTCGTCGACGACGACGTGCGAGTACTCGTCGTAGTGCTCGGGCCGGGTCGGGGCGCCGCCGGAGCGCTGCGGCTCGACCTCGATCATCTGGCGGCGCTTCCGCTTCGGCGGCGGCCCGATCAGCACGCGGAGCTCGTCCAGCAGCGCGACGTCCGCGATCGACCAGCCGCGCGAGCGGTCCGCGAGGTCCGCGGCCAGCATCGAGATCTCGTGCCGGTTCAGCACGCCCTTCGCCACCGACGCCAGCCGCTTCTCCTCGCCCAGCCACTTCAGGATCTGCGCGGGGTACAGCACCGGCCACCACACGACCAGGAACCGGTGGAAGTCGATCCGCTCGCCCAGGTCGGTGATCAGCTCCGCCCGTTCGAACGGCTTGCCGTCGGCCTTCGCGTACTCCTCGGCCTTCGCCGCGAGCGCGTCCAGCAGCAGCTCGGCCGCCCGGATCCGCGACCGGTTCGGCGGCGCGCCCTGCGTGTGGGCCTTGCGGCGGACCTTCTCCAGCTCCCGCGCGTTCAGCTTCAGGACCTCGCCGCGGTAGACGATCCGCATCTCCTCGGGCGCCTCCGGCGGGGTGTCCCGCAGCGCCCGCAGCAGGATCTTCCGCATCCGCAGCGACCCCTTGACCGCGGCGAGCGGCGCCGGGTCCTGCCGGGTCGCCTCGAGGCCGTCGAGGACTTCGCCGAGCGCGCGCAGCTCGACGTTCGTCTCCCCCATCGAGGGGAGGACGCGCGAGATGTAGCTCGTGAACACCCCGGACGGCCCGATCACGAGCACGCCGGCCCCGCCCAGCTGACGGCGGTAGCGGTAGAGCAGGTAGGCGGCGCGGTGCAGCGCGACGGCCGTCTTGCCGGTGCCCGGCCCGCCGGTGATCTCGGTGACGCCGCGCCACGGCGCCCGGATGACCTCGTCCTGCTCCTTCTGGATGGTCGCGACGATGTCGCGCATCTTCTCGCCGCGCGAGCGCCCCAGCGCGGCCATCAGCGCGCCTTCGCCGACGATCTGCATGTCTTCGGGCACGGCGTCGGCGATCAGGACGTCGTCGTCGACGTCGAGGACGTTCTGGCCGGAGCAGCGGATCACGCGCCGCCGCACGACGTCCATCGGCTCCTCGGCCGTGGCCTGGTAGAACGCGGCCGCGGCCGGCGCGCGCCAGTCCGTCACGAGGTTGTCGAACTCGGCGTCGCGGATGCCGAGGCGGCCGACGTAGGTGCGTTCGCCCTCACGGTCGTCGAGGCGGCCGAAGACAAGGCCTTCGTACTCGGCGTCGAGCGTCTGGAGCGTCTGGTTGGCGTGGTAGACCATCATGTCGCGCTCGAACAGCATCGACGCCTGCTCGAAGATCGCCTCGCGCTGCGCGCCCTGGCCGATCTCGTAGCCCTTGGTGCGCATCGCCTCGGCTTGGGCCCGCAGTTCGTCCAGACGGGTGTACACGCGATCGACGTGGGCTTGTTCGATGGCGATCTCGGCCCGTCTGACCCGAGGTTCCGACACGCATGGCTCCTTGACAGCTTCTGGATCGCCTCCGAGGGCGAAGAACGACTCTACGCGTTGGGTGCGGCGGGTTCACCAATGTCCCGGCCATCAGTGCGCCGTGTCATCCCCGCACAATCAGGGGGTGACCAGGATCGTGGCCGGGACGGCGGGCGGGCGGCGGCTGAAGGTGCCGCCGAAGGGCACCCGGCCGACGTCGGAACGTGTACGGGAAGCCCTGTTCAACGCCCTGGAGACGGCCGGCGAGGTGGACGGCGCCCACGTCCTCGACCTCTACGCGGGCTCGGGCGCGCTCGGTCTCGAAGCCCTCTCCCGCGGCGCCGCGGACGCCCTGTTCGTGGAGTCCGACCGGCGCGCGGTGGACGTCCTGCGCGGCAACGTCGCGGCTCTGGGACTGGGCGGCACAGTCCGGCCGGGGGCGGTCGAAACTGTGGTCGCGGCGCCCGCGCCCCGGCCGTTCGACCTGGTGCTGGCCGACCCGCCGTACGCCGTCGACTCGGCCGCACTGGGACGCGTGCTCGCCGCGCTGGCCGCGGGCGGCTGGCTGGGGGAGTCCGCGCTGGTCGTCGTCGAGCGCGCGGCCCGCGACGGCGAGCCGGACTGGCCGGGCGGCTTCGAGCCCTCGCGCGCGAAGAAGTACGGCGACACGGCGGTGTACTGGGCGGAGTACGCGGCTGTGGTGTGAACCACCCCGCGGGGGACGGGCGGGCGGCGGCCGGGCACGGTAGCGTCCGCGCCATGCGGCGTGCGGTCTGTCCCGGTTCCTACGATCCGGCCACCAACGGGCACCTCGACATCATCGAGCGGGCGGCCCAGCTGTTCGACGAGGTCGTCGTCGCGGTGGGGGTGAACAAGAGCAAGAAGGGCCTCTTCGAGGTCCCCGAACGGCTCGACATCCTCCGCGAGATCACCGCGAAGCTGGGCAACGTGCGGGTCGACTCGTGGGAAGGCCTGCTGGTCGACTACTGCCGCGACAACGGCATCGCGGCGATCGCGAAGGGCCTGCGCTCGGTCAGCGACTTCGACTACGAGCTGCAGATGGCCCAGATGAACCGCGAGCTCACCGGCGTCGAGACGCTGCTGATGGCGAACAACCCGGCGTACGGGTTCGTGTCCAGCTCGCTGGTCAAGGAGGTCGCGGCGCTCGGCGGCGACATCGAGCACCTGGTGCCGGCCGTGGTGTACGAGCGCCTCTCGGAGAAGTTCCCGAAGCTCGGCGCCTGACCGGCCCCTACGTTCGTCGGGACTTGCGGCCGTTACCGCGCGAGTTCACGTTCTCGTCTTCTGACGATCATTCGATCGAGCTACGGTCCGAAAATGACCAACAATCGATCACGCCTGGTCGCGATCCTGTTCGCGCTCCTGGCCACGTTCTCCATGGGGGTCACCGCCGCCGAAGCGGTGACGAACACGACGGCCGCCCAGAACGCGTGCGGGAACCTCTCCGGCTTCTCGCACACGACGCTCCCGGCCCTGCCCGCCGAGGCGACGACGACGTACAACCTGATCCAGAAGGGGGGACCGTTCCCGTACCCGCAGAACGACGGTGTCGTCTTCGACAACCGGGAAGGCATCCTCCCGTCGTGCGCGTCGGGCTACTACCACGAGTACACGGTGCCGACGCCCGGCTCGAGCAACCGCGGCACGCGCCGCATCGTGACCGGCAGCGGCGGCGAGTACTTCTACACCGGTGACCACTACGCGACGTTCAAGGTCATCGACATCTCCGGCGGCGGCCAGACGCACGCGTGCGGCGACCTGTCCGGCCTGACGAAGATCGGCTACTCCCAGCTTTCCGCGGCGGCCCGCACGGTGGTCGACAACGTCCGAGGCGGGGCGTCCAGCAGCACGACCTACGAGAACCGGGAAGGCGTGCTCCCGGCCTGCGCGTCCGGCTACTACAAGCTGTTCAACGTCGGCACGAACGACCGCGTGATCTCCGGCAAGGCGGGCGAGCTCGCCTACACGCCCGACCACTACGTGACGTTCAAGCGGATCGACCTGAGCTTCTGACGTTCGTGAGGGGACACGCCCGGCGCCGTGCGCTTTCACCGGTTCGGCGCCGGGTACGGGCAGACTGATCTCAGCGACAGGGGATTGGAGTTGCCGTGTACCGGGTTTTCGAGGCGCTCGACGAGCTCGTCACCATCGTCGAGGAGGCGCGCGGCGTCCCGATGACGTCCAACTGCATCGTGCCCCGCGGCGACGTGCTCGAGCTCCTCGACGACGTGCGGGACGCGCTGCCGGCGGAGGTCGACGACGCGCAGGACGTGCTCGACAAGCGCGACGACCTGATCCACGCCGCCCGCAAGGAGGCGAGCGAGACGGTCGCCGGCGCGAACGCCGAAGCCGAGCGCGCGCTCGCCGACGCCACGGACGAGGCCGAGCGCATCATGGCCGACGCCCGCGCCCGCGCGGAGCAGATGCTCGCCGACGCCCACGACCAGGCCGACCGCACGGTCGCGGCGGGCCAGGCCGAGTACCAGAACCTCACCGACCGCTCCCGCGCCGAGTCCGAGCGCATGATCCAGGCCGGCCGCGACGCCTACGACCGAGCCATCGAGGACGGCCGCGCCGAGCAGGGCCGCCTGGTCGCGCAGACCGAGGTGGTCCAGGCCGCGCACGCGGAGTCGGCCCGCATCGTCGACGAAGCCCACGCCGAGGCCGACCGCCAGCGCGTGGACTGCGACGCGTACGTCGACGGCAAGCTGGCGGAGTTCTCGGAGCTGCTGGCGACAACGCTGAGGACGGTCGACTCGGGCCGCAACCACCTGCGCTCCCCGGCCAACCTCCCGAACAGCGGCGGCCGCCCGACCCTGTACGACTACCAGGTGTGACGCTGGTCTCCGCTCGGTCTGCCGGGCTCCGGTCCTAGCGTCGCGACACCGGGGCCGCGCCGCCGTCCGTCCGACCTGCGCGGGTGCCAGCTCGAAAGAGGTCGCGCCCCCTGCGTACCCTGGACGGGATGTCCGAGAACAAGACCCCCCAGCTCGACGACCGCAGCCCCTGGGTGATCGACACCCGTGAGCTCGGCCGTCACGCCGGCCTGAGCCGCGCTATCACGCGCAGCGTGCCGGTGGAGACGCCGCTCGGCGTCCCCGACGTCATCACCATCGACGCCGGCTCCGAACTCGAGCTCGACCTGCTGCTCGAGTCCGTCGTCGAAGGCGTCCTGGTCAGCGGCACCGCGAAGGCCACGGCGAAGGGCACCTGCGCCCGCTGTCTCGACCCGCTGACCGAAGAGGTCGAGGTCGAGGTCCAGGAGCTGTTCGCCTACCCGGGGTCGGCCACCGAGGAGACCACCGACGAGGACGAGATCCCCCGGCTGGTCGACGACAAGATCGACCTCGAGCCCATCGTCCGCGACGCCGTCGTGCTGGCCCTCCCGCTGGCGCCGCTGTGCACCGAGGACTGCGCCGGGCTCTGCACGGAGTGCGGCGTCAAGTGGGCCGATCTCGAGCCCGGACACGGGCATGAGAAGATAGACCCTCGGTGGGCCGCACTGGTCGAGCGTTTCGACGAGAATGCGGGCGAAAAGCCTGCGCCGGGTCCCGCTGAGCAAGCCTGACGAGCGCCCCAGCTCGTTGCGGAGGAAGTTCGCTCGCGACCGCGAGCAGACCGTCATAAGGAGATCTACTCGTGGCCGTCCCGAAGCGGAAGATGTCGCGATCCAACACGCGCTCCCGCCGCAGCCAGTGGAAGGCGGCTCCGGTGCAGCTGGTGCCCTGCTCCAACCGCGCCTGCAAGCAGCCGAAGCTCCAGCACATCGCGTGCCCGTCGTGCGGCCAGCACAACGGCCGCCAGGTCGTCGAGCCCGCCTGATCGGGTAGCCGACATGGGGGGCAAGACGCCCGGGGGACCACCGGCCGATCCGGCGCCGTTGCTCGAAGCGCTCGGGGTCACACTCGACCCCGAGCTGCTCGAGCTGTCGCTGACCCACCGTTCGTACGCGTACGAAAACGGGGGCCTGCCGCCGAACGAGCGGCTGGAGTTCCTCGGTGACGCCGTGCTGGGCCTGGTCGTCACCGACCACCTCTACACCACGCACCCCGACCTGCCCGAAGGTCAGCTCGCGAAGCTCCGCGCCAGCGTCGTCAACATGCACGCGCTGGCGCGGGTCGCCCGCGGGCTCGGCGAGGGCGGGCTCGGGGCGCACCTGCTGCTCGGCAAGGGCGAAGAGCTCACCGGCGGCCGGGACAAGGCGAGCATCCTCGCCGACGGCCTGGAAGCCGTGATCGGCGCCGCCTACCTGGCGCACGGCATCGAGATCGCGCGCAAGCTCGTGCACCACCTCTTCGACGGCCTGCTCGCCGAAGCGCCGTTGCGCGGGGCGGGGCTCGACTGGAAGACGAGCCTGCAGGAGCTGACCGCGTCGGCCGGCCTCGGCGTGCCCGAGTACAAGGTCGAGGACACCGGTCCGGACCACCGCAAGGAGTTCACGGCCACCGTCCTCATCGCCGGCCGCCCGCTGGGCAACGGCACCGGGTCGACGAAGAAGGAAGCCGAGCAGAAGGCCGCCGAGACGGCCTGGCGTTCGCTGTCGGCCGAGCTCGAAGCCGAGAAGGCCGAGAAGGCCGAGAAGAACGACGACCCGGAGTCCTGAGCACCGGGAACCTCCGTTGACGATTCCGCCCGCCTCTCAGTAGCGTGATGATCATCCGCCGCGCTGGTACTCGCTGAGAGGTTGGGCGGATGCGTCTTTTCTCCTTCCCTTGATCGCGATCGCGCCGGTTCGACCCTGACGATCAAACGGTCCGGCACCACCTCCGCGCCGGTCACGGTCATCACCGAGCACGTTGGCAAGACCACCATCACCGGCTCGAAGACCTTCTCGTTCGCGAGCGGCAACCACGCTGCCGAGCGGGTCGACGGTCAAGTACGCGACCCGGGTGCCGCTGGTGAAGGCCGACGTCGGACCGGCCGCGCCGTAAACTGTCGTACCCGGCGGGCACAATGGTCGTATGCCCGAACTTCCCGAGGTCGAAGTCGTCCGAGTGGGCCTGCAGGCACACGTCGCGGGCCGGACCATCCACGCGGCGGAGGTCCTGCACCCGCGGGCCATCCGCCGGCACGCGCTCGGCGCGGAGGACTTCACAAAGCGGCTGGCCGGCACCCGCGTCGAGGCGGCGCGGCGCCGCGGCAAGTACCTGTGGCTGGAGCTGTCGGACAAGGAGGCGCTGCTGGCCCACCTCGGGATGAGCGGGCAGATGCTCGTCCAGCCCGAGGGCGCGCCGGACGAGAAGCACCTGCGGGTGCGGCTGCGCTTCGACGACGACGGCCCGGAACTGCGCTTCGTCGACCAGCGGACGTTCGGCGGCCTGGCCCTGGACGACCTGCACGACATCGGCGGCGAGGTGCTGCTGCCGGACACGATCGCGCACATCGCGCGTGACCCGATGGACCCGGCGTTCGACCTCGACGCGGCGGTGCGCGCGCTGCGGTCGCGGCGCACCGAGGTCAAGCGGGCCCTGCTCGACCAGACGCTCGTCTCGGGCATCGGCAACATCTACGCGGACGAAGCCCTGTGGCGCGCTCGCCTCCACTGGGCCCGCCCGACGGAGAAGCTGACGCTCGCGAAGGGCCGTGAGCTGCTGTCGGCGGCGTCGGACGTGATGAACGCGGCGCTGGGCGCGGGCGGCACGTCGTTCGACGCGCTGTACGTGAACGTCAACGGGCAGTCGGGGTACTTCGACCGGTCGCTGGACGCGTACGGCCAGGAGGGGCTGCCGTGCGGCCGGTGCGGCACGGCGATCCGGCGGGAGCCGTTCATGAACCGGTCGTCGTTCTCGTGTCCGCGCTGCCAGCCGCGGCCGAGGGCTAGCTCGCGTTGATTAATGGTGTTCGCCTTTCAGCTAAGATGAATGTGCCTGGCAGCTGAGGGAGTGCATCGTGGTCAAGGAGCCCGGAAAGTCGACGCTGGCCGACAAGATCGACCAGCTGTTCCACGTGGTCCGCAGGCCCGATCGGGAGCCGTACAGCAACGAAGAGGCCGCGAAGGCCTGCCGCGAGGCAACGGGGGAGAGCTTCTCGACGACCTACCTGTGGCAGCTGCGCACCGGCCGCCGGGACAACCCGACCAAGCGTCACCTGGAGGCGCTCGCCCAGTTCTTCGGCGTGCCTCCGGCATACTTCTTCGACGACGAGCAAAGCAAGAAGATCGCCGAAGAGCTGGCCCTGCTGGGCGCGCTGCGTGACGCGGGAGTCCGGGACCTGGCCCTGCGCGCGGTGACCCTGTCGGCCGACGGGCTCGACACGATCAGCGACATGATCGACGCGATCGCCCGTCGCGAAGCCGGCCGCGGGGGAGCGAAGTAGCAGGCCGGAACCGCGCGGAGGGTTCGGGATCGGCTGGGGAGTGATCTGCCGGCCGGAGTCTTCTAGGCTGACCCGAGGCGGGGAACGTGATCGGCCGGTCGGAGGCGGTTGAGGGTGGCGAAGGCTGAGGTGGCAGGGCTCTGGCAGCGGCTTTCCGCGCGCCGGCCGAGCCGCGCCCTGTGGCGGCGCGCCCGTGAGGTCGCCGACGCCGTCAGCCTGCCGGAGCCGTTCGACGCCGAGCGGTTCGTCGCGAGCCTGGCCGCCGGCCGCGGCCGCCCGATCGAGCTCATGCCGGTCAGCGCCCCCGAAGGCGCGCCGTGCGGGCTGCTCATGAGCACCGATCGCGCCGACTACATCCTGTACCCGACGAACACGACCGCCCTGCACCGGCGCCACATCCTGCTGCACGAGGTCGGGCACCTGCTGTGCGGGCACACCGGGGCCGACGCCGGCGCGGACGGCGTCGCGATCGACGCCGCGGCCGGCCGTCAGCTGATGCCGAACCTTTCGCCGGAGCTGGTCCGGCGGGTGCTCGGCCGCACCACGTACACGGAGGTCCAGGAGCGGGAGGCCGAGCTCGTCGCGAGCCTGCTGGCCCAGCGCGTCGTGCGGCCCGAAGAGCCGCGCGAGCCGGCGCCGGACGTCCCGGACGGCCTGCGGAACTTCGACTCGCTGTTCGGCGGCCGGTCCCGCCGCCGCGCGCCGTGACCGAGACCCTCGCGTACCTCCTGTGCGTGGTGGGGTTCGCGGGGTTCGGGTACAAGCTGATCGAGGCCCGCCACAGCCAGCCGGTGCGCACGATGTGGTTCCTCGCCGGGTTCGGCATCTGCATCGCCACCGGCATCCTGGTGCTGACCCCGGCGATGGAGGCGTTCGTCGGCCCGGGCCCGCTCGCCGAGTGGGTCCTGACCCTGGCCGGCGACGAGCTGAAGCTGGGGGCGATCGGCTTCGCGGTGGCGTTCACGCAGTCGGTGTGGAGGGGTGAAGGCGCGCGCCTCACCCCGCACGGGCTGTTCACCGGAGCGGCGATGGTGCTGCTGGCGGTGTGCTTCGCGCTGTCCGAGCCGCAGCGCGTCGGCGACGAGACGGTTTTTTCGCCCGGCACGCTGCCGTTCGCGCTGGGGGACAAGGCCGTGTTCCTGATCTACAGCCTGGTCAGCCTCGGGCTGCTGATCACGGTGTTCACCCGCAGCGCGTGGCACGCCGAGCCGGGCCCGCTGCGCGCCGGGCTCTGGCTGCTGGTGGTGGGGGTGGGCGCGGCGATCGCGTGGACGTTCTGGGACATCGACGACGTCCGCCGCCTGGCCCAGTCGGCGAGGATCGGCGCCCGGGAGGACCTGCCCTCCTCGGTCTTGGCGGCGACGACGATCTGTTTCGTGACGGCCGGCGCGACGCTCAGCGCGTGGTCACCGGCGGTGTCGTCGGTGGTCGGGCGGGTGCGCGCGTACCGCGCGTACCGGCGCATCGAGCCGCTGTGGAAGGCGCTGCGCTCGGCGGTCCCGGGCATCGCACTGGACCCGGGCCGCGAGCTGACGGCGGGCGCGGAGTTCGCGCTGTACCGCAGGGTGATCGAAATCCGCGACGGCCATTTGGCGCTGCGAGCCCACTTCGACCCGGCCCTCCCGGCGCGGGTGGAGGCGGAGGCCCGCCGGGCGGGAGTCCGCGAACCGGACTTGGCTCCCACGGTGGAGGCCGTGACCCTGGCAGCGGCGATCGAGGCTGGTAGGGAGGGCCGCCGTTTCGAGCAGGCGGAGGGAGTGCCGTTGGCACCACTGGAGGCCGAGGCGGACGCGGACGTCGCCGCAGAGGCGGCTTGGCTGGTCCGGGTGAGCCGGGCGTGGCAGCGAGACGCGGTGCTGACCCGGGTCCGGCAGGGCGCGCTGCGCTGAGGGCGGTGGGGTCGACCGGAAGCCGCGCTGGGCGGCTTCTGACCGCGGCCTAGTCGGGGCTGCGCTGACCGAGCCGCGAGCGGGCGGAGCCGGCAACTTCGCGTCGCCAGCCAGCCAGCCAGCCAGCCAGCCAGCCAGCCCTCACCGCGGGTAGCGAGCCCCGTTCACCGTCACCCTCAGCGTGTACACCGAGCTCGAAGCCGTGATGAACAGCTCGTTCCCGCGCGCCCCGCCGAAGGTGAAGTTCGAACAGATCTCCGGCACCCTCAGCTTGCCGATCCGGGTTCCGTCCGGGGCGAAGCAGTGCAACCCGTCGTGCGCGGCCGCCCACACCTGGCCCTCGCTGTCGACCCGGATGCCGTCGAAACCGCCGCTGTCGGACGTTGCGAACACCTCGCCACCCGTCAGCTTTCCGTTGTCCCGCACCTCGAACACCCTGATGTGACTCGGGTCCTGGCGCGTGTCGGCGATGTACAGCAACGACTCGTCGGCCGAGAAGGCGAGGCCGTTCGGGCGGGAGAAGTCGTCCGCGACGATGCGGACCTCGCCGTCGGACGGGGACACCCGGTACACGTGACAGCCGCCGATCTCGCTCTCGGCTCGGTACCCCTCGTAGTCGCTGTCGATGCCGTAACTCGGGTCGGTGAACCAGATTGACCCGTCCGAGTGCTCGACCACGTCGTTCGGGCTGTTCAGCCGCTTGCCCTCGAAGTGCGACGCCAGCACCGTGATCGAGCCGTCGTGCTCGGTGCGGGTCACCCGGCGCGGGCCCTGCTCACAGCTGATCAGCCGTCCGGCGCGGTCGACAGTGTGCCCGTTCGCGTACTCGGACGGCTGACGGAAGACTCCGACCCGCCCGGTTGTCTCGTCCCAGCGCAGCGTGCGGTTGTTCGGGATGTCGCTGAACACCAGGTACCGCCCGGCCGGGAAGTACGCCGGCCCCTCCGTCCAGCGGCAGCCGGTGTGCAGGCGCTGCATCCACTCGTCGCCGTTGACCCGCGCGAAGCGGTCGTCGAGCACCTGGAAGTCCGTCTTCACCAGATCCATGGGCCAACCCTAACGAGATTCCCGTTCGGGCCCTCGCCGTGCACACTACTGTGCAATGCGTGGTACCTTTCCAAGCGTAAGACTGGAGGGTGCAGTGGAGATCAGTCAGCTGCTCAAAGGGGTGCTCGATCTGGCCGTGCTGGCGGTGCTCCGCGAGGACGACGGCTACGGGTACGACGTCCTGCGAAGACTCCGGGCCGCCGGCCTGGACGAGGTGGGGGACGCGTCGGTGTACGGGACGCTGCGCAGGCTCTACAAGGCCGGCCTGCTCACCTCGTACGTGGTGCCCAGCGAAGAAGGGCCCCACCGCAAGTACTACAGCCTGAACGAGCCGGGCCGGCTCCGCCTCGCGGAGTCGGGGAAGACCTGGCAGAGCTTCGCATCGACGATGAACGTGCTTTTGGGAGAGGCAGCATGAGCGAGAAGCCGACCGCCGTGCGGGTGTATCTGGCGCGGGTCCGCACCGCGCTCGCCGACCTGCCCGCGAGCGAAATCGAAGAGATCCTCGAAGACGTCCGCCCGCACCTGGCGGAGCTGGAGGCCGAGCTGGGGGAGGGCGCCCGCGTCGAGGCGCTGATCGAACGGCTCGGCTCGCCGGAGAGCTACGCCGCCGAGCTGCGCGCCTCCGGGGGCTACCCGGCGCCGGCCGAGGGGGCGACGCAGGTGCTCACCACCACCAAGAGCCCGAGCCTCGCGAAACCGCGGATCGCGTTGTGGGGCCTGGTGATCTGCGCGCTCGGGCTGGCGATGCTGTCGTTCGGCGCCGCCGTGTCCATCGACCCGGACGTGCTCGCGGGCCTGCTGCTGTTCCTCCCGGTGTTCCTGGTCAGCCTGTTCCTGCTGCTGCGCGGCGGGGTCGAGCCGGTGCTGGCGCTGCCGGAAACGGTGTGGCTGCGCGGCGCGCTGGCCAAGGGGCGCGAGCAGGAAGAATCCGGGAAGGTGCTGCGGTACCTGAGCTCGCTCAAGCCGGCGTGGTGGATCCTGTGCGCCGTCACGCTGATCGCGTTCGGGGTGCTGCTCATGCTCCGGCAGCGGAACGCGGTGCTGATGCTGCCGTTCCTGCTCGTCGCGGGGGCGGGGATCGTGTGGGCCGGCCCGCGGGTGCGCGGCGACCGGCGGCTGCTGTGGCTGGCCGTGCCGGTCTCGGCGTTCGTCGTCGGCGGCGCGCTGGGCGGGTTCGGCGCCGCGGTCGACCTCATCTCGAACCGGAACGCCTACCAGAGCTCGCCGTCGTCGTACTACCAGACGTCCGACCAGTACGGGAACGACCAGCTGAGCTACGGCAGCCACGAAATCGAGAACGTCTACGCGTTCGACGCCGAGGGCAAGCCGCTGACGGAGGTCTACCTCTACGACGAACAGGGCCGGCCGATCACGCTGACCCGCTACGGCTGCGAGCGGTCCAGCGGCACCAAGGAGAAGATCGGCGAGGACAACCGCTTCCCGCGGCCGCGGGTCGAGCAGGGCGTCACCGACAACCAGGGCAACTACAACGGTTACAACGGCTACCGCTCGGCCTGCCGCGAGGACCCGAACGTGCCGTTCAGCGCCGCGA
This sequence comes from Amycolatopsis sp. NPDC104587, assembly GCF_055583645.1. NCBI lineage: Bacteria > Bacillati > Actinomycetota > Actinomycetes > Pseudonocardiales > Pseudonocardiaceae > Amycolatopsis > Amycolatopsis sp. NPDC104587. The sequence goes on from NZ_JBVJNO010000008.1 coordinate 273,019, forward strand.
TCCCGAAGGTGACGGCGCCGACGCCCACGCCCACGACCACCCCGCCGGCTTCGACGACCACGCCGTCGACCACCCCGCCGACGACGCCGACGACGCCGACGCGGTGAAAGCCCTCAGGAGTGGAGGTCGGGGCCGCTCCTGACGCGACGAAGGCCGCCTCCGGACCCGATCCGGGGGCGGTCTTCGGCCTTTCGCGGTGTTCACCCGATCCGAACGTGGGCGAAACGCGGGCGTGCTGAGCTGGACGCGTGCCACTCACCGAGGTCGGGGCGGACGGCTTCGCCCCGCGCACCCGCGTCGTCCACGGGTACGAGCGCGCCTACCGGATGGCCGGGCGCGGGCCCGCCCTGCTGTTCCTGCACGGCATCGGCGACGACTCGGCGACGTGGCTGGAGCTGCTGGCCTCGCTCTCGACCGACCACACGGTGATCGCGCCCGACCTGCTCGGCCACGGCGCTTCGGCCAAGCCGCGCGCGGACTACTCCGTCGCGGCCTACGCGTGTGGGATGCGCGACCTGCTGACCACGCTCGACGTCGACCGCGTGACGGTGATCGGGCATTCGCTCGGCGGTGGCGTCGCGATGCAGTTCGCCTACCAGTTCCCGGAACGCTGCGAACGGCTGGTGCTGGTCGGCTCGGGCGGTGTCGGGGCGAGCGTGCACCCGCTGCTGCGGCTGGCCGCCGCGCCGGGTGCGGGGCTGGTGCTGCCGCTGCTGGGCACGCGCCCGGCGCTGACGGCGCTGCGCGGGCTCGCCGGGCTGCTGCGGGTGTCCGAGGGGCTGGGGCTGGGGCCGGACCTCGACTACGTGGTGACGCGCTACGTCCGGCTGCTCGAGCCGGGCACGCGCTCGGCGTTCCTGCGGACGCTGCGGTCGGTCGTCGACTGGCGCGGGCAGGTGGTCAACATGCTGGACCGTTGTTACCTGACCGAGGGGATCCCGACGCTGCTCGTGTGGGGGACCGACGACCGGGTGGTGCCGAGCGGCCACGCGCGGCGCGCGCACCGGGCGATGCCGGGCAGCAGGCTGGTGCTGTTCGAGGGCGCGGGCCACTTCCCGCACCGGTCCGACCCGCGGCGGTTCCTGGAGATCCTGCGCGAGTTCTTGGCTGAGGCGCCCCCGGCCGAGTACGACCGCGGCCGGTGGGGCGAGCTGTTGCGCACGGGCCGGCCAGCGGGTTCTCCCGACCCGGCCGGGGCCGACGACGTGCCGGCGGTGTCCTCGGGGACCTGAGCAGCCCCCGTTTTCCACGCTACCGGCGGCTACCGACAGTTCCGGCGCGGTCGGCGCGAGTTGTCCACAGGGAGGGGCAAGCGCCCAAGGCGGCCTTGGTTGCGTCTGACGCCCCCAATGTGGCCTTCGGTGCGTCAGACGCACCGAAGGCCACATTGGGGCGCTCCGGACCGCCGGACGCGACGAAGGCCGCCTCCGGAACACCGGGAGCGGCCTTCGATCTTCAGCGGGTCAGTGGCCGAAAGCGCTCCGCGCCGCGAGGTCCGCGAGCAGCTCACGACCCTTCTCGGCGTTGCGCGGCTGCGACAGCACGTCGTATCGCCGGGCCACCAGCTGGCTCTGCGAGATGAACCCGCGCTTGTTGCGGTTCGCCGCGTAACCCAGGGCCCCGAACAGCAGGTTGAACCCGAGACCGGCGACCAGGCCGATCACGATCGGCACCAGTCCCGCGCCGGGGTTCAGCAGGCTGAGCACCAGGCCGAGGAACACACCGAACATCGCGCCGGACGTCGCCGCGCTGCCCAGCACCTTGCCCCAGGACATCTTGCCCGCGATCCGCTCCACGAGCATCGGCTCGACGCCCACGATCGTGACGTCCGTGACCGGGAAGTCCGTGCCCGCGAGGTGGTCGACCGCGCGCTGTGCCTGCTCGTAGGACTCGTACGAACCGATCGGCCAGCCGGTGGGCAGGGTCGGCAGCTGGGGCCGGGCCTGCTGCTGTCCGATCGTGGTCTGCGTGAATGCTGTGGTCATCGATCTCACCTCTCCTGCCCCGTTCAACGTGGGAGTACCCCGGATTCCTCCCGTCGAGCGGGAATTCACAGACTCTTCTCAGCCGGGCAAACCGCGCATACCGGCTCCCGAGTCAATGGCTCAAGAAAATACCTTTGTTCCGGTTGACCGTCGCGGCGTCACCGGGTAGGAAGAAGCCGCAAAGGATTCGCATCAAACCTTTGGGGCAGCTGATGGCACGCAGGCGAGGCATGCTCACGCTGGACGAGCTCCGGGCGCGCGTGGACGCGGGCACGATCGACACCGTGCTCGTCGCGCTCACGGACATGCAGGGCAGGCTCCAGGGCAAGCGCTGCTCGGCCGAGTACTTCCTGGACGAGGTCGTCGGCCACGCGACCGAGGCCTGCAACTACCTCCTGGCCGTGGACGTCGACATGAACACCGTCGACGGCTACGCGCTGTCCTCCTGGGAGAGCGGCTACGGCGACTTCGTGCTGCGTCCCGACTTCGAGACGCTCCGGGAGATCCCCTGGCAGGAGGGCACCGCGCTGGTGCTGGCCGACGTCGAGCGGGTGCAGGGCGGGTCCGTCGACGTCTCGCCGAGGCAGATCCTGCGCCGGCAGCTCGACCGCCTCGCCGAGCGCGGGCTCGGCGCCTACGTCGGGACCGAGCTCGAGTTCATCGTGTTCGAGGACACCTATGAAGCCGCCTGGGACAAGCGCTACGCCGGTCTCAAGCCCGCCAATCAGTACAACGTCGACTACTCGATGCTCGGCACCGCGCGCCTCGAGCCGCTGCTGCGCCGCATCCGCAACGAGATGGCCGGCGCCGGCCTCTACCCCGAGTCCGCCAAGGGCGAGTGCAACCCCGGCCAGCAGGAGATCGCCTTCCGCTACACCGACGCGCTCACCACCTGCGACAACCACAGCGTCTACAAGAACGGCGCCAAGGAGATCGCCGCGCAGGAGGGCAAGAGCCTCACGTTCATGGCGAAGTACAACGAGCGCGAGGGCAACTCCTGCCACATCCACATCAGCCTGCGCTCGACCGAAGGCCGCGCGGTGCTCGCCGGTGACAACGAACACGGCTTCTCGAAGCTGATGGAGCACTTCCTCGCCGGCCAGGTCGCCGCGCTGCACGAGCTGACCTACTTCCTCGCGCCGAACATCAACTCCTACAAGCGGTTCGTGCCCGGCAGCTTCGCGCCGACCGCGATCGCCTGGGGCACCGACAACCGCACCTGCGCGCTGCGGGTCGTGGGCCACGGCGAGTCGCTGCGCGTCGAAAACCGCGTGCCGGGCGGGGACGTCAACCCGTACCTCGCCGTCGCCGCGCTGATCGCCGCCGGTCTGTACGGCATCGAGAACGAGCTGGAGCTGGAAGAGCCCTTCACCGGCAACGCCTACCACTCCGACCGCGGCACGGTGCCGACCACGCTGCCAGCGGCCGCCGCGGCGCTCGCGGGCAGCGAAATCGCCCGGAGCGCGTTCGGCGACGACGTCGTCGAGCACTACCTGAACGCGGCGAAGATCGAGGTGGACGCCTACAACGCCGCCGTCACCGACTGGGAGCTCATCCGTGGTTTCGAGCGCCTCTAAGCCCGTCATCGGGCTCACCAGCTACCTCGAACCCGCGAAGTTCCTGGTCTGGGAGACCGAAGCCGTGCTGCTGCACCGGGTCTACGTCGACTGCGTCGTCGCGGCCGGCGGCGTCCCGGTGGTGCTGCCCCCGGTGTCCGACGCGTACGACGAACTCGTGTCCACTGTGGACGGCCTGGTGCTCACCGGCGGCGCGGACGTCGAGCCGGAGCGCTACGGCCAGGAGCAGCACCCGGCCACCTACACCCGGCCGAACCGCGACGCCTTCGAATTCGGCCTGTTCGCCGCGGCGCGCGGAGCGGGCAAGCCCGTGCTCGGCGTGTGCCGCGGCCTGCAGGTGATGAGCGTCGGCCTCGGCGGCACCCTGACCCAGCACCTGCCGGAAGCCCGGGACACCACCGAGCACCAGCCCGCGCCCGCGACGTTCGGCCGGGGCACCGTCACCCTGGCCGAGGGCAGCCGGGCCGCCGCGATCCTCGGGTCCGAGACGAAGACGCTCTGTTACCACCACCAGGCCGTCGACCGCCTCGGCGCCGGCCTGGAACCCGTCGGCTGGGCCGCCGACGGCACAGTCGAAGCCGCCGAAGTCCCGGGTGAGTTCACCCTGGGCGTCCAGTGGCACCCCGAGCAGGACACCGACGACGTCCGGCTGTTCCAGGCCCTCGTCGAAGCGAGCAAGGAGCGGAAATGACGACGTTCGACGTCCTGAACCCCGCCACCGAGGAGGTGGTGCGGACCGTCCCCCAGACCAGCGCCGAGGAGACCGACGCGGCGATCGCCCGCGCCCGGGCGGCGTTCCCAGCGTGGCGCGACGTCACCCCCGGCGACCGCGCGCGGCTGCTGCGCCGCTTCGCCGACGCCGTCGAGGCCGACATCGAAAACCTCGCGCGGCTCGAGGTCGAGAACTCCGGGCACACCATCGGCAACGCCCGCTGGGAGGCGGGCAATGTCCGCGACGTCCTCAACTACTACTCCGCGGCGCCGGAACGCCTGATCGGGCAGCAGATCCCGGTGCCGGGCGGGGTCAACGTCACCTTCCACGAGCCGCTGGGCGTGGTCGGCGTGATCGTGCCGTGGAACTTCCCGATGCCGATCGCCGGCTGGGGTTTCGCGCCCGCGCTCGCCGCCGGGAACACCGTGGTCCTCAAGCCCGCCGAGCTGACGCCGTTGACCGCCATCCGGCTCGGCGAGCTGGCGCGCGAGGCGGGCATCCCGGAAGACGTCTTCCAGGTGCTGCCCGGCAAGGGATCCGTGGTGGGACAACGGTTCGTGGACCACCCGGGTGTGCGCAAGGTCGTCTTCACCGGTTCCACCGAGGTCGGCAAGCAGATCATGGCCGGCTGCGCGGCGCAGGTGAAGCGCGTGACGCTGGAGCTGGGCGGCAAGAACGCGAACATCGTCTTCGCCGACGCCGACCTGGAGAAGGCCGCGGCCACCGCGCCCTACGGCGTCTTCGACAACGCGGGCCAGGACTGCTGCGCGCGGTCGCTGATCCTGGTGCAGGCGAGCGCGTACGACCGCTTCATGGAGCTGCTCGAACCCGCGGTGCACGGCGTCGTCGTCGGCGACCCGGGCGATGAAAAGACCGAGATGGGCCCGCTGATCTCGGCCGCGCACCGGGAGAAGGTCGCCTCCTACGTGCCGGACGACGCGCCGGTCGCGTTCCGCGGCACCGCGCCGGAAGGCCGTGGCTTCTGGTTCCCGCCGACCGTCCTCACCCCGCCGGACCTGCGGCACCCGGCCGCGGCGGACGAGGTCTTCGGCCCGGTCGTCGCCGTCGTGCCGTTCGCCGAAGAAGCCGACGCGCTGCGGATGGCCAATGCGACCGAGTACGGCCTGTCCGGGTCGATCTGGACCCGCGACGCCGGCCGCGCGTTCCGGGTGGCGCGTGGCGTCGAAGCCGGCAACCTGTCGGTCAACTCGCACTCTTCGGTGCGCTACTGGACGCCGTTCGGCGGGTTCAAGCAGTCCGGCCTCGGCCGCGAGCTGGGCCCCGACGCCGCGGCGGCGTTCACCGAAACCAAGAACGTCTTTCTGAGCACGGAGGAGTAATGGTCCAGCGTTTCGAAGGCCGCGTCGCGGTGATCACCGGCGGCGCGAGCGGCATCGGGCTCGCCTCGGCGCGCCGTCTGGCGAGCGAAGGCGCGAAGGTCGTCATCGCGGACCTGACGCCGGTCGAGGGCAAGGCGGCCGCCGACGAGATCGGCGGCGCGTTCGTCCAGACCGACGTCACCGACGCCGAGCAGGTGGAGAGCCTCTTCCACACCACGGTCGAGCAGTTCGGCTCGGTCGACGTCGCGTTCAACAACGCCGGCATCTCCCCGCCCGAGGACGACTCGATCCTGACCACCGGCATCGACGCGTGGGAGCGGGTCCAGCGGGTCAACCTGACGTCGGTGTACCACTGCTGCAAGGCCGTCCTGCCGCACATGCAGCGCCAGGGCCGCGGTTCGATCATCAACACGGCGTCGTTCGTCGCGGTGATGGGTGCGGCGACGTCGCAGATCTCCTACACCGCGTCCAAGGGCGGGGTCCTCGCGATGAGCCGCGAGCTGGGCATCCAGTTCGCGCGGGAGAACATCCGCGTCAACGCGCTCTGCCCGGGGCCGGTCAACACGCCGCTGCTCAAGGAGCTGTTCGCGAAGGACCCGGAACGCGCGGCGCGGCGGCTGGTGCACGTGCCGGTCGGCCGGTTCGCCGAGCCCGAGGAGATCGCCGCGGCGGTGGCGTTCCTGGCCAGCGACGACGCCAGCTTCATCACGGCGTCCCAGTTCCTGGTCGACGGCGGCATCTCCGGCGCGTACGTCACCCCGCTCTAACGCTTGGTCGGTTTCTTGACGCCGTAGACCTCCCGCAGGTAGCTCCAGGCGGCGTTGAGCTTCTTGCGCTCTTCGGAGACGAGCCGTTCGCGGCGCCGCAGCACGCGAACGGCGATCTCCGAGGCGAGGAACGCGCCGGCGGCGAAGGTCAGAACGCCGACGATCAGGGTCAGGGCGATGACAGTGGTGGTCATGGTCACCAGCGTCGAGCCGGCGTGGGCGATTTGTCCCTGCGCAAAACTAGCGGGTTTCGTTAGCTTTGTGAGGTGACGCACTGGCGCGCCGACGAGTGGGCGGAAGCGGTCCGGGCCGGCCTCCGCGCGAGGGGGCTTTCCTTCGACGAGGCCGCGCGACGCATCGGCGTCCCCACCTCGACCCTGCGCAGCTGGGTCGAGCACCGGCACGCGCCGAAGGTGACCGTCTTCGACCACTGGGCCCAGCTCGCCGAGGTCACCGGGCTCGGCGAAGCGGACCTCCTGCGCGTCGCCGGTGTGCTGCCCGACTCCCTGGCCAGCCCGGTGCACGTCGCTCACGCCGCGAAGGCGCTGCGGGAAGGCATCGACCAGGCCGGGCAGTTCCTCCGGCAGGCCACCGCGCTCGTCTACTCCTCGCCCGGCACCCAGGTCGCCAACCTCATCGCCGCGTCGCCGGTCGACTGGGAGATGCGGATCCGGTCCGCCACCCGCGGGGACGAGGTCCGCGTCACCTACCACCACTACGTCGGGATCGTGCCGCCACGGGACTTCCCGCACGACGACGCCGAGGTGCGGCGGATCCTCGAGCACGAAGTCCTCGGCGAGCTGTGGCGGCCGCTCGGGCTGTACTGGCGGGTCGCCGAGGTGCACGACTGGCACGAGCCGCCGCGGCTGGTCATCCAGGTGCCCGAGCAGGAGGCGACGCGCCCGCCCGCGCCGTCGCCGGTCGTGGCCGCGCCGCCGGTTGTCGTGCTGTCGCCGATCTGGGGGTACGGCGAGCTGCTCGCGTCGCTGGTCGCCGACGGGCTCGGGTTCGGCAACGTCGACTTCCGCTACTTCGGCCTGCCCGACACGATGGCCGACCGGGTCCGGATCACCGCCCGTGAGCTGGCCGAACCCGCGCCGCGGCTGGTGCACTCGGTGCCGCCGATCATGCTGCTGCACGGCCTGGCGGTCCCCGACCTGACCGGACGGCTCCCGGTCGTCGTCCGCTACGGCCCCCGGATGCGGGCGCGGGCCGCCCGGATCTATCGCGAGCCGCTGCTCGACGCCGGGTTCGCCGACCCCTTGGCGGGCGCGCGGGCGATCGAGGAAGCGGTGTCGGTGCCCCCGGGCCACGCCCACTTCGAGGTGACGCTGGCCGACGAGGACGTCTTCGACGGCGACCGCCCGAGCCTCGACCGGCTCAACGACACGGTGGCTTGGCTCGCGGAACAGATCGTGGAGCAGGTGCTCCTCGGCGCCGGGCACCCGCCCGTGCCGCTCGGCGGTCCGTTGAAGCGGCTGGTGCTGCCTTCGGGCCGGGTGCGCCGGCCGCCCGCGCTGGCCAGCCAGGTGGTCCGCCGGGCCGCCGGTACCCAGCTCTAGCGCCCCAATGTGGCATTGGGTGCGTCTGACGCACCCAATGTGGCCTTCGGTGCGTCTGACGCACCGAAGGCCACATTGGGGCGCTTGGGGCCTGGGCGAGGATCACTGTGGCATTGCCCGTGTGAAGTAGACTGATCTCGCAGGCGGCAGGTACGGTAACCGCCACAACTGCAGATCGGGCCGTCGAGCCGAGGCGGGAGAGCCCTCACGAACGTGGTGGGGCACCGAAGGAGCAAACTCCCCGGAATCTCTCAGGTAACCGCTACCGCTTCGCGCGAGGCCACTCTGGAAAGCAGGCGCACCCGCGCCTCACCCAAGGTGAAAGCCGTGTCGCACACGGTGAAACTCTCAGGTGCCATGACAGAGGGGGAGTTCCCAGCGCACCCGTGTGCGCCCGGCCTGAGGAGCTCCCGATCACTTCTACGCAGTTCGACGCCCGCCACATCGGCCCGTCCGAGGCCGAGCGCGCGAAGATGCTGGCCGAGTGCGGTTACGGCAGCCTGGACGCCCTCGTCGGCGCCGCCGTCCCGAGCGCCATCCGCGCGACCCGTGAGCTCACCCTCCCGCCGGCCGCGTCCGAAGAGGACGCCACCGCCGAGCTGCGTGCTCTCGCCGCGCGCAACCGGCCGATGACGCAGATGATCGGCCTCGGCTACTCCGACACCGTCACCCCCGGCGTGATCCGCCGCAACGTCCTCGAGAACCCGGCCTGGTACACGGCGTACACGCCCTACCAGCCGGAAATCTCCCAGGGCCGGCTCGAAGCGCTCCTCAACTTCCAGACGATGGTCGCCGACCTGACCGGCCTGGCCACCGCGAACGCGTCCCTGCTGGACGAGTCGACCGCCGTCGCCGAGGCCGTCACGCTCATGCGCCGCGCGTCGAAGTCCAAGTCGAACAAGGTCGTGCTGGACGCCGAGTGCCTGCCGCAGACCATCGCCGTCGTGCGCACCCGCGTCGAGGCCCTCGGCATCGAGGTCGAGGTCCGCGACCTGCTCACCGGCCTCCCGGACGAGTTCTTCGGCGTCGTCGCCCAGTACCCCGGCGCGTCCGGCGTGCTGCGCGGCCGCGGCTTCTACCACGCGATTTCCGAGTCGGCGAAGGCCGCGGGCGCGCTGTTCACCGTCGCCGCCGACCTCCTCGCGCTGACGCTGATCACCGCCCCCGGTGAGTTCGGCGCCGACGTCGCCGCCGGTTCGACGCAGCGCTTCGGCGTCCCGCTCGGCTACGGCGGCCCGCACGCCGGGTTCATGTCCGTCCGCGCCGGGCTCGAGCGCTCGCTGCCCGGGCGCCTGGTCGGCGTCTCGGTCGACGCCGACGGCAACTCCGCCTACCGGCTGGCGCTGCAGACCCGTGAGCAGCACATCCGCCGCGAGAAGGCGACGTCCAACATCTGCACCGCGCAGGTCCTCCCGGCCGTGCTGGCCGCGATGTACGCGGTCTACCACGGCCCGGACGGCCTCAAGCGGATCGCGCAGCGCGTCCACGGCCTCGCCGCGGGCTTCGCCGACGCTCTCCGCAAGACCGGCGTCGAGGTGGTCCACGAGTCCTTCTTCGACACGGTCATCGCGCGTGTCCCCGGCCAGTCCGCCGAGGTCCACGCTGCCGCCCGCGAGGCCGGGATCAACCTCGGCCACGTTGACGCCGACCACGTGCGGGTCGCCTTCGACGAGGTCAGCACGCCCGCGATCGCCGCGAAGGTCTTGAAGGCGTTCGGCGTCGAAGAAGACATCCAGGACGGCGTCGCGCTCCCCAACGGTCTCGCCCGCGAGAGCGGCTTCATGGGCCACGAGGTCTTCGGCACCCACCGTTCCGAGACGGCGATGCTGCGCTACCTGCGCAAGCTGTCCGACCTGGACTACGCCCTCGACCGCGGCATGATCCCGCTCGGCTCCTGCACGATGAAGCTCAACGCCACCACCGAGATGGAGCCGATCAGCTGGCGCGAGTTCGCCGGCATCCACCCGTTCGCGCCGGCCGAGGACGCCGAGGGCTACCACACGCTCGTGGGGCAGCTGGCGGACTGGCTGGCCGAGGTCACCGGCTACGACAAGGTGTCGCTGCAGCCGAACGCGGGCAGCCAGGGCGAGCTGGCCGGGCTCCTCGCGATCCGCGCATACCACCGCGCGAACGGCGACGAGGCTCGTGACGTCTGCCTGATCCCGTCGTCCGCGCACGGCACCAACGCCGCGTCCGCGGTGCTCGCCGGGATGCGCGTGGTCGTCGTCAAGTGCACCGACGAGGGCAACGTCGACCTGGCCGACCTGCGGTCCAAAGTCGAGAGCCACCAGGACACGCTCGCCGCGATCATGGTGACCTACCCGTCCACGCACGGCGTGTACGAGCACTCCATCGACGAGCTGGCCAAGATCGTCCACGACGGCGGTGGCCAGGTGTACGTCGACGGCGCGAACCTCAACGCCCTGCTGGGCCTAGCCAAGCCGGGCGAGTTCGGCGGCGACGTCTCGCACCTGAACCTGCACAAGACCTTCTGCATCCCGCACGGCGGTGGCGGCCCCGGTGTCGGCCCGGTCGCGGTGCGCGCGCACCTCGCGCCGTACCTGCCGAACCACCCGCTGCTCGACGCCGCGGGCCCGGAAACCGGCGTCGGCCCGATCAGCGGCGCGCCCTACGGCTCGGCGTCGATCCTGCCGATCTCGTGGGCCTACGTCCGGATGATGGGCGCGCCAGGCCTGACCGCCGCGACGAAGGTCGCCGTGCTGGCCGCGAACTACGTGGCCTCGCGGCTGGCCCCGCACTACCCGGTGCTCTACACGGGCCAGGACGGCCTGGTCGCCCACGAGTGCATCCTCGACCTGCGGCAGATCACCAAGGAGACCGGCGTGACGGTCGACGACGTCGCGAAGCGGCTCATCGACTACGGCTTCCACGCGCCGACCATGTCGTTCCCGGTCGCGGGCACGCTGATGGTCGAGCCGACCGAGTCCGAGGACCTGGGCGAGATCGACCGGTTCTGCGATGCGATGATCGCCATCCGCGCCGAGATCGACGAGGTCGCGGCGGGCAAGTGGAACGCGGAGGAGTCGCCGCTGCGGGGCGCCCCGCACACCGCGGAGACGCTGGTCGGGGAGTGGGACAAGCCCTACAGTCGCGAGCTGGCCGTGTTCCCGGCCGGGGTGTCGCGCAAGAACAAGTACTGGCCCCCGGTGCGGCGCATCGACGGTGCCCGCGGGGACCGTAACCTCGTCTGCTCCTGCCCGCCCCTCAACGCTTACGAAGGCTGAGCCTCAGTGTCTCGAGAAACCTCCCTGCACGGAGTCCACAAGGGACTCGGTGCGCTGTTCACCGACTTCGCCGGCTGGTCGATGCCGGTCCGCTACGCCAGCGAACTGGCCGAGCACAAGGCCGTCCGCGAGGCGGCCGGGCTGTTCGACCTCTCGCACATGGCCGAAATCCACGTCACGGGCAAGCAGGCCGCCGACGTCCTGGACTTCGCGCTGGTCGGCAACCTCACCGGGGTCAATCCGGGCCGGGCGCGGTACACGATGATCTGCGACGCCTCCGGCGGCGTGCTCGACGACCTCGTCGTCTACCGCCTGGCCGACGAGCACTACCTGGTCGTCGCCAACGCGGGCAACGCGAAGGTCGTCGCCGACGCGCTGGCCGAGCGGGTCGCGGGCTTCGACGCCGTCGTGGACGATCGCAGCGAAACCACCGCGCTGATCGCCGTCCAAGGCCCGAACGCCGCGGCGATCCTGGGCTCGGTCACCGATGCCGACCTGGCCGCGCTCAAGTACTACGCGAGCGTCCCCGCGGTCGTGAAGGGCCACGACGTCCTGCTCGCCCGCACCGGCTACACCGGCGAAGACGGCTTCGAGCTGTTCGTTCCGGCGGACGAGGCACCGGCGGTCTGGCGCATCCTGACCGAGGCGGGCGAGGGCCACGGCCTGGTCCCGGCCGGGCTGGCCTGCCGCGACACACTGCGGCTGGAAGCCGGGATGCCGTTGTACGGCAACGAACTCACCCTCGACCAGAGCCCGTTCGAAGCCGGGCTCGGGCGGGTCGTCAAGTTCGAGAAGCCGGGTGACTTCGTCGGCCGCGCGGCGCTGGAAGAGCGGTCCAAGGCCGATGTCCCGCGAGTGCGGGTGGGCCTGAAAGGCGCCGGTCGTCGCGCGCCGCGGCACGGCTACAAGCTGCTGGCCGACGGCGCCGAGATCGGCGAGATCACGAGTGGGGCGCTGTCGCCCACGCTGGGTTACCCGATTGCCATGGCGTACGTCGATCGGGCGTACGCCGAGCCCGGCACCGAGCTGTCCGTCGACATCCGGGGCAGGATCGAGCCCGTCGAAGTCGTCGCCCTGCCCTTCTACTCCCGCGCGTAAGGACCTACTGAACCGTGAGCATTCCCGAGAACCTCCAGTACACCAAGGAACACGAGTGGCTGTCCGTCTCCGACGGCGTCGCCACCGTCGGCATCACCGCCTTCGCCGCCGAGTCGCTCGGTGACATCGTGTTCGTCCAGCTGCCCGACGCCGGCGCGACCGTGACCGCGGGCGAGGTGTTCGGCGAGGTCGAGTCGACCAAGTCCGTCAGCGAGCTGTACGCGCCCGTGTCCGGCGAGGTCGTCGAGGTGAACGGCGCCACTTCGGACACCCCCGAGGTCATCAACTCCGACCCGTACACGGAAGGCTGGCTGCTGAAGGTGCGGCTGACGGGCGACGTCCCCGAGCTGCTCGACGCCGCCGCGTACGCCAAGCTCACCCAGGAGAACTGATGACGACCTTCGACGCCCACCTCGCCGACGTCGACCCCGAGGTCGCCGCGGCCGTCGCCGACGAGCTGACCCGCCAGCAGTCCACGTTGGAGATGATCGCGTCCGAGAACTTCGCCCCGGTGGGTGTGCTCGAGGCGCAAGGTTCGGTGCTGACCAACAAGTACGCCGAGGGCTACCCGGGTCGCCGCTACTACGGCGGCTGCGAGCACGTCGACGTCGTCGAGCAGCTCGCCATCGACCGCGCGAAGGCCCTCTTCGGCGCCGAGCACGCCAACGTCCAGCCGCACTCGGGCGCGCAGGCCAACGCCGCCGCGATGTTCGCCGTGCTCAAGCCCGGTGACACGATCCTCGGCCTCGACCTGGCGCACGGCGGGCACCTGACGCACGGGATGAAGATCAACTTCTCGGGCAAGCTCTACAACGTGGTCGCCTACCATGTCGACAAAGAGACCGGCATTGTCGACCTGGCCGAGATCGAGCGCCTCGCCGTCGAGCACCAGCCGAAGCTGATCATCGCCGGCTGGTCCGCGTACCCGCGTCAGCTCGACTTCGCCGAGTTCCGCCGCATCGCCGACCTCGTCGACGCGCGCCTGATGGTGGACATGGCGCACTTCGCCGGGCTGGTCGCGAGCGGGCTGCACCCGTCGCCGGTGCCGCACGCCGACATCGTCACCACGACCACGCACAAGACCCTCGGCGGCCCGCGCGGCGGTCTCATCCTCTGCCGCGAGGAGCTCGCGAAGAAGATCAACTCGGCGGTGTTCCCCGGTCAGCAAGGAGGGCCGCTGGAACACGTCATCGCGGCCAAGGCCGTCGCGCTGAAGATCGCCGCGAGCGAGGAGTTCAAGGAGCGTCAGCAGCGGACCCTGGAGGGTTCGCGCATTCTGGCGTCGCGGCTGTCGCAGGACGACTGCTCTTCGGTGGGTGTGCGGGTGCTGACCGGCGGCACCGACGTCCACCTGGTGCTGGTCGACCTCGTCCAGTCCACTCTGGACGGTCAGCAGGCCGAGGACCGGCTGCACGAGGTCGGTATCACGGTCAACCGCAACGCCGTCCCGTTCGACCCGCGCCCGCCGATGATCACCTCCGGCCTGCGCATCGGCACCCCGGCGCTGGCCACCCGCGGCTTCCAGGCCGAGGACTTCACCGAGGTCGCCGACGTCATCGCGGAGGCGCTGAAGCCCGACTTCGACGACGCTCTCCGCTCGAAGCTGCGTGACCGCGTCGAGGCGCTGGCCGCGAAGCACCCGTTGTACGCGGGCCTTTCGCGATGAGCGCGCTGCCCGAGGGCCGGAAGCTGCTGCGGCTGGAAGTCCGCAACAGCGAGACGCCGATCGAGAAGAAGCCGCCGTGGATCAAGACGCGGGTGCGGATGGGGCCGGAGTTCACCGAACTCAAGGGTCTAGTGCGCCGCGAGGGTCTCCACACCGTGTGCGAAGAAGCGGGTTGTCCCAACATCTACGAGTGCTGGGAAGACCGGGAAGCCACCTTCTTGATCGGTGGTGACCAGTGCACGCGCCGGTGTGACTTCTGTCAGATCGACACCGGCAAGCCTGCTGCTTTGGACCGGACTGAGCCGCGGAAGGTCGCGGAGTCCGTGCAAGCCATGGGTCTGCGGTACTCGACGGTGACCGGCGTGGCCCGTGATGACCTTTCTGACGGTGGGGCGTGGCTGTACGCGGAGACCGTGCGTCAGATTCACGACTTGAACCCGGGTACCGGTGTCGAGCTGCTGATTCCGGACTTCAACGCCGACCCCGCGCAGCTGGCCGAGGTCTTCGGGTCGCGGCCGGAGGTGTTGGCGCACAACGTCGAGACGGTGCCGCGGATCTTCAAGCGGATCCGTCCCGGTTTCCGCTACGCGCGGTCGCTTGAGGTCATCACCGCTGCGCGTGAAGCCGGTTTGGTGACGAAGTCGAACCTGATCCTCGGCATGGGCGAGACCCCCGACGAGGTTGCTCCGGCGATGCAGGATCTGGTCGACGCGGGCTGCGAGATCCTGACGATCACGCAGTACCTGCGTCCGTCGCCGCGGCACCACCCGGTGGATCGCTGGGTCAAGCCGGAGGAGTTCGTCGAGCACTCTCGCGCGGCGGAAGCGATGGGTTTCGCCGGTGTGATGGCGGGGCCGCTCGTGCGGTCGTCGTACCGCGCGGGACGGCTTTACGCCCAGACCAAGGGTTACCGTGGGGAGGAGCTGCCGGAGAACCTGCAGCACCTCGCCGACCAAGGCCCGGCCGCGCAAGAAGCCAGCTCCCTGCTGGCGCGATAGGAAGGGGCGGATCAATGGCGATCAGCGTCTTCGACCTGTTTTCCATCGGCATCGGCCCGTCGAGCTCCCACACCGTCGGGCCGATGCGGGCGGCACGGACCTTTGTGGACGGTCTCGGCGACGATCTCGGGCGCACGGCCCGCGTCCAGGCCGAGCTGTTCGGCTCGCTCGGCGCGACCGGCTTCGGCCACGGCAGTGACAAAGCCGTCCTGCTCGGGCTTTCGGGCGAGCGTCCGGAAGAGATCGACACCGACACCGTGCCCGGGCGCATCGAGTCGATTCGCGGCGCTGGGCGGCTGCTTCTCGGCGGTACGCACGAAATCGCGTTCGACGAGGACAACGACCTCACCATGCACCGGCGCAAGTCGTTGCCGGCGCACCCGAACGGCATGGTCTTCCGCGCGTTCGACGCGGCGGGCTCACTGCTCCGGGAGCGGACGTACTACTCGGTCGGCGGCGGCTTCGTCCGCGACGAGTCCTACGAGACGGACGCGGTGTTCGTCGAGGACGCGACGCCGGTGCCGTACCCGTTCCGCACCGGCGCGGACCTGCTCGGGCACTGCGCGTCGACCGGGCTGCCGATCAGCGAGATCATGCTGGCGAACGAGCTGTCCTGGCGGTCACGCGAAGAGGTCCGGGCCGGGCTGCTGGACATCTGGGCGGTCATGGCGGAGTGCGTCCGCAACGGCTGCACCCACGAAGGCGTCCTCCCCGGCGGCCTGAAGGTGCCGCGGCGCGCGAAGGCGCTCCACGAGAAGCTCCTGGCCGAGGACGGCGCGGACGACCCGCTGTACGCGATGGACTGGGTGAGCCTCTACGCCCTCGCGGTCAACGAGGAGAACGCGGCGGGCGGGCGCGTGGTCACGGCGCCGACCAACGGCGCGGCGGGGATCATCCCGGCGGTGCTGCACTACTACCAGCGGTTCATCCGGCACTCGACCGACGACGGCATCGTCAAGTTCATGCTCACCGCGGGCGCGATCGGCTCGATCCTCAAGCAGACGGGCTCGATCTCGGGCGCCGAGGTCGGCTGCCAGGGCGAGGTCGGCTCGGCCTCGGCGATGGCGGCGGCGGGCCTGACGGAGGTGCTCGGCGGCTCCCCGGCCCAGGTGGAGAACGCGGCCGAGATCGGCGTCGAGCACCACCTGGGCCTGACGTGCGACCCGGTCGGCGGTCTGGTCCAGATCCCGTGCATCGAGCGCAACGCGGTCGGCGCGTCGAAGGCGATCCACGCGGCGAGGATGGCGATGCGCGGCGACGGCAGTCACGTGGTAACGCTGGACAAGGCGATCAAGACGATGCGCGAGACGGGCGCGGACATGAGCGTGAAGTACAAGGAGACCGCCCGCGGCGGGCTGGCGGTGAACGTCATCGAGTGCTGACGGCGGCGGGCCGGCTCAGTGCTGCTGGTCTTCCACCGCCAGCTTCAACCCCACCTCGACCAGCCGCCAGCCGAGCTGCTGTCTCCGTGTTCCCGGCCTGCGGCTCGGCGTCGCTCGCCCGGGCGGGCGGTTGCGCACGCCGTGGCGCAGTTCGTTCTCTCGCTCGTGAACCAGGTCTTCGGCCATCAAGAAGTGCACCGGATCGCCCCCTGCGTCGATGTTCGGTGTCGGTGTCCCCATCGTCGCCGAACGTGGCCGTCCGGTTCCACCGGTTTTTCCGCCCGCGAACACAGTGTCACCGAGAGCGACGGCGTGAGGCCACTCCGAAGGTGCGCTGCGCCCGGGGTGATCGACTCGGCGCGGCCTAAACTCGCGGGATGGAGTCGACCTCGGTGGTGAATGCCGGTGAAGCGCTGTTCCGGCCGGTCCGCGCGGGCAACGCCTTCGAGGAGACCGTGGAGCGGCTGCTGCAGGCGATCCGGCTCGGCGTGGTGGGCGCGGGGGAGCGGCTCCCGTCGGAACGCGAGCTCGCCGAACGGCTCGGGGTCAGCCGCGTCACGCTGCGCGAGGCCATCCGGGCCCTTTCCGACGCCGGTTACGTCGAGTCACGGCGGGGCCGCTACGGCGGCACGTTCGTGAACGACACCCTGCCCGGACCGCCCGAACGGTCACCCGGGGGCAAGGTCGAACCGATCGCGCTCGAAGACGCATTGAGCCTCCGATACGTCCTCGAGACGGGCGCCGCGGAGATGGCCGCCGCGCGGTCGCTGAGCCCGGCGGACCGGCAGCACCTGACCGGCACGCTCGCCGAAGCCGCGAGCGCGGACCTCGACGACTACCGCCGCAAGGACTCCCGCCTGCACCTGGCGATCGCGGAGGTGACGGCGTCCGGCTCGCTGACCACGGCGATGGCCGACGCGCGCACCCGCGTCAACCAGCTGCTCGACCGGATCCCGCTGCTGCCGCCGAACCTCGAGCACTCGAACGCCCAGCACGAAGCGATCGTGGACGCGATCCTCGCGGGGGACGCGGTCGCGGCCCGGCAGGCCATGGCCGAACACATCGAAGGCACGGCGTCGCTCCTGCGCGCGTTCCTCGCCTGAACCCGTCTTGACAGGATTCGAACAACCTCGTTAGTTCTCCACAGAACCTCCTCACCCGTTCGGCCGTCATCCATTCGTGACCTTGGCTACCGAGGAACCAGCGG
Organism: Amycolatopsis sp. NPDC104587; assembly: GCF_055583645.1. Taxonomy (NCBI): domain Bacteria; kingdom Bacillati; phylum Actinomycetota; class Actinomycetes; order Pseudonocardiales; family Pseudonocardiaceae; genus Amycolatopsis; species Amycolatopsis sp. NPDC104587. The sequence continues at coordinate 290,558 of NZ_JBVJNO010000008.1, forward strand.
AAGAGCACGAGCAGCCGGACACCCCGCGACGCCGGCGGTGGCGGCGGATCCGACGCATCGGGTACTGGACCTTCGGGCTGCTCGTCGGCGTGCCGCTGATCGCCTTCTGGGTCGCCTACCTCGTGCTCGACGTCCGCAGCCCGCAGGACGTGCTCGCCGGGCTCGACAAGACCGTCGTCCTGCAGTACTCGGACGGGTCCGAGCTGCTCAAGGTCATCCCGGCCGACGGCGACCGCACCTTCGTGCCCTACGCGCACGTGCCCGCGAAGCTGCGGGACGCGATCGTCGCCACCGAGGACCCGACCTTCTGGGACAACCAGGGTTTCGACCCGACCGGCATCGGCCGCGCGTTCCTCACCGGCGTCGGCGGCGGGTCCGGGATCACCCAGCAGTACATCAAGAAGTCCACCGGCGACGACGACGCCACGATCGGGCGCAAGTTCGCCGAGCTCGTGCTGGCCACGAAGGTCACCCAGGAGCAGAGCAAGGAACAAATCTTCGAAAGCTACGTCAACATCATCTCCTTCGGCCGCGGCACGTTCGGGCCCGCCGCGGCGATGAACGCCTACTTCGGCAAGAAGCTCGACGACTCGATGACCTGGAGCGAGGCCGCGTTCCTGGCCGGGATGATCCAGTCGCCGTCGGTGCACGACCCGGCCGCCTCGGGCGACGCCCACGCCGCGCGGCGCTGGCAGTACGTGCACGACAAGCTCGTCGCCCGCGGGTACGTGCCGGGAACCGAACCGATGGCCTACCCGGGCGCCGAGATCCAGGCGCCGTCGGAGACGCGCGCCGGGCGGGTCACCTACGACGAGTTCCACGTCAAGCAGCAGGTGCTGGCCGAGCTCGAACAGGACGGCTTCCCGCTCGGCCGGCTCCAGCAGGGGAACATGACGGTGGTGACGACGCTCGACCGCGGGATGCAGGACGCCGCGAAGAAAGCGTTGCAGGACAGGCTGAAGGGCGAGCCGAAGGAGTTCCGCGGCGCGGTGGTCTCGGTCGACCCGAAGACCGGCGCCGTGCGCGCCTACCAGGGTGGTGACCAGGGCGTCCGCGACTACGCGGGCACCTCGCACGCGGCGGGCTCGGCGTTCTACCCGTTCACGCTCGCGGCGGCGCTGCGCCGCGGCTTCGGCCCGGACACGCCGATCCCGGCGCCGGCGGAGCAGGAGTTCCTCGGCGAGAAGTTCAAGTACCCCGACGTCTGCGTCCAGAAGTGCACCCCGCGGATGGCGATGGCGACCCACGCCGACGGCCCGTTCGTCACGCTGGCGAAGAAGCTCGGCCCGGACGCGCTCAGCGAGACCGCGCGGCAGGCCGGCATCCCCGACACCGTCGACGGCGCCCCGACGATGCGGGAGAAGGACGGCTTCCTCATCGGGGCGGGCATCGCGATCGGCCGGTACCCGCTGCGGCCGCTGGACTTGGCGGGCGCCTACGCGACGTTCGCCGCGGAGGGCGTGCGCACGACCCCGCACCTGGTGGCGAAGGTGCGCGACGAAAGCGGCGCGGTCGTCTGGGAGCACACCGACACCACGCGCCCGGCGTTCGACGAGAACGGCGACGAAAGCCGCCGTGTCGCGGAAGACGTCACACGGACCCTCGGCACGACCCTCGACGACGGCCGCCCGGCGGCGCTGCGCACCGGCGAAGCCGAGCACGGCAGCAGCCCGGACAACCAGGACGCCTGGGCGATCGGCTACACCCCGCAGCTGGCCACGGCGGTCTGGATCGGCTCCGACGACGACCGCCGGCTGACCGACGCGACCGGCGCGAAGCTCACCGGGGACGTGGTCCCGGCCGACATCTGGCGCACGTTCATGGCCGCGGCGCACCAGGGCCAGCCGTTCCGCCCGCTGGGCGGCGCGGAGCGGGGCATCCCGCTCGCGCCGCCGATCGACGTCCGCCCGCGGCGGTGAGCATCAGCGCACCAGGCCGAGCAGGAACCCGTCGTGTCCCTTGCCGCCCACGGTCTGGACCGCCGTCGCGTCCACGCGGGGTTCCGCCGCGAGCAGCTCGAACATCTCCCGCGCGCCCAGGACGTTCGGGTCGGTGCTCGCCGGGTCCGCCACCGCGCCCTGGCGGACGACGTTGTCCACCACGATCGTCGTGCCCGGGCGGGACAGCTCCAGCGTCGCGCGGACGTAGTTCGCGAGGTTGTTCTTGTCGGCGTCGATGAACACGAAGTCGAACGGCCCGGTCAGCGTCGGCAGCGTGTCGAGCGCCGCGCCGACCCGGATGTCGACGACGTCCTCGCCGAAGCCCGCCCGTGCCAGGTTCTTCCGGGCGACTTCGGCGTGCTTCGGCTCGTATTCGCAGGTCACCAGCTTGCCGCCGGACGGCAGCGCGCGGGCCAGCCAGATCGTGCTGTACCCGCCGAGCGTGCCGATCTCCAGGATCGAGCGGGCCCCGGCCTGGCGGGCCAGCAGGTTCAGCAGCTTGCCCTGGTTGGGTGCGACGGCGATCGAGGGCAGCCCCGCGGCGGCCGAGTCGGCCAGTGCGGCGTCCAGCGCGGGGTCGGGGGCGAGCAGCGCGCCCGTGAGGTAGTCGTCGACTTCGGCCCAGGTCTTGTCGGTCATGGCTTCCAACCTAGGCCGCTCCGCGACCGGATGGGATCATGCTCCCGACGGCGTTCCGGGCGGGAAGCGAAGGTGGACATGGACGACTACCGCGTCGTCGCGGACGCCCTCGCCGCCGACATCGAGGCCGGCCGTCTCCGGCCCGGGGACCGGCTTCCGCCGCAGCGCCGGTTCGCACGGCAGCGCGGCATCGCGAACTCGACCGCCTCCCGCGTCTACGGCGAGCTCGTCCGGCGTGGCCTGGCCGTCGGCGAGGTCGGCCGGGGCACCTTCGTCCGGGCCGCGAAACCGCCGCCCGAACCCGCGCTCGCCGAGCCGGGGGACGCCCGGGTCGACCTCGAGCTCAACTTCGCCGTCCTGCCCGGCGAGTCCGCGCGGCTGGCCAAGGCGCTCGAACCGCTGCTGCGCGCCGACGTCCTCACCGCGGCCCTGCACCCGATCGGCGCCGCGGGCACCCCGGCGGCTCGCGACGCGGCGGCTTCCCTGCTCACCCGGGACGACTGGCGGCCCGACCCGGCGAGCGTGCTGTTCACCGGCAACGGCCGCCAGGCGATCGCGGCGGCGATCGCCGCGTTCGTGCCGGTGGGGGAGCGGCTCGCGGTCGAGGCGCTGACCTACCCGGTGGTCAAGGGTGTCGCGTCGCGGCTCGGTGTCGAGCTGGTGCCCGTCGAGACCGACGAGCACGGCCTGGTGCCGGAAGCGCTCGTCGCGGCCGGGCCGGTGCGCGCGCTGTACGTCCAGCCGACCCTGCACAACCCGCTCGGCACGACGATGCCCGCGCGACGCCGTCAGGAGCTCGCCGACGTCGTCACGCGGCTCGACCTGCCCGTGATCGAAGACGGCATCTACACGTTCCTGCGGGACGACGTCCGGCCGTTCGCCGCCTACGCGCCGGAGCGGACGGTCTTCGTCGACAGCCTGTCCAAGCGCGTCGCCCCCGGGCTCACCGCGGGGTTCCTGGTGACCCCGCCTTCGTGGACGCCGCGGCTGGCGTCGTCGGTGCGTTCGGGCGCCTGGGCCGCGTCGCGCTTCTCCGTCGAAGCGGCGACGCAGTGGATCGTGACCGGCACCCTCGCCGAGGTCGAAGCCGCGAAACGCCGTGACGCCGCCACACGCGCGGTGGTCGTGGCGGAGAAGCTGCCCGGCCTGCGCGGCGACGCGGCGTCCTACCACCGCTGGTGGGAGCTGCCGGAGCGCTGGCGGGCCGAGACGTTCGTCGCGGCGGCCGCGCGCCGCGGGATCGCGCTGTCCCCGGCGGCGGCGTTCGCGGTGCTGCCCGGCCACGCGCCGAACGCGGTGCGGATCGCCGTTTCGGCGCCGCCGGCGGAGATCCTCGGCCCGGCCCTGGACGTGCTGGCCGGGCTGGCGAACGGCAGCCCGGACGACGTCGGCGTCGACTAGGGCGCGTACTTGCCGACGAAGCTGCCGCAGGTCACGACGCGGCCGGTCAGCCGGGCTTGGAGCGCCTTCTCCAGCCCCAGGTAGTCGAACACCGGCGTGTCGGCCGGCACCGACTCCGGCACCGGGCCGCCCGTCGCCAGCAGCCGGGTCGGCACGGTCTGGAACAGCACCAGGTAGCCGCCCTCGCGGTTCAGCGCGTCCGCCGTCTCGAGCATCCGGGCGGGCGCGTCACCGACGATCTCCAGCGGCAGCGGCCACTCCAGCGGGAACGGGTTGTGCAGGCGGAACGCCGGGTAGGCGAACGGGTTGTCGGGCAGGACCGCCGTCCGCGCCGCCGGGAAGCGGTCGAGGCAGTCGTGGATCTGCCGGACGTACCGGTAGGTCGACGGGTTCGTGCGGATGCCGGCCATCGCCGGGCTGACGTCGCCGAGGTCGCCGGTCAGCTGGTCGTGCCCGAGGTCGAGGTAGGCCGCCTGGTCGTGCCGCGCGACGACGACCCAGCCGCAGACGACCACCGCCGTCAGGCCCGCCGTCGCGGTCACCCAGCGCCGGGCCAGCCGCGGCCGCGGCGGGACGAGGTGGCTCAGCAGCAGCAACGCCGTCAGCGCGAGGGTGCCGGTGAGCAGCGTCGGCGTGTCGTTGCCCCAGGACAGGCTGGTCATGAAGCCGGTGGCGAGCACCAGCAGCCCGGCCCACGGCACCCGCCGCCGCACGGCCGCGTTCACCGGCACGCTGACCGCGACGATCCACCACAGCACGTCCGCCCAGCGCGAGGAGCCGGTGAACCGCCCGTCGACGACCGTCCAGACGACCGCGGCCGCGCCGGCCAGCACGAGCACCCAGGACGCCGCCCGCCCGGCCGCGCCGAGCCGGTCGCCGGGCAGCCGGACGGCCAGCAGCACGACGGCGATCGCGGCGAAGAAGCTCAGCTCCCGGAACGGTGCCTGCGTCAGCACTTCCGGGTCTTCGAGCCAGAGCCCGAGCAGCCGCTCGCCGTACGCGGGCACGCCGCCGGTCAGCTGCTCGACCATCTCCGAGAACCCGCCGCCCAGGCTCACCCAGGCCACGTAGGCCAGCCCGGGTGCGCCGAGCGCGAGGAGGTCGAAGACGAGCCGCCGCCACCAGCGCGCGGTCCGCAGCGCGCCGTCCCGCGTCGCCGGGTGCAGCAGCAGCCACAGCACGCCGATCACCGCGGCCAGTGCGAAGCTCTGCTTGACGAACACCGCGCAGCCGAGGAGGACCAGCCCGCCGCGGCGGGCGAAGGCACGGTCCTTGCCGAGGCCCGCGTCCAGCGCCCAGGCGCCGCACGCGGTGAGCGCGATGCCGTCGACGGTGTGCCAGGCCATCAGCGGGAAGGCGTTGAGGTTGATGAGCGACGCCGCCGCGACCATCGCCGTCATGCCCGGGCCCCAGTCCAGCACCCGGCGGCGGGTGACCAGCGCGGCGAAGGCGATCGTCGCCACGATGATCTCGACCATGGACAGGAAGCTGGAGCCGAAGAACAGCGGCATCGGCAGCGCGTAGTCGACGACGTGCAGCACCGCGGACCCGAGCGGACGGGCCGAGATGATCTCGGCGTGCGGGACTTCGCCGTGCAGCACCCGCCAGGCCTGGGCGAGGATGAACCCCTGGTCGGAGGGGTGGAACCCGAAGCGGCCGACACGCAGTTCGGTGGCCAGGGCGAGGGCGGCGACCCAGGCGGCGTGGACGCTCCAGCGCAGCAGCGGCCGGCCCGGTTTCACGACGGCGGGCCCCGGCTCGGAGGCGGCGGCGCGCGCAGGACTCGCCACGTCCACGCCCGCCCGCCTTCCGCTCCCGATCACACCCGGGAAGCGATGGTAGCGGCCGAGGTCACCCCGGGCGGAGACCGCACCACCAGGGAGCGCCCCAAGGTGGCCTTCGGTGCGTCTGACGCACCCAAGGCGGCCTTCGGTGCGTCTAACGCAACCAAGGCCGCCTTGGGGCGCTTGAGGTTCACCCGGTCGTGGCCCGTGCCGTGCCGATGGCGGCGGTCTGGTCCGCGACCGCCGGCCGGTCCCCAGTGCTGATTTCCGACATCCGAACTCCCCAGTTCACCCGAGCCCCGTTCCGGTGAACGGCGCTGGCGCGAGGGTAAGAGGAGCCGTCCCCGCGCGGCCAGTGTTACCGGCGAACGTGCGGACTTCAGGCACGGCGGCGCCAGATCAGGCGGGTCACCGCCGCCGCGACGGACGCCGGCGCGGGCCGGCGGGGCAGGCCGCGCGCTTCCGGCGCGGACTCCCGCGTCGCCCGGTACGCGAGGTGCGCGGTGAACCGGGCGAGCCGCGGTGTCGCGAGCGTCGCCAGCTCGGCGGCGCGGCCTTCGGGCAGCGTCAGGATCTCCGGCCGTTCCTCCAGGGCTTTGACCACGAGCGCCGCCGCGCGTTCCGGGCTGCTCGCCGGGAGGCCGCGGTAGTCGGTCGGCGCGATCATCGGCGTCCGCACCAGCGGCATCCGCACCGAGGTGAAGGTGACCCCGTCCGACAGCGTCTCGCGCCCGGCCGTCAGCCCGAACTCCTCCAGCGCCGCTTTGGAAGCGAGGTACGCCGAGAAGCGCGGGGTGTCGGTCTGCAGGCCCATGGTGGTCACGTTGACGACGTGGCCGAACCGCCGCTCCGCCATCGACGGCAGCAGCCCGAGGATCAGCCGCACCGGGCCGAAGTAGTTGATGGCCATCGTGCGCTCGTAGTCGTGGAACCGTTCCGTGGACAGGGAAACCGAGCGCCGGATCGACCGGCCGGCGTTGTTCACCAGCATGTCGACCGCGCCGTGCTCGCCGAGCACGTCCTTGACCAGCGCGTCGACGGCGTCGCCGTCGGTGAGGTCGCACGGGTGCGCCGCGGCGAGCCCGCCGGCCGCGGTGATCTCGGCGCGCACCTCCTCCAGCTCGTCGGCGCGGCGGGCCACGAGGATCACCTTCGCGCCCTTGCCGGCCACGGCGAGCGCGGACGCCCGGCCGATCCCGGACGACGCGCCGGTGACCAGCACGGTGCGCCCGGCCAGGCCGTGGGCGCGGCGGGCGCGGTCGGGGTCGAGGTGGGCCCGCCAGTACCGGTAGAGCGGCGCCGCGTAGTCGCGCAGCTCGGGCAGCTCGATCCCGCTGCCGAACAACGCCGTGGTCGTGCGTGCGGTGTCGAAGACGACGTCCAGGGTCAGGTGCGGGAGCACTTCGAGCGGGACACCCAGCTCGTCGAGGACGGCGGCCCGCGCGGCCCGGCCGCCGGGCACCCGGTCGACCCCGGCGGCGGCCGCGTGCGCGAGCCGGGCGCCCGCGCGCCGCAGCACGTTCGACGGCTTCGCGGGCAGCACGGCCCGGATCACCGGCCCGCCCGCGGCACGCGCGAAGGCGTTGTAGACGGAGTTCAGCGACTGCGGCCGCGCGGCGGCGAGGTGGTAGGTCGCCCCGGACGGCGCGTCGCGGTGCATCAGGTGCTCCATCGCCTCGACGACGTAGTCGACCGGCACGAGGTTGGTCGCGCCGAGGTCGGGCGCGGCGAGCGGGATCCGGCGGGGCAGCGCCGCCAGCCGGGAGATGGCGGGCAGGAAGTAGTACGGGCCGTCGACCTTGTCCATCTCACCGGTGCGCGAGTCGCCGACGACCGCGGACGGCCGGTAGACGCGGAAGGGCACCGGCTGCTCGCGCACCAGCTTCTCGGCCTGGAACTTCGTCGCGTGGTACGGCGAGCCGAAGTGCTGGCCGAGGTCGAAGTCGGCCTCGGTGAACCGCCCGGCGTGGTCCCCCGCGACGGCGATCGAGGACACGTGGTGCACCAGGCCCGCCTCCGCGGCCAAGGCGAAAGCGAGCAGGTGCCGGGTGCCCTCGACGTTCGCGCGCCGGTTGGCCTCCTCGCCGGCGGTGAGGTCGTAGACCGCGCCGAGGTGGACGACGTGGTCGAGGTGCCCCAGCCCGGCCGGGTCGACGCCGAGCCGCGGTTCGCCGAGGTCGCCGACCACGGGGTGCAGCTTGTCCGCGCCCGCCCAGCCGTGGGCGAGCGCCTGGAGCCGTCCCCGGGAGGTCTCCCGCACCAGCGCGTACACCGCGGTCGTCTCCGGCCGCCGCAGCAGCCGGGCGACCAGGCGTTTCCCGATGAAGCCCGTCGCGCCCGTCACGAAGTAGGTCGTCATGGCCGGTCCCTTCCGTCGTGGGCCGACTCTAACCTACTGGAAAGTAGGAACGATAGTTGTCAGGTTTGGGCCGTCTCGTCGGCCGTCGCGACGATGGCGTCACGCAGGGCGGCACGCAGCCGTCCGACGTCCAGCGGCCCGAGCACCGCGGCCTCACCCGGCGGCGCGACCAGCACCACCTTGTCGTTGCTGACGAACACCGTGACGTCCCTTCGCCTGCCGGCCAGATCCCGGCAGCCGACCGACCATTCGCCCCGACTCATGGTCGCCACCCTCCGTTTTCTTCGTTGGCGGTCGTGCTCCGTGCGGGGGTGGGAGCCGGGCGCCGGAAGGTCATGACGCCGGTTCACCCGATCTGCCTACTCGCGGGTTTCCCCTTGCGGTTCGCGGACTTCCGGCGTAGGGCCCGCGCGAAGAGATGTGGCCCGGCGGGTTCGGGAGTAGCGTCCGCGGCACGAACCGTCGTCACCGTGGGAGGTCAGGATGTCGGAGCCGCGCAAGATCGTCGTCGTCGGAGCGGGTCTGGGCGGGGCGTCCGCCGCGGCCGCGTTGCGCGAGCGCGGCTACACCGGCGAAGTCCTCCTGATGGGCTCGGACCCGCACCGGCCGTACGAGCTGCCGCCGTTGTCGAAGGGCGTGCTGCTGGGCTCCACCGACGAGCCGGACTGGGTGCACGAGGAGAAGTTCTACGCGGACAAGGACATCCGGTTCACCCCGGGCGTCACGGCGACCCGCGTCGAGCTGGGCGCTCGCCTGGTCCTGGACGACGCGGGCGGCGAGCACCGCTACGACCGGCTGGTGCTGGCGACGGGTTCCCGGCCGCGGTCCCTGCCGGTCCCCGGCGGCGACCTCCCCGGGCTGTACACGCTGCGCAGCCTCGACGACTCGCTCAAGCTGCGTTCGGCGTTCGCCGAGGCCGAGCGCGTGGTGATCATCGGCGCCGGCTGGATCGGCTCGGAAGCCGCGGCGGCGGCCCGCACGCACAACGCGGAGGTGACGGTCGTCGACCCGGTCGCGGTGCCGCTGGCGACGGTCATCGGCGAGACGGTCGGCGGGGTGTTCCGCGACCTGCACACGGAGAAGGGTGTGCACTGGCGGCTGGGCGAGCAGGTCACGGAGATCACGGGCGGTCCCACGGGCGTCCGCGGCGTCCGCCTGAGCGGCGGCGACGAGCTGACGGCGGACGTGGTCCTGGTGGCGGTCGGCGCGGCCCCCCGGGTCGAGCTGGCCCACACGGCGGGCCTGGAGCTGTCCGACGACGGCGGCGTGTGCGTGGACGCGGGCCTGCGCACGGCGGCCCCGGACGTCTACGCGGTGGGCGACATCGCGGCCCACTTCCACCCGCGGTACGGCCGTCGCATCCGCGTGGAGCACTGGTCGAACGCGAAGGAGCAGGGCACGCACGTGGCGCAGAACCTGCTGGGGGAGAACGAGCCGTTCCTCGCCTCGCCGTACTTCTTCACGGACCAGTACGACCTGGGGTGTGAGTACCGCGGTCTGGCGGATCCGGAGTCGGACGAGCTGGTGGTCCGAGGGGACCTGGGTTCCCGCGAGTTCACGGCGTTCTGGCTGCGCGACGGCGAAGTGTCGGCAGCGATGAACGTCAACGTGTGGGACGACGGGGATGCGTTGAGCGCCTTGGTGGACGGCCGGGTGAAGGTGACGGCGGAACAGCTCAAGACGGCGGATCTGGCGTCGCTCACCTGAGCCTTTCGCGGAGCAGACCGTCGAGCCGCCGCCAAGCGGGCGACGACGCATTGACCGCGCCCTGCACCAACGCCGGAATCGCCGAACCCTGGTCGTACGCAGGCAACTCCGCGCCATACCGCTCACGAGTCGCCGCGACGAGCCGCTCGGCCAACGCGTCCACCCGGGGGTCCCGCGGGTCGAGATCGTGCACCCCGTCGTACTCGAGCACGATCGCGAGCAACGCCGGATCGGCCAGCATCGACGACTGGTCCTCGAACGAGACGCGAGCCGTCGCCGGGTGGGTCGCGAACACCAGCAGCCACAGGTCGTTCTGCAACGCCACCCATCGCTCACTGAACCCCAGATCGCGCATCCGCGACAGAAACTCCACAACGTCGGCAGGCAGCGCCGACAACGAACCATCCCCGAGCTGCCGCAGCCGCGAGCGCGTCTCCCGCAGGCCGCGGATCCGCGCGGACAGGTCCTCGTCGATCTGCCGCAACGCCTCGGCGAGCCCGCCGCCGGAACGCAGCTCGCGGATCCGCGCCAACGGCACCCCGGCCTCGGCGAGCGTCCGGATCTTGATCAGCTCCACGGCGTCGGCCGCGCCGTAGCGGCGGTAGCCGGACGCGTCGCGCGGGGGCTCGGGGAGGAGCCCCTTCGCGTGGTAGACGCGGATCGTCTTGGTCGTCACCCCGACGTACCCGGCGAGCTGTCCGATGGTGAGCACCCCGCCATCGTCGCACTTGACGTTGCCCCTGGGGCAAGGTTGCACGATGGAAGCATGACCGACCACGAAACCCTGCGCGCGCTCGCTGACGAGGGCAACGAGACCGCGCTCGACCGCCTGGCCGACCTCGCCGACGCCCGCGGCGACGTCGAGGAGCTGAGCGAACTGCTCGACGAAGGCTGCGACCACGCCGGGGAGCTCCTGACCCGGCGTGCGGTCGCCGAAAACGACCTCCTGGGGCTGCAGCGGATCGCCGACGCCGGGCACGAACCGGCCGGTGAAGAGCTGGAGCGGCTGCTCAGGAAGTAGCCGGGCGGGTCAGCGCCAGATAAGCCACCAGGGCCAGCACCGCGAACCCCGCGATCGTCGCGGCCATCGGCACCGCGGTCCCCGGCCCGCCCAGCCCCACCAGCGGCGTCGCCACCGCGCCCACCACGAACTGCAGCACCCCCAGCAACGCCGACGCCGCCCCCGCCGACCGCGCGTGGGCCGCCAGCGCCAGCGAGCTCGCGTTCGGCATCACCAGCCCGATGCTCGACACCAGCAGGAACAACGACACCAGCAGCAAAACCAACGGTGCGTGGAAGAACGCCGAAACCAGCGTCGCGGACCCGCCGAAGACGCCCAGCACTAGTCCCGAAAGAAGCAGGGCCCGCTCGGGCACGCGCCCCACCAGCCGGCCGTTGAGCTGCCCCGCCAGGACGATGCCGACGCCGTTGACGCCGAACACCACGCTGTACGCCTGCGGACTCAGCCCGTACACACCCTGCAGCGTGAACGACGAACCCGAGATGTAGGCGAACATCGACGCGAACAGCAGCCCGGACGCCAGCGCGTACCCCGCGAACGACCGGTCCAGCGCCAGCCGCCCGTAGGTCCGCATCACCTGGCCGAGCCGCGCCGGCGACCGCGAGGAAGACGGCTCCGGGAAGGCGAACACCACCACGGCCAGCAGCAGCGCGCCGAACGCCGTCAGCACGACGAACACCCCGCGCCACGACGTCCAGTTCAGCAGCTGCCCGCCGATCAGCGGCGCCAGGATCGGGGCCAGCCCGCTCACCAGCATCAACGTCGAGAAGAACTTCGTCATCGCGGTGCCGGAGAACAGGTCCCGCACGGTCGCCCGCGCGATCACGATGCCCGCCGCCGCGCCGAGGGACTGCACACCCCGCGCCGCGACCAGCAGCCACGCGTCCGGGCTCACCGCGCACAGCACCGACCCCACGACGTACAGCACCAGCCCCACCAGCAGCGGGCGACGGCGGCCCAGCGCGTCCGACAGCGGCCCGAGCACCAGCTGACCGATCGCGAGCCCGGCGATGAACGCGCTGAGCGTCAGCTGGACGGTGGTGTCCGCCGCGTGGAGGTCGGCCGCCATCCGTGGCAGCGCGGGCAGGTACATGTCGATCGACAGCGGCCCGAAGGCCGAGAGACCACCCAGCACGAGGACGAACTTCACCTGCGTCCGCCTGCTCGTCGCGGTACTTTCCGACGTGGTGGTCATGCGCCTCCTCGGGTCCCTGTCTCCGACCAGCGACGCGGTGACCTGCGCTATTCCGGCTGTGAGCGGTGACACCCCGTGCTCAAACGAGCACTGAACCGGTACTGATCCGATCAATTTCCGGCCGATTGGGCGGTGGCTCTGGATCGAGGGTCGAGACTGCGATATACATCGGATGTCTGGTCGAGCGGTGAAGGGAATATCCGTGCAGCTTGTGCGCCTCGGGGAGCCGGGTAGTGAGCGTCCGTTCGTGCGGGCCGGCAACGGCACGACCTACGGCCTGAGCGGCCTGACCGCCGACATCGACGGCGGGTTCCTCGCGGCAGGCGGCGTCGCCCGGGTGGCCGCCGCGCTAGCCGCCGGGGAGCTGCCGGAAGAGAACGTCGACGGCCTCCGCGTCGGCTCGCCGATCGCCCAGCCCGGCAAGGTCGTCTGCATCGGCATGAACTACCGCCGCCACGCCGAGGAGACCGGCGCGACCCCGCCGACCGAGCCCGTCGTCTTCATGAAGGCGCCGGACGTCGTGGTCGGCCCGGCCGACGACGTCCTCATCCCGCGCGGGTCGGTCAGCACCGACTGGGAGGTCGAGCTCGGCGTCGTCATCGGGAAGACCGCGCGCTACCTCGACAACGTTGACGAAGCCCTGGGTCACGTCGCCGGTTACGTCGTCTCCAACGACGTTTCCGAGCGCGCGCTGCAGTTCCGGACCGCGCAGTGGGACAAGGGCAAGTCGTGCGAGAACTTCAACCCGCTCGGCCCGGGGCTCGTCCCGGCGAGCGAGGTGCCCGACCCGCAGGACCTCGGCCTCCGCCTCTGGGTCAACGGCGAGAAGAAGCAGGACTCGAGCACCAAGGACATGATCTTCTCCGTGGCCGAGATCATCCACCACCTGAGCCAGGTGATGGTGCTGCGCCCCGGCGACCTGGTCAACACCGGCACCCCGGAAGGGGTCGCGCTCGGGCAGCCCGACCCGAAGCCGTACCTGCGCGACGGCGACGTGGTCGAGCTGGAGATCGACGGGCTCGGCCGGCAGCGCCAGACCGCGAGGCAGGCCTGACCATGGCGAAGATCATCGGCATGGAGGTCCTCGACGTCCGGTTCCCGACGTCGAAGGAGCTCGACGGCTCCGACGCGATGAACCCCGACCCGGACTACTCGGCCGCGTACGTCGTGCTGCACACCGACGGCGGCCCGGACGGCTACGGCCTCGCGTTCACCATCGGCCGCGGCAACGACGTCCAGGCCGCCGCGATCCGCGCGCTCGCCCCGCACGTCGTCGGCCGTGCGGTGCCCGAGGACGCGGCCGCGCTCGGCGCCCTCTCGCGCACGCTCGTCGGCGACTCGCAGTTCCGCTGGCTGGGCCCGGAAAAGGGCGTCGCGCACATGGCCGTCGGGGCGGTGGTCAACGCCGCGTGGGACCTCGCCGCGCGCCGCGCGAACCTGCCGGTCTGGAAGTTCGCCGCGCGCATGACACCCGAAGAGCTCGTCAGCCTCGTCGACTTCCGCTATCTGAGTGACGCGCTCACCGAGGCCGAAGCCTTGGAGATCCTGCGTGCCGCCGAACCCGGCCGCGCCGAACGGGCGAAACGGCTCGAAGCCGACGGCTACCGCGCCTACAGCACGTCCCCCGGCTGGCTCGGGTACGCCGACGCGAAGCTGGTGCGGCTGGCCGAACAGGCCGTCGCGGACGGCTTCGACATGATCAAGCTGAAGGTCGGCGGCAACCTCGAGGACGACGTCCGCCGCATGAAGCTGGCCCGCGAGACGGTCGGGGACGGCATCCGCATCGCCGTCGACGCCAACCAGCGCTGGGACGTCCAAGCCGCGGTCGACTGGATGACCGAGCTCGCGCCGTACGACCCGTACTGGATCGAGGAGCCGACGTCGCCCGACGACGTCCTCGGGCACGCGGCCATCGCGAAAGCGCTGGCGCCGATCAAGATCGCCACCGGTGAGCACGTCCAGAACCGCGTGGTCTTCAAGCAGCTGCTGCAGGCGAACGCGATTTCGGTGCTGCAGCTGGACGCCGCGCGGGTCGGCGGGTTCACCGAGAACCTGGCGATCCTGTTGCTGGCCGCGAAGTTCGGCGTGCCGGTGTGCCCGCACGCCGGCGGTGTCGGGCTCTGCGAGCTGGTCCGGCACCTGTCGATGTTCGACTTCGTGGCGGTGTCCGGCACCGACGCGGACCGCTCGATCGAGTGGGTCGACCACCTGCACGAGCACTTCACCGACCCGGCCGTCGTCGAACGCGGCCGGTACCTCGCCCCGACCGTCCCCGGGTTCTCCGCGCGCATGCACGACGCCACGCTGCGCCGGTTCCGCTTCCCGGACGGTCCTGAGTGGACGGAGACCGCAAGTGAGTGAATTCGAGGGCCTGGTGGCCGCCGTCACCGGAGGCGCCTCGGGCATCGGCAAGGCGGCCGCGGACCTGCTGGCCGAGCGCGGCGCGCGGGTGGCGGTCCTCGACCTGAAGCCGGGCGACGACGGCATCCGCTGTGACGTCTCCTCCGACGACGAAGTCCGCGCCGCGATCGACACCGTCGTGGAACGCTTCGGGCGGCTCGACATCCTGGTCAACAACGCCGGGATCGGCGCGCAGGGCGACGTCACGGCCAACAACGACGACGAGTGGCACCGCGTGTTCGACGTCAACGTCGTCGGCATGGTCCGGCTCGCCCGGGCCGCGCTGCCGCACCTCAAGAACTCGCCGTCCGCGGCGATCGTGAACACCTGCTCCATCGCGGCCTGGGCCGGCCTGCCCAACCGCGCCCTCTACTCGGCCAGCAAGGGCGCGGTGCTCTCGCTGACCCTGGCCATGGCGACCGACCACCTGCCCGACCGCATCCGCGTCAACTGCGTGTGCCCCGGAACGGCGGACACCCCCTGGGTCGGCCGCCTGCTCGACGCCGCCGAAGACCCGGCGGCCGAACGCGCGGCCCTCGCGGCGCGCCAGCCGATGGGCCGGCTGGTCACCGCCGACGAGGTCGCGAACGCGATCGTCTACCTCGCCGGCCCCCTCTCGGCTTCGACCACCGGCACCGCGCTCGCGGTCGACGGTGGCATGTACGGCCTGCGCCCGCGCGGTCCGGTCCCACCCCGGTAAGACTTGATTTCCGCTGTCATCAAGGAGGATGCGGTGCGCACGAAGGTGATCCAGGTGGCCGCGACGGCCACCGTCTGCGGCCTGGTACTGGCCGCCTGCGGGTCCACTAAGGACAATGCGTCGGCGCCCGCGGCGGGCGGCGGCAACCCCGGCGGCAAGGTCGGCGCGACCCTGCCGCTGCTGACCTCGCCGTTCTGGCAGGCCTACAACAACTACGTCCCGCAGATGGCCAAGTCCGAGGGCGTCGACGTCCTCCCGACGGTCAACGCCGACAGCGACCCGGCCAAGCTGATCACCGACATCGGCACCTTCCTCAACCAGGGGGTCAAGGGCCTGGTCGTGACGCCGCTGGACTCCGCGGCCATCGTCGCCGGGCTCAAGCAGGCCGAGAACAAGGGTGTGCCGGTCGTCGCCGTCGACGTCGCCCCCGAAAGCGGCAAGGTCGCCATGGTGGTGCGCGCCGACAACAAGGCCTACGGCACCAAGGCGTGTGACGCGATCGGTGAGAAGGTCAAGTCCGGCAAGGTCGTGCAGATCCAGGGTGACCTCGCCTCGGTCAACGGCCGCGACCGCTCGGAGGCCTTCAAGGCCTGCATGACGCAGAAGTACCCGGGCATCCAGGTGCTGGACATCCCGGCCGAGTGGAAGGCCGACAAGGCGTCCTCCGGCCTGGACAGCATGCTGACGGCGAACCCGGACATCAAGGGTGTCTACATGCAGGCCGGCGGGGTCTACCTGGCCCCGACCCAGCAGGCGCTCAAGCGCAAGAACCTCTCCTTCCCGGTCGGCGACCCGAAGCACATCGTGCTCGTGTCCAACGACGGCATCCCGCAGGAGCTGGCCGCGATCCGCGCCGGCGAGCTGGACGCCACCGTGTCCCAGCCGGCCGACGCCTACGCGAAGTACGGCCTGTACTGGCTGAAGAAGGCCATGGCGGGCGAGACGTTCAAGCCGGGCCCGACCGACCACAACAGCACCATCGTCGAGATCAGCCCCGGCATCCTCGAGGACCAGCTGCCCGCGCCCGTCATCACCAAGGACAACGTGGACGACAAGGCCCTGTGGGGGAACAACCTGTGACCGCGCTGCCCGCCGGCGAACCCGCCGTCCCGGTGGTCAGCGCCGTAGGAGTCGGGAAGCGCTACGGCCCCACCGTGGCCCTGGACGACGTCAGTCTCACCGTGCACCCCGGCGAGTCGCACGCGCTCGTCGGGCGCAACGGGGCCGGCAAGTCGACGCTCGTCACCATCCTCACCGGTCTGTCCGCGACGGACACCGGGCACGTCGAGTTCGGCGGCGAGCCGGCCCCGCCGCTGTCCAAACAGGACGACTGGAAGGCGCGGGTCGCCTGCGTCTACCAGCACGCGATGGTCGTCCCGCAGCTCACGGTCGCCGAGAACCTGTTCCTCAACCGGCAGGCCGGCGGCGGGTTCGCCATCGGCTGGAAGTCGTTGCGCCGCAAGGCGCGCGAGCTGCTCGACTCGTGGGACGTGCACGTCGACGTCGACACGCCCGCCGGCGAGCTGTCGGTCGAGGACCGGCAGTTCGTCGAGATCGCCCGCGCGCTGTCCTACGGCGCCCGGTTCATCGTGCTCGACGAGCCGACCGCGCAGCTGGACAAGCAGGCCATCGAGCGGCTCTTCGAGCGGATGCGGCAGATGCAGGCGAACGGCGTGACGTTCCTGTTCATCTCGCACCACCTGCACGAGGTGTACGAGGTCTGCCAGGCCGTCACGGTGCTGCGCGACGCGAAGCACGTCCTGACCGCGCCGGTCGCCGAGGTCGGCCGGGCCCAGCTGGTCGACGCGATGACCGGCGAACCGGGCGGGCTGTCCGTCCGCGACGCCAGCACACGTGAGTCGCTGGAGGCGGACGCCGCCGAGATCCTCACGGTCGACGGCCTCTCCGGCGACGGCTTCGCCGACGTCTCGTTCCGGCTCCACCGCGGCGAGGTCGTCGGGCTCGCGGGCAGCAACGCCAGCGGCAAGCACCAGGTCGCCGAGACGGTCTACGGCCTGCGGACGCCGTCCGCGGGCACGGTCCGGGTCGACGGCAAGCCGCTGCCGCCGGGCGACATCCCGGCGGCGCTGCGGGCCGGGATCGGCTGCGTGCCCAGGGACCGGCACCACGAAGGCCTGGTGCTGGAGCACCCGATCATGGACAACACGACGCTGTCCATCTTGGACAAGATGGGCCGCGGCGGGCTGGCGTCGCCGAAGACGCGGTTCGCGAAGGCGTCCCAGGCGCTGAAGGACTACGACATCGTCGCGGCGAGCGCCGAGCAGCCGGTGTCCGACCTGTCCGGCGGCAACCAGCAGAAGGTCGTCCTCGCGCGGGCCCTGGCCGGCGACCCGCGGGTCGTGGTGCTGATCAACCCGACCGCGGGCGTGGACGTGAAGTCGAAGGAGGCGCTGCTCGCGGTCGTGGACCGGGTGCGCGCCGAGGGCAAGGCGGTGCTGATCGTCAGCGACGAGCTGGACGACCTGCGCCTGAGCGACCGGGTCCTGGTGCTGCGCGCCGGAGCCGTGGTCGCCGAGCACCAGGCCGGGTGGTCCGACGGCGACCTCGTGGCCGACATCGAAGGAGTCGAGCTTTCGTGACCGACGTGATGACCTCCCCGCAGACGGAGCTGCCCGCACCACCCCGGCGCCGCAAAGCCGGCTGGCTGCGTGAGCTCGCGCTGCTGCCCGCCCTGGTCGTCGTCTTCGTGATCGGCGGCCTGGTCGACGACACCTTCGTCGGCTGGAGCAACATCGTCAGCATCCTGACCGCGTCGGCGGCGCTGTCGCTGGTCGTGCTCGGCGAGTCGCTCGTGCTGATCACCGGGAAGTTCGACCTGTCCCTGGAATCCACGATGGGCCTGGCGCCGGCGCTCGGCGCGATGGTCGTGATCCCGGCGGCGTCGGCCGGCTTCGGCGTCGAGCTGCCCGCCGCGATCGGCCTGCTGGTGATCCCGCTGTGCGGGGCCCTGGTCGGGTTCCTCAACGGCTTCCTGATCGTGAAGCTGAAGCTGAACGCCTTCATCGTCACCCTCGCCATGCTCACCGTGCTGCGCGGTGTCCAGGTCGGGTCGACCAAGGGCAAGACGCTGTTCAACCTGCCGGACTCGTTCACCAACCTGGCGACCACGACGTTCCTCGGGCTGCCGATGTCGGTGTGGCTGGCCGCGGCGCTGTTCGCGGTCGCCGGCTGGGTGCTGCGCTACCACCGCGTCGGCCGGGCGCTCTACGCGATCGGCGGCAACCGCGAAGCCGCGCGGGCGGCCGGTGTCCGCGTCGACCGGATCGCGTGGGCGGTGTTCGTCGTCGCCGGGATCCTCGCCGCGATCGGCGGGCTGGCGTACACGGGTTATGTCGGCGCGCTGGGCGCCAACCAGGGCTCCGGGCTGATCCTGCAGGTGTTCGCGGCGGCAGTGATCGGCGGTGTCTCGCTCGACGGCGGCAAGGGCACGCTGATCGGCGCCCTCACCGGCGTCCTGCTGCTGTCGTCGGTGTCCAGCCTGCTCAACTACGCGCACGTGACGGCGGAGTGGCAGGGGGCCATCTACGGCGCCATCATCCTGGTCGCGCTGATCATCGCCCGGTACGCGGGCGGAAAGCCCCAGACCTGATGGTCACTCCGTGATCATCGGATCACTGTCAGGAGGCTTCCGCGGCCGGCCCGTCGTCCGCATCGGGCACCGTCGGGTCGTCCGCGGTGCCCAGGGCGTTGCGCAGCCACTGCTCGACGCCCGCGACGTGCACGGTCGCCCACGAGCGCGCCAGCTCCGGCTCGCGCGAGGCGATGGCCTCGTAGATCGCCGTGTGCTGCTCGCGCGTCTTCGCGACCGCGCCCTCCTGGGTGAGGCCGCGCCAGATGCGGGCGCGGGCCGTCGGGCCGGAGAGGCTGTCGAGCAGCGAGCACAGCACGGGGTTGCCGGAGCCGTCGGCGATCTTGCGGTGGAACTGCAGGTCGTTGGCGACCAGCGCCTCGACGGTCGGCGAGTCCTCCAGCTCGCCGAGCAGCGCGCCCAGCTCGGTGATGTCGTCGTCGCTCATGTGCAACGCGGCCAGCGCGGTCGCGGCCGGCTCGAGGATCCGGCGCACGGCGAGGAAGTCGAGCACGGTGTCGTCGCGGTGGAAGTCGACCACGAACGTCATCGCGTCGAGCAGCAGGTTCGGCTCGAGGCTGGTGACGTAGGTGCCGTCGCCCTGGCGCACGTCGAGCACCCTGATCAGGCACAACGCCTTCACGGCCTCCCGCAGGGAGCTGCGCGAGAGCCCGAGCCGCTGGGCCAGCTCGGCCTCCTTCGGCAGCCGGTCGCCCGGCGCCAGCTCGCCGGAGATGATCATGTCCTTGATCTTGTCGATCGCGACATCGGTGACGGGCATCTGTCCGCCCTCCCTGCAACAGACCTCGGATGTTTCGGTGTTCCTCCCCAGCGTGCCATGTCCCGGCCAAGGAGTGGTGATGACCCACCAACGCGAACCGCACTGTGACTCCAAAAGAGTGGTGGCGCTCCATACCCGGCTCAAGCCCGGCAAGGAGGCCGAGTACGAGTCCGTCCACGCGGTCATCCCGCCCGAGCTGGACGTGGCCCTGCGCGAAGCCGGTGTCCGCAGCTGGCGGATCTGGCGTAACGGTCTCGACCTCTTTCACGTCGTCGAAGTCGACGACTACGCGGCGATGCGGGCGGCGTTGCGGGACCACCCCGCCAACGTCCCGTGGCAGGCCAGGATGGCCGAGCTGCTGGCCGTCGAAGACGACTACTCCGGCGACGACACCGGCATCGGGCTGGTCTGGGAACTGCCGGTGAAGGAGTGACGGCGTTGGAACTGTCCCCGCTCGGGCTCGGCTGCGCGCAGCTGGGCAACCTCTACCACGCGATCACCGACGAGACCGCGGCCGCGACCGTGCGCCGCGCGTGGGACGAGGGCATCCGGTACTTCGACACCGCGCCGCACTACGGCCTCGGCCTGTCGGAGACCCGGCTCGGCGCGGCCCTGCGGTCCTTTCCCCGCGACGAGTACGTGCTCTCGACGAAGGTCGGGCGCGTGCTCGAGCCGAACCCCGGCGGCGCCGGCGCCCAGGACGACCAGGGCTTCGCCGTCCCGGCCGCGTACCAGCGCCGGTGGGACTTCAGCCGTGACGGCGTCCTGCGCTCGATCGAGGACAGCCTGGTCCGGCTGGGGCTGGACCGCGTCGACGTCGTGTACGTCCACGACCCCGACGACCACTTCGAGGAAGCCCTTCGCGGCGCCTTCCCGGCGTTGCGCGAGCTGCGGGAGCAGGGCGTGATCGGCGGGTTCGGCGCCGGGATGAACCAGGCGCCGATGCTCACCGAGTTCGTCCGCCGGACCGAGCTCGACGTGCTGCTGGTGGCGGGGCGCTACACGCTGCTCGATCAGCCCGCGCTGGACGAGCTGCTGCCGCTCTGCCTCGATCGTGGCGTTCGCGTGGTCATCGGCGGCGCGTTCAACGGCGGCATCCTGGCCACGGCCGAACCGGGCCGCGTCTACGACTACGCCGAAGCGCCGCCGGAGCTGGTCGAGCGGGCCGCCCGGATCGCGGCGGTCTGCGCGCGCCACGGGGTCGAGCTGCCGGAAGCCGCGCTCGCGCTGCCGATCGCGCATCCGGCGGTGGCGTCGGTGGTCGTCGGCGCGCATGATCCGGAGCAGGTGAGCGTGAACGCCCGGCGAGCGCGGGCGGTCGTGCCGCCGGAGCTGTGGACGGAGCTGGTCGACGCGGGCCTGCTGCGCGCCGACGTCGTGATCGCCGAAGGAGTCTCATGATCGACGCCCACCACCACCTCTGGGACCCGTCGCGGCGCGAGTACCCGTGGATGGCGGGGGCGGCGATGGACCCGATCCGCCGCCCGTACACCGTCGACGACCTGCGCGCGGTGACGAAGGCGGCGGGTGTCCACGCGACAGTGCTGGTGCAGACGGTGTCCTCGGCCGAAGAGACCGAGGAGTTCCTGGCGACGGCGGTGGCGGAACCCGTGGTCGCGGGGGTGGTCGGCTGGGCCGACCTCACCGCACCGGACCTCGCCGACCGCCTGGCGGCGTTGCGCGAGCGCGGACCGCTGGTCGGCCTCCGCCACCAAGTCGAGGACGAGCCGGACGACGACTGGCTGCTGCGCCCGGGCGTCGTGGCGGGCCTGAACGCGCTGGCGTCGGCCGGCCTGACCTACGACCTGCTGGTGCGCACCGCCCAGCTGCCCGCGGCGGCCGAGCTGGCGCTGCGGCAGCCGGAGCTGCGGCTGGTGCTCGACCACGCGGCGAAGCCCCCGATCGCGTCGGGGGAATGGGAGCCGTGGGCGTCCGGGGTGGCGGCGCTGGCCGCGCGCGAGAACGTCGTGTGCAAGCTGTCCGGGCTGGTCACGGCCGCGGACTGGTCGGGCTGGGAAGTGGGGCACCTGCGCCGGTACGTCGACCACGTGCTGGAGGTGTTCGGCCCGTCGCGCGTGCTGTTCGGCTCGGACTGGCCGGTCTGCGAGCTGGCGGCGTCCTACGAGCTGGTCCTGGACGCGGCGATCGCACTGACGGGCTCGCTGTCGGACGCGGAGCGGCTGGCGGTGTTCGAGCACAACGCCCGGCGCGTCTACGCGGTGGATGCGAGCGAGGACACCTCTTCCAGGGGGTAAAAGAGGTGTCCCCGCCCGCGGCTGTGATGGCCTAGAACTCGTCGTCGCGGATCATGCCGCGCAGGCGCGTCAGCGCCCGGTGCTGCGTGACCCGCACGTTGCCCGGCGAGATCCCGAGCGCTTCGGCGGTCTCCTGCGCGGAGAAGCCGACGGCGATGCGCAGGGTCAGGATCTCCTGCTGCACCCGGGGGAGCGACGCGAGCAGCCGGCCCAGGCGCGCGCCGAGGTCGAGGCTGAGCGCGTGCGTCTCCGGCTCGTTGCCGACGAGCGGGCGCTCCGGGAGCTCGGGGACGGGCTCCGAGCGGTCCCGGGCGACGGCGCGGTAGGCGTCGGCGACCTTGTTGGCCGCGATCGCGTGGACGAGGTAGAGGAAGGAGCCCCCGCGGTCCTGGTAGTCGGGGAGCGCCTTGAGGACGGCGAGGCAGACTTCCTGCGCGACGTCGTCGGCGGACAGGTACGACAGGTCGCGCCCGCCCATGCGCGCCCGGCAGTACCGGACCACGACCGGCTCGATCATCTGGAGGAGGTTGTGGATCGCGGCGGGGTTGCCCTCGCCCGCGTCTTTCACCAGAGGATCGAGGTCCTCCTTGGTGAGCCGTCCGCTGGGCCGAGGCAGTGACTCCGGAGTGCGATAATCGTGAATCTCACTGGAAGCCTGCTCGGTGGTCCTGGGCGGTGCTGTCATGAGTCGTCTCCCCGGCCGACCCTCGACCGTCGCTGCCGGGGGTTCCACTCTCCGTGACCGTTCGGTGACAGGTACTCCGGGAGACCCGGCCTTACCTGCGTTCCGTGCGACGCTGGGTAATCGTAAGCACCTGATGGCGGATCAGTCCAGATTTCAACGACCAATACCCCGTTCGCAGGAGCGACCGTGATGTTACCGCGACCCGACGCCGCACATTGCGATTAATCGGTTTCAGGATGTGCCGAGTTCACTCGTCAGTGGAGGATGACCACGGAAGTGGCAGTCACCGTGACGGCGAGCGACGCCAGGGCGGGCATGACCGGGTGAAGCGGCCGCGGTTCGGGTGCCCGCAGCGCCCGTTCGCGCTGGACACCGACGCCGGCGAGGAGCACGGATGTAGCAGCCGCGAAGAGCACCGGGACCAGAGCGAGGCCCCAGTGGTGCTGGGCGGCGGCGTGAAGGAGAAGGGCAGTGCAGGCGGCGGACCCGAGGGCGGTGCGCCGCCAGGCCAGCCCGGTCCGCTCGGCCTGCGCCCCGGCGGGGGCGGTCACGGCCGGGCCCCGAAACCGAAATAATCGCGAACGGCCCGCAGTCGGGGAGCGCGGTAGCGTCCCGGGGCGGGTCGCTCACGGTCCGTCGTCCGGGGGTTCGGGTCCGCGGTGGCCGTTGAACACTGGTCACCTGGTGTAGTTACGGAGACACCAGTAGCCCCGCAACCGCCCGACCCTCCGGCGCGAGTTCCGGTGGCGAGATCACCGGCCGGCCGCACCACCACGACAGCCGTCGTCCATCCAGGTGCGCCAGGCGCCCGCCCAGATACCCACCCGACCCCTCCCGGCGTGCGAGTCGACCCTCCAGACACGCGAGTCGACCCCTCAAGCACGCGTGTCGACTGTCCAATCACGCGAGTCGTCCGTCCGGGCACGCGAGTTGACCCTTCAGTCACGCGTGTTGCCCCTCCAGTCACGCGTGTTGCCCCTTCAGTCACGCGTGTTGCCTCTTCAGTCACGCGTGTTGCCCCTCCAATCACGCGAGTTGACCCTTCAGTCACGCGTGTCGGCTCCCCAAACACGCCTGCCGACCCTCGCGGCACGCAACCCGGCCGCTCAACCCCGCTCAAGACACCACCAGCAAGACCGCCGCAGCCACGATCAGGGCCAGCAAGCCGCCGGTCAACGCCACGATCATCCAGCTCCGAGGCAACGGCTCCCCGGCCCGCATCGCGATCTGCACCCGCCGCCACCGCGGATACGCCGTCGCCGCGAGCACTGCCGCTAGCACCACGCACAACCCCGACAGCACCGCGCTCGCCGCCGCCGGGGCCGGGACCAGCTGGTGGACCGCCACGCCGCCGGCCACCAGGCCCAGCGCCGTCCGGAGCCAGGCCAGGAACGTGCGCTCGTTGGCCAACGTGAATCGATAATCCGGCTCGTCGCCGCCCGAATGGGGCCTGATCTCCTCTGCAGCCACGTCCGCAGACGCTAGCGGGCAGCCGGCTCCTCGGCTCGGTGCGCGAACACCCACCAGCGCAGCACCGCGAACCGGACGAAGCCGCCGACCAGGCTGGACAGCAGCAGCGTGCCCGTCTCCTCCCACGACGTCGGCCGGTCGACGACCGCGTCGAGGATCGCCAGGACCGCCGAGCCGTACCCGGCGTAGAAGGCGAACGTCAAGAGGTCCTGCAGGTGCCGCTTGCCGGCGTTGCTCTGCCGTCCCGCGAAGGTGACACGGCGGTGGAACTCGGTGTTGCCGAGCGTCGTCAGCGCGATCGCGACCAGGTTCGCGACCTGGGAGCCGAGCTCGTCGCGCAGCAGGAGGAACAAGACCGCCTGGACGCCCGTTGTCACCACGCCGGCCACGACGTACCACGCCGCGTGCGTGCCGAGCTCGTGGTGCCGGTCGGGGTCGGTGGCGAGCAGCCGGTGCTCCGGTGCGCACCTGGTGGTGGCCATGATCCGAAGCTACTCCGCATTCACAAACTTGTGAATATGTTAAACCCGTTGAAGAAATGTGATCCCGGCGACACCACCGGGGTTTCGCCCTCCGGCGCCTCGGGTAGGTCACCGGCGATGCCTACTGCCTACGCGCCGGGAGAACCCTGTGAGTGACCGTGACTCGGCCGAACCGGAAAGCCTGAGCCCCAGCGAGGCGCTGGACGAGGACGAGCTGCGCGTCGACCCGCTCGAAGAGGGTGTCGAGCCGCCTGAACACTGGAGCGCCGCCAACCGCTTCGGCACGACGCCCAACGAAGCCCGCGAAGGCGAGCCGATGGCGCAACGCCTCGCCGAAGAGGAGCCGGACACCGAGCCCGAGCCGGTCCCGGACCGGCCGATCGCGGCGACGCCGGCGGACGAGCTCGACGAAACGGTCGAGGACGCCCCGGCGGACTTCGAGCAGGTGACCCCGGACGACGACGTGCCGCACCGGCACGCCGACCCCGATCCGGGGGAGCGGGCGGACTACGCCGGCGGCTCTGTGGCGGACGCCATCCGCCAGGCCCGGCAGGGCTGATCCGCTCAGACTGCGCGTCCGAACGGCCGCCCCTAGCGTGGGGCACCAGTGCATCGGACCGCGACGAAGGGAAGGCCGAAGATGCTGACCGTGACCGAAGCCGCCGCCGAGGCGATCACCGCATTGACCAGCCAGAGCGAAGGGGACGCCGGGCTCCGCCTGGCGGTCCAGAACGCCGAGGGCGAAAGCGCACAGCTCGCGCTGTCCGTCGCCCCCGAACCCACCGAGGGTGACAGCGTGCTCGGCGCCGAGGAAGGCCCGAAGGTCTTCCTCGAACCGCAGGCGGCGGCGTTGCTCGACGACAAGGTGCTCGACGTCCAGGAGGACGAAGCCGGCGGAGTCGCCTTCGCCGTCTTGCCGCAGCACACGAGCTGACCGCGGCGAACGGGCCTTTCGCACCGCGGAAGGCCCGTTCGCCTAGCGGGGCCGCCAGGCGCTGACGAGCACCGCGGCCCGCACCCGCAGCAGTTCCGCCGCGTGGGCGCGGGCGTGGGCGAGCGACGGCGCGTGGTCGATCAACGCGCTGCTGGCGACGACGCCCAGGCTCGCCAGCCCGGCTTCGTCGAGCTGGATCCGCCCCGCCAACGCCATCAGCGGCACCCCGCGCGGCCTCGCGCGCGCCGCGATCCCGGCCGGCGCCTTGCCGTGGAGACTCTGTTCGTCGAGTGATCCCTCGCCGGTGATGACAAGGTCGGCGCCGACGAGCGCCTGGTCGACCCCGGTCAGCCCGGCGATGAGGTCGAACCCGGACTCCACGGTCGCGCCCAGCCCGGCGATCGCGCCGGCCGCGACCCCGCCACCGGCCCCCGCGCCCGGCACCCGGCTGACGTCCGGGGCGCCACCCACCTGCAGCGCGTGCGCCCAGCGCGCGAGAGCGTCGTCGAGCACCGTCACTTCCGACGTGCCGGCGCCCTTCTGCGGCCCGAACACCGCCGCGGCGCCGTCCGGGCCGAGCAACGGGTTCGTGACGTCGGTCGCGACCGCGACGCTCACGCCCTCCAGCCGTTCCCGCACCGGCGTCAGCTCGGTCGACGCGACCCGCGTCAACGTTCCGCCGCCGAGCCCGACCGGCGCGCCGAACGCGTCGAGCACCCCGGCGCCGAGCGCGCCCAGCATTCCGGCGCCGCCATCGGTGCTGGCCGTGCCGCCGACCGTCAGGACGAGCCGGCGGGCGCCGTGGATCAGCGCGTCCCCGAGCAGTTCGCCGACCCCCCAGGTGTGCGCGGCCAGCGCGGTCGCCGGGCTCGGCTCGACGAACTCGATCCCGCACGCGCGCGCCGACTCGATGTACGCAGTGCCGTCCAGCACCGCGTACGACGCTTTCACCGCCGCCTCGAGCGGACCGCGGACGGTCAGCCGGACGATCCGCGCACCTGCGGCTTCGAGCACGTCGAGCGTGCCTTCACCGCCGTCGGCGACGGGGCAGGTGACGATGTCGGCGTCCGGCAGCGCGTCCCGCACGCCCAGCGCGATCGCCTCCGCGGCCTCGACCGCGGTGAGACTGCCCTTGAACTTGTCGGGCGCGATGACGACTCGGGTCACGGCTTCACCTCCGTCAGCGGGGCACGCCCGCCGAGCACTTCGACGACGTTGCGGGCGGCCAGCACGGCCATCGCGGTGCGGGTCTCGACGGTGGCCGACCCGAGGTGCGGGCTCAGCACGACGTCGTCGCGCCCGAGCAGCCGCGGCTCGACGTCGGGCTCGTGCTCGAAGACGTCGAGCGCGGCGCCGGCGATCTCCCCGGCTTCGAGCGCGTCCGCCAGCGCCGCCTCGTCGACGACCGGGCCGCGGGTCGTGTTCACCAGGTAGGCACCGGGTTTCATCGCGCGCAACGCGGCGGCGTCGATGAGGTGCCGCGTTTCCGGCGTCAGCGGGCAATGCAGTGAAACGACGTCGGAGCGTTCCAGGAGTTCCTGAAACGTAACGGATCCACGGCTGGACCGTCCTGAATGGACGATCGACATGCCGAACGCCTCGGCGCGCCGAGCCACCGCCCGGCCGATCTCGCCGAGCCCGACGATGCCGAGCGTCTTGCCCTGCAGTCCCGAGCCCAGCAGGAAACCGAGGTGGAACGACCACGGCGTCCGCGAGCGCAGCAGCCGTTCCCCTTCGCCGAGGCGCCGCGTGACCGCGAGCAGCAGGCCGAAGGCGAGATCCGCGGTGGCCTCGGTGAGCACACCCGGCGTGTTGGTGACGACGACACCGCGCTCGGCCAACGCCGGGACGTCGACGTTGTCGTAGCCGACGGCGGCGTTCGCGACCACCTTGAGATCCGGCCCGGCGGCGTCGGCCAGCGCGCCGTCGAGCCGGTCGTGCAGCATGCCGACCACCGCCGACGCGCCGGCCACGAACTCGTGCAGCTCTTCGGAGGTCAACGGGCGGTCGGCGGGGGACACCGCCACCTCGCCCGCCTCGGCGAGCAGCTTCACCGCCTCGTCGGGAATCCATCGGGTCACCGCGATCTTGGCCACCCCGACAGCCTAGGCCACGGCACCGACAGTTCAGCCCCGCCGGACCGCCGCCAGGACGATCTCCGACTGCGCCGCCGCGCCCGCGCCGTTGGGGTGGAAGGGGAACGCGAGCAGGAGCGGGTTGCTCGCCGAGATCGGGATCAGGCCTTCGGCGTAGCGCACGGTGGGCGCCTGGCACGCGTCGTGGCCGACGGTCGGGGTGTAGGTGTCGACGAGCTCGGCGCCGTTGGCCGCGGCGACCCGCGCGAGCATGGCGTTCATCTGCAGGAACTTCGCCTGCAGGTACGCGATGTCGCCGTCGGCGACCGGGATCACCGGCCAGCACCCCTTGCCGCTCGCGGGCAGCCCGGCGAGGTAGTTCACCAGCAGGACCCGCGCGTGCGGCGAGCGCTCGTGGATCCCCTGCAGCGCGTTCGCGACCTTGGGCTCGCTCGCCGCGACGGCGTTTTCCAGCTGGTCGACGCCGCCGGCGGTGAACTTGGCCTTGCAGGTGCTGATCGGCAGCAGGTTGAGGCACTTCGTCACGGCTGAGGCGAGCCCGATGTCGTTGCCGCCGATCCCGACGGTCACCAGGTCGGTGGCCGTCGTCAGCCGGTCGAACTGCGGCGGGTTCGTGCCGCCGAGCGGCAGCTTCTGCGGCTGCGTGAAGTCGGGTGTCGCGGCGCCGCCGCAGCTGGCGTCGCGGAAGGTTTCGACGCCGAGCGCGCCCGCGACCTCGTGCGGGTAGTCCGATGTGGACTGGGCGCAGTCGAGCGGGGTGAACTCGGTGGTGGGCGGGAAGGTGACGAAGACGTCGGCGGTCCACGAATCGCCCAGCGCCACGTACTCGTGGTAGCTGGTGCTCGCCGACGCCGGAGCGGCGAAGGCGAGCGCGGCGATGGCGGGCACGGCGAGGAGAGTGAACAGGCGCCGGCGCATGCTGCCTCCGTTGGCGAGCGGCGAAGTGAAGGACTTTCACATTCGCCGGACGCCTCGTGAAAAGTCAATGCGCCTCACCCGTCCTGGTGACGCCGGTCGGCGTGGGTATTCAGGCCCTGGTCAGCCGCACCACCGCGCTCGCGTAGCCGCTCCCGGGCAGCTCGACGTCGAGCCCGTGGCTCAGCAGCACCGCGCCGTGGTGCTCGACGCCGTCCTGGTCGCGGTACCGCGCCGAAGGGTCCAGCCCGGCGAGCCGCGGCGGGGTGAACGGGCGCGCGAACTCCGTGGGCCGCCGCCAGAAGAACACGACCACGGAGTCGCCCAGCACGTACTGGACCGCGGTCAGCGCGGCGGTCGCCGGGTCCGCCAGCCGGTACTGGACGCCGTGCTGCACGACCGGCCGGATCTCCTTGTACAGCGCGACGAGCGCCGTCGCTTCGTCGAGCTCGGCGGCGCTCCACCGCGGCAGGTCGCCGCCGAGACCGAGCACACCGGCCATCGCGACGTGGAACCGGAAGCGCAGCGGCGCCTCCCGGCCGGTTGTCGGGTTCGGGCTGTCGGTCACCCAAGCCGACATCGTGCCGGCGGGGTAGAGCTGCCCGTACCCGTGCTGGATGCCGATCCGGTCGGCGGCGTCGGTGTTGTCGGACGCCCAGATCTCGTCGGTCCGCGCGAGGATTCCCAGGTCCGTGCGTCCGCCGCCACCCGCGCAGCCCTGGATCCGCAGGCCGGGGTGGTCGGCCCGCAGCCGGTCGAAAATCGTGTAGACGGCGCGGACGTGGTCGACCCAGAGCCGTCCGGGATCGTCGCTCGAGGGCCAGCCCGCCTCGGTGAACGCGCGGTTCATGTCCCACTTGAGGTAGTCGACGCCGTGCTCGCCGACCAGCCGGTCGAGCCACTTGTGCGCCCAGCCGGCGACGTCCGGGCGCGCGAAGTTCAGCACGAGCTGGTTGCGCAACGTCGTCCGCGAGCGGTGGGCCATGTGCAGCACCCAGTCCGGGTGTGCGCGGTAGAGGTCACTGTCCGGGTTGACCATCTCCGGCTCGACCCACAGCCCGAACTTCATGCCGTGCGCGTGGACGGCGTCGACGAGCGGCCCGAGCCCCGCCGGGAAGCGCTGCTCGTTGGCGGTCCAGTCGCCGAGCCCGGCGGTGTCGCCGGTGCGGGCGCCGAACCAGCCGTCGTCCATGACGAACAGCTCGACGCCGAGCTTCGCCGCGGCGTCGGCCAGGGACGTCTCGGTGGTTTCGTCGACGTCCCAGCCGGTCGCCTCCCACGAGTTGTAGACGATCGGCCGCAGCTCCTCGGGATGCGGCTGGACGAACTCGCGGACGTAGGCGTGCCAGCGCCGGCTCGTGCCGCCGAAGCCGTCGGCCGCGTAGAGCCCGGCGAACACCGGCGTCTCCCATGTTTCCCCGGGTTCCAGCCGCCAGCCGACGTTCTCGTGCCCGAACCCGCCGGTCCACGTGACGCGCCCGGTGTGCGTCCGCTCGACGGTGATCCGCCAGCTCCCGCTCCACGCGAGCGCGCTCGACCACACCTCGCCGGACGTCTCGGTCGCGTCGCCCGCGTCGAGCATCACCCACGGGTCGACCTGGTGGCTCGACACCCCACGACGGCTGGTCAGCGTGGTTTCCCCGACCGGCAGCGGTTCGCGCAGCACGCCGTGCTCGGCACTCCACGCGCCGGACGTCCGGCTCAGCCGCGCGCCGTCGCGCCGGGGGAGTGTCCACGACGCGGAATCCGTGCGCAGCAAGGAGACCGGCTCGTCCCCGGTGTTGCGCAGGGTCGTCCACCGCTCGAGGACTTCGCCGCGGACGCGGTAGTGCAGCGAAAGCTCGAGCGGGTAGTGCCGGTCCGCGAGCCGCACGACCAGAGCGCCGTCTTCGAGCGCGTAGCCGTCGTAACGCCACTCCAGCGCCGACGTCCCGTCCGCGTAGCGCACGGCCAGCGCCGCGACGCCGAAGAACGCGCCGCCCTCGGCCGGCAGCTCGAGCCGTTCGTCGCCCGGCTCGTCGAAGCTGCTGTCGGCCGGGTTGCGCCGCGCGGCGACCTGCCCGGCCTGCGCCAGCGTCAGCGGCGGCCCCCAGTGCACGTGCCGCGGCCGGTCGTCGGAGTCGAGCCGGAAGGCGTACGAGCTCTCGGGGGTGCGCAGCAGCCACAGCCGGTGCGCGGGGTCGTGTTCCACGAGCGACATGGACCTGAGCGTAGGGATGACCAGCCAAAAAATAAATTCTTGACGAAGTTAATTAATCCTGCCTACCCTTCCGGCCATGCCTCGCAGTGCACCGGCAAGGGCGCCGATCACCAGTCCCGCGGCAGCGACCGTCTTCACCACGGTCCTGACCGAGGGGCCGGTCTCCCGCGTCGACGTCGCCCGCCGCACCGGGCTCTCCTCGGCCGCGGTCACCAAGGCGGCCCGGCCGTTCATCGACGCCGGTTACCTCGAGGAGCTCGCCTCCGAAGGCCGGACCACCCCCGGCGCCGGCCGTCCCGCGAACCCCCTGGCCATCCGCCCGGACCGCGAGTACTTCGTCGGTGTCAAGATCACCGGCGACGACCTGATCGGCGTGGTCACCGACCTGCGCGCCGACGTCCGCGCCAGCGCCCACCACCCGCTGACCGGCCACGACGTCGACCACGTCGTCCGCGCGCTGGCCGACCTCGTCGGCGAGCTGCTGGCCGGTCCGACCCCGGACGGCACCAGCAATCTCCGGGAACGCGCCTACTGCCTCGGCGTCGCGGTGTCCGGTGACGTCGACCGCGCGTCCGGCGTCGTCCGGTATTCGCCGTTCCTCGGCTGGCGGGACGTCCCGCTGGCATCCCTGCTGGAAGACGCCACCGGGCTCACCGCGACGCTCGAGAACGACGTCAAGGCCCTCGCCGTCGCCGAGCAGTGGTTCGGCGAGGGGGTCGGCGCGTCATCGTTCGCGCTGGTCACGGTGGGTACGGGCATCGGCAGCGCACTCGTCGTCAACGGCGACCTGGTCCGCGGCGCGCACGGTGTCGCGGGCGAGATCGGGCACGTCCCGGTCGCCGACGACGGCCCGGCCTGCCACTGCGGCGGCCGGGGTTGTGTCGAGGCGATCGCGTCCACCGAAGCGATCCTCACGCGGGCCAGGACGGTCTCCGGCGAACCCGCGCTGACCATGGAAGACGCGGTGCTGCGCGCCCGTGGCGGCGACGAACCGCTGCGCGGGGTCTTCGCCGGGGCGGGGCACGCGATCGGGCTCGGCCTGGCCGCGCTGGTCAACCTGTTCGGCCCGGAGCGGGTGGTCGTCTCCGGGGAAGGCGTCGCCACCTACGACCTGTTCGAAGACCAGATCCGCCGGACCTTCGCGGTCCAGGCGTTCGGCAGCGCCGCCCGCTGCGGCCTGGTGATCCGGCCGCTGCCGTTCGAGGAGTGGGCGCGGGGCGCGGCCGCCGTCGCCATCCAAAGTCTTTTTGTCGCCGAGAGCGTCTAAGGAGTCCGTTGTGAGCCCCATGAACCGCCGAAGCTTCCTGGTCGGGTCCGTCCTCTTCGCCGGTGGCGCCGCACTCGCGGGCTGCACGAGCGATCCGCTGAACAAGAACGCGGGCGCCGCTTCCGTCGCGAAGGTCACGTTGCAGCAGTGGTACCACGCGTACGGCGAATCCGGGACGCAGCAAGCGGTCCAGCGGTACGCGCAGGAGTTCACCAAGGCCAACCCGGACATCGCGATCAACGTCAGCTGGATCGCCGGCGACTACGAGACCAAGCTCAACTCGGCGATGCTCACCGCGCAGGCACCCGACCTGTTCGAGCTGGGCGACTTCCGGTACCAGAACGTCAAGAACGGCCTGCTCGCGCCGCTCGACGACGTCATCGCGCCGGCCAAGGCGGACTTCAGCCCGGCCGCGCTGGACACCGTGACGGTGGACAACAAGATCTACGGCGTCAAGATGATCGACGACGTCATGATGCTGTACTACCGCAAGAGCGCGCTGCAGGCCGCGGGTGTGCAGCCGCCGCAGACGTTCGCCGAGCTGCTCGACGCCACGAAGAGGCTGAACACCGGCAAGCAGAAGGGCCTGTACGTCGGCACCGACGGCGTCGGCGAGGCCGCGACGCTGCTGCTCTGGTCGTCCGGCGCGGACTTCTTCGACAGCAGCGGCAAGAAGGTCGCGTTCTCCTCGCCCGAGGCCGTCGCCGCGATCGCCGGGCTCAAGCAGCTGCACGACACCGGCGGCCTGCTCCAGGGGTACCCGACCGACTGGTCCGACCCCGGCGCGTTCGCCAACAACGCGACCGCGATGCAGTGGGGCGGCCTGTGGTCGCTGCCGGACATCAAGAAGGCGCTGGGTGACGACTTCGGCGTGGTCCCGTGGCCGAAGTTCGGCGACGCGGGCAAGCAGGTCGCGCGCGTCGGCGGCTGGTACCAGCTGGCCAACGCGAAGTCCGCTCACCTGGATGCTGTGAAGCAGTTCATCGACTGGCTGTGGATCAAGAACGCCGACCTGCAGAAGGACTGGTGTGTCAAGTACGGCTTCCACATCCCGGCCCGCAAGCCGGTCGCCGCGCAGACCACCGAGTTCTCCAGCGGCGCGGCCAAGGACGCCGTGACGATCTCGCAGCAGAACGGCAAGTCGTACTCGGGGCTGTGGAACAAGGCGTCGGCGACGCTGTTCCTGCAGGCCGCGACGAGGATCGCGAACGGGCAGGCCGACCCGGCCGCCGAGCTCGGCGACGCGGCGAAGAAGGCCCAGGCCGAAGTCGACAAGCAGCTGGCATGACGGCCTTGATGGAGGCGCCGGCAGTCCCCGCGTCGGCGGCGAAGAAGCGTCGCCGACGCCGGGACTGGCGCGCGATCGGCGCGTTCGCGGTCCTGACCGGGCCGGTGGTGCTCGGGCTGGGGCTGTTCAAGTACGTCGCGATCGCGTGGAGCTTCCTGCTCAGCTTCAACGACGCGCGCGGCACGATCAGCCTCGGGAACTGGATCGGCTTCGACAACTACGCGTTCCTGCTCGGCGACGACGCCTTCCTGACGTCGCTGTCGACGATCGCGGTGTTCACCGTGTTCATCGTGCCGATCACCTTCGTCGCTTCGCTCGGCCTCGCGGTGCTGATCAACAGCATCAAGCGGGGCAAGGCGTTCTTCCGGACGGTGTTCCTCATCCCGGCCGCGGTGTCCTACGTCGTCGCGGCGCTGGTGTGGAAGATGGCGCTGTTCAACGGCCTGCCCTCCGGCGTCGCGAACGTGCTCGGAGGGCTGTTCGGCGCCGAGCCGGTGCCGTGGCTGTCGGAGACGAGCCCGCCGGTGTACTGGGTCGCGGTCGTGACGCTGCGGCTGTGGCTGCAGGTCGGGCTGTACATGATCCTGTTCCTCGCCGGGCTGAAGGCGATCTCGCCGTCGCTGTACGAGGCAGGCGAGCTGGACGGCACGACCAAGTGGCAGGCGTTCCGGTACATCACGCTGCCGCAGCTGCGGAACACGTCGGTCGCGGTGCTGCTGCTGATCCTCATCGCCGCGTTCCAGGCGTTCGACGAGTTCTACAACCTGTTCGGCACCGGGCTTTCCGGCACCGCGACCGCGCCGGTGAAGCCGCCGCTCGTCTACCTGTACGACTCCGCGCTCGGCGACCAGAACTACGGCGTCGGCTCGGCGGGGGCGTTCCTGCTGACCGTGCTCATCGTGGTGATCACCCTGCTGCAGGGCCGGTTCGTCGGCTTCGGGAAGAAGGACTGATGGCCGTCCTCGCCGCCCCCCGCGTCCGGAAGGCGCCGAAGTACGTCCTGGCCACGGTGCTGTCGGTGATCTTCCTGCTGCCGTTCTACATCATGCTGCGCAACGCGCTCATGACACGCCAGCAGGTCAGCTCGCCGGACTGGTCGTGGCTGCCGGACCCGCTGTCGTGGGTGAACTTCGGCGAGCTGTTCGCCGACGCGTCGGTGCCGATGGCCCACTCGCTCTGGAACTCGTTCCTGGTCGCGGTCGTGACCGCGCCGGTCGGCACGCTGTTCGGGTCGATGGCGGGGTACGCGCTGGCCCGGATCACCGTCCCGGGACGCCGCGCGGTGTTCACGTACGTGCTGGTCACGCTGATGATCCCGCAGTCGGTGACGTTCGTGCCGACGTTCGTCGTCGTCGGCTCGATGGGCGGGGTCAACACGGAGTGGGGGATCATCGCGCCGAACCTCTTCAGCGCGTTCACCGTGATCCTCTTCCGCAACTTCTACCTGCGGTTCCCCGCCGAGATCGAGGAGGCCGGGCGGCTCGACGGCCTCGGCTACCTCGGCGTCTACCGGCGGCTGGTGCTGCCCAACTCGGGGAGCATGCTCGCGTCGCTCGGCGCGCTGATGTTCATCGAAAGCTGGAACGCGTTCCTGTGGCCGCTGGTGATCGGGCAGGACCCGTCGTCGTGGACCGCGCAGATCGCGCTTTCGACGTTCCTGACCGCGCAGTCGGTCAACCTGCCGGCGCTGTTCGCCGGTGCTCTGGTCACCATCGCGCCGCTGGTCGCGATGTTCCTGGTCGCCCAGCGGTTCATCGTCAGCGGGATCGCCGCGAGCGGGCTCAAGGAGTAGGTCCCCCTTCCCCCACCGAGGAGTGTCCCGATGAAGCGCGTCCTTTCCGTGTTTCTCGCTGTGCTCGGTTTTCTGTCCTTCCTGGTGCCCGCCGCCGACGCGCGGACGCCGTTCGTCAAGCCGTTCATGGGCTGGAGCAGCTGGAGCCTCGAGTCGTCGACCCGCGCGGGTTACGGCACTTCGTGGCTGAACGAGTCGCACGTCCGCGACGCGGCCGACGCGCTGGCGTCGAAGCTCAAGTCCGCTGGGTACGCCTACGTCAACATCGATTCGGGCTGGAACGCGGACCTGTCGTGGGTGTTCCACACCGACGTCAACGGCATCCCGGCGCCGGACCCGGGGCGGTTCCCGTCCGGGATTCCCGCGTTGGCTTCTTACGTGCATTCGCTCGGGCTGAAGCTGGGCCTGTATTCGGTGACGGGCCTCGAGAAGGAGGTCTACGACAAGAACGCGCCGATCCTCGGGACGTCGTGCCACGCGCAGGACATCGTGTACCGGCCGCTGACGCCGTCCAACGGCTGGGGCGGCAACTGGAAGGTCGACTTCTCGAAGCCGTGCGCGCAGAAGTACTACGACTCGATCGTGGCGCGGTTCGCGTCCTGGGGCGTCGACTTCGTCAAGGTCGACGGCACAACCGCGGACAACGTCGCCGACATCGCCGCCTGGTCGAAGGCCATCGACCACTCACGACGGCCGATGTGGCTGACGGCGAGCGCGTGGCCGGTGCCGCGGGCCGCCGGGCCCGCTCTCGCGCCCTACGCGAACGGCGTCCGCGTGAACACCGACGTCGAGTGTTACTGCGACACGGTGTCCACCTGGGACAGCTCGGTGAAGGCGCGGTGGGCGGACCTGCCCGGGTGGCAGGGGGTGTTCGGGCCGCGGTTCCGGCCGGACCTCGACTCGATGCCGATCAGCAACAACACCGGCAGCGGCATCCAGGACGGCATCTCCGACGTCGAGCGGCAGAGCGTGATGACGTTCTGGTCGATGGCCTCGTCGCCGCTGTACGTCGGGGGCGACATCTACTTCCTGGACGCGTCCGCGGTGTCGATCCTGACGAACCCCGAGGTCATCCGGGTCGACCAGGCCGGGTCGTACGCGAGCCAGGTGACCGGCGGGAACCTCCAGGTGTGGAAGAAGCGCGCCCCGGACGGCCGCTGGTACGCGGCGGTCTACAACCTGGGTCCGGCGCCCGCGGACATCACGGTGGACTTCTCGGCGTTGGGTGTCCGGGGCGCGCAGCCGGTGCGTGACCTGGTCGCACGGGCGGACCTCGGCCGGTCCCGGGGCTCCTGGACCGCTTCCGCCGTGCCCGCGCACGGCTCGCGGCTGGTCCGCATCGGCTGATCTTCCGGTCTCGAAGGGGACTTTCTTCGCGCGAACGGCGAAGAAAGTCCCCTTCGTCGTGCGTGCGTCATCCATTGGGCGGAAGACACCTGGTCCCCGCCCCGGCGACCGTGCTATGTTCGCTGGCAGAACGAGTGTGCGTGATGCGAACAGTGGGGAGCGTGTGATGGCGGAGCTGCTGTCGCTGGAGGAGGCCGTGGCCCGGCTGGTGCGTGACGGGGACACCGTCGCGCTCGAGGGCTTCACGCACCTCATCCCGGTCGCGGCGGGGCAGGAGATCATCCGGCAGCGGCGCCGGGATCTCACCTTGGTGCGGATGACGCCGGACATCGTGTACGACCAGCTGATCGGCGCGGGCTGCGCCCGCAAGCTGATCTTCTCGTGGGGCGGCAACCCCGGCGTCGGCTCGTTGCACCGGTTCCGCGACGCGGTCCAGCACGACTGGCCGGTGCCGCTGGAGATCGAGGAACACAGCCACGCGGGCATGGCGAACCGCTACGTGGCGGGCGCGTCCGGCCTGCCGTTCGCGGTGCTGCGCGGCTACACGGGCACGGACCTGCCGGCCCAGACGGAGACGATCAAGCCGATCACGTGCCCCTTCACCGGCGAGCGCCTGACGGCGGTCCCGGCCCTGAACCCGGACGTCACGATCGTCCACGCCCAACGCGCCGACCGCGAGGGCAACGTCCAGATGTGGGGCATCACGGGAGTCCAGAAGGAAGCGGTCCTGGCGGCCAAGCGTTCGATCATCACGGTCGAGGAGATCGTCGACGAGCTGGAGCCCCGCCCAGGCGCGGTGATCCTCCCGTCGTGGGTGGTATCAGCGGTGGCCGAGGTCCCGGGCGGCGCAAAGCCGTCGTACGCAGCGGGTTACTACGAGCGCGACAACGCGGCGTACCAGGCCTGGGACGAGATCGGCCGCGACCGCGAGGAGTTCACGAAGTGGCTGAGCGACCTGACGGGCGTGACGGCATGACCCAAGCCACCCAAGAACCCGGCTCCCCCCAAGGGCCGGTGGCCGCTGCCTCCTTCCCCGAGCCAGCGACCACCGGCCGGAGCACCCCCACCCCGGCCCGCATGGTTGCGGCCTCCGACCGTCGTGAGGCCTCGTCCGGCTTCACTTTGCGTCGGGCACGCCTGGTCCCCACCCGCGCTTCCGGGCGACCGGCCATCGCGCCCTCCCCCGAGGTGGCGCCCGCGCGCCCGACCCGCGCTGTCGCGGTCTCCAACCTCCGCGAGGCCACGCCCGGCTCCGCCTCACGCCTGGCAGCCCTCACCCCCGCCCGACCGGCCACCGCCTCTCGCCCCGAGGCGGTGCCCGCCGACTCGATCCGAATCGCTGCGGCCGGCAACAGCCGCAAAGCCTCGCCCGGCCCCGCCTCACCCCCGGCAGCCCCAGCCCTCACCCGGCCGGCGGCCCCCATCACCCCAAACCCCCACAGCACCGGCAAACCCCGCCACACCGCGGAGGCGAAGGCATGACCACCGACTACACGGCCGACGAGATGATGAGCGTCGCAGCGGCCCGCGCCCTCGGCGACGGCATGTCCTGCTTCGTCGGCATCGGCCTCCCGAGCAAGGCGGCCAACCTCGCCCGCCGCGCGCACGCCCCCAACCTCACGCTGATCTACGAGTCCGGCTGCCTGGGCGCGAAGCCGTCCCGCCTCCCGCTGTCCATCGGCGACGGCGAGCTGGCCGACACCGCCGACGCCGTGGTCAGCGTCCCCGAGGTGTTCAACTACTGGCTCCAGCCCGGCCGCATCGACGTCGGCTTCCTCGGCGCCGCCCAGCTGGACAAGTTCGGCAACATCAACACAACCGTGATCGGCTCGGACTACCACGACCCGAAGGTCCGCCTCCCCGGCGCGGGCGGCGCCCCCGAGATCGCGGCCTCCTGTGGTGAGGTCTTCATCGTCCTGCGCCAGAGCCCCCGCGCGTTCGTCGAAAAGGTCGACTTCGTGACGTCCTTCGGCCACGGAACGGGCAAGGGCGACCGCGAGAAGCTCGGCCTCCCCGGCCAAGGCCCGACGCTGGTCGTCACCGACCTCGGCCTGATGCGCCCCGACCCGGAGACCGCCGAGCTGACGCTGACCGAGCTCCACCCCGGCGTGGAGCTCGACCAGGCGATCAAGGCGACGGGGTGGAAACTGAAGGTGGCGGACGACCTCAAGACCACCCCGGCCCCCACCGACCAGGAGCTGACCCTGCTCCGAGACCTGGAGAAGGCATGACCGACGTTTACGTCCTCGACGCGATCCGCACCCCCTTCGGCCGCTACGGCGGCGCCCTCGCCGGCGTCCGCCCGGACGACCTGGCCGCGGGTGTCCTCAAAGCCCTCCAGCGGCGGCACGACCTCGATCCGTCCACAGTGGACGAGGTCACCCTCGGTGACGCGAACGGCGCCGGTGAGGACAACCGCAACGTCGCCCGCATGGCCGCCCTCCTCGCCGGCTGGCCCACCAGCGTCCCGGGCAACACCGTCAACCGCCTCTGCGGCTCCGGCCTCGACGCGGTGATGCAGGCCAGCCGCGCCATCCAGGTCGGCGACGCCTCGCTCGTCGTCGCCGGCGGGGTCGAGTCGATGACCCGCTCACCGCTGGTCATGCCGAAGCCGGAGAAGGCCTTCCCGGCCGGCAACCAGACCCTGTACAACACCGCGCTCGGCTGGCGCATGGTCAACCCGGCGATGCCGTCGCAGTGGACCGTCTCCCTCGGCGAGTCCACCGAGCAGCTCGCCGAGCGCTACGGCATCGGCCGTGACGAGCAGGACGCCTTCGCCGCGCGCAGCCACGTCAACGCGGCCAAGGCCTGGGACGAAGGCTTCTACGACGACATGGTCGTCCCCGTCGAGGGAGTCGAGCTGGCCCGCGACGAAGGCATCCGGCCCGACTCCAGTCCCGAAAAGCTGGCCAAGCTGAAGCCCGCCTTCCGCAAGGAGAACGGCACCGTCACCGCGGGCAACGCCTCCCCGCTGAACGACGGCGCCTCGGCCCTGCTCCTCGGCGACGAGGCCACCGCCGGCCGGCTCAACGCCACCCCGCTCGCCCGGATCGCCGGGCGCGGCGCCGCGGGTGTCGACCCGGACGTCTTCGGCATCGGACCGGTGCGCGCCGCGGAGATCGCGCTGGAGCGCGCAGGCATCGGCTGGGACGACCTGGCCGCCGTCGAGCTCAACGAAGCCTTCGCCGCCCAGTCACTGGCGTGCCTGCGCGACTGGAAGGACCTCGACACGGAGATCGTCAACACCCACGGCGGCGCGATCGCGATCGGCCACCCGCTCGGCGCGTCCGGCGGCCGGATCCTCGGCACGCTGGCGCACGACCTGCACCGCCGCGGCGGGGGCTGGGGACTCGCCGCCATCTGCATCGGCGTCGGCCAGGGCCTGGCCGTCGTCCTCGAAGGCCGCTGAGGGAGGCGCCGTGGCTACCCCGACCGAACTGAGGCTGCCCCGCTACGGGGAAGACCCCGAAGGCACCCACCCGCCCCTGGACTTCAGCGGCTACCGCTCCACGGCGTTGCGGCACCCGACGCAGGAGCTGGTGCTCCTCCCGCAGATGCTCACCGAGGTCACCGGCCCGCTGCTCGGCCCCGGCCGTCTCGGCGAGCTCGACAACGACCTCACCCGGCAGCACGCGGGGGAGCCGCAGGGCCAGCGGATCATCGTCACCGGCCGGCTGCTCGACGGCGACGGCCGCCCGGTGCGCGACTCGCTCGTCGAGATCTGGCAGGCGAACGCGGGCGGCCGCTACCGGCACACCGGCGACCGCTGGCCGTCCCCGCTCGACCCGAACTTCGACGGCCTCGGGCGCACGCTGACCGACAGCTACGGCCGCTACACCTTCACCACCATCAAGCCCGGCGCGTACCCGTGGAAGAACCACGACAACGCCTGGCGCCCCGCGCACATCCACTTCTCGGTGTTCGGCTCGGCGTTCACCCAGCGGCTGGTCACCCAGATGTACTTCCCGGACGACCCGCTGTTCTCCCAGGACCCGATCTTCAACTCCATCCCGGACGAGAAGGCCCGGCAGCGGATGGTCTCGCGTTACGACCACGGGATCACGCAGTCCGAATGGGCGCTGGGGTTCGAGTTCGACATCGTCCTGCGCGGGCGCGAGGCGTCGGTGTTCGAAGAGGAAGAGGAGGACGACGACTGATGCCCAAGCTGCTGCCCACCCCTTCGCAGACCGTCGGCCCGTACCTGTCGATCGGCCTGCCCTGGCCCGACGGCCCGTACGTCGTGCCCGAGGGCACCCCCGGCGCGTTCTGGATCCGCGGCATCGTGCGCGACGGCAACGGCGACCCGATCCCGGACGCCATGATCGAGACCTGGCAGGCCGACCCGGACGGCGGCTTCCGCCACCCGGACGACCCGCGCGGCGAGGCGTCCGGCGAGTTCCGCGGCTTCGGCCGCTGCCCGACGACCACCGACGGCACGTACGGGATCCTCACGCTGCTGCCGGGCGCGCTGCCCGGCGGGGGCGGCACCAGGCAGGCCCGGCACATCGACGTGTCGGTGTTCGCGCGCGGCCTGCTCAACCGGGTCGTCACGCGGATCTACTTCGAAGACCAGGACAACTCCGAAGACCCGGTGCTGGCGACCGTCCCGGCGGAGCGCCGAGCCACGCTGATCGCGGCGAAGACCGACGACGGTTACCGCTTCGACGTGCGGCTCCAGGGTGACGGTGAAACCGTGTTCTTCCGGGTATGACAAGCGCGAACGGAGGCGAGGGCGTGGCTGCCGTGCAGGTGCACCGGGTTGTCGAAGGGCCCGAAGACGGGCCGGTGGTGGTCCTGGGCGGGTCGCTCGGCAGCGACGTCCGGATGTGGGAGCCGCAGGTGGTCCCGCTGCTGGAGCGGGGTTTCCGGGTGGTGCGGTACGACACCCGCGGGCACGGCGCCTCGCCGGTGCCGCCGGCGCCCTACGACCTCGAAGACCTGGGCGCCGACGTCCTGGCGATGCTCGACGAGCTCGAGGTCACGCAGGCACACCTCGTGGGCCTGTCGCTCGGCGCGATGACGGGGATGTGGCTCGGCGTCCACGCGCCGGACCGGGTCGCGAGCTTGGTGCTCTGCTGCACATCGGCGAAGCTCGGTCCGCCGCAGATGTGGGTCGACCGGGCCCGCACGGTCCGCGAGAACGGCACCGGCGCGGTGGCCGCGGCCGGCGTCGGCCGCTGGCTGACCCCGGGCTACGCCGAGCGGCACCCGGACCGCGCCGCGTACCTGCGCTCGATGATCACCGCCGTCCCGCCCGAGGGCTACGCGGCCTGCTGCGGCGCGATCGAGCGGATGGACCTGCTCGACGTGCTGCCGAAGATCACCGCGCCCACCCTGGTCATCGCGGGGGCCGACGACCCGGTCACCCCGCCGGAGGGCCACGCCGACCTGATC
Organism: Amycolatopsis sp. NPDC104587; assembly: GCF_055583645.1. NCBI lineage: Bacteria > Bacillati > Actinomycetota > Actinomycetes > Pseudonocardiales > Pseudonocardiaceae > Amycolatopsis > Amycolatopsis sp. NPDC104587. The sequence continues at coordinate 332,199 of NZ_JBVJNO010000008.1, forward strand.
GCGGCGGGCATCCCGGGCGCGCGGCTGGAGGTCGTCCCGGACGCCGCGCACCTGGGCAACTACGAGCGGCCCGAAGAGTTCACCAGGCTAATCCTCGGGCATCTGGAGACGCTGTGAGCGAAGACCGGCACGAACAGGGCATGAAGGTCCGGCGCGAGGTGCTCGGCGACGAGCACGTCGACCGCGCTGTCGCGGGCACCACGGACTTCAGCCGCCCGTTCCAGGACTACATCACCGAAGGCGCGTGGGGTTCGGTGTGGTCCCGCGACGGCCTGGACCGGCGCACGCGCAGCTGCGTCACACTGGCGGCGCTGACCGCGCTGCAGGCGCACAACGAGCTGGCGATGCACGTCCGCGCGGCGGTCCGCAACGGCCTCACGGCGGCGGAGATCGGCGAGGTCCTCCTGCACACGGCGGTCTACGCGGGCGCGCCGGCGGCGAACGCGGCGTTCGCCATCGCGCAGCGCACCCTGGCCGAGCTCGGCGAGCCGACCGCCCTGCCGGCCGACGCCGGATAGGGTGCCGGGAATGGACACGGGGAGGCGCATCGAAGCCGAGCTGAACAGCGAGCCGGCGCACCGAGGCGCCCACCACGTGCAGTCGCTGGAGCGCGGTCTGGCCGTGATCAAGGCGTTCCACGCGGGCGCGGCAGAGCTGACCCTGAGCGACGTAGCCCGCGCAACGGGCCTCACCCGAGCGGCGGCGCGCCGCTTCCTGCTGACGCTGGCGGATCTGGGGTACGTCCGCACGGACGGCAAGTACTTCTCGCTCACGGCAAGGGTGCTGGAGCTGGGGTACGCGTACTTGTCGAGCATGACGCTGCCCGAGGTGGCGCAGCCGCACCTGGAGCACCTGTCCGCGGACGTCCACGAGTCGAGCTCGGTCTCGGTCCTGGAGGGAACGGACATCGTCTACGTGGCGCGCGTGGCGGTCTCCCGAATCATGACGGTGAGCATCAACGTGGGCACCCGCTTCCCGGCGTACGCGACATCGATGGGTCACGTGCTGCTGGCCGGGCTGAGCAAGGCAGAGCTGGAGGCGTACCTGGTGGTGGCAAGGCTCGACCGCCTGACCGACCGCACGGTCACGTCCCCGGACGGCCTCCGAACGGAACTGGCAACAGTGACCGGCCAGGGCTGGGCCATGGTCGACCAGGAGCTGGAGGAAGGTCTCCGTTCGGTGGCAGCCCCGATCCACGACCGCAAGGGCCGGGTAGTGGCGGCGGTGAACTTGTCCACGCACGCCAGCCGCACAACGGCGGACTCGGTAAGGGAGGACCTGGTCCCACCCCTGCTGGAGACGGCCCGTGCGATCGAGGCAGACCTGGCCGTAGGCGCCCCGAGCCGAGCCCATGGCTGAGCCGGCGAGGGGCGAAGCCCCGCACCCCGCCTCAGTGCGATTCCGGCGAGCGGAGCCCGCACTCTCCCCGGCGGCGCAGGTGCGCCCATGACTCGGCCCACTCGTCGCCCAGTCGCCGGTCTCCTCCTGGCCGCCGGAGCCGGCCGTCGCTTCGGTGGTCCCAAGGCGCTCGCCGAACTCGACGGTGAACCGCTCGTGCTCCGAGCCCTCCGAACCCTCACCGCCGCAGGCTGCGACCCGATCCGGGTCGTCCTCGGCGCGGCCGCCGACGAAGTCCGGGCACTCCTGCCCGACCCCGCCCAAGCAGTGGAAGCCGAGGACTGGGCGAGCGGCATGGGCGCCTCCCTCAAAACAGGCCTGGCCGCCCTCACCGAAACCGACGGCCCGGAAGCGGCCCTGGTCCACTTGGTCGACCTGCCCTGGGTCGGCCCGGAGATCCTGACCCGGGTCGCCGCCGACGCGACCACCAAAACCGTCGCCCGAGCGGCCTACGAGGGCGTACCCGGCCACCCGGTGCTGCTCGGCCGCCACTGGTGGCAGGAGATCGCCGAATCCGCCCAAGGCGACCGCGGCGCCCGCGACTGGCTGGCCGCCCGCACCGACCTCACCCTCATCGAGTGCGCCGACCTGGGCAGCGGCCGCGACGTCGACCGCCGCGCCGACCTCCCGGCCTCAACACCACCCACCCCGCCACCGACCACCTGACTACCGGCTCCGTCGCCGCCCACCTCGGCCGCTCACCACCGGCCGCTCCATCACCGGCCGCCGCGCCTCAGCCACCAGGCTCAGCCAACTGGCCACGGACAGTTCGCCGCCGAGCGCCGTCGCGCAGGGTGCTCACCGCCGCCGGCCGTCGCGCCTCAGCCACTGCGCCGTCGGCCAGCTGGCCGACGGTCAGCCCGGCGCCGGCCGCCCGCGTGCCGAGCGGGGCCCGGCCACCGCGCCGCCCGCCACCGGGCCGCCAGCCGCCCACCTCACCACCTCCCACCTTCACCACCCGCCCCAACTCCCTCAACCACACCCCGGCAACGACCGCACCCTCCGCCTACGATCGACTCCGTGACCGACTCGCCTGAAGAACTCGCCGCTGCCCTCGACGCGACCGGCTATCTCGCCGATGACGGGCTTGCGACCGCCGGGTTCCTCGCTCTGCGGATGGGGCGTCCGCTCTTCTGCGAAGGCGAACCCGGCACCGGCAAGACCTCGCTCGCCCTGGCGCTCGCCACCGCTCTCGACCGGCCGCTCATCCGGCTCCAGTGCCACGAGGGCATCGACGCCGCCCAAGCGCTCTACGAATGGGACTTCCCTCGGCAGCTGCTGCACCTGCGGGCCCTCGAGGCAGCCAACGACGGTGTCGTCGACGTCGAGGCCGCCGAACGGTCGCTCTACACCGAGCGGTTCCTGCTGGCCCGGCCGCTGCTGCAGGCCCTCATCACCACGCCGTGCGTGCTGCTCGTCGACGAGATCGACCGGGCCGACGACGAGTTCGAGGCCTTCCTGCTGCAGCTGCTCGACGAGCACGCCGTCACCATCCCCGAGTACGGCGAGGTCCGCGCCGAAGTGCCGCCGCTGGTGGTGTTGACCTCCAACCGGACCCGCGAGGTGCACGACGCGCTCAAGCGCCGCTGTCTCTACCACTGGCTGGAACACCCGGACCTGGTTCGGGAGGTCACGATCCTGCGCCGTAGGATCCCGCGAATAGGTGAACTCCTTGCTCGGCAGGTGGCTGAAGCGGTGCAACGGCTCCGCCAAATGGACCTGCTGAAGCCACCGGGAGTAGCGGAGTCACTCGATTGGGCGAAGGCCCTGATGGCTCTACAGCGAGACGAGCTGGACGCGGCATCGGCGGCGCGGACGCTCGGCGCGGTGCTGAAGTACAGCGAAGACCTCGACCGGGTCCGGGCGAAACTCGACGCCTTGTTCGCGTGAGCGTGACGTGAGCGCGCGTGACCGGCCGGTCCGGGGAACCACCGAAGGCGGGGGAGGACCTGCGGAATGAGCGTGGCGGAAACGACCGAGGCCAGGCCACTGGCCGAGCCGGCCCCGGATGAGGGCCGACCGGCTCCGGTGGCGACCCGGCCGGGGTGGCGCGGCAAGCTCGCCGCCGTGGCCGCGGTCCTCGGGGGCACCGCGCTGATCGCCGTACACGCCTCGCTCTACGGCAACTGGCTGATCGACGACGCGGCCATCACCTTCGCCTACTCGCGCAACGTCGCCGACGGCTTCGGCCCGGTGCTGCAGCCCGGCGCCTCGCCGGTCGAGGGGTACTCCAACCCCACCTGGATGATCCTGCTGGCGCTGGGCAAGCTGGTCGGCCTGTTCGACCACGGCACGCTGTTCGGCATCTCCGACCAGATCCTCTTCCCGAAAGCGCTTGCCCTCGCCTGCTGCCTCGGCGTGCTCGTCTTCTTCTACTTCGGCGCGAAGACGCTCAGCCGCCGCCCGGCGCTGATCACCTTCCTCGCCGGCGCCACGCTCGCCGCGATCCCGTCGTTCGTGATCTGGTGCTTCTCCGGGCTGGAGAACTCGTTCTACGCGCTGACCGTCGCCGCGCTCGCCGTCGTGACCCTGCGGGCGGTGCAGAGCGGCCGGCTGCTGAGCTACCAGGTCGCCGCCGGCACCGGCCTGATCGCCATGCTGGCCGCGCTGACCCGGCCGGACGGGATCATCTACGCCGGCGCGTACCCGATCACCGTCCTGCTGTTCCTCAAGCGGGACGTGCTCGGCCGCAGCGTCCGCGCCGTGCTCACCTCCGTCGCCGGGTTCGCCGTGCCGTACGGCGCTTACGTCGTCTTCCGCTGGTTCGAGTTCGGCCGGCTGGTGCCCAACACCGCCGTCGCGAAGGGGCAGGAGCCGCCGACTCTCGACGACCTCGCCGCGCCCGGGCAGATCGTCGACTACGTGGGCTGGCTGGTCGTCGCGGTCGCCGTCGCGTGCCTGGTGCTGCTGCTGGTCCGCCCGTCGGGGCTGCGCACGGGGCTGATCGCGCTGCTCGTGCCGTTCGGGCTCACCGTCGTCGCGTTCGTCGTGCTCGAGTACGACTGGATGGGGCAGCTGCGGTTCGCCACCCCGGTGTGGACGCTCGGCGCGTTCGGCGGCGCGGTGGTCGTCGTCGAGGCGCTCGCCGCGACCCGGCTCCGCGGCCGGATCGTGCTGGCCTGCCTGCTCGTGGTCGGGCTGGTCAGCTCGCTGAACGGGCTCTACCAGCAGGGCACGCAGTACCGCGCCAACGTCAAGACCGCGATGTGCATCGTCGCCGAGCGGGACGCGCGGACCATCAACGGTTTCGCGGACATCCTGAAGCTGCCCGACACCGCGCAGGTCGGGCTCATCGACCTCGGCGGCACGTCGCTGGGCAGCCGCATCCGCGTGCTCGACCTGGCCGGGCTCGGGGACAAGCCGATCGCCGACTACCTGCACGAAGCCGACATGGCCGGCCTGCGCGACTACGTGTTCACCCAGGCCAAGCCGGAGCTGATCACGTTCATCGGCTCGTGGATCACGACGCTGCAGTTCGACCAGGACCCGCGCTTCACCAGCGACTACGAAACGATCTTCGTGAACCAGCCGACCGGCGACCAGACCGTCGACTCGCGCAACTGGGTCAGTTTCCACGTCCGCCGCGACCACGCCGACGCCGCGAAACTCGCGGAACTGCAGGCTTACGCGCAGAAAACGCTGCCGCCGGTGCTGGAGCTCAACAAAACGGCGGGCCTGCGCGGCTGCGCGCCGATCACCCCCGGCATCAAGGCCTCCTGAACCACGACCGCACACCGCCCCGGTAGTCCACAAAGGACTGTCGGGGCGGCGTGCGTTAAATGCGTTGCCGCGCCGCGCCCGGTCCGGCATTCTTCTTTCACCACCGAACAGCCGGACCGAAAGGAGGAGATCGTGACCGAACGCCGGAAGTGCCGTGGCACGATCTCCCGTGCCCTTCGCTGAATTCTTTCCGAAGGCTCTTCGCGCCCACCCCTCGCTACCTCGGGTCGGTCGCCGCGAAGAGCGCGGTCTGCGCCTGCCCGGGGAGGGGCGTGTGCGCAGACCGCCCCCGTCCCGGTAGCTCAGCTGGACAGAGCGCGGCACTACGAATGCCGAGGTCCGAGGTTCGACTCCTCGCCGGGACACCGAGAAGGCGCACAATGGGAAGATGACCACCGCCGCCGATCCCGTCGCCGGGTACGCCGGGTTCGCCGCCGCCTTGCGCGAAGCCGGTGTCGCCTGCGACGCGCACCGCGTGCAGGCCTACCTGACGGCCGTCGGCGAAATCGACGTCTCCGAGCCCACGCAGCTCTACTGGGCCGGACGGCTGACCCTGTGTTCGAGCCCTGACGACCTCCCGTGTTACGAAGAGGCGTTCAGCCGGTGGTTTTCGATCGAAACGTCCACGCCGCAGCGGGCCAAGGCCGCCGCGCCGAAGCAGGCGCGGATCGCGCCGCTCGTCGACGCCGACGGGGGTGACGCCGAGGGTGGCGAAGGTCGTGACCAGCTGAAAGTCGCCGCGAGCGCCCAGGAGGTGCTGCGCCACCGCGACCTCGCCGAGCTGACCACCGCCGAACGCGAACACCTCCGCGAGCTGCTCGCGACCCTGCGCCCGGCACCCCCGAGACGCCCGGCTTCGCGCAAGACCCCGTCAAGGCGCGGCCGCCTGGACCCCTCCCGGACCTTGCGCGCGATGCTCGCCAGCGGCGGCGAACCCCTGAAGCTCGCGTACGTCCGCCGGGGCCGCCGGCCGCGGCGAGTGGTGCTGCTCATCGACGTCTCCGGTTCGATGAGCCCGTACGCCGACGCCCTGCTGCGGTTCGCCCACGTCCTGACGCGGTCCGCGCCCCAGTCCGTCGAGGTGTTCACGCTGGGCACGCGGCTGACGCGGGTGTCGCGCCAGCTGCGTCAGCGCGACCCCGAACACGCGATGCTCGCGGCGGGTTCGGCGGTGCCGGACTTCGCCGGCGGCACCCGGCTCGGCGAGACGCTGCAAGCCTTCCTGAACCGCTGGGGACGGCGCGGGGTGGCCCGCGGCGCGGTCGTCACGGTGTTCTCCGACGGCTGGGAACGCGGCGACACCAGCCTGCTCGGCGAGCAGCTCGCCCACCTGCGCCGGCTCGCGCACGCCGTATTCTGGGTGAATCCGCACGCCGGGCGTGCGGGGTACGCTCCGGTCCAGTCGGGCATCGTGGCCGCACTGCCCCACATCGACCGGCTGCTGGCCGGGCACACCCTGGCCACCTTGGAACGACTGCTCCGGGAGATTTCCGATGCGTGACGTACTGGACGACGTGTTCCGCCGCTGGTCGGCGGGCGAAACCGTCGGGCTCGGCACTGTGGTCGCCACCTTCTCGTCGGCGCCGCGCGCGCCCGGCGCGGCCATGGTCGTCGCCGCCGACGGCACCGTCGCCGGCAGCGTGTCCGGTGGCTGCGTCGAAGGCGCGGTCTACGAGCTCGCGCAGGAGGTCGTCGCCGAGCGCAAGCCGGTGCTGCAGCGGTACGGCGTCACCGACGACGACGCGTTCGCGGTGGGCCTGACCTGCGGCGGGATCATCGACATCTACGTCGAGCACGTCGACAGGGAGTCGATGCCGGAGCTCGGCGACGTGGTCGCGTCCGTGCGCGGCGGTGAGCCGGTCGCGGTCGTCACGGTCATCGAACACGAGCACGAGGGCCTGGTCGGCGAGCACATGATCGTCTGGCCGGACCGCACCGAAGGCTCGCTGGGCTCCTCGCGGATGGACGACGCGGTGGCCGACGACGCGCGTGGCCTGCTGGCCAGCGGCCGCACCGGCACCCTGCACTACGGCCCGGACGGGCAGCGCCGTGGCGAGGGGATGGCGGTGTTCGTCAACTCCTTCGAGCCGCCGCCCCGCCTGCTGGTGTTCGGCGCGATCGACTTCGCCGCCGCGATGGCGCGCATGGGCGCCTACCTCGGTTACCAGGTCACGGTGTGCGACGCGCGGCCGGTGTTCGCCACCAGCAGCCGCTTCCCGGACGCGCACGAGGTCGTCGTCGACTGGCCGCACCGCTACCTGACCGCCGAGGCCGACGCGGGCCGGATCGACCAGCGCACGGCGATCGCGGTGCTGACCCACGACCCCAAGTTCGACGTCCCGCTGCTGGAGGTCGCGCTGCGCCTGGAGGTCGGTTACGTCGGCGCGATGGGCTCCCGCAAGACGCACGACGACCGGTTCTCCCGCCTGCGCGAGGCCGGGATCACCGAGGGGGAGCTGGAGCGGCTGTCGTCGCCGATCGGCCTCGACCTCGGCGCCCGCACGCCCGAGGAGACGGCGGTGTCGATCGCGGCCGAGATCATCGCGCTGCGGTGGGGCGGCGGCGGCCAGCGGCTCGCGGAACTCACCGGGCGCATCCACGGCTGAAAAGTTCACCCGGACGGCGCTTCCGCGGATGCGGATATTCCACTGTGGATTCACCCGCACCTGCGGAAGCGGCACCCGAACCTGTGACACCAGGACTTGTCCGCGCCAAGAACGCGTAGCACGCTCGGGTCTGTGAGCCCGATCACGGTCGGGTCTGGCCGTTCCCGAACCGGTTCTTGGAGGCCTGATGCGCATCACCGTCACTGTCGACGGGACGAAGTACACCGACGAGGTCGAGCCCCGCACCTTGCTGGTCCACCACCTGCGCGAAAAGCTCGGCAAAGTCGGCACCGTCGTGGGCTGCGACACCAGCAACTGCGGCGCCTGCACCGTCCACCTGGACGGGCACAGCGTGAAATCCTGCTCCGTCCTGGCCGTGCAGGCCGACGGCTGCGAGGTCACCACGATCGAGGGCCTCGCCCGCGACGGGCAGTTGCACCCGGTGCAGAAAGCGTTCCACGACAACCACGCCCTGCAGTGCGGGTTCTGCACACCTGGGATGATCATGCAGTCGATCGACCTGCTGGCCGACAACCCGGACCCGGACGAACAGGCCGTCCGCGAAGGACTCGAAGGCAACCTGTGCCGCTGCACCGGTTACCAGAACATCGTCCGCGCGGTCCGCGACGCCGCGCAGCACATGAGCCCCGGCGCCGGCCCCGAAGCCGAGCGGATCACCGAGACCAAGCACGTCGGCGTGGGTGGTGACTGATGACCGCCACGATCGAACCGGAGGTCGGAAAGTCCCGGCGCCGCAAGGAAGACGAGCGGCTGATCACCGGCCGCACCCGCTGGACCGACAACATCACGCTGCCGGGCATGCTGCACATGGCGATCCTGCGCAGCCCGTTCGCGCACGCCAAGATCGTCTCGATCGACACGTCGGCGGCGAAGGGCGCATCCGGCGTCGTCGCCGTCTACACCGCGAAGGACCTCGACCCGGACAGCTCGATCGGCATGCCCTGCGCGTGGCCGATCACACCGGACATGAAGGCGCCACGCCGTCCGGTGCTCGCGTCCGACCAGGTCAACTTCGCCGGTGAAGGGGTCGCGGTCGTCGTCGCGCGGTCGTCCGCCGAAGCGCACGACGCGCTCGAGGAGATCGACGTCGAGTACGACGAGCTGCCGGTCGTCCTCGACATGGAAGCCGCGATCGCCGAGGGTGCTCCGCTGGTCCACGAAGACCAGGGCAGCAACACGAGCGCCGTCTGGAAGTTCGACTCCGGCGAGGCCGGCACCGGTGGCAACGTCGAGGACGCGATCGGCTCCGCGGAGGTGGTCGTCAAGCGCCGCTTCCGCCAGCAGCGCCTCGTCCCGGGCTTCATGGAGCCGCGGGCCTGCGTCGTCGACCCGACCGGCACGCAGATCACCATGTGGTCGGCCACGCAGGTCCCGCACATCCTGCGGGTGATGTCGGCGCTGACGCTCGGCATCCCCGAGCACAAGCTGCGCGTGATCGCCCCGGACGTCGGCGGCGGCTTCGGCGGCAAGATCGGCGTCCTGCCGGAAGAGATGATGTCCCTGCTCGTCGCGCAGAAGCTCGGCAAACCGGTCAAGTGGAACGAGTCGCGCTCGGAGACGATGCTCGCCGCGCACCACGGCCGCGACCAGATCCAGGACATCACCATCTCGTCGACGCGCGACGGCCAGGTCACCGGCCTGAAGGTCGAGCTGCTCGCCAACCTCGGCGCGTACAACGGGCTCGTCGGAACCGGCGTGCCCATCCTCGGCGCGTTCATGTTCAACGCGATCTACAAGATCCCGGCGTACCACTTCGCGTGCACCAACGTGTACACGACCACCACGCTGACCGACGCCTACCGCGGCGCCGGCCGGCCGGAGGCGACGTTCGCGATCGAACGGATCATGGACGAGCTCGCCGTCGAGCTCGGCATGGACCCCATGGCGCTGCGTGAGAAGAACTGGATCAAGCACGAGGAGTTCCCGTTCACCACGGTGGCCGGGCTGACCTACGACTCCGGCAACTACGAGGCCGCGACGGCCAAGGCCAAGGAGCTCTTCGACTACGACGGCCTGCGCGCCGAGCAGGACAAGCGCCGCGCGTCCGGCGACAAGGTCCAGCTCGGCATCGGCATCTCGACGTTCACCGAGATGTGCGGGCTCGCGCCGTCGCGGGTGCTCGGCTCGCTGGACTACGGCGCCGGTGGCTGGGAGCACGCGGCGATCCGGATGCTGCCCACCGGCAAGGTCGAGGTCATCACCGGCGCGTCGGCGCACGGCCAGGGGCACGAGACGGCGTGGAGCCAGATCGTCGCCGACCAGCTGGGTGTCGCGTTCGAGGACGTCGAGGTCATCCACGGCGACACGCAGTCGTCGCACAAGGGCATGGACACCTACGGCTCGCGGTCGCTGGTCGTCGGCGGGATCGCGATCGTCAAGGCCGCGGAGAAGGTCGTCGCGAAGGCCAAGCCGATCGCGGCGCACCTGCTCGAATGCGCCGAGGACGACCTCGAGTTCGCGAACGGCAAGTTCACCGTGAAGGGCACGGAGACGTCCACCAGCATGGGCGACGTCGCGCTCGCGGTGTTCGCGGCGCACAACCTGCCCGACGGGGTCGAGCCGTCCCTCGACTCGGACGCGACGTTCGACCCGGACAACTTCTCCTACCCGCACGGCACACACCTGTGCGCGGCCGAGGTGGACACCGAGACGGGCCGGATCAAGCTGCGCTCGTACGTCTGCGTCGACGACGTCGGGGTCGCGGTGAACCCGCTGATCGTCGAGGGCCAGGTGCACGGCGGGCTCGCGCAGGGCATCGCGCAGGCGCTGTTCGAAGGCACCGAACACGACGAAAGCGGCACGCTCACCACCGGCACGTTCGCCGACTACCTGCTGCCGTCGGCGGCCGACCTGCCCTCGTTCACCACCGAGCGCACGGAAACCCCGTCGACGACGAACCCGCTCGGCGCCAAGGGTGTCGGGGAGGCGGGGACGATCGCGTCCACGCCGGCGGTGGTCAACGCGGTGATCGACGCGGTGCGCCACTTCGGGGTGAACGACATCGAGATGCCGTTGACGCCGATGCGGGTGTGGCACGCGATGCGCCACGGCACGACCGACGCCGGCGGCCCCGGCCGCGACGAGGCCGGCGGCGGCCTCGGTTCGATCGACGCCACCGGAGGTGCGCAGTGATCCCGGCTTCCTTCGACTACGTCCGCCCGTCCACAGTGGACGAAGCGGTGCAGGCGCTGGCGTCGGCGGGTGAGGACGCCAAGGTGCTGGCCGGCGGGCAGAGCCTGCTGCCGGTGCTGCGGATGCGGCTGGCCACACCGACGACGTTGATCGACCTCGGGCGCGTAGCGGAGCTGCGCGGCGTGCGCGAGGACGGCGACACGCTGGTGATCGGCGCGATGACCACGCACTACGACGTCCAGCGCGACTCGCTGATCGCCTCGCACGCGGCTCTGTTGAAAGAGGCGACGGACACGGTCGCCGACCCGCAGATCCGCCACCGCGGGACTTTGGGCGGCGCGATTTCGCACGCCGACCCGGCCGGGGACCTCCTCGCGCCGGTGCTGGCGCTCGACGCGTCGCTGGTCGTGGCCGGGCCTTCGGGACGCCGGACGGTGCCGGCGGCGGAGTTCTTCCAGGACCTGTTCACCACGGCGCTGGCGCCGGACGAGCTGCTGGTCGAGGTCCGCGTGCCCAAGCACACCGGGTGGCGGGCGCACTACGAGAAGTTCAACCGGGTCGCCCAGGCGTGGTCGATGGTCGCGGTCGCGGTCACCGTCCGCACCGAGGCGGGTGTCATCGAGGAAGCCCGGGTCGCGCTGACGAACATGGGTTCGACTCCGGTGCGGGCGTCTGGTGTCGAAGCGGCGCTGGTCGGCGTCCAGGCCTCGGCGGATTCCATCGCCGCGGCGGCTTCACATGCGGCGGAAGGCACAAATCCGCCGGTCGACAGCAACGCCGACGTCGAATACCGCCGTCACCTGGCCCAGGTCTTGACGGGCCGGGCCATCACGGCGGCGGCCGGAGCCTGACGCACCCCTTCACAGCCCTGGCCGCCGCTCCGGCGGCGGCTAGGGTGGGGTGCGCAAGCTCGTCTCGAGGAAGGAGGTCGGCCCGTGCGGCTCGACCACGAATTCACCGTCCCGGCTCCGATCGGCGAGGTCTGGCAGGCGGTCGTCGACCCCGAGCGGGTGGCCCCCTGCATGCCGGGCGCCACGCTGACCAAGGTCGAAGGGGACAAGTTCAGCGGGACGGTGAAGGTCAAGCTCGGGCCGATTTCCCTGCTGTATAAGGGGAACGGCGAGTTCCTGGAGAAGGACGAGGCGGAGCACAAGGTCACGATCAAGGCATCGGGCAAGGATTCACGAGGCGCAGGCACAGCGGCGGCGACGGTGACATTGACGCTGACGGAGGCCGAGGGCGGCACGCACGGAACGGTCGCGACGGACCTGGCGATCACGGGCAAGCCGGCCCAGTTCGGCCGCGGCCTGATCAGCGAGGTCGGGGGGAAGATCCTCGACACGTTCGCGGGGTGCCTGTCGGGGAAGTTGGCTCCGGTGGAGTCGGCGGAGCCGGTTGCGGAGCCGGCCCCGAAGCCGGTTGCGGCGGCCCCGGCGCCGGCCTCGGCGCCGGCCTCGGCCTCAGCCTCGGCCTCGGCTGACCCGGTGGCGACTCCCGAGCCGGTGGCCAAGCCGGAACCGGCGGTGAAGCCGGCCCCGACCACGGCGGAGATCAACACGGAGCCTCGCGCGGCGGCTTCGGCGCCCGCTGGCCGGCCGCCGCTTCGCAGCGTTCCGGCGGCCCCGGAGACGGAAGCGATCGACTTGCTCGACTACGCGGGCCAGTCGGTGCTGAAGAGGTTGGCGCCGGTGTTGCTCGGGATCGCGGCGGTGGTCGGCCTGGTGGCGATCGTCCGCGCGTTGCGCAAGTAGCCGGGAGAGTCGCATTTGCGCAGGTGCCGACAGGTGAGGCTGTCGGCCGGCTGAACCTTGCTCGGTGGCCTTGGCTTTGGTTGCGGTCGGTCGGCTGATCTTCGCGCGGTGACCGTGGCTCTGCTTGCGCTCGGCTGGCGGAACTTTGCATAGTGACGGGCTAGGCGTGCTGCCGACTGGCGGAACTCGGCCCGGTTAGTCGCGATCGGCGGGCCGGGCGCTCGCTCGCATCCACCTCCTCCTGGCGACCCCTGGCTCTGTCGACTCCGGGATCGCGGCGGTGGGATTCCCACTTCCGCGTTCCCGCCCCGCCGTTCCCGGCGCGACAGGCGCGTTGCCCACAATTCCCCCGGACCGGCGACGCGCGTCGCCGGAACGGCTACGCTGGGCGACCTGGTCGGCCGAACTTCGCGCAAGGGGTACGTCAGATGCCGGTCCGTCAGTCCGCTGGCTTCGGTTCTTGAGAGCCCAGGCCGACGTGCGCCGGGAAGCCCTTTCCGCCTGGCCGGGCTGGCCCACGCGCTGGGAAATGTGGGCCGGGGCGAAGGTCCGTTGGATCGCCTACGCGCTCTGTTGTGAGCTGGTCGCCGTCGCGGCGACCGTAGCGGCGCTGGTCACCGGGTTCGGTGGGCCGGTGCGGCCGGTCTGGTTCGCGGTGCTGGTCGCGCTCGGCGTCGCGCAGGCCGAGATGTCCCGGCGCATCGAGCGGCTGCGGCGGTGGATGAGCGGGCAGACGCACATCAACGTCACGTCGGTCTGGTACCTCGCCGGTGTGGTCCTGCTCCCGCCGGCGTGGGTGGCGCTGCTGGCCCTCGTGCTCTACACGCACCTGTGGGTGCGCGTGTGGCGCCAGGTTCGGACGCGGCCCGCGCACCGCTTCGTCGCGAGCACGGCGTGGGCGATGCTCTCGTGCTTCGCGGCTTCGTCCGTTCTCGCGGTGTCCGGGCTGCACGGGACGCCGTTGCAGACGCCGCGCGGGCTCTTCGCGCTGTGCCTGGCCGCGGTGGTGTTCGAGCTGGTGAACATGGGCCTGGTCGCGGCGGGCATCTACCTGTACACGAGCCAGCGCTCGGCGGCGGACCTGATCGGCACGTGGGAGGACAACGCGTTCGAGGTGGCGACGCTCTGCCTGGGCGGGCTGGCGGCGCTGGCGCTGGTCGAGCAGCCGGTGCTGGTGGTGTTCGTCGTCGCGCCGTTGTTGTTGCTGCACAGGTACCTGCTGCTGAAACAGCAACTGCAGGTGGCCGCGGTCACGGACGAGAAGACGGGCCTGCTGAACACGGCCGGCTGGCACGATTCGGCGGTCCGCGAGCACGCCCGCGCGCTGCGGCGCGGCACGATCGGCTTCGCGGTGCTGATGATCGACCTCGACCACTTCAAACGGATCAACGACACATACGGCCACCTGACCGGCGACGACGTGCTGGCCGCGGTGGCGGTGGCGATCTCCGGATCGGTCCGCCAGGGCGACACGGTCGGTCGTTTCGGTGGCGAGGAGTTCGTGGTGCTGCTGCCGGGCATCGGCCGCGCCGACGTGCTCGGCATCGCCGAACGGGTGCGGGTGGCGGTGGGGGAGCTGAACGTGGTGATCTCCACGGGTGGCGGGACGGTCCGGGTCAGTGGTCTGTCGGTGTCGATCGGAGTGGCTCGCCATCCCGACGCGGGCCCGACGCTCGACGACGTGCTCCGCTCGGCTGATGCCGCGCTGTATCGGGCGAAGGAGGCCGGTCGCAACCAGGTCGCGGTGTGACCGCGGTGCGGGTGGGTTCTGCCGGGGTGCTTGGAACCGTTCGGGTGGCGCGCCGCAGTTGCCGGCGGAGTGGCTCAGCTTGTGCCGTGAGGTTGCTGCCGGATGTGAGCCGGGCGGTTCGGTTGGTGCCGCGGGGGTTGTTGCCGGAGTGGCTCGGTTGGCGCGGTGAGGCTGTTGCCGGGTGGGAGCCGGGCCGATCCGGCTGGCGCCGCGGGGTTGCTGTGGTGCGAGCCGGGATGGTTCGGCCGCAGTGTGGACGCGAGCGAAGTGAGCCGGGACCGCGGCTTGGCAGTGGTCGGCCTGACCCCGCGTGAGGTGCGCAGTCAGCGCACCGAGGCGTCGGTAGGAGCGCGGCTAGGGCCACCGGCACTGATGTGACCTACGGCGCGAAATACCTCGACCCGGGCGTCGTTGAAAACCACATGAGCGGCGCTGATCACGAGACGGACGTGGTGGTGGTCGGGGCCGGGCAGGCGGGGCTTTCCGCGGCCTATCACCTGCGCCGGGCCGGGTTTGCCAATGGCTCTGGCTTTGTTGTGCTCGACCACGGGAAGCGGGCTGGGGGTGCGTGGCAGTACCGGTGGCCGTCGCTGGTTCTGGGGAAGGTTCATGGCATCTATGACCTTCCGGGCATGGCTTTCGGGAATCCCGACGTGAGCCGTCCGGCTTCTGAGGTGGTTTCGGAGTACTTTGCGCGCTTTGAGAGCGTGTATGACCTTCCTGTCTTCAGGCCCGTTGACGTCCAGTCCGTGACGCGGGCGGGGGAGCGGCTCGTGGTGACGAGCCCGGCCGAGTCGTGGGCCGCTCGGGCCGTGATCAGTGCGACCGGCACCTGGGACCGGCCCTTCTGGCCGCACTACCCCGGCCAAGAGACCTTCGCCGGCAGGCAGGTGCACACCGCCGACTACACCGGGCCGGAAGAGTTCCGTGGCCGGCGGGTCGTGGTGGTCGGGGGTGGGGCTTCGGCCGTTCAGCTGCTCATGGAGTTCGCCCCGCTGACCCGGGCGACGGCTTGGGTGACGCGGCGTCCGCCCGTCTGGCGTGACGAACCCTTCAGCGAGGACTGGGGACGCAACGCCGTTGCGAAGGTCGACGAACGAGTCCGCGCCGGGTTGGCGCCCGAGAGCGTTGTGAGCGTCACCGATCTTGCCGTGACGCCCGAAGTGCGGGCCGCGCGCGCGGCCGGGATCCTCAAGCGGCGGCCGATGTTCGACCGGATCACGCCGGACGGTGTCGTGTGGGCGGACGGCTCTCGCTTCGACGCCGACGTCATCCTCTGGGCGACCGGCTTCCGCGCGGCGATCGACCACCTCGCGCCCTTGCGCGTGCGGGAACCCGGGGGCGGGATCCGGATGGACGGCACGCGCGTGGTGCGTGAGCCGCGCTTGCACCTGGTCGGCTACGGGCCTTCGGCGAGCACGGTCGGGGCGAACCGGGCGGGGCGCGCCGCGGTCGGTGAGATCAAGAAGCTGCTGAGTTCGGACGACTGAGGTCATGCATCCGAAGTTACCCGAACACCTGTGCGATGGTCATCGCTGAACCGGGTGAAGATCGGCCACGTGACGCGACTAGTTTTTTGGCTTAAAATAAGGGAAACGAGCGCGGGGAGATGGGCGCTGTCCCCGGTTCCCACGCTACCCGCGACCACCGACAAAATCGGCGGCGAAGCGGGAAAGGTCGGGGCTCTACGGCGCTCATCCCGCCTCGCGGGGCAGTGTGCCGCTTATCGGAAACCGCGCTGACCAGCGAAAATCCGCCCAAACTCACCCTCTTGACCGATTCAACGACAAGACACGTCTTGTCAGCCGAAAGCGATCATCGCTAAAGTTGCTTTAGTTAGGAAACTTTCTTAACAGTTCATCTCGAGTTCACCCGACGCCGCAGCCCACCAGCCACCGCCAGGCCCAGAAGGAGCGCGACGTGCCGTCGACCCGCCTACGCACATTCACCCGCCTCACACCCGTGGTCGCCGCGATCACGCTGCTGCCCGGAGCGATCGCCGCGGCCGGTACTCCGCAGGCCGATGTCCTGCTCTCCCAAGGAAAGCCGGTCGCGACGTCCACCGTCGAGAGCTCGGCCTACGCCGGGGCGAAGGCCGTCGACGGCAGCACCACCACCCGGTGGGCCAGCGTCGAAGGCGCCGATCCGCAGTGGCTGCGGATCGACCTCGGCCAGTCCGCCGCGATCCACCGCGTCGTCCTGAACTGGGAAGCCGCCTACGCCAAGAAGTACCGCATCGAGGTCTCCGACGACGGCACGACGTTCACCACCGCCGCCACCAACAACACCGGTGACGGCAAGACCGACGAGCTGACCCTCGCCGCCCACGGCCGCTACGTGCGCCTCGTCGGCCTCGCCCGCGCCACGAGCTACGGCTACTCCCTCTGGGAGATGCAGGTCTTCGGCTCCACGGACTCCTCCGGTGACACCCAGGCCCCGACCACCCCGGCCGGCCTCAGCGCGGGCACGACCACCGCGACCAGCACCGTCCTGACCTGGAACGCCGCCACGGACAACGTCGGTGTCGCCGGCTACGACGTCCTCCGCAACGGAACCGTCGTCGCCACCAGCACAACGCCGTCCTACACCGACACCGGCCTCACACCCGACACCAGCTACTCCTACGCGGTCCGGGCCCGCGACGCCGCGGGGAACACCTCGCCGTCGAGCGCCCCGGTCACCGTGAAGACCCAGGCGGGCAACGGAAGCGGCTTCGTGCTCGCCGCCGCCGGTGACATCGCCGAACGCTGCACCGCGAGCAGTTCGAGCTGTGCCCACGTGAAGACGGCGAAACTCGTCGAGCAGATGAAC
Source organism: Amycolatopsis sp. NPDC104587 (assembly GCF_055583645.1). Classification (NCBI taxonomy): domain Bacteria; kingdom Bacillati; phylum Actinomycetota; class Actinomycetes; order Pseudonocardiales; family Pseudonocardiaceae; genus Amycolatopsis; species Amycolatopsis sp. NPDC104587. The sequence continues at coordinate 349,388 of NZ_JBVJNO010000008.1, forward strand.
CCGGCCGCCGTGATCACCATGGGGGACAACCAGTACGACGACGCCCACCTCTCGGACTTCAAGGCCTACTACGACAAGACCTGGGGCAAGTTCAAGAACATCACGCACCCCATCCCGGGCAACCACGAGTCCTACGACGAGCCGAAGTTCAAGGGGTACGAGGACTACTTCGGCGCCATCGCGAAGCCCCGGGGTCAGCGCTACTACAGCTGGGAAATGGGCAACTGGCACTTCATCGCCCTCGACTCCAACGACTTCGTCACCCACGACGAGTTCGCCGAGCCGCCCCAGATCACCTGGCTCAAGCAGGACCTCGCCAAGAACACCAAGGGCTGCGTCGCGGCGTACTACCACCACCCGCGCTGGAGCTCCGGTGACCACGGGGACAACAAGGACAGCGTCGAGCTCTGGAACATCATGACCGCCAACAAGGTCGACCTCGTCCTCAACGGCCACGACCACGACTACGAGCGGTTCGTGCCGCAGAACGCCGAGGGCAAGGCGGATGCGAACGGTCCCGTCGAGATCGTCGGGGGTTCGGGCGGCGCCAACCTCTACGACCTCAGCCCCGCGCACGCGACGACAGCCAAGCTGCTGAAGACCTTCGGCGTCCTGAAGCTGTCGATGACGGACACCTCGTTCCAGACGCAGCTGATCGGCGTCGACAACAAGGTCCTCGACAGCAGCCCGACCTACACCTGCCACTAGGGGGACCGGCATGTACATCGCGGCAAGCCGGACCTCGGACCTGGCGGCCGGCACCGACCGGAAACCCGCGCTGAAACGGGTGTCGGCCAACGTCGTCGCCCTCGGGATGGTCAGCCTGGTCACCGACGTCTCGTCGGAGATGGTCACCGCCGTCCTCCCGCTCTACCTGGTGCTCGGCCTCGGCCTGAACCCGCTGCAGTTCGGGCTGCTCGACGGGCTCTACGCCGGCGCCACCGCCCTCGTGCGGGTGCTCGGCGGCCACCTCGCCGACCGGTGGCGGCGGCTCAAGGCGGTCGCCGGGTTCGGGTACGGCTTGTCCGCGGTGTGCAAGCTCGGCCTGGTCGCGGCCGGCTCCTCGGTCGCGGCGATCGGGGTGGTGCTCGCCGCCGACCGCACCGGCAAGGGGGTGCGCACCGCGCCCCGCGACGCACTGATCTCGCTCAGCAGCGAGCCCGGCGCGCTCGGCCGGTCGTTCGGGGTGCACCGCGCCCTCGACACCGTCGGCGCGTTCCTCGGCCCGCTGGTCGCGATGGCGGTTCTGGCGCTGAGCCTCGGCAGCTACACCAGCGTGTTCTTCACCAGCTTCTGCGTCGCGGCGATCGCCGTGCTGCTCCTCGTCCTGTTCGTCAAGGACCACCCCGGCGGCGTCGACCGGGCCGCCGTGTCGCTGCGAACGGCGGCAGGCCTGCTCAAGCAGAGCGACTTCCGGCGCGTCACGCTCTGGGCCGCATTGCTCGGCCTGGTGACGGTCGGCGACTCCTTCGTCTACCTCGTCCTGCAGCGGAAGTGGGAGATCGCCGCGACGTTCTTCCCGTTGCTGCCGCTGGGCACCGCCGGGGTCTACCTGGTGCTCGCGGTGCCGCTGGGCAAGCTCGCCGACCGCGTCGGCCGCTGGCCGGTGTTCCTCGGCGGCCACGGCGCGCTCTGCCTGGCCCTCGTGCTGCTCTGCGGCCCGGCCTACGCGGCGCTGCCCGTTGTCGCGCTCGGCCTGCACGGGGTGTTCTACGCAGCCACCGACGGGGTGCTCATGGCCGCCGCCGGCCCGCTCGTGCCGCCCGACCTGCGGGCCACCGGCCTCGCCGTCGTGCAGACGGGACAGGCGGTGGCGCGCATGGTCTCGTCCGTCCTCTTCGGACTGGCCTGGACGCTCTGGGACCTGGGGCCCGCGGTGCTCGTCGCCGCGGCCTGCCTGGCCGCCGTCGCCCTCGCCGCCGCCCTCGTGAAACCGGTGCGCCCGTGAAGAAACTCGTCCTCGCCCTCATCGGCACGGCGCTCTTGATCGCCGCGGCCGTCGTCTACACCGTCAGCGCCCGCCATGACACCGCGGACGCCGAACCGGCCGCGCAGCTCACGTTGAGCCCCGGCCAGCTGCTGTTCCGCGACACCGCCACCGGCCGCGTCGGCACCCTTAGTCAGGAGAAACGGCAGCTCAGCGGCTTGAAGTGCGACCGGTTCGCGGTGGCGAAGCGGACCGCGGTGTGTCTCGCCGTCCGGCCCGGCACGCTCCCGGCGAAGACCGACGTCCTCGTGCTCGACGACCACTTGGCCGTTCGCCACACCGAAACCCTCCCGGGCACGCCGAGCCGCGCCCGGGTGTCCCCGGACGGCAAGCGCGTCTACTGGACGCTGTTCGTCACCGGCGACTCTTACGCCGAAACGGGTTTCTCGACGCGCGCCGGGATCTACGACGTCGACGACGGACAGCTCGTCAAGACGATCGAAGAGCTCCCGGTGTTCGTCGACGGTGAGCGTTACTTCGCCGCCGACGCCAACTACTGGGGCATCACGTTCGCCCCCGACGGCAACCGCTTCTACGCGACGCTCGGCAGCAAGGGCAAGACCTACCTCGTCGAAGGCGACTACGCGCGCTACCGCGGCAAAGCGCTACGCGAGAACGTCGAATGCCCGTCGCTGTCCCCGGACGCCACCCGGATCGCCTTCAAGAAGAAGGTGGGTGAAGGCGTCTGGCGGCTTTCGATCCTCGACTTGAAGACGATGAGGGAGACCGAGCCGGCGGAACGGCGCAGCGTCGACGACCAGGCGCTGTGGCAGGACGACCACACCGTGCTCTACGGCCTGGACAACGCCGTCTGGGCGGTCCCGGCGGACGGTTCCGGCGCGCCGCGGAAGCTGGTCGACGGCGCCGCGTCGCCCGCCGTCACGGGGTGACGCCGACCGCGGCGAACAGCGTGCGGACGCAGAGGTCGCGCAGCTCCTCCTGGGTGACCTTCGGCCGGTCGAGCCAGTCGAGGATCATCGCCGCCACGAACGCGAGCCAGCCGCGCACGGCCAGCCGCGTCACCTCGGTGACCGGGGTCAGCAGGCTCACCGCGTCCAGGATGCGCGACGCGTTCGCGGCCATCCCGGCCTCGCGGATCTCCTGGATCTCGCGGTCGGCGCCGCTCGCGGCCCGGTGCACGATCCGGTAGCCGTCCGGGTGCGTGCGCGCGAACTCGAGGTACACGTCGAGCCCGGCCCGCAGCTGCTCGGCCACGGGCAGCGCCGGGTCGGGCTCGCTCATCGCCAGCAGCTGGTCGCGCTGCGCGCGGACGATCGAGGCGAAGAAGTCCTTCTTGGTGGGGAAGTAGTGGTACAGCAGGCCGCGGGAGACCTGCGCGATCTCGGCGACCTCTTCGATCCACACCTCGTCGTACGGCCGCTTCGCGAACAACCCGGCGCCGATCGCGAGGAGCTGCTCGCGCCGTTGCTCGGTGCTCAGCCTCGTCCGCATCCCCGAACCTTACTTGACACGGGTTCAGTAGCGGGGGATCGTGACGTTATTGGATCCGGGTTCAATAGGGGGTACGCCGTGGACACCACCGGGATTCCGCACCGGCCGGGCCGGCTGCCGGTGATCGGCGACCTGATCGGCGCGAACCCGCGCACGCCGTTGCAGGACACGCTGCGGATCGGAAAGCGCCTCGGCCCGATCTTCACGCGCAAGATCTTCGGTTTCGAGATCGTCTTCGTCGGCGGGGTCGACCTGGTCACGCAGCTGAACGACGAGACGAAGTTCGGCAAGCACGTCGGCATGGGCATCGAGAACCTGCGCGCGGTGGCCGGTGACGGGCTGTTCACCGCGCACACGCACGAGCCGAACTGGCGGCTGGCCCACGACATCCTGCAGCCGGCGTTCTCGGCCGAGGCGATGCGCCGCTACCACCCGCTCATGCTCGAGGTCGCGCACGAGCTGACCGCGGCCTGGGACGCGGCGAGCGGCCCGGTCGACGTCTCCGCCGACATGACCCGGCTGACCCTGGAGACGATCGGGCGGGCCGGGTTCGGGTACCGCTTCGGCTCGTTCGAGCGCACCGAACCGCACCCGTTCGTGACGGCGATGATCCGCTCGCTGCGGTACGCGCAGCTGCAGAACGTCAAGCTGCCGTTCGTCCGGCGCGCGTTCGCCGGGACGCCCGAGCAGAACCAGGCTGATATCGCGACCATGACGAACCTCGTCGACGAGGTCATCGAGGAACGGCGGCGCAGCGGCGAAGAGAGCCGTGACCTGCTGGGCCTGATGCTCACCGAAGGCCACCCGACGACGGGGGAGCGCCTGGACCCGGTGAACATCCGCAACCAGGCGATCACGTTTGTCGTCGCCGGCCACGAGACGACGTCGGGCGCGCTCTCGTTCGCGTTGTACTACCTGACGCGCCACCCCGAGCTGCTGGCGAAGGCGCGCGCCGAGGTCGACGCGGTGTGGGGTGACCGCGAGCCCGCGTTCGGCGACGTCGCGAAGCTGCGTTACGTGCGTCGTGTCCTCGACGAGGCGATGCGGCTCTGGCCGACCGCGCCCGGCTACTCGCGCGAAGCACACGAAGACGTCGTGCTCGGCGGGAAGCACCGGATGCGCAAGGGGGACTGGGTGATCGTGCCGCTCCCGCTGGTGCACCGCGACCCGGCGGCGTGGGGGCCGGACCCGGAGAAGTTCGACCCGGACCGGTTCGAGCCCGCGGCGGTGAAGAAGCGGCCGGCGCAGGCGTACAAGCCGTTCGGGACGGGCGAGCGTGCTTGTATCGGCCGTCAGTTCGCGCTGCACGAAGCCGTGCTGGCGCTGGGAATGGTGTTGCAGCGCTATGACTTCGAGGCTGATCCGGCGTATGAGCTGAAGATCGTCGAGTCGTTGACGCTCAAGCCGAGCGGGTTCACGCTGCGGCCGCGGGTCCGGGCCGCAGCCGCCGGAAATGTCGGTGCCCTCCGGTAAAGTGGAAAACGGGGGGCGCCCCCGCGGCGCCGGTCAGGACCCGAGATAACGCACCTGATCGCCTTTCCCGCGCTCGTAGTCCCCTCGTCCGGCGAGGTGCTCCGGCACCCCGACCTCCCACCAGGCCCCGGCTTCGGTCCACGCCGACGGCTGCGTCTTCACCACAACGACGGCCGGCCGCTGCTCGGCCACTGCGGCCTCGCGAGCGCGCGCGTACGCCACCCGCAGGTCCTCGACCGAACTGGCCGGGAAAACCGTGCAGCCCAACGACTCCGCGTGCCGGGCGAAGTCGACTCGCGGCGGTGAAGCGTGCGAAGTCGTGCAGTCGGCGTAGAAGTTGTTGAACGGCTTCCCGCCCTGACCCTCCTGGAGCCGTGCGATCACCGCGTACCCGTCGTTGTCGCAGACGACCGCGACGAACGGATGTCCCGCGAAAGCGGCCGAGAACAGCTCCGAGTTCAGCATCAGGTACGAGCCGTCGCCGAGCAGGGTGGTCACCAGGCCCGGGTGGGCGATCGCCGCGCCCCAGGCGCCGGACAGTTCGTAGCCCATGCAGGAAAACCCGTACTCGACGTCCATCGAGACCGAACCGGACCCGCGCCAGCCGCCGATCAGCTCGCCCGGCATCCCGCCGGACGCCGTCATCACGTAGTCGTCCGCTTCGGAAAGGTCGTTCACCACTCCGACGACCTGGGCGTACGACGGCACTTCGAAGGCCGCGGTCCGCAGCGAGTCGACGTGCGTGTCCCACTTCGCGCGTTCCGCCGTGGCGCGGGCGGTCCACGACGGGTCGACCCGCCAGCTCTCCAGCTGCGCGCCGAGGTCCGCCAAGCCGGCGTCGGCGTCCCCGACCACTGCGAGCGCGCCGTGCTTCACCGCGTCGAAGCGGGCCGCGTTGAGCGTGAGCAGGCGGACGTCGGGGGCGAAGACCGTCCACGACGCCGTGGTGAAGTCCTGCAGCCGGGTGCCGACCGCGAGCACGACGTCGGCCGAAGCCGCCAGGACGTTCGCCGACGTCGAGCCGGTGATCCCGAGCGGTCCGGCGTTCAGCGGGTGCTCGTGCGGCACCAGCGTGCGGCCCGCGGTCGTCTCGGTGACGGGGATCCCGTGCCGCTCGGCGAAGTCGAGGGCGCGCCGCCCGGCGCCGGAGTAGCGGACACCGCCGCCCAGCACCAGCAGCGGCCGCCGGGACGACCGCAGGACCCCTGCCGCCTCGGTGACCGCGCGGCGGTCCGGGCGCGGGCGCAGGAGGCGGTGGGTCACCGGGGCGAAGAGCGACTCAGGGAAGTCGAACGTCTCCGCCTGGACGTCCTGCGGCAGCGCCAGGGTCACCGGGCCGGTGTCGGCGGGGTCCGTGAGCACCCGCGCGACCTGCGGCAACGTCGAGAGCAGCTGCTCGGGCCGGGTGATCCGGTCGAAGTAGCGCGAGACCGCGCGGAAGGCGTCGTTGACCGTCGCGGTCGCGTCGCCGAAGTTCTCCACCTGCTGCAGCACCGGGTCCGGCGCGCGGCCGGCGAACGTGTCGCCCGGCAGCAGCAGCACCGGCAGCCGGTTCGCGTGCGCGACCCCGGCCGCGGTGACCATGTTGAGCGCGCCCGGCCCGATCGACGACGTCACGACGCCGACCTGCCGCCGGTGCGTCGCCTTCGCGTAGCCGACCGCCGCGAGGGCCATGCCCTGCTCGGTGTGCCCGCGCCAGACGGGGATCTCGCCGCGGTGCTCTTCCAGCGCCGTCCCGAGACCGAGCACGTTGCCGTGCCCGAAGATCGCGAAGACGCCGGGGAACAGCGGGACCTCCTGGCCGTCGAGCGTTTCCGAACGCTGCGCGAGGAGCCAGCGGACCAGCGCCTGAGCCGTGGTCAGCTTCATCGGACCCGCCCTTCGTGGCTGGTCACCGGGCATCGCGGGTCGAGGTCCTGCGTCTCCCAGGTGTCCCGGACCCAGCCGTGCGCCGGGTCGTCGCAGAACGCCATGGACCGCTCGTCCGCCGGTCCGGCCAGGACGTTCAGGTAGTACATCGGGTACCCCGGCGCCGACACGCACGGCCCGTGGTAACCCCGCGGGATGAGGAAGACGTCGTGGTCGCGCACGGCGACGTCCTCGTCGAGGTCACCGTCCGCGGTGTAGGTCCGGTGCAGGCCGAAGCCTTCGCGCGACGGCGTCACGCCGTCCCGGCCCGCGATCCGGAAGTAGTAGATCTCCTCGTTGACGACCTCGCACTCGCTCGCCTCGTCGTGCTTGTGCGGCGGGTAGGACGACCAGTTGCCGCCCGGCGTGATCAGCTCGCACGCGTTGAGCTTGTCGGCGTGGTCCCACACCCCGGGAACCCCGAAGTTGGTCACCTGCCGGGTCGCCTGCCCGGCGCCGCGCACCTCGACCGGCACGTCCTCGGCCGGGCCGTACTTCGGTGCCAGCCGGCGGGTGCAGCGAGCCATCGGCAGCGCCGCCTGCGCGCCGGTCTCGGAAGTCAGCTCGACCTCGGCGTCGCGGGGGACGTAGACGAAGTCCGTGACCCGGGTGAACACCGACTCACGCCCTTCCAGCTCGAACTCCTCGCCGTCGACGCGGACCGTGAGCGAGCCGGACAGCGGGAGCACGAACGCCTCGAACTCGCCGGTCACGACCGTGCGCGGGAGCCGGGTGCCGATCCGGAGCACCCGCAGGCCCGTGTACGTCCAGCCCGCCGAGTCCGGGGTCAGGCGGACCGGGTCGGCGTCGTCGGAAAGTGTCCCGAGTGGACGGTGCAGATGGCTCACTTCGCGGCCTCCAGAACCTTCGCGGCGGCGTCGACCGCCGCACCGACGTCACCGCCGGGCGGGTAGAGCAGCGTGCGGCCGACCACCAGGCCGCGCACGACGTCGTGGCGCAGCGTCCGGCCCCAGGAGGCCAGGTCGGCGGCCGGGTCGCCGGAGGGCACCCCGCCGAGCACGACCACCGGCAGGGTCGTCGCGCCGAGCACCGCGGCCGAGTCGGTCGGGGGCAGCTTCAGCCAGGTGTGCGCCGACGTCGTGCCGAGGCCGGAAGCCACCGTGACCGCCCGCGCCAGGGACGCGGGATCCGTCTGCAGGACCAGCTTCCCGGCTTCACGTGTGTACGGCAGGGGTTCCACCATCGCCACCAGCCCGTACGCGGCCAGCTCGGTGACGGCGTCGGCGCAGGCCTGCAGCGTCGGGACGGTGCCCGGGTCGGAGTCGACGAGCCGCAGCAGCATCTTGCCGCCGTCGAGCCCGCCGTCGACCAGGGTGCGCGCGTCGTAGCCGGTGAACCGGTCGTCGATCTCCCAGTCCGCGCCGGCCAGGCCGCCGCGGTTCATCGAGCCGAACACGACCTTGTCGTGCAGCGCGCCGAGCAGCAGCAGCTCCTCGACGACGTCGGGGGTGCCGAGCAGGCCGTCGACCGCCGGGTTGGCCAGCGCGACGAGCAGCCGTTCGAGCAGGGTCCGCCGGTCGGCCATGGCGAGGGGGTCCTCGCCGACACCCAGCGCCCCTCGTGCCGGGTGGTCGGCCGCGACCAGGAACAGGGTCCCGTGGTCGGACAGCAGCTTCGAACGGCGCCTGCGGGTCGCGTACGCCTGGCGGATCGCGCCGGGGTCGGTGGCCCGGGTGCGCAGGAGTTCTTTCCAGCGCTCGTCGGTGAGGATCACAGCAGCTCCTCGATCTCGGCGGCGGTCGGCATGGCGTCGGCGCAGGCGAGCCGGGACGCCACCAGCGCGCCCGCCGCGTTGGCGTACTCCGCGAGGCGGACCGGGTCCCAGCCGGACAGCAGGCCGTGGACCAGCGCCCCGCCGAAGCCGTCGCCGGCGCCGAGGCCGCAGACGACTTCGACGCGTTGGGGCGGGACGGTCCAGCGGCCGTCCGCGGTGGCCACGAGGACGCCGTCGGCGCCCTTCTTGATCACGGCCAGCCGGAGCCCGCGTTCGAGCATCCGGTCGGCCGCGGTGTCCGGGTCGGCGGTGCCGACGGCGACCTCGGCTTCGGTGCGGTTGCCGACCGCGACGGTGACGTGGTCGAGCAGCGCGCCGATCTCCTCCCGCGCTTCCCCGGCCGACGACCAGAACATCGGCCGGTAGTCGAGGTCCAGCACGGTGTGCTCGCGGCGGCCCCGGGTTTCGAGGATCTTCCGCTGGGTCGTCCGCGCCGGCTCGACGGACACCCCGGTGCCGGTGACCCACAGCAGCGGCACGGACTCGACGACGTCCCACGGCACGTCCTCGTCGGTGAGCGTGAGGTCCGGGGCGATGGGGGAGCGGTAGAACAGCAGCGGCGGGTCCGCGGGCGGGTTGAGCTCGCAGAACACCACCGGCGTCTGCAGGTCCGGCGACGTGCCCACGTGGGCCGAGGACACGCCGAAGCCTTCGAGCGCTTGCCGCACGTAGTCGCCGAAGCCGTCCGGACCGACCTTGGTCAGCACCGCCGTGGACCGGCCGAGCCGCGCGGCGGCGACCGCGACGTTGGTCGCGGTCCCGCCGAGCGACTTGGCGAACGTGCTGACGCCGGCCAGCGGCACACCGCTCTGTTCCGGATAGAGGTCGACGCCCACCCGGCCGATCGTCAGCGCCTCGAGACTCACGCCTTCTCCACCTGCCGCAGTTCGTGTTCGAGGGCTTCCAGCTCCGCACCGCCCGCCATCTGCCGGGTCAGCTCGTTGATGTCGATGTCCTTCTTCTCGTACGACCCGAGCGGCGCACCCCGCTTGAGCAGCAGGAACCGGTCGGCGACCGGGAAGGCGTGGTGCGGGTTGTGCGTGATCAGCACGACGCCCAGCCCGCGGTCCCGCGCCTGCGCGACGTACTTGAGCACGACACCGGCCTGCTTGACACCGAGAGCGGCGGTCGGTTCGTCGAGGATCAGCACCTTCGCGCCGAAGTACACCGCCCGCGCGATGGCGACGCACTGGCGTTCACCGCCCGAGAGCGTCCCGACCGGCTGCTCGACGTCCCGCAGGTCGATGCCCATGTCGGACAGCGCCTGCTTGGTCGTCTCGCGGCCCTTGCGCCGGTCCAGCATCCCGAACCTGTTCGTCGGCTCGGAGCCGAGGAAGAAGTTCCGCCAGACGCTCATCAGCGGCACCACGGCGAGGTCCTGGTAGACGGTCGCGATGCCGTGGTCGAGCGCCTCGCGCGGCGAGGTGAGCCGCACCGGCTGCCCGTCGATGAGGAACTCGCCGCGGTCGTGCTGGTGCACGCCGGCCAGGATCTTGATCAGCGTGGACTTCCCGGCGCCGTTGTCGCCGAGCACGCAGGTCACCTCGCCCGCGTTGACCACAGTGGACACGTCGCGCAGCGCGATCACGCTGCCGTAGGTCTTCCCGATGTCGCGGACTTCGATGAGGCTCATCGGCGTACCCTTTCCGCGCGGCGCCGGAAGGCGTTGTTCACCAGGACCGCGGCCAGCAGCATGATGCCGAGGAACAGCATGAACCAGTCGCTGTTCCACTGCGCGAACACGATGCCCTGGCGCGCCATGCCGAAGATCAGCGCGCCGATCGCCGCGCCCACCGCCGAGCCGAACCCGCCGGTGAGCAGGCAGCCGCCGATCACCGCGGCGATGATGTACTGGAACTCCAGCCCGATGCCCTGGTTCGCCTGCACACTGGCGAAGCGCAGGATGTTGATCGAGCCGACCAGCCACGCGCCCAGCGCGGTGCCCATGAACAGCAGGATCTTCGTGCGCACCACCGGCACGCCGACCGAGCGGGCCGACACCTGCGACCCGCCTACCGCGAAGATCCAGTTGCCGAACCGGGTCCGCACCAGCAGCCACGCGGCGATCGCCGTCACGACGATCCACCACACGATCGACGACTGGAACTCCGTGCCGCCGATGTCGAACGTCGACGCGAACAGCCCGCCGGCCGACTCGTAGCCGCTCGCCGAGCGCATCCCCGACACCTGGACGGTGTCGGTGACCAGCCGCGTCACGCCGAGGTTCAGCCCCTGCAGGGCCAGGAACGACCCCAGCGTGACGATGAAGCTGGGCAGCCCGGTCTTCATCACCAGCCAGCCGTTGAACGCCCCGACACCGAGGGCGAAGGCGAGCGAGAACAGCAGCGCGAGCCAGACGTTCCAGCCCGCCTGCGTCGCCAGGATCGCCGTGACGAGCGACGTCGACGCCGTCATCACGCCCGCGGACAGGTCGAACTCGCCGCCGACCATGAGCAGCGCGACCACGACGGCCATGATGCCCAGCGTCGAGGAGTCGTCGAGCCAGGTCGCCACGCCCAGCGGGCTGAGGAACTGGCCGGTGACGACGGAGAAGAACACGAACACGAGCACGGCGCCGAGCAGCGCGCCGATCTCGGGCCGCACGACCAGCCGGTCGGTGACGCTCTTCTTCGCGACGCGTTCGTCGGGTTCGGTCTGGATCGCCGCCGTCATCAGCGGGTGCCGCGCTGCGCGTACGGGGCCACGGTGTCGATGTTGGTCTTGTCGACGAAGCCCGGGCCGGTCTGCACCGGCTTGCCGCCGCCGATGGTGTTGCCGTTCTCCTTGTACAGCTTGAGGAAGACGATCGGCAGGTAGCCCTGCTCGTACTGCTGCTGGTCGACGGCGAAGAGGATCGTGCCGGCCTTGATGGCCGCGACGACGTCGGCGTTCAGGTCGAACGTCGCCACCTGCGCCTTCGAGCTCGCCTCCTTCGCCGCGTCGACCGCGCGGGCCGCGACCTGCGAGTTCAGCGCCAGCACCGCGTCGATCGACGGGTCGGACTGCAGCGCGCCGCGGATCCGGGCCTGCGCGTCGGTCGGGTTGGAGATGTCGACCTGCAGTGTCGAGACGGTGCCGAAGGTCTGCTTCGCGCCGTCACAGCGCTGGTTCTGGCCGATGTTGCCGGCCTCGTGGATGACGCACAGCAGCTTCGTCTTGCCCGCCGCCTTGAGCCGCTGGCCGGCGCCCTGGCCGGCGAGGCCCTCGCTCTGGCCGACGTGCGCGATCGCGCCGAACTGCGCGCTGGAGTCCTCGCCGGAGTTGATCGTGACGACCGGGATGCCGGCCTTGACCGCGTTCTGGATCGACGTCTGCAGGGCCTGCGGGTTCGCCATCGACACGACCAGGCCGCCGACCTTCTGCGCGACGGCGTTGTCGATCAGCCGGGCCTGGGCGCCGGGGTCGCCGTCGGCGAAGTAGTCGACGCCGATGTTCAGGTCCTTGCCCGCCTGCTCGGCGCCGTTCTTCACGACGTTCCAGAAGGCGTCACCGGCGGTGCCGTGCGTGACGACGGCGACCTTGAACGGGCCGCCGGTGCTCGGCGCGGCGGCGGCCGACGAGCCGGTGCTGCCGGCCGAGTTGTCGGCGCTCGGGCCGCTGCAGGCGGACAGGACCAGCCCGGCGGCGGCGATCGCCGCCACGCCGGCCAGCTTCTTGAGAGAGAACACAGTCACTCCTTTGGGACCGATTAGAGGGAGTCGATGATCTTCGCGAGGTGGGCCAGGCTGCGCTCGGTGTCCCGCCGCGGCAGGTCGTCGGGGCTCGAGCCGCCGAGGGCGGTGTCCTGTTCGAGGACGTACCAGCCGTCGTAGCCGGCCGCCTGGACGGAGCGCACCATCGACGCCACGTCCACGTCGCCTTCGCCGAGCGGGGTGTAGATGCCCCGCCCGACCGCGTCGGTGTAGGCCAGCCGCCCGCCGCGGACCTCGGCGGCCAGGTCCTCTCGGACGTCCTTCAGATGCACGTGCCCCACCCGTTCGGGAAAGCGCTTCGCGAGCTCGACCGGATCCGTCCCGCCGATCATCAGGTGCCCGGTGTCGAGGCACAACCCGAGATCGGAGCCGGCGAGGAAGCGCTCGACCTCCGCCTGCTGCTCCACGTGCGTCCCGACGTGGGGGTGCAGCACCGTGCGCAGGCCATGGCCGGCTGCGATGTCGCGGATCTTCCCGGCGGTGTCGACGAGCGTCGCCCACTCGGCGTCGGTGAGCTTCGGGCGTTCGTCGTACCCCTCGAGCCCGGTCGCGGCGGCGAGCACGAGGACGTCACCCCCGCACGCGGCGAACAGCGCGGCGGACTCCTCAGCCTCCTTCAGCGCCTCCGCCTGGTTTTCGTGCAGGACGACGGCGAGGAAGCCGCCGACGAGCGTCAGGCCGTGCTGCCCGAGCAGCTCCCGCAGCTCCGCCGGCTCGCGGGGGAGGTACCCGGGCGGGCCCAGCTCCGTCGCCTGGACGCCCAGCGCGGCCATCTCGCCGAGCACGGTCGCCGCGTCGAGCACCCGACCCCATCCGGGGACTTCGCAGACGCCCCAGGAGATCGGGGCGGCGGCGACACGGATCTTCACTGTCATAGGGACGACTCCGTTGCTCTGATCGGGTGCGTTGGAGCGCTCTATTGATTAGAGCGCTCTAATCTTGTAGCGTCCGTCACACCAAGTCAAGGACGAGTTTTCGGTGATCAGGGGAGGTGCCGCATGCGTCCGACCATGGAGGACGTCGCCGCGAAGGCGGGGGTTTCGCGCGCGCTGGTCTCCCTGGTGATGCGGAATTCACCGAAGGTCTCCGCCGCCCGCCGCGCCGCCGTCCTGCGCGCGGCGGAGGAGCTCGGCTACCAGCCGCACGTGATGGCGCGGTCGCTGGCGAGCCGCACGTCCACCGTGCTCGGCGTGATGGTCAACGACCTGCGAAACGCCTTCTTCGCCGACATCGTCGAGGAGCTGGACAGCGCCGCGCAGGCCGCGGGCTTCGACCTCGTCCTCAACACCGGCGGCCGCAGTCCCACGCGCGAATGGAACGCCCTGCACAACCTCCTTTCCTTCCGTCCGGCGGGGATCATCCTGCTGTCGCCGGTCGTGCCGGCCTCGGCGATCCAGGTCGCGGCCCGGCAGTGCCCGGTCGTGCTGGTCTCGCGGACGACCCGGTCGTCCACAGTGGACACCGTGAACGACGACGGCGAGGCGGGCTCCGCGCTGGCCGTCGAGCACCTGGTCGGCCTCGGCCACCGGCGCATCGCGCACCTCGACGGCGGCGGCGCGGCGGGGGCGGCGCAGCGGCGTCGCGGCTTCGAGTCGGCCATGCGGGGGCACGGGCTGGAGCCGATCGTCGTGCGCAGCGAGCACACCGACGTCGGGGGTGAGAACGCCGTGCGGGAGCTGCTCGCCGCGTACTCGCGCGCCGACCTGCCGACAGGGCTGGTCTCCGGCAACGACTTCAACGCCGTGGGCGCGATCTCGGCGCTGGAGGAAGCCGGGCTGCGCGTGCCGGAGGACGTGTCGGTCGTCGGGTACGACAACACCTCGCTCGCCGCGCTGCGGCACCTTTCCCTGACCACGGTGGACCAGCCGCGCAAGGACATGGCGCGGCTGGCGTTCGCCGCGCTGATCGAACGGGTCCGCGGGGAGCGCACGGAGCCGGTCCGGCATCTGCTGCACCCGTCGCTGGTGGTCCGGGCGACCACCACCGGAGTTTCGTCTACAGGAGGGTCACGATGAGGTTGGGACTGGCGGGCACCGGCCGGATCGGCACCGCGCACGCGGAGACGCTGAGGGGCTTCGAGGAGGTCGAGTCGGTCGTGGTGGCCGACGTCGACACCGCGCGCGCGGCCTCGGCCGCGGCGAAGCTCGGGGTCGAAGCCACCTCCCTCGACGAGCTGTTCACGTCGGGGCTCGACGGCCTGGTCGTCACGGCTGCGACCGACGCGCACCCGGGCCTGATCATCGCGGCGGTCGACGCCGGGCTGCCGGTGTTCTGCGAGAAGCCGGTCGCCGCGGACATCCCCGGCACCCTGGCGGTGATCGACCGCATCGGCGCGTCCGACGTCCAGGTCCAGATCGGCTTCCAGCGCCGCTTCGACGCGGGGTACGCGGCGGCGCGGGCGGCGGTCGCGTCCGGCGAGCTGGGCTGGCTGCACACGCTGCGCGCGACGACGTTCGACCCGGCGCCCCCGCCGGCGGAGTACGTGGCGCACTCGGGCGGGCTCTTCCGCGACTGCGGGGTCCACGACTTCGACGTCATCCGCTGGGTCAGCGGCCGCGAGGTCGAGGAGGTCTACGCGATCGGCGCCAACCGCGGCGAGGCGTTCTTCGCCGACGCGGGCGACGTCGACACGGCGGCGGCGACCCTGACCCTCGACGACGGCACCTTGGCGACGGTGTCCCTGACCCGCTACAACGGCGCAGGGTACGACGTCCGGCTGGAGGCGCTCGGGTCGCTCACGGGGGTGGTGGTCGGCCTGGACGACCGTGCGCCGCTGCGGTCGGTCGAGCCGGGGGTGCCGCCGCTGCCGGGACCGCCGTACCCGGGGTTCATGGAGCGCTTCCGTCCGGCGTACACCACGGAGCTGCGAGCGTTCCTCGACGTCGTCGCCGGTCGGGCGCCTTCGCCGTGCGTTGCCGCGGATGCGCTCGAAGCGTTTTACATCGCCGAAGCGTGCGAGGTGTCCCGTCGTGAACGGCGTCCGGTGAAACTGGCGGAAGTCAGGCGCTGACCCGCGTGACTGAAGCCGGATCTCGCGTGATCAGAGCCGGAACTCGCGTGATGGGAGCCGTTACGTCCCCCATCACGCGAGTTACGGCCTCAATCACGCGAGATCCGGTTTCAGCCACGGGCCGAGGAGCTTGCGGACGCTTCGTTCGACCAGCGTGACGGCCTTCGGCGGGGGAGTGCGGCCGTCGGTGAGGTAGCGGTGGACCACCGCGCGGGGGACCTCGACCAGGGCGAGCACCACGTCCTCGTCGGTGCAGCCGGTGAGGGGCGGCAGGGTCCGGGTCGCCTGCTTGAGTGCCGCGCGCAGCTCTTCCTCGTCCTTGGCCACCGCCTTCGCGGCCTCCGGTGACCAGTCGGCGGGGCCGAAGGCCTGCTTGCCGGCGTCGCAGACGCGGGCGCCTTCGGGGTGTTTGCGGGACCAGTGGACAACGCTGGTCGCGGCCGCCACCGCCGCGTCGACCGTCGCCGCGTCGCCGAGCGCGTCGGTGAACGTGTCCTGGAAGTCGCGGACCGTGCGGCGCCAGAGCTCCGCCAGCAGCGCGGGCCGGTCCGGGAAGCGGTGGTAGATCGAGCCGTTCGGCGCGCCCGCCGCCTTCGCGGTGGCGGCCATGGTGACGGCGCGGGCGCCGCCGGCGGCGAAGAGCGCGGTGGCGGCGTCGAGGAACTGCGCTGTGGTGTGCGTCGCGGGGCGGCCCATGTTGTAGAGACTATGCTCTAATAGGTTATGGAGGACAGTCTCTAGAATCGAGGGTTCGGCCATGGTCCGCAACGTCCACACCCGGCGGTTTCCGGTCTCGGAAGACCGGCTGGTTTCCCTGCTCGACACACTCGGCACCCCGCACGACCGGCTCTGGCCGGTGGCGGACTGGCCGCCGACCCGCCTCGACGGCCCCCGCGTCCCGGGCACGACGGCGGGCCACGGCCCGGTCCGCTACGTCGTGGAGGAGACCTCGCCCACGCGGCTGCGGTGCCGGTTCACAGCTCCGCGAGGCGTAACGGGCCACCACGAGTTCACGATCACCGGCGGTCATTTGACGCACGTCCTCGAAGCGTCCCTGCACGGCCCGGCCCGGCTGACCTGGCCGGTGTTGTTCCGCCCGCTGCACGACGTGCTGCTGGAAGGCCTGCTGGACCGGGCGGAGCAGGAGCTGACCGGGCGGGTCGACCGGCCGGTGCGGTGGTCGGCCTACGTCCGCTTCCTGCGGGCGCTGGGCAAAATCGGGTCGCGGGTCCGGCCGCCGGCGGCGAAACTCCGAGCATGACTCTGCTGACCCCGCTCGACGAACCCGCCTTGGCGCGGCTGCTCGAAGCCGCCGTGGCCGGAGCGGATCCCCTCGAGGTGATGCCGCCGGTCGACGGCCCGCCCGGCTGGACCGACGCCCGCCGCACGGCCTTCCTGGCGTTCCACCGCCGCCGGTCCCTGGACCCGGCTACGGCGGTGGAGCGCACGTGGGTGGTCGAGGTCGACGGCGCGGCGGCCGGCGCCGCGCGGCTGCAGCGCCACGGGGACGCGGTGGAAGCGGGCCTCTGGCTGAGCCGCGAGTGCCGGGGCCGGGGCGTCGGCCGCGAAGTGCTGACGCTGCTCCTGGCCGAAGCCCGCTCGACGGACGCGGCGAGGTTCGTGGCCTCGACCACGACGGACAACCATGGAGCCCGGGCGTTGCTGGGTGCGCTCGGCGCGAAGCTCACGACCGCCGGGGGCGAGGTGGCCGCGGACTTGTGGCTGGGCTGAGCCGGGCTATCGCCGTGGGCGAGGCTGCGGACCTGCGGCTGGCCTGACCCGGACTACGGCCGGGGACGAGGCCGCGAACCTTCGGCTGGCCTGACCCGGGCCGGCCGCAGCCGCGGCAGGATCTCGGTGCGCACGTACTCGTGGGCGTCGCGGGTCGGCAGGATGTGCGGCCCCTGGACCCACACGACCCCGTGCCGCACCGCCGCGGCCGTCAGGCGTTCCCGCAGCGGACCCACCACACCCGCGCCCAGCACCAGCGCGTCGACCACGCCGAGCCGGGCCAACGCCGCTTCTTCCGAAACGACGCCGTCCGCGGCAAGACCTGCCGCGGACAGCGCCGTCGTCACCCTCGAGACCGTGGCCGGGTTGCGGCCGAACAGGAGCACCTTCATGCCCCCAGGCTCACACCTCGAGGGCGGTTGAGGTCAAGACAGTTCGAGCGTGGGCTGGTACATCTCGATCCAGTGGTACAGGTCGAGCACCCGGTCCAGGCCGATGCGCATGGCCGGGTCCATGGTCGCCGAGTCCACTTCGGACGCGCGGTGCGCCCAGCCGCGGTCGACCAGGCCGAACACCTCGTGCTTCGGCTCGGCCAGCACCTCCTTGACCTGCTGCTGCAACGCCGCCGCGTAGCCCGGGTCCTGCGTCGACGGGTACGGGCTCTTCACCCGCTGGGCCACCGACTCCGGCAGGACGTGCTTGGTCGCGTGCCGCAGGAGGCTCTTCTCGCGGCCGTCGAACGTCTTCAGCGACCACGGCGTGTTGTACACGTACTCGACCAGCCGGTGGTCGCAGAACGGCACGCGGACCTCCAGGCCCACCGCCATCGACGCGCGGTCCTTGCGGTCGAGCAGCATCCGCACGAACCGGGTCAGGTGCAGGTTGCAGATCGTCCGCATCCGCGCCTCGAGCGCGGACTCGCCGTCGAGGTGCTCCACCGAAGCGACCGCGGAGGAGTACTGGTCCGCGACGTAGGCCTCGACGTCGAGGTTCTTCACCAGCTCCGGCGTGTACAGCGACGCCCGCTCGTTCATCATCGAGTTGCGGAACGCCAGCCACGGGAACGTGTCGGCGTTGACGGCCTTCTCGTCGTGGAACCAGCGGTAACCGCCGAACACCTCGTCGGCCGACTCGCCGGACAGGGCCACCGTCGACTGGCCGCGGATCGCCTTGAACAGCAGGTACAGCGAGGTGTCCATGTCGCCGAGGCCGGCCGGGATGTCGCGGGCCCGCAGCACCGCGTGCCGGACCTCGGGGTCGGTCAGGTCACCCGGGTTGAGCATGACGTCTTCGTGCGCCGAGTTGACCAAAGACGCGACGTCCCGCACGAACGGCGAGTCCGCCGTGTCGCGCATCTCGTCGGGCTTGAAGTTCTCCTCCTGGCCGAAGAAGTCGACGGAGAACGTCCGCAGCTGCTCGCCCTGCTCGGCAAGCCGCGCGGCCGCGAGCCCGGTGACGGCGCTGGAGTCGAGGCCGCCGGAAAGCAGCACGCACCGCGGGACGTCGGCGACGAGCTGGCGGTTGACGATGTCGGTCATCAGCTCGCGGACGCGGCCGACCGTCGTCTCCTGGTCGTCGGTGTGCTTCTTCGCGTCCAGCTTCCAGTAGGTGCGGGTCTTGATGCCCTCACGCGACACGGTGACGATCGTGCCCGGCTGGACCTCTTCCATGTCCTTCCACAGCGACCAGCCCGGCCGCTTGGTGAAGCCGGCCAGCTCGCGGAAGCCGTCGAGGTCGACGACCTTCTTCGCCAGCGGGTTCGCCAGGATGGCCTTCGGCTCGGAGCCGAACAGCACGCCGTCGCGCGTCGGGTAGTAGTAGAACGGCTTGATGCCCATCCGGTCGCGGATCATCACGAGCCGGTCGTCGCGCTCGTCCCAGATCGCGAACGCGTACATGCCGTTGAGGTGGTCGACGACCGCGTCGCCCCACTGCAGGTAGCCGTGCAGCACCACTTCGGTGTCGCTGTCGGTCTCCCACTTGTGACCGAGCTTGGTCAGCTCTTCCTTCAGCTCGGTGAAGTTGTAGGCCTCACCGCTGTAGACCATCGCGACGTCGCCGTTCGGCGTGTGCACGGACATCGGCTGACGGCCACCGGGCAGGTCGATGATCGCGAGCCGCCGGTGCCCCAGCGCGACGTTCCGGCGGACCCAGGTGCCCTCGTCGTCCGGGCCGCGGCAGGACATGGTCGCGGTCATCGCGTCGACCACGTCCTGGCGGCGGGTGAGGTCGGCGTCGTAGGAAACCCAGCCGGCGATACCGCACATAGGTGATCCCCTCTCCCAAATATTGCTTAGCCGATACAACTATCGGTAACACAGGTGTAACACGGGTCGAAGATCTTGTCTGCCCGAATTGCACGTTCCGCACTTGTTCGGTCACACGGTGTGTCGTGAGTCACTGACCAACTGCATACAGTGATTAATCGGCAAACGTTTGCGTGACCGGCGCCACCGGCCATAAAGACGGCGTAAATGGGTGTCAGGAACGCATCAAGAGGCCGTCAGCCGCAGGTCGGGACGGGGTCTCGGAGCCGCACAGTGAACGCGTCCGGTCACCGAACCCGGTGACCCGTCTTGAGAGGTGTCCTGTGGCCGACTTGCTCTACGCCGTCCTGCTGATCGGCGTGTTCGTGGTGCTCGCACTGGCGCTGCGCGGGCTGGAGAAGCTGTGAGCGGCGCCGGGACTCCTGCCAACGTCGTCGGCGGGCTGCTGGCGCTGGGCCTGCTCGTGTACCTGTTCGTCGCCTTGATCAGGCCGGAGAAGTTCTGATGTCCGACACGACGGCCGGGCTGATCCAGCTCGGCCTCCTCCTCGCCGCCCTCGCCGTGGTCTACAAGCCCCTCGGCGACTACCTGGCGCGCGTCTTCTCGACCGAGAAGCACCTGAAGCTCGAGAAGGGCCTGTACAAGCTCTTCCGCGTCAACCCGGACTCCGAACAGCGGTGGCCGACCTACGCCGCGGGGGTGCTGGGCTTCTCGTTCGTCTCAGTTGTCCTGCTCTACCTGCTGCAGCGCTTGCAGCCGATCCTGCCGTGGAACCTGGGCCGCGGCTCGGTGAGCCCGGGCGTCGCGTTCAACACGGCGGTTTCCTTCGTCACCAACACGAACTGGCAGTCCTACGTCCCCGAGACGACGATGGGCCACTTCGTGCAGATGGCCGGTCTGACCGTGCAGAACTTCCTGTCCGCCGGTGTCGGCCTGGCCGTGGCGATCGCGGTGACGCGCGGGTTCATCCGCGCGAAGACCGACCGGCTCGGCAACTTCTGGGTGGACCTCACGCGCGGCACGGTCCGCGTCCTGCTGCCGATGGCGTTCGTGTTCGCGATCGTGCTGGTCGCGCTCGGCGTGGTGCAGAGCCTCAAGGCCGGCGTCGCCGTCACCAACCCGGACGGCAGCTCCAGCACCATCGCGCTCGCCCCGGCGGCGAGCCAGGAGACGATCAAGGAGCTCGGCACCAACGGCGGCGGCATCCTCAACGCCAACTCCGCGCACCCGTTCGAGAACCCCAACGCGTGGACGAACCTCATCGAGCTGTTCCTGATCCTGGTGATCCCGGTCAGCCTGACCCGCGCGTTCGGCAAGCTCGTCGGCAAGCCGAAGCAAGGGTACGTCCTGCTCGGCGTGATGAGCCTGCTCTGGGCCGCGTCGCTGGCGATCATCTGGTTCTCCGAGGCCAACGCGAACAACCCGGCGGCGCTGGCCGCGGGCGCGAGCATGGAAGGCAAGGAGCAGCGCTTCGGCATCGGCCTGACGTCGATCTTCGCCGACACCACGACCGGCACGTCGACCGGCGCGGTCAACGGCGCCCACGACAGCCTGTCCGGCCTCGGCGGCGGGGGACCGCTGCTGAACATGCTCTACGGCGAGATCTCGCCCGGCGGCGTCGGCACCGGCCTCTACGGGATCCTCGTCATGGCCATCATCGCGATGTTCCTGGCCGGCCTGATGGTCGGGCGCACCCCGGAGTACCTGGGCAAGAAGCTCGGCAAGCGCGAGGTCACGGCCGCGGCGATCGCCATGCTGGCGATGCCGACCGTGGTGCTCCTCGGCTCGGGGATCGCCCTGCTGCTGCCGGGCACGGCGGGCGCGCTGGGCAACAGCGGCGCGCACGGCCTGTCCGAAATCCTCTACGGCTACGCGTCCACCGGCAACAACAACGGCAGCGCGTTCGGCGGCCTGACCGCGACGAGCGACTGGTTCCAGTCCTCGTTCGGCGTCGCGATGCTGATCGGCCGGTTCGTGCCGATCCTCGCCGTGCTCTGCCTGGCCGGTTCGCTGGCCGCGCAGCGCAAGGTGCCCGAAACCGCGGGCACCTTGCCCACCACCGGGCCGCTGTTCGCCACCATGCTCACCGGCACGGTGGTGCTCGTCGCGGCCCTCACCTTCATCCCGGCGCTCGCGCTCGGGCCCATCGCGGAGGCACTCGCATGACCGTCACCGAAGAACGACCTCAGGTGACTCCGGCCGAAACCACGAGCAAGGTCGGCGCGGGAGTGTTCAGCCCGCGCCAGCTCTGGACGTCCCTGCCGGACGCGTTCCGGAAGCTCAACCCGAAGCACCAGCTCGGCAACCCGGTGATGTTCGTGGTGTGGGTGGGTTCCGCGCTCACCACGGTCTTCGCGGTCACCGACC
This sequence comes from Amycolatopsis sp. NPDC104587, assembly GCF_055583645.1. Classification (NCBI taxonomy): domain Bacteria; kingdom Bacillati; phylum Actinomycetota; class Actinomycetes; order Pseudonocardiales; family Pseudonocardiaceae; genus Amycolatopsis; species Amycolatopsis sp. NPDC104587. The sequence continues at coordinate 371,070 of NZ_JBVJNO010000008.1, forward strand.
CGAGCGTGTTCACCATCCTGATCGCCGTGTGGCTGTGGTTCACGGTCCTCTTCGCGAACCTCGCCGAGGCCGTCGCCGAAGGGCGCGGCAAGGCACAGGCGGAATCCTTGCGGCGGTCGAAGAAGGAGACCGTCGCGCGCCGGCTCACCGACACCGGCGAGGAGCAGGTGCCCGGGGTCGACCTGAAGATCGGCGACCTGGTCGTCGTCGAGGCGGGCCAGGTGATCCCGGGCGACGGCGACGTCGTCGAGGGCATCGCGACCGTCGACGAGTCGGCCATCACCGGCGAGTCCGCGCCGGTCATCCGCGAGTCCGGCGGCGACCGCAGCGCCGTCACCGGCGGCACGACCGTGCTGAGCGACCGGGTCGTCGTGAAGATCACGACCAAGCCCGGCGAGTCCTTTGTGGACCGCATGATCGCTTTGGTGGAAGGCGCTTCCCGGCAGAAAACGCCGAACGAGATCGCGCTGACGATCCTGCTCTCGACGCTGACGATCATCTTCCTGCTCGCCGTCGTGGCGCTCCAGCCGATGGCGCGCTACTCCGGGTCCGAGCAGTCCGTGATCGTGCTGACCGCGTTGCTCGTCTGCCTGATCCCGACGACGATCGGCGCGCTGCTGAGCGCCATCGGCATCGCCGGGATGGATCGCCTGGTGCAGCGCAACGTCCTCGCGACCAGCGGCCGCGCGGTCGAAGCCGCGGGTGACGTCTCGACGTTGCTGCTCGACAAGACCGGCACCATCACCTTCGGCAACCGCCGCGCCACTGAGCTGATCCCCGTGGGCACGTCCACGATGGACGAACTCGCGCGCGCGGCCCGGCTGGCGAGCCTCGCCGACGAAACCCCCGAGGGCCGCAGCGTCGTCGAGCTGACCGACGCCTACGCGAGCCAGGACGTGCCGGGCGAGTTCGTCCCGTTCACCGCCCAGACCCGGATGAGCGGGCTCGACGCCGGCACCCGGCGGATCCGCAAGGGCGCGGCGAGTGCCGTGCGCGCCTGGGTCCGGGACAACGGCGGGCAGTTCCCCGACGAGACCGAGCGTGTGGTCGACGAGATCAGCGCCCAGGGCGGCACGCCGCTGGTCGTCGCCGAGGACACGGTGGTGCGCGGTGTGATCCGGCTGTCCGACGTCGTCAAGCCGGGCATGAAGGAGCGCTTCGAGGAACTGCGGGCGATGGGCATCAAGACGGTGATGATCACCGGTGACAACCCGCTCACCGCCAAGGCCATCGCCGCGGACGCCGGTGTCGACGACTACCTCGCCGAGGCCAAGCCCGAGGACAAGATGGCGCTCATCAAGCAGGAGCAGGAGGGCGGCCGCCTGGTCGCGATGACCGGCGACGGCACGAACGACGCGCCCGCGCTCGCGCAGTCCGACGTCGGCGTCGCGATGAACACCGGCACGTCGGCCGCGAAGGAGGCCGGCAACATGGTCGACCTCGACAGCGACCCGACGAAGCTGATCGAGATCGTCGAGATCGGCAAGCAGCTGCTCATCACCCGCGGCGCGCTGACGACGTTCAGTGTCGCCAACGACCTGGCGAAGTACTTCGCGATCCTGCCGGCGATGTTCACCGGCATCTTCGCCCAGCTCGGCGCGCTGAACATCATGCACCTGGCCACACCGAAGTCGGCGATCCTCTCCGCGGTCATCTTCAACGCGCTGATCATCGTCGTGCTGATCCCGCTGGCCCTACGCGGCGTGCGGTACAAGCCGTCGTCGGCCTCGGCCCTGCTGCGCCGCAACCTGCTCGTCTACGGCCTCGGCGGCATCGTCAGCCCCTTCCTCGGGATCTGGCTGATCGACCTGCTGGTGCGCCTCATCCCTGGAATCGGGTGAACGTCGTGAACACTCTGCTCAAGCAGACCTGGGCCGGGCTGCGCGTCCTCGTCGTGATGACCGTCCTGCTCGGGATCCTCTACCCCCTCGCCGTCTGGGCGGTCGCCCGCATCCCCGGCCTGGAGGGCAACGCGGAAGGCTCGGTCGTCACGCAGAACGGCCAGGCGGTCGGGTCGTCGCTGATCGGCGTCGACCCGGTGCCCGCCGACCCGGCGCGCGACCCGTGGTTCCACACCCGGCCCTCGGCGGTGACGCCCGAGATGCCGTCGGGCGCGTCCAACAAGGGCCCGTACAACGAAGACCTGGTGAAGGCGATCCAGGAGCGACGCGCGGCCATCGCCCAGCGCGAAGGCGTGTCACCCGGTCAGGTGCCGCCGGACGCCGTGACCGCGTCAGGTTCCGGCCTCGACCCGGCGATCAGCGTCGCCTACGCGGACCTGCAGGCACAGCGCGTCGCGCGGAACACGGGGCTGCCGCTCGACCGGGTGAAGCAGCTGATCGAGCAGCACACTTCGGGCGCGGGCATCGGCGTCCCGGGTGTGAATGTGCTCCCGCTCAACTTGGCCGTGCAAGCCGCGGCCGGAGGGGCACACTGACAGCGTGACCAGTGCAAAGAAGCCGCGCCGGGGGGAGCTGAGGATCTACCTCGGCGCGGCTCCGGGCGTCGGCAAGACCTTCGCCATGCTCGGCGAGGCGCGGCGGCGCCTGGACCGCGGCACCGACGTCGTGGTCGGGCTGGTGGAGACGCACGGCCGCGAGAAGACCGCGAAGCTGCTGGAAGGCCTGGAAACCGTGCTGCGGCGGCACGCCGAGCACCGCGGCCGCGAGTTCGACGAGATGGACGTCGAAGCCATCCTCAAGCGGGCCCCGGAAGTCGCCGTCGTCGACGAACTGGCGCACACCAACGTGCCGGGCTCGCGCAACGCCAAGCGCTGGCAGGACGTCGAAGAGCTCCTCGAAGCCGGGATCGACGTGCTGTCGACGGTCAACGTCCAGCACCTGCAGAGCCTCAACGACGTCGTCGAGCGGATCACCGGCGTCACCCAGCAGGAGACCGTGCCGGACGAGGTCGTCCGCCGCGCCGAACAGCTCGAGCTGGTCGACATCACGCCCGAGGCGCTGCGGCGGCGGCTCGCGCACGGCAACGTCTACCCGGCCGAGCGGATCGACGCCGCCCTCGGCAACTACTTCCGGCCGGGCAACCTGACGGCGTTGCGCGAGCTCGCCCTGCTCTGGGTGGCCGACCAGGTCGACGTCGCGCTCCAGCGCTACCGCGCCGAGCAGCGGATCACCGACACGTGGGAGGCGCGCGAACGCGTCGTCGTCTCCATCACCGGAGGCCCGGAGAGCGAGACGCTCATCCGCCGCGCCAGCCGGATCGCCACCCGCGCCGGCGCCGAGCTGCAGGTGGTGCACATCCTGCGTGGCGACGGCCTGTCCGGGCTCGGGCCCACCGCGATCGCCCGCTGCCGGACGCTGGCCGAAGAGGTCGGCGCGACCTTCCACACCGTCGTGGGCGACGACGTCCCGACCGCGCTGCTGGACTTCGCCCGCGGGGTCAACGCGACACAACTGGTGATCGGCACCTCCCGGCGCTCCCGCGTGGCGCGGCTGTTCGACGAGGGCATCGGCGCCGGGGTGGTCCGGCAGTCGGGCCCGATCGACGTCCACATGGTCACCCACGCCGAGGCCGGCGGCCGGCTGCGCGCCCGGCTCGGCGCGAGCCCGCTCGGGTTCTCGCGGCTGGTCGCGGGCTGGGTGCTCAGCGTCGTCCTGCCGGTGCTGGTCACCGTGGTCGGCTTCTTCATCCCGGCCGGGCTGGACTTCGCCACCGACGTCATCTCCTACGTGCTGGCCACCGTGGTCGTGGCGCTCGTCGGTGGCCTCGGCCCGGCGCTGGTCGCGGCCGTGCTCGGGGCCGGGCTGCTCAACTTCTTCTTCACCCCGCCGCTCTACACGCTGACCGTGCACACCCCGCAGAACCTCGTGACGCTGATCGCGATGGTCGTGGTCGCGGTGCTCGTCGCGCTGGTCGTCGACCAGGCGGCGCGCCGGGCCACGCAGGCGGCGCGGGCGCGGACCGAGGCGGCGCTGCTCGCGTCGTACGCGCGGACCGTGCTGACCCACACGAACCCGATCGAGCGACTGCTGGAGAAGGTGCGGGAGAACTTCGCGCTGACGTCGGTGACGCTGCTGGAGAAGCAGGAAGGGCAGTGGCAGTGCGTGGCGACGGCGGGGGAACACCCGTGCGTCGACCCCGATGAGGCTGACGTCGACATCGCCGTCACCGCCGACGTGCACCTGACCCTGCGCGGGCGGGCGCTCCCGGCGGCGGACCGGCGGGTGCTGGAAGCCGTGGCCGGGCAGGCGTTGCTGGCCCTGCGCCAGCAGCGGGCGGCCGCCGCCGCGGCCCGCGCCGAGCGCAAGGCGGAGGCGACCGAGCTGCGCACGACGTTGCTTTCGGCTGTCGGGCACGACCTGCGCACGCCGCTGACGTCGATCAAGGCGTCGATCGGCAGCCTGCGGGCGCCCGACCTCCGGCTGTCCGAAGAGGACACCGCGGAGCTGATGGAGGCCATCGAGCTGTCGGCCGACCGGCTGGCCGGGCTGATCGACAACCTGCTGGACTCCTCGCGGCTGGCCACCGGCGCGGTGAAGCCGCTGCTGCGTCCGGTGGGCTACGACGAGGTCGTCGCGCACGCTCTGTCCACTGTAGACTCATCGGAGGCGGTCGAGGTCGCGGTCGACGACCGGCTGCCGCCGGTGCTGGCCGATCCGGGTCTGCTGGAACGGGTGGTGGCGAACGTGCTGGACAACGCGCTCCGCCACGGCGGGGGCCGGGTGTCGGCGCGGGCGTCCACCCACTCCGGGCAGGTCGAGCTGCGGATCGTCGACCACGGCCGCGGCCTGCGCAAGGGCGCCGCGGACTCGGCGTTCGCGCCGTTCCAGCGGCTCGGCGGCGACCGGGACACCACGCCGGGCGTCGGGCTGGGGCTGTCGGTGGCGAAGGGGTTCACCGAGGCGATGGGCGGCACGATCCGCGCCGAGGACACCCCGGGCGGCGGGCTCACGATCGTGGTCTCGCTGCCGGCTTTCAGCGTCGAGTTCGAAGAAGAGGGGGTGCGATGAGCGACCCGGGTGCCACCGTGCTGGTGGTGGACGACGAGCCGCAGATCGTGCGGGCGCTGCGGATCAACCTGAACGCCCGCGGCTACAAGGTGATCACCGCGCACGACGGCACGGCGGCGCTGAAGGCGGTCGCCGAGACCAAGCCGGACGTGGTCGTGCTGGACCTCGGCCTGCCCGACCTGGACGGCACGGAGGTGATCGCGGGCCTGCGCGGCTGGACGACGGTCCCGATCATCGTCCTGTCGGCCCGCGGCGACTCGGCCGACAAGGTCCAGGCCCTCGACGCGGGCGCGGACGACTACGTGACCAAGCCGTTCGGCATGGACGAGCTCCTGGCCCGGCTGCGCGCGGCGGTCCGCCGTTCGGCGGTGGCCGGCGCCGACGGGGTCGAAGCGGTGGTCGACACGGAGTCGTTCAGCGTCGACCTGGCGGCCAAGCGCGTCCGCCTCCGCGACGGCGCGGAGGTCCACCTGACGAAGACGGAGTGGGGCGTGCTGGAGCTGCTGGTCCGCAACCGCGGCCGGCTGGTGGCGCAGAAGCAGCTGCTGCACGAGGTGTGGGGCCCGTCGTACGAGACGGAGTCGCACTACCTGCGGGTCTACCTGGCCCAGCTGCGGCGCAAGCTGGAACCGGAGCCTTCGCGGCCGCGGCACCTGCTGACCGAGCCGGGTATGGGGTACCGCTTCGAGGCATGAACCACTGGGTACTCCCAGGGGCATGGACGCGACGAAGACGTGGCTGCGCGGCGGTGACCGCATCCCCCCGGTGATCGTGCTGACGCTGGCGGTGGGCGCCACGTTCGGCGCGCTCGGCTGGCTGTTCACGGCCTTCGGCGCGGACGCCGTCGGCTGGGCACGATGGCTTCGCGTTGCCGCCGCGAGTGGCGGGGCGCTGCTGACGGTCTACCTGTGGACGCTTTTCGCGCACCGCTTGCGCCGGGACAGCTAGGTCTCGTCGGGCAGCTTGCCAGCGCCCCAATGTGGCCTTCGGTGCGTCAGACGCACCGAATGTGGCCTTGGGGGCGTTCAACGCACCCAAGGCCACATTGGGGCGTTCGCGACCTGCTTACTGGGCGTGCGTCGGGCTTCCGGTCGAACCCGAGGTGGCGCCGCTCGACGGGGCCGTCGGCGCGCCGCCCGTGCTGGTTCCGCCGCCCGAGGTGGGCGTCGACGGCTCCGTGGTCGGAGTGGTCGGCGTTGTGGTCGGGGTCGGCGTCGTCTTGGTCGTCGTCGGGGGCTTCGGGGTTGTCGGTGTCGTCTGGGGCGGCGGGTTGTCGCCCGTGTCGTTGCGCGGCGGGGGCGGCGCCTGGGTGACGACCGTGGTCGTGGTCTTGCCGTCCGGGCTCACCGACACCACCGTGCTCGGCGCGGTCGACGGCGCGGTGGACGACTCCGTCGTCGGCACACCGCCGACGGTCGACGGGCCGCTGACCGGTGTGCTCGGCACCGTCTGCAGGCCGGCCTGCGACGTGCCCTGGCCGCCGGTGCCCCCGGTGCCGCCCGCGGTGCCGGCGGGGTCGGGGCCGGCGAGCTCGGCGACGGCGGCGAACGCGGTCGCGACGACCAGCCCGGCCACCCCGAGCACGACGTATCCGGTGCGGTTGGGTTTGCTGCTCTTGGGCGGCGCGGTGTCGACCCTGGTCACGTGCGGCCCGTCGGGGCGGGACATTGCAGGCTCCTCGGGGGTTCGGGAGAGGCGCGGGCGAGGCCGTGAATCGATCACTGCCTCCCCGGGCGGGGGAACCCGGGAGGGCGACCTCGGCGGCGAGGCTATCACCGTCGGTGCCGTATTCGCCCAGGTAGTAGGGCCGCGTGATCACTGTGCGCAGTCGAAGTGTCCGGAAAGGATGAAAGCGTGAGTGAGGGACAAACGAACACGCGGTTGACCGCGTGGGTGCGCGGTCGCGTCCAAGGTGTCGGTTTCCGCTGGTGGACTCGGAGCCGGGCGCTCGAACTGGGGCTGGTGGGCAGTGCCCGCAACATGCCCGACGGGCGTGTTGAGGTCATAGCGGAGGGTGATCGAGACCACTGTGAGCGGTTGCTCGACGCTCTTCGGTCCGGGGAATCACCCGGAAGTGTGGAGACGGTCGTCGAGCGCTGGTCTGACCCGAAAGGGGGACTCGACGGCTTCCGGGAACGCTGATCCGGGGCTTGGTACTTCCGGGGCGGGTGTGACGCAGGAGGTTGCTGAGCACGCGCACGCTGTGCTAAGGCGCGCCGATGAGGGGGCGCGTCCGGCGGTGCCGGGAGGCCCCCAGGTAGCCTGGGACGATTGAAACGCCAGTACCGGCAGCCAGAGGGGTCAGCACGCAGTGCACCTGAAAAGCTTGACGCTGAAGGGCTTCAAGTCCTTCGCCTCGGCCACCACGCTGCGCTTCGAACCGGGCATCACCTGCGTGGTCGGCCCGAACGGCTCCGGCAAGTCCAACGTGCTGGACGCGCTGCGCTGGGTCATGGGCACCCAGGGCGCGAAGGACCTGCGCGGCGGCAAGATGGAGGACGTCATCTTCGCCGGCACGGCGGGCCGCGCCCCGCTCGGCCGCGCCGAGGTCACCCTCACCATCGACAACGCCGACGGCGCGCTCCCCATCGAGTACGCCGAGGTGTCGATCACCCGCCGGATGTTCCGCGACGGCGCGAGCGAGTACGAGATCAACGGCGACCGCTGCCGCCTGATGGACGTCCAGGAGCTGCTCTCGGACTCCGGCATCGGCCGCGAGATGCACGTCATCGTCGGGCAGGGCCAGCTCTCGGCGATCCTCGAGTCCAAGCCCGAAGAGCGCCGCGCCTTCATCGAAGAGGCCGCCGGCGTCCTCAAGCACCGCAAGCGCAAGGAACAGACCCTGCGCAAGCTGGCCAACATGCAGGGCAACCTCGACCGCCTCGGCGACCTCACCACCGAGCTGCGCCGCCAGCTCAAGCCGCTGGGCAAGCAGGCCGAGATCGCCCGCAAGGCCCAGTCCGTGCAGTCCGAGCTGCGCGACTCCCGCCTGCGTCTGCTCGCCGACGACCTCGTCACCCAGCGGGACACGATCGCGCGCGACGAGGCCGACGAGAAGACCGCCCGTCAGCGCCGCGGCGAGGTCGAGCAGCACCTCGAGCTCGTCTCCGCCGAGGAAGCCGAGCTGGAGGCCTCGCTCGCCGAGGACGCTCCGCTGCTCCAGACCGCCCAGGAGACCTGGTACAAGCTGTCCGCGCTGGCCGAGCGCCTGCGCGGCACCGTCCGCCTCGCGATCGAGCGGCAGCGGCACCTCTCCGCCGACGTCGCCGGGCACACCGGTGGCCGTGACCCCGAAGAGCTGCTCGAAGAGGCCGAGCGCGTCGCCGAGCAGGAGGAAGAGCTCAACGAGGCCGTCATGGAGGCCCGGGAGCTGCTCGCGCAGACCGTGCTGCGGCGCGAGGACCTCGAACAGCGGGTCCAGGCCGCCGAGCGCGCGCACTGGGCCGCCGTCCGCGCGATCGCCGACCGCCGCGAGGGCATGGCCAAGCTGACCGGCCAGGTCGAGGCCCTGCGCAGCAAGAACGGCGCCACCACCGACGAGATCGACCGGCTCAGCGTCTCCATCGAAGAGTCCGCCGAGCGCGCCGAGATCGCCGTCGAAGAAATGGAAATGGCCAAGGCCGAAGGCGGCGCGGAGGAGTCCGACGACTCCGGGCTGATGGCCCACCACGACCGCGCGGTCGAGGCCAACAACGCGGCCAAGGCGCGCGTCGAAGAGCTGGTCAAGGCCGAACGCGCCGCCGAGCGCGAGATCGCGTCCGAGAAGGCGCGCGTCGAGGCGCTGTCGATGGGGCTGCGGCGCAAGGACGGCGCGGGCGCGCTGCTCGGCGCGTCCCACGAGCTGCCGGGCCTGCTCGGCTCGGTCGCGGCGCTGCTGACCGTCGAGCCCGGTTACGAGGTCGCGCTGGCCGCGGCGCTCGGCCCGGTGGCCGACGCGATCGCCGTCTCGGGCGGCGAAGACGCCCTTCGTGCGCTGAGGTACCTGAAGGAAACGGACTCCGGCCGTGCGGGCATCCTGCTCGGCGGACCTGAGTCCACTGTGGACACCTACTCGTGGCCGTCCCTGCCGGAAGGCGCGCGCTGGGCGCGTGAGGTCGTCACGGCGCCCGCGCAGCTGCGGCCCGCCGTCGAGCAGGCCCTCGACAAGCTGGCCCTGGTGCGCGACCTCGACGCGGCGCGGCAGCTCGTCGCGGTGCACCAGGACGTCCGCGCGGTCACCGCCGAGGGTGACGTCTTCGGCGCCCGCTGGGCGATCGGCGGCTCCGGCAAGCGCGAGAGCGTGATCGAGGTCCAGGCGGCCGTCGACGAGGCGGGCGACCGGCTCCGCACGGCCGAGCGTTCGCTGGAGCGGTACGCGGCCGAGCTGGAAGGCGCCCGCGCCGAGCAGCAGGCGCGTCGCGAAGAGGTTTCCCAGGCCAAGGACGCGCTCGGCGACGCCAAGGTCCGCAAGGCCCGCTCGTCGGAGCGGCTCAGCCGGCTGCAGCAGGCGGCCCGCCAGGCGCAGGCCGAGGTCGAGCGGCTCACCGGGCAGCGCGCGAAGGTCGAGCAGAGCCGCGTGCAGGCCCTGGCCCAGCTCGCGGAGCTGGAGGAACGGCTCGCCGCCGTCGCCGAGCAGCCGGTCGAAGACGACCCGGACACCGCGGAGCGCGATGCGGCCGCCGAGGAGCTGGCCGTCGTCCGGCAGGAGGAGATGGAGGCGCGGCTCGCGCAGCGCACGGCCGAGGAGCGGGCGCGCAGCATCGCCGGCAAGGCCGAAGGCCTCCGCCGCGCCGCGCACGCCGAGCAGCAGGCCCGCGAACGCGCCGAGCGGGCCGCCGCGAACCGCAAGCGCGGCGCCGAGATCGCCAACGCCGTGGTCAACGGCGGTGAGCTCGCGCTGGAGCGCATCGAGCAGTCGGTGCAGCGCGCGGCCGCCGAGCGCGACCAGGTCCAGTCCCGCCGCCAGAGCCGTGAATCCGCGCTGACCGGCGTCCGCGCCAAGGTCCGCGAGCTGACCGGCGAGCTGGAGAAGCTGACCGACGCCGTCCACCGCGACGAGGTGCTGCGCGCCGAGCAGCGGCTGCGGCTGGAGACCCTGGAAGCGAAGATCGCCGAGGACTTCGGCATCGGCCTCACCGATCTCGTCCAGGAGTACGGCCCGGACGTCCCGGTCCCGCCGAGCGCGGGCGAGATGGCCGAGTACGAGGCGGCGAAGGACCGCGGCGAGGACGTCACCCCGCCGCCGCCCATGCCCTACGACCGCGACACCCAGGCCCGCCGCGCCAAGCGCGCGGAGAAGGACTTGTCGTTGCTGGGCAAGGTGAACCCGCTCGCGCTCGAGGAGTTCGCGGCGCTGGAGGAGCGGTACAAGTTCCTGTCCACGCAGCTGGAAGACCTCAAGGACACCCGCAAGGACCTCGAAGCCGTCATCAAGCAGGTCGACGAGAAGATCCTCGAGGTCTTCGCCGGCGCGTACGCGGATGTGGCGCGCGAGTTCGAGACGGTGTTCAGCGTGCTCTTCCCGGGTGGTGAAGGCCGGATGGTCCTCACCGAGCCGGACGACCTGCTGAGCACCGGCGTCGACGTCGAAGCGCGCCCGCCGGGCAAGAAGGTCAAGCGGCTGTCGCTGCTGTCGGGTGGCGAGAAGTCGCTGGTCGCGGTGGGCATGCTGGTCGCGATCTTCCGCGCCCGGCCCTCACCCTTCTACGTCATGGACGAGGTCGAGGCGGCGCTCGACGACACGAACATGCGCCGCCTGATCGGGCTGCTGGAGCAGCTGCGCGACTCGTCGCAGCTGATCATCATCACCCACCAGAAGCCGACCATGGAGATCGCCGACGCGCTCTACGGCGTGAGCATGCAGGGTGACGGCATCACGAAGGTGATCTCGCAGCGCCTGCGCACGGCCGACGACGAGCCCGTCGCGGTCGGCTGACCCTCACATCTGGTCTTCGCGCGGCGCGCGGCGGTCTTCGCCGCGCACGCGCGGCTCGTAGGTGCTCAGGTCGTTGCCGACGCTTCCGGCGTCGCCCATCTGCGGCCGCCGCCCGCCGGGCCGGAGCATGCCGTGCCTGACCCCGCGCTTGCGGTCGAACCGGTCCATGACCAGGCCGACGACGAGCAGCACGGCGATGACCACGCCCAAGCCGATGAAGAACCCCATGTGAAACCCCCTGTCCCCGCAGCCAGTCTACGGCGGTGCGGGAGCAGGGGGCAGTTCGATTTCCCGAACGCTACTACTGGGCCACCCAGAAGGCGTAGTCGGCCGAGTAGCGCACCGCGGTCTGCGCGCCGTCGGTGCAGGCTCCCGTGGGGGCCACGCCGCCGCGGGTGTTGAGCCGCTGGACGTACGTGACCTTCCCGAAGATCCCGTCACCCGTGTTGAGGTTGGCCTTGAGCAGCAGTTCCGGGATCGCGCCGTCGCGCGGCGCGTTCGCCACCGCCGCCGCGCCGACCGTGCTGCCGTCCACAATGGACGTCCACACCGGACCCTTGCTGTGCAGGGCCACCGGCTTGCCGTGTCTGGAGAGCACCGCCGCGGGCTGGATCAGCGTCCACGCGCCGGTGGTGCACCCGTAGATCTGGACACCCTCGGCCGGGTACGTCGCGAGCGCCCGGTTGCCGGCCGGGACCTTGATCGTCTCCGGCACCTTCGGGCCCGCCGGGCTGGCCGAAGCCGTCGCCGCGCCGCCGAGCACCAGGGCGCCGACCGCGAGCGCCACCGTCATCCGTTTCATGAACCCACCTTCGATTCCTCCCGCCGCTTCCCGGCGGGCACCCGCTGACCAACACGGGCGCCCGCCGGAAGCGGTTCAGAAGAATCAGGCGGCGGCTTCCTCCGGCGCCGTCTCGGCGGCCTCGGCCTCGGCCGCCTTCGGGTCCGGCGTCCGGTGCCGCAGCGAAAGCAACCCGCCGACGACCAGCGTGATCACCACGCCCAGCAGCGTGTACCAGGGGTAGGCGAGCGCGACCTTGTCCCCGGCCGCCTTGCTGAAGTCGATGCCCAGCAGACCGCCGGTCTTCGCGCTGAACTTCACGCCGAGGATCACGAACGCCATCACCACGACCGTCGTGACGAACGCGATGACCGCGTCCGCCTGCCGCGCCTTCTTGACCAGCAGGCCGAGCAGGAACGACCCGAGCAGCGCGCCGTACGTGTAACCGGTGATCGCGAGGCCCAGCTCGATCACCGAGTTCTTCGTGGTGGAGAACAGCGACGCGAACACCGCGAACACCACGGCCCAGATGAGTGTCCACATGCGACCGTGCTGCAGCAGCTTGGAGTCTTCCGGCGAGCGCTTGGTGAAGCGCTGGTAGAGGTCGGCCACGGTCGACGTCGAAAGGGCGTTGAGCGCCGACGCCAGAGCACCCATGGTCGAGGCGAGGACACCCGCGATGAGCAGGCCCGACACCCCGACCGGCAGGTCGTCGATGATGAACCGCGAGAACACGTCGTCCGGGCTCTGCAGGCCGAGCTCCGCGACCGACTTGCGGCCGTTGAACACCCACAGCATCGCCCCGACCAGCAGGAACAGCGCGAACTGGATCGTCACGATGATGCCGCTGCCGATGAGCGCCTTCTGGCCGTCGCGCAGGCTGCGCGTCGCCATCAGCCGCTGCGCGATCAGCTGGTCGGCGCCGTGCGAGGCCATCGAAAGCGCCGCGCCGCCGAGCACCGCCGTCACGAAGGCGTACGGGCTGGTCAGCAGGTTCTTCGTGAAGTCGACGAGCATGAACTTGCCGTCGTCGGACGCCTGGGTCATCCAGTCGCCGGGCAGCTTGTTCAGCAGCACGATCGCGGCCACCGCGGCGCCGCCGAGGTACAGCGTGAGCTGGATGACGTCGACCCAGACGACCGCCTTGATCCCGCCGATGTAGGCGTAGATCAGCGTCAGCGCGGTCAGGATCACCACGATCACCCAGTAGTCCAGGTGGATGTTGTAGTGCCCGAGGATCACCTTGATCGGGATCGCGCCGGCGAACAGGCGCACGCCCTCGGCGAGCAGCCGGGTGATCACGAACGTCACCGACGCAGTGCCCTGCAGGCCCGAGCCGAACCGCTTGCCCAGGAAGGCGTACGCGCTCACGAGGTTGCCCCGGAAGTACCGCGGCAGCAGCACGAACGCCGCGATGACCCGGCCGATGATGTAGCCGAAGGCCAGCTGCAGGAACAGGAACGCGTTGCCGAACACGAGACCCGGCGTGCTGATCACGGTGAGCGTGGAGGTCTCCGTGGCCACCACGGACAGCATCACCGCGCCCCACGGCAGGCTGCGCTCGCCGACGAAGTAGTCGGCGGCCGAGCGTTGTTTCCGCCCGACCAGCACGCCTATCAGCGGCATCGCCGCCAGATAGACCACGATGATGGCGAGGTCAACACCGCGCATGGGCTTCTCCTACTTGTGATCCGGCCTTCTCCGCGACTCGCAACCGCGTCACGGCGCCCCCCAGTGGGGCGGGAAGGGTCAGTGGCCCGGCGCCCGGCACGAGCGCGCCGAGCAGGCGGGGCCCGCGGGCGCCGGTCGCCGGCGGAACCGTACCCGGCACACCGCACCAGGTGAGCCAGCCGAGCAGCGCGGTCAGGTACGCCTCCTTGCCGGCGCCGGGCAGGCCGAGGTCGTCGCTGGTCTTGAGCGCGGCGGACGGCAGGTTCCGCGCCAGCGCGGCCATCACGGCCGGGTTCGCGACCCCGCCGCCGGAGGCGATGACCGCCGTGACGCCGTGCCGGCGGCATTCGTCGGCGACGCTCACCGCGGTGAGCTCGGTCAGCGTCGCCAGCAGGTCGCCGGGGGCGACCGGCGGGAGGTCGTGCAGGGCGGCGTCGAGGAAAGGCGCGTTGAAGTGCTCCTTGCCGGTGGACTTCGGCGGCGCGGCGGCGAAGTACGGATCGGCGAGCAGCCGCTGGAGCAGGTCCGCGCGCACCGAGCCGCTGAGCGCGAGCTGCCCGTCGACGTCGCTGCGGCGCCCGGTGACGCGGTAGGCGGCCAGGTCGAGCAACGCGTTGGCGGGCCCGGTGTCGTAGGCGAGGACCGGCCTTCCCTCGGCGACGACGGTGATGTTCGCGATGCCGCCGAGGTTGAGCGCGGCGACGGGCCCGCCGGTGTCCTCGGCCACGCCGCGCAGCCACAGCTGGTCGAACGTGCTCGCCAGCGGCGCGCCGTGCCCGCCCGCGGCGACGTCCCGGGCCCGCAGGTCGGCGACCACCGGCAGCCCGGTGCGCTCGGCGATCCACGCGGGCTGGCCGAGCTGCAGCGTGCCGTGGACGTGGCCGCCCTCGACCCAGTGGAACACCGTCTGGCCCAGCGAAGCGACGAAGTCCGCGGTGCCACCGGCCAGCTCGACGGCGCCGCGCAGGGCCGCGTCGGCGAACGCCTGGCCGACGCCGGTGTCGAGCCGCGTCAGCTCGCCGGCGGTGCACGGGTTCGGCGGGAGGGCGGCGAGCAGGCCGTCACGCAGCGGCTCGGGGTAGGCGACGTCGAGCTCGCCCAGCGGGGTCAGCACCACCGTGCCGTCCTCGGCGTGCAGGTCGGCGGCGGCCACGTCGATGCCGTCGACCGACGTGCCCGAAATCAGCCCGATCACCCGGAAGCCGTGGCCGGCTCGTTTCCCCATCCGGAGGGGTTTAGTGCAGGCTTCCGGGTGACGCAACCCACGTGGTGAAGTCTTGGCCCAATCGGGATCTACGTCGTTACGAATTGCCTGTGCGGACGGGGTGTCCGGCGCGAGCGGGTGCGGATGAAAGGATGGGCCGGTGTCGAGCACCTGGTTCCTGTTCGTAGTCCTCGCCGTTGTCGTGCTGGTCGCCCTCCTGGTGACCGGCCTGCTCATCGCGCGCCGGCGCCGGATCACCCTGGACGCCCAGCGGGAGGTCGAGGAGAAACCGAAGGGCGGCAGTTACGCGGCCAGCGGCGGCATCGCGCTCGCGCCCGGCGGGACCGAGGTCGAGCACCCCGTCGACGACCGGCCGGAGACCGACGGCCAGCCCGCGGTCGGTGACGACGCCGCGGTGCCGCGCGACTCGGCCCAGCGCACGGTGCGCGACGTCAAGCTGCCCGACGCCGAGGTCGTCGAGCCGGCGCCGGTCACCGAGGAGATCGACCCCGCGACCGGGCGCATGGAGCGGCTGCGCGGGCGGCTGGCGAAGTCGCGGTCGGTGTTCGGGACGAGCCTGCTCGGCCTGCTCGGCGCCGGTGACCTCGACGAGGACTCCTGGCAGGACGTCGAAGACACGCTGCTGATGGCCGACCTGGGCGCGGCCACCACGAACCAGATCGTCGAGCGGCTGCGCGACGAGCTGTCCCGCCGCGCGATCCGGTCGTCGGCCGAGGCCCGTGAGGTGCTGCACGAGGTGCTGACGGCGCAGCTGTCCACCGACGGCGAGCGCGCGGTGCGGGCGCTGCCGCACATCGTCGACGGCCAGAAGCAGCCCGCGGTGGTCCTGGTGGCCGGCGTCAACGGCACGGGCAAGACGACGACCACGGGCAAGCTCGCCCGCGTCCTGGTGGCCCAGGACAAGACGGTGGTCCTGGGCGCGGCGGACACGTTCCGCGCGGCGGCGGCCGACCAGCTCCAGACGTGGGCCGAGCGCGTGGGCGCCGAAGTCGTCCGCGGCAAGGAAGGCGCGGACCCCGC
This sequence comes from Amycolatopsis sp. NPDC104587, assembly GCF_055583645.1. Classification (NCBI taxonomy): domain Bacteria; kingdom Bacillati; phylum Actinomycetota; class Actinomycetes; order Pseudonocardiales; family Pseudonocardiaceae; genus Amycolatopsis; species Amycolatopsis sp. NPDC104587. Next base: position 386,651 of record NZ_JBVJNO010000008.1, read on the forward strand.
CGCCGTGGCGTTCGACGCGGTCAAGCGCGGCGTGGACACGGGGGTCGACACGGTCCTGATCGACACCGCGGGCCGCCTGCACACGAAGACCGGCCTGATGGACGAGCTGGGCAAGGTCAAGCGAGTCGTCGAGAAGCAGGCGAAGGTCGACGAGGTCCTGCTGGTCCTGGACGCGACGACCGGCCAGAACGGGTTGATGCAGGCCCGCGTGTTCGCCGAGGTCATCGACGTGACGGGCATCGTGCTGACCAAGCTGGACGGCACCGCCAAGGGCGGCATCGTGTTCCAGGTCCAGCGCGAGCTCGGGGTGCCGGTGAAGCTGGTCGGGCTCGGTGAAGGCCCGGACGACCTGGCGCCGTTCGAGCCCGGCGCGTTCGTGGACGCCCTGCTCGGCTAGAGGCGGAAGAGCGGCGTCCCGTCGGTCCGGCGCAGGCCGAGCTGCAGGACGGCGGGCTCCGACGGCCGCTGGGCCGAGATGAGCAGCGGCGACGTCCGGTGCGCCGCGACCGTCAGGTGCGACCACCCGATGCCCTGCAGGACCGGGCCCGACCGGGTCCGACGACCGGGGTCGACGACCAGGGCGGCCCCGAAGTACCGGCCGCCCGGCAGGGTGAGGCGGGCCGTGTGCCCCAGCACCACGGAAAACGCCGTGCCGCTGCGGCTGCCGTCCAGCTGCAGGGTGACGATCACCGGCGTGCGGACCTTAGCGGCCCGGTGGTGCCGCACGGTGATCTCGACCTTCCCGCCCGTGCCCGAAGCGGGCGGGTGCGGCCACGCGGGAGGCGGCGGCGAGCCGTCGAGCGCACGGTCGACGAGTCTTTCGACGGTGTGCGAAGCGGCGAGCCACGCGAGCGCGCCGCCGACGTGCGGGTCCATGGTGGTCCCTTCGGCGAAAATCGGATGACGGAGGACGCGCGCCGGCGCACACCCCGGGCATGCCCGGTTGACGCACGTCCTCTCGTGCCCCTCCTCGTACCCGACGTCGCCCAAAGCCGTCATTCGCTACGAGAGAGGACCAAAGCATGCCCATCATCCCTGGTGCGCGCGTACTTTTGCGTACCATTTCGGCAAAAGACCGCGGCCGCGTCCGCGAGATCCTGGCCACCCCGGAGGTCGCCCGCTGGTGGGGCGACCCGGACCACGAGGTCAACGGCCTGTACGAGGTCGAAGACGGCTACACCTGCTACGTCATCGAACTCGGCGGTGAGGTCGTGGGAGTCATCCAGAGCTGCGAGGAGCTGGAGCCGCAGTACCGCCACGCCGGGATCGACATCTCGGTCCATCCGGACGTCCACGGTCGCGGCGTTGGCACGGACGCTCTGCGTACGTTGGCCCGGCATTTGCTGGAGAACGGCCACCACCGCTTGACGATCGACCCGGCGGCGTCCAACGAGACGGCGATCCACGTGTACGAGAAGGTCGGCTTCCGCAGGGTCGGAATCATGCGGAACTACGAGCGCGCCCCGGACGGCACCTGGCACGACGGCCTGCTCATGGACCTGCTGAAGGGAGAGCTGAAGTAGCGGTCAGTCCTTGTCGACGACCTGCTGGAGCAACCGGCTGATCTGGTCCATGCTGGTGCCGATCTTGGTGAAGCCGCTGGTCAGGTCGGCCCTGAGGCTGCCAACCTCGATCTTGAGATCGGAGACATCGGTCTTGAGGGTCGCGATGTCCTGACCCTGCTCGACCTGCGTCTCACGTACCGCGTTCAGCACTTTGGTGTGACCGTTCAAGGCCTGCTTGAACTCGGAGACGTCGCGGTCCGCTGTCCCGGCGAGTACGCGAGCGGCCGCGGCGTCTTGCCTGGTCGACCGCATCTGCTCTTCCAGTGCGGACACCCGGGTTTCGAGGTCTTCGAGGCTGGCCATGTCCGGAACTTTACCGGCCGGGTCGGAGCCCTCGGCAGCAGGGTCACTTTCAGTCACTAGATATCACCTAAAGTTACACTGATAGTGGGGCGCTGGACAGGCTGGCTCCCAGTGCGTCCGCCACCCGCTGCACCGCCGGGGCGATGTGCGCCACCGCCTCGGCGGTCAGCCGGCCCGACGGGCCCGACACCGAAACCGCCGCCGGCACCGGAGCCCCCGGCACCGCCACCGCCACGCACCGGACGCCCAGCTCCTGCTCGGCCTCGTCGAGCGCGTACCCCTGCTGGGCGATCCGCGAGAGCTCCACGGCCAGCGCGTCCGCGTCGGTGAACGTGTGCTCGGTGTAGGCCGGCATCCCGGTCCGGTCCAGGATCGAGCGGACCTCCGACGCCGGCAGGTGCGCCAGCATCGCCTTGCCGACGCCGGTGCCGTGCGGCAGCAGCCGCCGGCCGACCTCGGTGAACATCCGCATCGAGTGCTTCGAGGGCACCTGGGCCACGTACACCACTTCGTCGCGCTCCAGGACCGCCAGGTTCGCCGTCTCGCCGACCTCCTCGACCAGCTCCGCCAGCAGTGGCCGCGCCCAGGCGCCGAACTGCATGCTCGCGTTCTCGCCGAGGCGGATCAGCCGGGCGCCCAGCGCGTACCGGCGGTTGGTGTTCTGCCGGACGTACCCCAGGTCGACCAGGGTGCGGATGAGCCGGTGGATCGTCGGCATCGGCAGTCCGGACAGCGTCGCGAGCTCGGACAGGCTGGCTTCACCGCCGGTGTCCGCGAGGTGTTCCAGCAGCTCGAAGGCACGCTGCAGGGACTGGACGCCGCCGTCGCGCCCGTTCTTCTCCGCCGGCACGGTGGCCCTCCTTACGTCGGCGTTGAGCTTCCGCTATGCAGAAACTATAGTCCGGCTGGTAGAAAACCGTAGGGCCGTTATCCAAAGATCCGAACCCTCGAGGTGTTCCACATGTCTTCTGAAGCCCAGGTGCTGGGTGACGCGGTCGAGCGCGGCGACGAGATCCTCACGCCGGCGGCGCTCGACTTCCTCGCCGGCCTGCACGATGCCTTCGCCGGTCGCCGCGACGAGCTGCTCCAGGCGCGGAGCAAGCGTCGCGAGGAGGCCCGGACCACCGGCCGGCTCGACTTCCTGCCGGAGACGAAGGGGATCCGCGAGGGCGACTGGCAGGTCGCCGGCGCGCCCGAGGCCCTGCGTGACCGCCGGGTCGAGATCACCGGGCCGACCGAGCGCAAGATGACCATCAACGCGCTCAACTCCGGCGCCAAGGTCTGGCTCGCCGACCTCGAGGACGCCAACACGCCGCACTGGGCGAACGTCGTGTCCGGCCAGGTCAACCTCTACGACGCCGTCCGCGAAAGCATCACGCTGGAGAGCGGTGGCAAGAGCTACGCGCTGAAGGACGACGTCGAGCACGCCACGATCGTGGTCCGCCCGCGCGGCTGGCACCTGCCCGAGCGCGGCCTGTCCTTCGGTGGCCGCCAGGCGGTCGGCGCGCTCGTCGACTTCGGCCTGCACTTCTTCCACAACGCGGCCGAGCTGCTCAAGCGCGGCAAGGGCCCGTACTACTACCTCCCGAAGATGGAGAGCCACCTCGAAGCGCGGCTCTGGAACGACGTCTTCACCCACGCCGAGAAGACCCTCGGCATCGACCACGGCACCATCCGCGCGACCGTGCTGATCGAGACCATCCCGGCCGCGTTCGAGATGGAAGAGATCCTCTACGAGCTGCGCGAGCACGCGTCCGGCCTCAACGCGGGCCGCTGGGACTACCTCTTCAGCGTCATCAAGTACTTCCGCGACGCGGGGGAGAAGTTCGTCCTGCCGGACCGCAACTCCGTCACCATGACCGCGCCGTTCATGCGCGCCTACACCGAACTGCTCGTGCGCACCTGCCACAAGCGCGGCGCGTTCGCGATCGGCGGCATGGCCGCGTTCATCCCGAGCAAGGACCCGGAGACGAACAAGGGCGCCTTCGACAAGGTGCACGCGGACAAGTCCCGCGAGGCCGGCGACGGCTTCGACGGCTCCTGGGTCGCGCACCCCGGCATGGTCGCCCTCTGCAAGGAGGAGTTCGACAAGGTCCTCGGCGACCAGCCGAACCAGCTCGGCCGTACCCGCGACGAGGTCAGCGTGACCGCCGACCAGCTGCTGGACGTCGCCTCGACGCCGGGTGGCGCGACGGCGGGCGGCCTGCGCGCCGCGGTCGACGTCGGCGTCCGCTACATCGCGTCCTGGCTGGGCGGCAACGGCGCGGCGGCGATCCACAACCTGATGGAAGACGCGGCGACGGCGGAGATCTCGCGCTCGCAGATCTGGCAGTGGGTCAAGAACGGGACCACTTTGGACACCGGCGACGTCGTGACGTCGGAGCTGGTGCGCGGGGTGCTGGCGGAGGTCCGCGGTGAGCTGGCCGCCGAGCTCAAGCCGGAGCTGCTGGAGCCGGCCGTGGAGCTGTTCGAGCAGGTCGCGCTGGCCGACGACTTCCCGGACTTCCTGACGCTGCCCGCTTACGAGCGGATCAAGTAGTGCGGCTGTCCCAGGACGTCTACGACGCCGCGGACGCGCGCTTGGCCGAGGCCGACGCGCGCGTCGCGGCGGCGTACCCGGGGGAGCGCCCGGGACGGCAGCCGGTGCACACCGTCTACGTCCCGGCGTCGCAGTACCGCACCCGCCTGGTCGCCGACTGGGGCAAGCAGGCGATGCGGGTGTTCATCGAGCACGAGGACCTGCTCGGAGTCGACGCGGACGTCTACGAACGCGTGCGGGCGAAGCTGCTCACCGAGCCGATCGAGGACCTGCGGATCGACTTCGAGGACGGTTTCGGCCGGGTGCCGGACGACGTCGAGGACGCGGCCGCGCGGGCGGCCGGGCAGACTCTGGCCACGACCGGCGGAACGCCGTTCTGCGGCATCCGCTTCAAGAGCTTCGAAGCGGCGACGCGCCGGCGGGGCATCCGCACCTTGGACCTGTTCCTGGGCTCGTTGCTGGACAACGGGCCGCTGCCGCCGGGGTTCGTGGTCACCCTGCCCAAGGTGACGGCGGTCGAGCAGGTCTCGGTGGCCGCGGAAGTGCTGGCCCGGCTGGAATCCGCGTACGGCCTGGCTTCGGGAGCGCTGCGGTTCGAGGTCCAGATCGAGACGGCTCAGTCCATTGTGGACGTCGACGGCACGCTCTCGGTGGCGCGCATCGTGCATGCCGCGGCCGGGCGCTGCACCGGGCTGCACTACGGCACGTACGACTACAGCGCCGGACTCGGCATCGCGGCGGCGTACCAGAGCATGGAGCACCCGGCGGCGGACCTCGCCAAGGGCCTGATGCAGGTTTCGGCGGCCGGCACGGGCGTACGGCTGTCGGATGGTTCGACCAACCGCCTGCCCATCGGCGACGCGCTGCCTTCGGCGTGGGCGGAGCACCTGCGCCTGGTCCGGCGTTCGCTGGAGCGGGGCTTCTACCAGGGCTGGGACCTGCACCCCCACCAGCTGCCCACACGCTTCGCGGCGACGTACACGTTCTACCGCTCGGGATTTCCGGCGGCGGTGGAGCGGCTGCGCGCGTACGCGGAGAAGCAGGCCGGGGGAGTACTGGACGAACCGGCGACGGCGCAGGCCCTGGCGGTGTACCTGCTGCGCGGCCTGGACTGCGGGGCCCTCGACGAGGGGGAGCTGCCGTTCGGTCGGCCGGAGCTGGAGAAGTACGCCCGCCGCGAGGACTAGCGGAGGCGGGCGCGGTCGGCGGCCGACCGGCCCGCGTCCCAGCCGTCGAGGTCGCGCACCGTCACGGACTTGCCGACCACGTCGGGGAAGAGTGCGGTGAAGGCCGACTCCACCTTCAGCTCGTGCGAAGCCAGCACGGGCAGCAGGCGAGCCGAGTCCGGTGACGCCGCGATCGTCGTTTCCGCGGCGCGTTCGAGGCGCTCGCCGATCCGGGTGGCGTAGGCGACGAGGAACGACTTCCGGAACGGCCGCGACCGGCCGGCCGGGTCGGCGATCATCGCCCGTGTCGCCTGCACGAGCAGCGACGTCGTCAGCACCGCGACGGCGTCCAGGTCTTCCTCGTCGCCGACGACGGTGACGAACCCGAAGCGCGGGTCGAAGATCGCGCGGCACCGGTTGGCCTTCGAAACCACCTGGACCAGCAGCGACTTGGCGTCGACGTACGGCGTGTCGAGCCAGATCCGGCGCGACGTCGGCCGGTCGCGTTCGGCTTCATCCGCCTCGACCAGCACCCGGTCGAGGGCGTGGCGGGTCATCAGCTCCTGCGCCTTCGCCGAAAGGGCTTCGGCCTCCTCCGGGAACGAGCTCGACTCGGCCTTGGCCAGCAGCGCGCGGACCCGGCCCAGCTTCTTCTCGTCGACCGTGTGGGGGACCGTCCGGTCCGGCAGCGGCAGGTCCGGCAGCGACAGCAGGAATCCCAGCGCTTCGATGACGGAGGTCAGCGCTTCGGCCGGGGTGAGGATGTGCCGGGCCGCCCACTCAGCCAGGTTTGGCTCGGCGAGGGCGTCGAGCACGTAGGAGCGGGCGAACTCGTCGACGCGCCGCCGAGCCGCTTGGTCGAGGTCTTCGCGCAGCCACCCGCCCCGCCGGACCCGCGCGCTGACGTGCCGGGTCGCGAGCCCGGCGCCTTCGACCGGTCCGGCCGGCCAGTCGAGACCCGGGGCGAGCCGGTTCGCGCACCGCTCGGCCGCGCCCGGGATCCCTCGCGCGGTCTCGGAAGCGGCGACGAGCAGCGTGTCGCGGAACTCTTCGGCTGTGCTCTCGCCGCCCCGAGCCGCACGCTTCTGCTTGCCCATGCTCTCCCCTCTACCGGTCTCGCGCTGGGCCCGAGCCGTCGTTCGCCGCCTGCCGGGCCGAGGTGATCTCGTCGGTCATCCTGGTTGGTCTCCCGCGCGCAACGCCAGGTAGACGTCGAGCTGGTCGGTGAACTCGGTCAGGTCCGCGCCGAGCAGCTCGCCCGCCCGGCCGATGCGGTAGCGGAGGGTGTTGACGTGGACGTGCAGCGCCTTCGCCGCCCGCGTCGGCGATCCCGAGCACTCGAGGAACACCCGCACCGTGTGGACGAGGTCCGTGTGCTGCTCGGCGTCGTACTCCAGCAGCGGCCCGAGGACCCGCCGCCGCACGGCCGCGCGCAGCCCGTCGGGTGCTCCGGCCAGCAGCAGCCGGTGCACGTCCACCTCACCGGCCGAGACCACCCGCGCGTGCCGCCGGGCCGCGACTTCCAGCGCGTACCGGGCCGATTCCCACGCTTCGTCCCGGGGGCCGGGGTCGCTCACCCCGCACCAGATCCGTTTCGACCGCAGCAACGGTTCCACAGTGGACAGCTCGGCCGCGGACGGCCGCCCCGCGGTCGCCGCGAAGGAAGTGTCCCCGGTGGATTCGAGCAGCAGCCCGTCCGGGAGCAGCTCCAGCAGGACGTCCCGGCTCTCGTCGCTGCCCTCGGTCCGCAACGCGACGACGCGCGCCTCTCCGGGCAATTCGGCCTCGGGCCGCGGAGAGCGCGCCCGCGTGACGCCGACGAGCCCGGCCAGCTCCTCGGCCAGCTCGGCCTGCGCGGTGCTCAGCGTCCCGCCCGCGGCGATCAGCCACGGCACGGCGTGCCGGCCCTCGACCGGGACCACCGTCAGCGGCCCGGGCTCCTTCGCCGCGTACTTGCCGACGACGTCGGCGGCGGGCACTGGCAGCGTCGTCGTCCCGGCGACCACCCGGCCGAGGCCCGACAGCACCCAGCAGGGCACCCCGAGCTCGGCCGACGCGCGCTCCAGCAGCGTCTCGACGGGCGCATCCGCGGCGGCCTGCAAACGTTTGCGCGCGCTTTCGGACGCGGCTGCCAGTGCCAGCACCACCTGCTCGGTGATCACCGAGAACGAAAGGTCGGTGGGCACTTCCAGCAGCGGGATCCGGTGCCGCTCGCAGGCCTCGGCGACGTCACCGGGGATGCCGCCGGAGTCGGCGCCGGACGCGGCCAGCGCTGCCGCGCCCGCCCGGGCCAGCGCGGCCACGAACGGCTCGGCGTCGCCTGGGCGACGCCACCAGAGCAGGCCGGAAAGCACCAGCTCACCGGCCGACAGGTACCGTCCGGGGTCGGGTAGCTCCGTGACGTAGATGCGCGTCACCGGCCGGTCGAGCAGGTCGGCCCCGGCCAGCGGGCGCAGTCGCAGCCCCGGCAGTCCCAGCAGAGTTTTCACGGTCGTCATCAGGCTTGTAGGAAAGCACAAACGCCCGGTGTTTCGCTGCTGTGCGTTTCATGCGCCGTGCCGTTGCCGCCCGGCCCGGCATAGGCGTCTACTGGTCTATCGCCCCTCACAAAGGAGCAAGCGTGGAGTTCCTGCGTCCCACGACGCTGGCCGAGGCCCTGGCGCTGAAGGCCGAGCGGCCCGACGCCGTGCCCATCGCCGGCGGCACCGACGTCATGGTCGAGCTGAACTTCGACCACCGGCGTCCCGAGGCCCTGCTGGACCTGACCACGGTCCCCGAGCTCACGGAGTGGTCCACATCGGACGGAAAGGTCCGGCTCGGCGCCGGTGTCCCCTACAGCCGCATCATCGCTGAAGTGGGTGAATCCGTCCCCGCGCTGGCGATGGCGTCGCGCACGGTCGGCTCGCCCCAGATCCGCAACCGCGGCACGGTCGGCGGCAACCTCGGGGCGGCGTCCCCGGCCGGTGACACCCACCCGGTGCTGCTGGCCCTGGACGCGCGGGTCGAGGTCGCGTCCGTCCGGGGGACCCGGCTCCTCCGCGCGGAGGAGTTCTACGTCGGGGTGAAGCGCCACGCGCTCGAGCCGGACGAGCTGATCACCGCCGTCCACCTGCCCGCGCACGCCGGGCCGCAGCAGTTCGCCAAGGTCGGGACGCGCAACGCGATGGTCATCGCGGTCTGCTCGTTCGCCCTGGCCCTGCGAGGTGGCGAGGTCGGCGCCGCGATCGGCTCCGCCGCGCCGACGCCGCGCCGGGCTCGCGCGGCGGAGGACTTCCTCGCCGCCGAACTGCCGTGGGGCTCGCCGGAGCCGCTGCCCGACTCCCTGAAGCGCCGCTTCGGCGACCTGGTGGCCGAAGCGACGGCGCCGATCGACGACGTCCGGGGCAGCGCCGCGTATCGAAAGCACGCGCTGGGGGTACTCGCCCGGCGTACGTTGACCTGGGCCTGGGACGAACACCGGACGGGGGAGCGGGCATGCGCCTGAATGTCACGATCAACGGCGAGAAACGGCAGGCCGACGACGTCTGGGAGGGCGAAAGCCTCCTCTACGTCCTGCGCGAGCGGCTCGGCCTGCCGGGCTCGAAGAACGCCTGTGAGCAGGGCGAATGCGGCTCCTGCACGGTCTACCTCGACGCCGTCCCGGTGTGCGCCTGCCTGGTCGCGGCCGGGCAGGCCGAGGGCCGCGTGGTGCGCACGGTCGAGGGCCTGGCCGACGGCGACACGCTCGACCCGATCCAGCAGTCCTTTGTGGACCAGGGTGCGGTGCAGTGCGGCTTCTGCACACCGGGCCTGGTCGTGGCCGCGCACGACCTGCTGAACCGCGTCCCCGATCCGAGTGACGAGGAGATCCGCGAGGCGCTGGCGGGGAACCTGTGCCGCTGCACCGGCTACGAGAAGATCCTCGACGCGGTGCGGGTCGCGGCGAAGGGTGGTGTCGCGTGAGGACGCTCATCTCCGGTGCCGCGATCGCTACGGTCAGCGGTCCTGAGCACAAGTCCGGCCACGTCGTCATCGAGAACGACCGGATCGCCGAAGTCGGCGAAGGCGTCTACACCGGCGAGTTCGACGAGCGTGTCGACGCGTCGGGCTGCCTGGTCACGCCCGGCCTGATCAACACCCACCACCACCTCTACCAGTGGGCGACCCGCGGGCTGGCCGCCGACCACACGCTCTTCGAGTGGCTGGTCGCGCTCTACCCGGTCTGGGGCCGCCTCGACGACGGGATCACGCACGCCGCGGGCACCGCCGGGATGGCCCGGCTGGCGCTGACCGGCTGCACGACCGTCGCCGACCACCACTACGTCTTCCCGCGCGACGGCGGTGACCAGGTCGCGGCGCTGGCCGCGGCCCGCCAGCGGATCGGCGTCCGGCTGCACGTCGTGCGCGGGTCGATGGACCGCGGCGAGTCCGACGGCGGGCTCCCGCCCGACAACCTCGTCGAGACGACCGAGGACGCGCTGACCGGCACCGAAGCCGCGATCGCCCGCTTCCACGACGACTCGGCGGGTGCGCACCTGCAGATCGCCGCGGGCCCGTGCTCGCCGTTCTCGGTCACCGAGCGCCTGATGTCCGGCGCGGCCGAGCTGGCCCGCCGCAAGGGTGTCCGGCTGCACACGCACCTCGCGGAGACCCTCGACGAGGAGAAGCAGTGCCTCGCCGAGGTCGGCTGCACGCCCGCCGAATACGCCGACAAGCTGGGCTGGCTCGCCGAGGACGTCTGGCTCGCGCACACCATCCACCTCGCCCCCGACGCGATCCGCCGCTTCGGCGCGACCGGCACCGGCTCGGCGCACTGCCCGACGTCCAACGGCCGGATCGGCGCCGGCATCGCGCCGGTCCGCGACCTCCTGGACGCGGGAGTCGCGGTCGGCCTCGGCGCCGACGGGGCCGCGTCCAACGAGTCCGGCGGCCTCGGGGAAGAACTGCACCAGGCGTTGCTGCAGGCCCGCCAGCGCGGCGGGCCGCGCGGGCTGACCACGCGCGAAGCGCTGTGGATGGGCACGATGGGCGGCGCGCGCTGCCTCGGCCGGGCCGGCGACCTGGGCTCGATCGAGCCCGGGAAGCTCGCCGACCTCGCGATCTGGGACCTGACCGGGCTGAACCACGCGGGCATCACCGACCCGGTCGCGGCGCTGGTGCTGGGGACGACACCGCCGGTGCGGCGGCTGTTCGTCGGCGGCAAGGCCGTGGTCGAGGACGGGGTTCTGCGCGAGGCGGACGAGTCGGAGATCGCGTCCGAGCTGGCGGCCGCGAGCGCCCGGTTGCGGGAGGACCGATGACCACTTCCGTCGGCACGCAGACGGTCAACGGCGTCGGCACCTCGCCGCGGCGACCCGACGGCACGGTCAAGGTGCGCGGCGAGTTCGCGTACTCCTCGGACCTGTGGCACGAGGACATGGTGTGGGGCGTGACGCTGCGCAGCCCGCACCCGTACGCGCGGATCACCGGCATCGACATCACCGAAGCCCTGAAGGTGCCCGGCGTCTACGCGGTGCTGACCCACGAGGACGTCCCCGGCGTCAACCGGTACGGGCTGGAGCACTCCGACCAGCCGGTGCTCGCGTCCGACGTCGTGCGGTACCAGGGTGAGCCGGTCGCGCTGGTCGCCGCCGACCACCCGGAAACCGCGCGACGCGCGATGAAGCGGATCGCAGTCACCTACGAAGAGCTTGCTCCCGTGACGGACTCCGAAGCCGCTGTCGCGGGCGAAGGGCCTTCGCTGCATGACGGCGGCAACGTCGTCCGGCACGTCAAGATCCGCCGCGGACCGCAGGATCTCTCCGCCGACGTCGTCGTTTCGGGGGTTTACGAGGTCGGCATGCAGGACCAGGCGTTCCTCGGGCCGGAGTCCGGGCTCGCCGTGCCGGACACCGAAGGCGGTGTCGACCTGTACGTCGCGACGCAGTGGCTGCACGTCGACCAGCAGCAGATCGTCGCCGCGCTGGGCCTGCCGGTCGAAAAGGTGCGGCTGACGCTCGGCGGCGTCGGGGGAGCGTTCGGCGGGCGTGAGGACCTGTCGATGCAGGTCCACGCGTGCCTGCTGGCGTTGCACACCGGCAAGCCGGTGAAGATGGTCTACAACCGCGAAGAGTCCTTCTACGGTCACGTCCACCGCCATCCGGCGAAGATGTACTACGAGCACGGCGCCACTCACGATGGCCGTCTCGTGTACGTGCGTACGCGGTTGTTCCTCGACGGAGGCGCGTACGCGTCTTCAACGGGCGCTGTGGTCGCGAACGCCGCCACCCTCGGCGTCGGACCGTACACAGTGGACAGTGTTTCGGTCGACTGCTGGGGCACCTACACGAACAACCCGCCGTGCGGCGCGATGCGCGGCTTCGGCGCCGTGCAAGCGGCGTTCGGCTACGAGTCGCAGATGGACAAGCTGGCTCTCGCGTGTGGCCTGGACCCGGTCGAGATCCGCGTCCGCAACGCGATGAGCGAGGGTTCGCTCATGCCGACGGGCCAGGTCGTCGACTCCGACGCGCCGGTCGCGGAGCTGCTGGAGCGGGTCCGCGCGAAGCCGATGCCGCCGGACCGGCCGTTCGACCTGCGGCACATGCCAGGCGGCGTCTCGAACACCACGCACGGCGAAGGTGTCGTCCGCGGGGTCGGGTACGCCGTCGGGATCAAGAACGTCTGCTTCTCCGAAGGGTTCGACGACTACTCGACGGCCCGCGTGCGCCTGCAGCTGGTCGGCGGTGAGCCGGCGGCGACCGTGCACACCGCGGCCTGCGAGGTCGGCCAGGGCCTGGTGACGATCATGCAGCAGATCGTCCGGACCGAGCTGGGTGTCGAGCAGGTGACGGTGCTGCCGATGGACACCTCGATCGGCAACGGCGGCTCGACGTCGGCGTCACGCCAGACCTACGTCACCGGCGGCGCGGTGCAGGCCGCCTGCGGGGCGGTCCGGGCGCGGCTGCTGTCCCGCTTCGACGAGCGGGTGCGCCTGGTCGGCGGCAAGCTCGTCGCGGCCGACGGCCAGGTGGTCGCCGAGCTGGGAGACGTCCTCGGCGACGACGTCTACGACGAAACGATCGAGTGGCGGCACCGGCCGACCACCGCGTTGGATCCGGAAACCGGGCAGGGCACCGCGCACGTCCAGTACGCGTTCGCCGCGCACCGGGCGGTCGTCGACGTCGACGTCGAGCTGGGCCTGGTCAAGGTGGTCGCGCTCGACTGCGCCCAGGACGTCGGCAAGGCGCTCAACCCGCAGGCCGTGCTCGGGCAGATCCAGGGCGGTTCGGCGCAGGGGCTCGGGCTCGCGGTGATGGAGGAGATCCAGACTTCCGGCGGGAAGATCCGGAACCCCTCCTTCACCGACTACCTGATCCCGACGGTCCTGGACATGCCGCCGATGAGCATCGACGTCCTGGAGCGCCCGGACCCGCACGCGCCGTACGGCCTGCGCGGGGTGGGGGAGCCGCCGACGATCTCGTCGACGCCTGCGATCGTGGCGGCGATCCGGGCCGCGACCGGGCTCGCGCTCACGCGCGTCCCGGTGCGGCCGGAGCACCTCACCGCTACCTGAGCTGCCAGTTCTGGTTGGCGTCGTCGTTGCAGCCCCAGAGCTCGAGCTGGACGCCGTTGACGTTGCCGGCGGGCTTGTCGCCGCCGGTGACGTCGACGCACAGGCCGGTCTGGGTGCCGGTGATCGAGCCGTCGGGGTTGAGCTTGAACTTCTGGTTCGCGCCGCCGTGACAGGTCCAGGCGATGAGCTTGGTCCCGGCCGCGGTGCCGCCGTCGTCGGCGTCGAGGCAGAGGCCATTCGACGCCTTCAGTTCACCGGCGCCGGTGAAGGTCCAGGTCTGGTTGGGGCCGCTGTCGCAGTCCCAGATGTCGACCTTGGTGCCGGGGGTGGTCACGTTGCCGTTGATGTCGATGCAGCGTGACGACGACGCGCCCTGCAGCGCCTTGGCGGCGGTGGTGCCGCCGGCATTGGCCTTCACGCGGTAGATGACGGTGCCGTGCGACGGGACGTTCGCGCTGATCGGGCCGCTGCTCGTGGTCTGCTCTTTCGACCAGAGGTTGGTCAGCCGGTAGCTCGACGCGCCGGGCAGTCCGGCCGCGGCGGCCGTGGTCGAGACGGTCTTCGTGGTGCCGTTTTCGTTGAACAGCACGACGGCGACGTCACCGTCTTGGAGCGGCTTCTTGAGCACGTCGAGACCGCCGCTGGACGAGATCCGCGTGGCCTGCTTGCCGAGCGGGTCCTGGTCGACGGCGATGACGTCGCCGTTGAGGTAGGTCGAGAAGGTGGCGACGCTGGCTGAGCGCAGGTCGGCGCCCGCGATCAAAGGTGCGGCCATCGCGGCCCAGAGCGTGAAGTGGGCGCGATCCTCCTGGAAATCCATGCCGTCGCCGACCTCGAGCATGTCGGGGTCGTTCCAGGCGCCCGGCTTCGCGGCGGACGCGAGGCCGACGTTCTGGCGGTAGATCGAGTCGATGCTGCCCCAGTTGTTGGTGATGTCGCCCGTGGTGCGCCACAGGTTGCCGACGTCCGGCGCCCAGTTCGACGGCGTGAAGTTGCCCCATTCGCAGATGCTGTAGGCGATCGGGCGGCCGGTGGCCTTGAGCGCGTCGCGCATCGCGGAGTAGCGGCGGACGTAGTCCTGCTGGGTCTCGCCGCCGGGGCTGCCGCAGTTGTCGTACTTGAGGTAGTCGACACCCCAGCTCGCGAAGCTGTTCGCGTCGGTCTGCTCGTGGCCGAGGCTGCCGGGGTAGTGCTGGCAGGTCTCGCTGCCGGCGCTTTCGTAGATGCCGAACTTCATGCCGCGCGCGTGGATGTAGTCCCCGAGCGACTTGAGCCCGCTGGGGAACTTGGCGGGGTCGGCGACGAGGTTGCCCGCGGCGTCCCGGTTGCGCGTCATCCAGCAGTCGTCGAGGTTGACGTAGGTGTAGCCGCGGTCGCGCATCCCGGAGCTGACCATGAGGTCGGTGGTCTGCTTGACGAGCGTCTCGTTGATGTTGCACTCGAAGGTATTCCAGGTGTTCCACCCCATCGGGGGTGTTCGGGCGAGCCCGTTCTCGAGGGCGTTCGCGGCCGGGGTGACCAGCCCGATCGCGGCGACGGCGGTGACAAGGACGGCGAAGACTCGGCGCATGGCAGCTCCAACCGACAGCGGTGGGGGAGGAGAAGAGCAGCTTCCGTGTCCACTGCTGCGCGGTCAAGCGCCATTTTGAGTATTCTTGTTGGATTCCCGACTAAAGTTGCGTCGCTTCTTGGAGCAGTCGCCGGGCGACGTCCACGGTCGCCGCCCCCGCGACGGCCATGGCCTCGGTGTCCCGCAGCGAGCGGCAGAGGATGAAGGCGCCTTCGAGGTTGTTGACGGCGGTGATCGTGAGCGTCCGGGCGGCTTCGGCGCCGATGCCGAACTTCGCGAACTTCTCGGTGCCGGCGTCGATCCAGGCGGTGAAGACGTCGGCGGTGGCCTGCCGCAGCGGCTCGTTGGTGCTGGCGACCTCGAGGGCGACCGTGGCGATCGGGCAGCCTTCGACGTAGTCGGTGGCTTCGAGGGTCGCGATCCCGGCGGCGAAGAAGGTCTCGATCCCGCTGACCAGGTCGGGCGCGGGCGCGATGAAGAGGTCGAAGAGCTGGATGTAGGCGAGCCCGGAGGTGCGGACCACCTCTTGGCCGAGCTGTTCCTTGCCGCCGGGGAAGAAGTGGTAGAGCGACCCGAAGGGGGCGTTCGCTTGCGCGACGATCTGCTTCAGCCCGGTCCCGCTGTAGCCGTTGCGCCGGAACAGCTCGGCGCCGGCGGCCATGATGCGTTCCTTGGTCCCTGCCACGACGTCACGATACGCCCGGATTGATAGAACGCTCTATCAATCCGGGCTCGTGGTCAGTGGATGTCCCAGGCCGGGCCGGGGTCCTCGGCGTCGTCACGCAGGATCGTGCCCTCGATCAGGCCGTACGGCCTGTCCGCCGCGTAGAACACCTCGTTGTCGTTCTTCAGCCCGAACGGGCTCAGGTCCACGAGGAAGTGGTGCTTGTTCGGCAGCGAAAGTTTCACCTCGGCGACCTCTGCGCGCGCTTCCAGTACGGCTTCGCCCATGGCGTACAGCGTCTGCTGCAGCGAAAGGCTGTGCTTGAGCGCGAACGTCTCCAGCATCACGCGCCGGATTTCGCGGTGGCTCTCCGCCCAGTCGACGTCCTCGCCCTGGTAGCGCCACTTCGCCGTGACGGCGGTCGCCAGGATCCGGTCGTCGGTCTCGGCGAGCGTGGTGTACTGGTCGCGCGGGAAGCCGTGGAACTCCGAACCGGTGGACTTGAGCAGGGTCAGGCCGTCGATGCCGGAGACGACCCACGCGCGGGAACCTTGGATCGTGACGGCCGTGGTGCGCCGTTCGTCACCCGAGCGGCTGAAGGCGTGGTCGTGCGGCTCGCCGCCGACGGCGATCCGGTCCCAGCCGTGCTCGTCGATCTTGATCCGGGCGCCGGTGATGTTTTCCTGCGTGCCGGTGAAGTGCCGCCCCAGCCGCAGCGCGAAGTCCTCGATCTCGCCGACCGGCGCCTCCTTCGCGAAGGCGTACACGGTGTTCTTCTGCGTGTCGGTCGCGAGCACGCCCGCGTTGTCGCCGGTGAGGTGCGTCGCGGCCAGCTCGCCGCGCAGCGACGTCGACACGGTGAGGTCCTTCAGGTGGTGCACGGGGCCGTCGCGGCGCACCGTCACCAGACGGACCTCCGCCTTGCCGTACTGGTTGGGGCCCAGGGTGATGGCCACGGTTCAGCTCCCTCGGTAGGTCGAATAGGCGAACGGGCTGAGCAGGAGCGGCACGTGGTGGTGCGCGGTGCCGTCGGTGATCCGGAAGGTGAGCGCCACCTCCGGGAAGAAGGCGTCCGGGCCCAGGTAGGCGCCGGTGTCGAAGACCAGGCGGTAGGCGCCGGGGTCCAGGGTTTCGGGCCCGAGGTCGCGGATCCGGCCGTCGTCATCGGTGCGCCCGTCGGCGACCTTTTCGCCGGTTTGCGTCTCGAACCGCACGGCGATTCCCGGGGCGGGGCGCCCGGTCGCCGTGTCGAGGACGTGGGTGGTCACGAGGCTCACGCGGTCACCGCTTTCGCGAGTCGGAGTTCGGCGATCTTCAGCAGCTCCCGCCCGGCGACGGCCAGTTCGGTCGCGGGGTCGTTGTCCAGCCGGCTTTCGAGGATCTTCAGCAGCTCTTCGCCGCTTTTCCCGCTGGCGCAGACCAGGTAGACGTGGCCGAACTTGGCTTCGTACCGGGCGTTCGCCGCGGCGAACGCCTCGGCATTGTCCACACCGGACTGTTCCGATCGTGACCAGTCGCCCTCGGTGCCCTGCTGCTTCGGCTTTTCCCCGATCCGGGGATGCGCGGCCATGGCCTGCCGGATCTCGTCACTGCTCAACGGCAGCTCGGCGGCGGCCTTGAGGGCGTCGGCGTTTTCGTAGGGCCGGTGGTCGAGCATGGTGTCCACCCAGCGGGGGACGGCAAGACAGGCCGTCAGCGCCGGACGCACGTCATCGGCGTCGGCGGTGTTGAAGTCGGTGAGGGTGAGCGGCACGGGGAACTCCTCGTGAGTGGCGTCCCGCTGACCGTACGTTGACGCCGGAGTTCCGTCAACATTTTGTTGAAAGCCCAGGTCAGTCGGCTTCCCGGTTGAGGTAGTTGTAGACGGTGAACCGCGTGACCCCCAGCGCGTCGGCCACCGAGGAGACGGATTTCCGCAGGCCGAAGGCCCCACGTTCCCGCAGTAGCCGGACGGCCCGCTGCTTGCCGGTCCGGTCGAGGTCGCCGAGTTTCGCGCCGAGTTCGCGTTCGACGTCGGCGATCAGCCGGGCGAGCGCGTCGTGCAGCTCGACGACGGTTTCGGGTGCGCCGGCTGTGCTCGTGTCCTGCGGTGCGCCGACGGTTTCAGCCGCGCTGGCTTTGCTCGTGTCCTGCGGTTCGCTCGCGGTTCCCGGCGTGCCGGTCGTCCTCGTGTCCCGCGGTGCGCTGATGGTTTCGGGTGCGCCGGGTTTCCTCGCGTCCTGCTGGTTGCTGCCGGTTCCGGGCGTGCCGGTTTTCCCCGTGTCCCGCGGTTCGCTCGCGGTTCCCGGCGTTGCCGTGCCGGCCGGTTCGGCGGCGTCGGCCTGGCCTGAGCCTGCGTGGCGCACCTGCAGTGTCACCTGGGTCGCGCCGCCCTCGAACGCCGCCTTCGTGATGGCCGGGATGGCGTCGAGCAGCGCCTTCGCCTCGCCTCGGGCGAGCGTCCCGAGCGGGCCGAAGTCGGTCTCCAGTCCCGCTTCCGCGGCGGCGTCCCGCGCGGCGAGCGCGTGCTCGGGCGGCGAACCCTCGCCGTGGAACGGTTCGCTCGTGAACTCCGCTTCAAGCCGCACGGCTTGACCGTAACGCGCCGCGTCCGTCGTTGACGAGCGGCGCGCGCCGTGGTTACTGTCGTTGTGCGAAACCGTCTTTCCGTACTGTGAAATCGGCGGTGGTCAATCCTCCCGGAGAAGGGTTTTCGGATGGATCTTGTGGTGCGCGCAGCCCGGGCCGTGACGGCCGAGGGTGAGGTTCCGGCGACCCTCGGCGTCGACGGCGGCCGGATCGTCGCGGTCGAACCCGGCGGCGCTTCGCTGACCGGCGACCGGGTGCTCGAGCTCGGCGAAGACGTCGTGCTGCTGCCGGGACTCGTCGACACGCACGTCCACGTCAACGATCCCGGCCGCGCCGAGTGGGAGGGCTTCGAGACGGCGACCCGCGCGGCTGCCGCCGGCGGGGTGACCACGATCGTGGACATGCCGCTCAACAGCCTGCCCCCGACCGTCGACGTGGCGGCGCTGGAGGTCAAGCGCAAGGCGGCGGCCGGCCGGGTTCACGTCGACGTCGGCTTCTGGGGCGGCGCGATCCCGGGGAACGTGTCGGACCTGCGAGGCCTGCACGAAGCCGGCGTGTTCGGCTTCAAGTGCTTCCTGCTGCATTCGGGAGTCGACGAGTTCCCACCGCTCGACCCGGCGGGCCTCGACGAAGCGTTGCGGGAGCTGAGTTCCCTCGACGCGCTGATGATCGTCCACGCCGAGGACGCCCACGAGATCGACTCGGCCCCGGAGCCGCACGGCGGTCGTTATGTCGACTTTCTGCATTCGCGGCCGCGGCAGGCGGAGAACCTCGCGATCACACACGTGATCGAGGCGGCGCGCCGGAACTCGGCCCGGGCCCACATCCTGCACCTGTCCTCTTCGGACGCTCTGCCGCTGGTCGCTTCGGCGCGCAGCGAGGGAGTGGCGCTGACCGCGGAGACCTGCCCGCACTACCTCAGCTTCGTCGCCGAGGAGATCCGCGACGGCGCGACGCAGTTCAAGTGCTGCCCGCCGATCCGCGAGGCGGCCAACCGCGAACGGCTTTGGCAGGGGCTCGCCGACGGCGTGATCGACACGATCGTCAGCGACCACTCGCCGTGCACGCCGGAGCTGAAACGCTTCGACAGCGGCGACTTCGGCCTCGCCTGGGGCGGGATCTCCAGCCTGCAGCTGGGGTTGCCGGCGATCTGGACACAGGCGCGGCAGCGCGGGTTCGCGCTCACCGACGTCGTCCGCTGGATGGCCGAGCGCACGGCCGCGCAGGCCGGGATGCGCCGCAAGGGCCACCTCGCGGTGGGCTACGACGCGGACTTCTGCGTCTTCGCGCCGGACGAGGCTTTCGTGGTCGACGTCGCGAAACTGAAGCACCGCAACCCGGTCAGCGCGTACGACCGGCGGCCGCTCGCCGGCGTCGTGCGCTCGACCTGGTTGCGGGGCACACCCATCACCGGCGACGAGCCGCGCGGCGCGTTGCTGACCCGGGGGGACTGCTGAAATGGAGGCTGCTTTGCCCGATCGTCCTGATCACCCTGATCGTCCTGAGTGGACGGAACTGCCCGACCTCGCCTCACGCCGGTTCGGCGGGACGGTGATGTGGGCGACCGACGAGCTGTTCGCCGAGAAGGAGAACCTGGTCAACCCGTGGACGCCGGCGCACCGCGCCGAGACGTTCGGCCCGAAGGGCCAGGTCTACGACGGCTGGGAGACCCGCCGCCACCGCGAACCGGGCGACGACCAGGCGATCCTGCGCCTCGGCCTGGCGGGCACGGTCACCGGCGTGGTGGTCGACACGGCGTTTTTCAAGGGCAACTACCCGCCGTTCGTGTCCGTCGAGGCCGCGTCGGTGCCGGGATACCCGAGCGCGGCGGAGCTGACGTCGGCGGACTGGGACGTCCTGGTCGACCGCGCCCCGGCTTCGGGACACACGGAGAACTTCTACGCGGTGAACGGCTCGCGCCGGTACACGCACGTGAGGCTGACCCAGCACCCGGACGGCGGTGTCGCCCGCCTGCGTGTGCATGGAGCCCCGATCCCGGACCCGGACCTGCTCGACGTGGACGCGCTCGACCTGGCGGCCCTGGAGAACGGCGCCCTGGTCACCGGCTGCAGCAACAGGTTCTACTCGTCGCCGAACAACATGCTTTCGCCCGGCCTGGCCGCGCACCAGGCCGAAGGCTGGGAGACGGCCCGCCGCCGCGACGACGGCAACGACTGGGTGACCCTCCGCCTGGCCGGCGCCGGCATCGTCCGGTTCGCCGAGCTGGACACGAGCAACCTCAAGGGCAACGCGCCCGGCTGGGCCTCGGTCAGCGGCCGCGACACGTACGGCGAGTGGGTCGACCTGCTGCCGAAGACCCGCTTGCAGCCGGACACCCGCCACCGGTTCGCCCTGAAGGACGGCCCGGAGATCACGGAGGCCCGCCTCGACATCTACCCGGACGGCGGCCTAGCAAGGCTGCGCCTGTTCGGCCGCCTCACCGAAGCGGGGCGCACCAACCTGAAGGCCCGGTTCGCCAAGACTCGCTGAGCAGCACCGACCTGCGCTGACCTGCGCGGGCCGCCGGTCTCCCGGCGGCCCAAGGTCGGCCTGACGTCGGTCCTCGGTCGACTTGCGGCCGGCCCGTGGTCGGTCCGGTGTCGGCTCACGGTCGGCCCGGTGGCAGATCATGGTCGGCCCGTGCCGGCTCGCGATCAGCCCGCGTCGACCCTGGTCGGCTCGCGGCCAGTCCGCTGCCAGCCCATGGTCGGCTCGGTGTCGGTCCGTGGTCGACTTGGTGGCAGCCCGTGGTCGGCCCGTGCCGGCTCGCGGTCAGCCGAGTCGGCCATGGTCGGCTTGCGGCCAGTCCGGTGCCAGGCCACGGTCGGCTCGGTGTCGGTCCGCGGCCAGCCCAACGCCAACCCATGGTCAGCCCGGTGGCAGCCCATGGTCGGCCCGGTGGCGGCTCGCGGTCGGCCTGTGCCGGCTTGCGGTCAGCCCGCGTCGGGACGGTTGAGGTAAGCCGAGGCCAGCGACAGCACGCATGCACAGCCGACGACCGCGCTCACCCACCACGGCAGCCCGGCCACGATGCTCCAGACGAAGCCCGCCGCCGCCAAGACGGCGACGAGGATGTTCCGGAACTGCAGCGGGGTCGGTTTGGCCATGCCGCCAGCCTCTCACGCGCCCGCGTCAGACCTCCGCGCGCTCCCCGGGTTCGAGCAGCACGAGCCGCTCGGCCAGCCCGGCCGCCTCGAACTCCTTCCGCAGCACGTCCGGACCCTCGTGGAAGTGCTGCCAGCCCCGGAAGTGCAGCGGGACGATCTTCGCCGACCCGAGCACCTTCGCCGCCTCGACGGCGTTCTCGCTGGTCAAAGTCAGCGGAGCCCCGTCGAAGAGCTTGGTGCGAGCGCCACCGGCGAAGAGCACCGCGATGTCGACGCGGAACCGCGACGCGATCTCCCGCACCAGCCCGACCGACGCGTTGTCCCCGCTCACGTAGACCGTGGGCAGCCCGTCGCCGCTCAGCACGAACCCGGTGACCTCCCCGCTGACGCGCTCGGCGCCTTCCGGCCCGTGCAGCGCCGGGACGGCCGTGACCGTGAGCGGCCCGACCTGTGCCTCCTCCCAGGCCGCGAGGCCGCGGGCGGTCCCACCCAGCCGGCTGGCCCCGCTGGGCGTGATCAGCGTCAACGGCACCGTCGCCAGGTACGCGCGACCCCGGTCGTCGAGGTTGTCGGGGTGCTGGTCATGGGACAGCAGCACGGCATCCACCACGCCGACGGCCTCCTCGGTCAGCACCGACTCCTCGGTCTTGACCAGCACCCGCTCGCCGATGGGATGGTCACCCGGCGGGTCGAACGTCGGGTCGGTGAGCAGCCGGACACCGCCCAGCTCCAGCAGTGCGGTCGGACCACCGGACAAAGTGATCCCGAGTTTCTCGGTCATATCGGGGCCAACAGCGGGAGCGGACGTTCCCTTCCCTAGGGTGCCGACTGCCTCCGTGAACTGATCACGCCGGTGTTGAACCCGGCCAGGTGCAGCCCGCCTGCGAACCGCGCGTGCTCGATCTTCACGCACCGGTTCATCACGACGTCCAGCCCGGCCTCCCGGGCCCGGTCGGCCACCGGCTCGTGCCACAGCCCGAGTTGCAGCCACAGCGTCCGCGCGCCGGCGTCGATCACCTCGTCGGCCACCTGGGGCAGGTCGTCGTGCTTTCGGAACACGCTGACCAGGTCCGGCTCACCCGGCACGTCCTTGAGAGAGGCGTACACCGGCTTCCCGAACAGGGTGTCCAGCCGCGGGTTGACGAAGTTGACCTCGTAGCGCGTCGACGAAAGCAGATAGGTGGCGACGAAGTAACTGGGCCGCGCCGGATTGGCGGACGCGCCCACCAGAGTCACCGACTTGGTCCGGTTCAGGATCGCGCGCCGCTCGACCGCTCCGACCGCATGGGTCATCCGGCCACCGCCTTCCCCAGCGCCTGGTCGAGGTCCCAGAGGATGTCCTCGACGTCTTCGAGCCCGATCGACAACCGGATGAGGTCGGGCCCGACCCCGGCCGCGGCCAGCTGTTCCTCCGACAGCTGCGCGTGTGTTGTCGACCCCGGGTGGATGACGAGGGTGCGCGCGTCCCCGACGTTCGCCAGGTGGGATAGCAGCTCCACCGATTCGACGAACTTCTCACCCGCGGCGCGCCCGCCGGTGATGCCGAACGAGAACACCGCGCCCGGCCCAGCCGGCAGGTACTTCTTCGCCAGGTCGTGGTGCTGGTGCGAGGGCAGTCCGGCGTACGAAACCCACGCCACCCGGGGATCCGCTTCGAGGTACTCGGCGACGGCTCGGGCGTTGGCGACGTGGGCGTCCATCCGCTGCGGAAGCGTCTCGACGCCTTGCAGCAAAAGGAAAGCCGAGTGGGGCGAAAGCACGGCGCCGATGTCGCGCAGCTGCTCGGCGCGCAGCCGGGTGCAGAACGCGTACTCGCCGAAGTTCTCCCAGTACCGGAGTCCGCCGTAACTCTCGACGGTCTCGGTCATCCGCGGGAACTTCCCGTTGCCCCAGTCGAACTTCCCGGATTCGGCGACGATGCCGCCGAGCGTCGTCCCGTGGCCGCCGAGGAACTTCGTCGCCGAGTGCAGCACGATGTCCGCGCCGTGTTCGATCGGCCGGCACAGGTACGGCGTCGCCAGTGTCGCGTCGACGACCAGCGGGATGTCGTGGGAGTGCGCCAGGTCCGCCAGCGCCGCGAGGTCGGCGATGCCGCCGCCCGGGTTGCCGATCACCTCGGTGTAGAGCAGCCGGGTCCGGTCCGTGATCGCCGCCGCGTAGTCGGTGATGCCGCCGCTCACGAACGTCGTCTCCACACCGAAGCGCCGGAGCGTGCCGGTGAGCTGGGTGACCGTGCCGCCGTAGAGACCGCTCGCGGACACGATGTGGTCGCCCGCCTCGGTGAGCGCGCTGAAGGTGAGGAACTCCGCGGCCTGCCCGCTCGCGGTGGCGACCCCGCCGATGGCGCCTTCGAGACTGGCGATCCGCTCCTCGAACGCGGCCACGGTCGGATTGCCGATGCGGCTGTAGACGTTCCCGTACTTCTGCAGGGCGAACAGGTTCGCCGCGTCGGCCGCGTCTTCGAAGACGAAGCTCGTCGTCTGGTAGATCGGCACGGCGCGGGCGCCCGTCGCCGGATCGGGAGTTCCGCCCGCGTGCAGTGCGCGGGTGCGGAAGCCCCAGGTGCGTTCACTCATCGGTTCTCACCGTAACCGTCCTCCCCTTCGGATCGCCACGCCTTCCACGAGGTGGGCGAGGTTGTTTCGTGCCGCCAACGCTAGCACGCTTTGGCATTCCGTGCGCTACACTCGAAAGCATGAAATGCGCCGCCTGTGGCAAGCCACTGCCACCTCGCCAGGGATCTGGGCGAAATCGCCAGTATTGTGATGCCACGTGCCGGAGCGCCGCCCGCCGGCAACGCGAACACGTAAAGTCTGACTTGACACGCCCGCCGCGTCAATACATCCTTGACACTGTGCCGAAGCACGAACCGCTGGCCACGGTCGGCGAAGCGTTGCGGAAGGTCCGCGACGCGGAGGCGACGTTGCGCGACGCGGTGGACGCGGCCCGGACGGCCGGGCACACGTGGCAAGAGATCGGCGACCTGCTCGGCACCAGCCGGCAGGCCGCTTTCCAGCGGTTCGGCCGGCCGGTCGACCCGGCGACAGGAGCATCCATGGCGGAACTGAAGCTGCCCGACGCGGTGCGCCGCGCCGAAGGGCTGGTGGCGGAGCTCGTCGGCTGCCAGTGGCACGAAGTGCGCCGGGACTTCGACGACCGCATGCGTGCGGCGGTCGGCGAAGACGAGCTGCGGCTCGCCTGGGCGCAGGTGGCCGGAGCGGTCGGTCAGTACGAGCGGATGGGGGAGGCGTATGCGCGGAGCACGGGCGACTACACCATCGTCCACCTGCCGCTGGCTTTCGAGGCCGGCGAGCGGACCGTGCTGGTGACCTACCGCGAGGACGGTCAGGTGGCCGGGTTGTGGATCCGGCCGCCCGAGGAATAGCGGACAACCAAGGGGGAACCATGAAACCGCAAGGGGGAGTCATGAAAACGGCGATAGTGGGTGTGGTCGCGCTACTGGCGCCGCTGGTGGCTCCGGCCGCCGGCGCCGCGGAGGTGCCGACGGCGGGCCAGCAGCTCGCATGGGTGGTCGACGCGACCGGGCGCGTCCCGGTGGCCGATGCCGAGGTGCGGCAGCACGTCGCCGAGGTCCTGCTGACCGCGGCCGGCGGCACGGCGGGCGTCAACGCCGCGTTCACCGGATTCGGCCGCCTCGAAGTGAAACGGGTCGTCAGCGAAGCACCGGACCACGTCGAGGCCGCGGTCCACGGCACCGCGGACGACTACCTGCTGGACCTGCACGTGGACCAGGCCGGGCTGATCGACGGGCTCCGCGCGACGCCGGACGACCCGGCGCCGTCGTCGTGGCCGGAGATCGACACCCAGCTCGCGGCGCTCGGCGCCCGGGTGTCGTTCGGCGCGTCGGAGATCCTTCCGGACGGGCGCTGCCGCGACGTGCACGGCGTGCGTGACAACGTGCAGCGGCCGTTGGGTTCGGCGTTCAAGCTGTACGTGCTGGGAGCGCTCGGCAAGGCGGTCGCCGAGCACAAGGCGTCCTGGACCGAGCAGCTGGCGATCCGCGACGACTGGAAGAGCCTGCCGTCCGGGGTGCTGCAGAACCAGCCCGCGGGCACGAAGCTCCCGCTGTCGGAGTACGCCGACAAGATGATCTCGATCAGCGACAACACCGCCACCGACCACCTGATCCACCGGCTCGGCCGGGATGCGGTGCAACGGCAGGTCGTGGCGTTCGGCAACCAGCGGCCGTCGGCGAACATCCCGTTCCTGACCACGAAGGCGCTGTTCGAGCTCAAGGCCACGCAGTACCCGGCTCGCGCCGATGCTTACCTGGCGTTGCCCCGCTGGGCACGTCCGGCGGCGGTGGCCGGGCTGGAACGGCTCCCGCTCACCGGGCTCACCGCCTGGCCGGCGCCGGAGAAGATCGACGACATCGAGTGGTTCGGGTCCCCGGACGACATCTGCCGTGCGTTTTCCGGACTGCAGAAGGAGAACCAGCCGGAGATCGGGCACGCGCTGTCGCTGAACGACGGCGGGCTCGGGCTCGACCGGGCGAAGTTCCCGCAGGTCTGGTTCAAGGGCGGCAGCGAACCCGGCGTGCTGACCTTGAACTACCTGGCCCGCTCCGCGGACGGCCGGTCGTTCGTCACCAGCGTCATGGTGTCGGACCCGGTGGCGCCGTTGAACGAAGGTCACGTCGCGGCACGAGGAATCGCCGTCGCGAAGGGCGCAGTCGCGCTTCTCGCGGCTACGCTTCGTCCGTGACGGTGCGGTGGAGCCTGACGATCGACTGCGCGGGTCCTCGCGCGCTGGCAAGGTTCTGGGCGGTGGCCCTCGGCTACATCGAGCGGCCACCGCCCGCCGGCTTCGCGAGCTGGGAAGCCTGGTTCGCCGACCACGACGTGCCCGAGTCGGAATGGGACGACGGCGCCTATCTGAGTGACCCTGAGGGCGTTCTGCCGAACTTGAGCTTCCTGAAGGTGCCCGAAGGCAAGGTCGTGAAGAACCGTGTCCACCTGGACGTTCAGGCCGGTGGCGGCCGGGAGGTCCCGTGGGACACGCGCTGGGAGCGCGTTGTCGAAGCGGTCGCCCGGCTCACCGCGGCGGGCGCGACGATCGTGCAGGAGTACGAACTCGACGGCCGTGCCGACCACATCATGATGGCGGATCCGGAGGGCAACGAGTTCTGCGTGCTCTGAGCCGTCGGGTCGTTCTTCGTCCGATGACCCAGATCACGGGTGGAGTCGTGCGTTCGTGTCACATCGGCCTGCGCCGCGGGGTCTACTGCTGAGAGCCCCGGCGAAAGGAACAGGACACGGTGGACGAGCTGACCGAGCGGTTCGAGCAGGAGCGGCCGCGGCTGCGAGCGGTCGCCTACCGGATGCTCGGTTCGGCGAGCGAGGCCGACGACGCCGTCCAGGAGGCTTGGCTGCGGTTCGACCGCACCGACATGAGGGAGGTCGAGAACGTCGGCGCGTGGCTGACGACCGTTATCGCGCGGGTGTGCTTGTCGATGCTCCGCACGCGTCGAAACCATCGTGAGGAGCCGCTGGAGGGGCGGCCCGAGCCGGGCGAGGAGCGCCGGGACCCGGAGCAGGAGGCGGAGCTGGCCGACACGGTCGGGCTGGCGCTGCTGGTCGTGCTCGACTCGCTGGGGCCGGCCGAACGGGTCGCGTTTGTGCTGCACGACATGTTCGCCGTGCCGTTCGACGAGATCGCGCCGGTGATCGACAAGACGCCGGCCGCGACCAGGCAGCTCGCGAGCCGGGCCCGTCGCCGGGTCAAGGGCGGCGCCGCGGTGGACGCGGACCTGCCGCGGCGGCGGAAGGTGGTCGAAGCGTTCCTGGCCGCGTCGCGCGGAGGTGACTTCGAAGCGCTGCTCGCCCTGCTCGACCCGGACGTGGTGCTGCACGCCGACCGGTTTGTCGGCCCGAGCCCGGCGCCGGTGGTGCTGCGCGGTGTCGAGAGCGTGCGCATGGGCGCGGTGCTGGCTTCCGAACGGGCCCGCGCCAGCGAACTGGCCCTGGTCGACGGCTCGCCGGGCCTGCTGCTGGTGCGCGAGGGACAACTCTCGGTTGTCCTGTCGTTCGAGGTCGACGGCGACCGGATCACCGGCATCGAAGTCATCGCCGACCCGGAGCGGCTGCGCGAGCTGGAGGTGGCCGTTCTCGACTGAGGCCCGGTCAGCCGAGAACGGCGCGGAGGCGTGCTTCGCGCTCGGACGGCGTTTGCCGCGGACAGCTGACGCACTTGGGGTTGCCGACTTCGTAGATCAGGCAACACGACGCCCGGCGCACGGCAGGCGTGCGTCCGACGCGCACGAACCGCGGCTTCGGCAGGCCGAGCCCGATCGCGGCGACCAGGGGCTCGGCCAGCGTCATGGCCAGCTCCGGATCCGGTGTCCAGAGCAGCCGGTTGCCGATCGAGTCGGTGGTGATGGCGCCCAGTGCGCGTTCACGAGCCCCGCTGACCTCGGCGATCGTGCTGATAGCGGCACCAAGCGCTCCAGCGAAGGCGGCGCCCAGCTCGGCCAGGCCACCGGAGAGGCGGCGGGTCGACCGGGCACCGAGGAACCGGCCGTCGGCGACGAGGTCGAGCTCCATGGCGGCCAGGGAGGGATCGGCGAGGACAGAGCGGGCGGAGGGGGCGAGAGCCTGGCCCGTGGACGAGCCGGAAGGGACCGCTCCGGCGGAAGGGACCGCTCCGGCGGAAGAGACCGCTCTGGCGGAAGGACCGCCGGTGTCAGCCGGGGCCGGCCTGCCTGCAGGGGCAACCCCCGCCCGGCCGGCCGATATCGGGGCCGCCGAACCGCCCCCACCCGCGGGCACCTTCAGCAGCCCCGCCGACACCGCCGCGACCAGGCTTTCCACCGCGGGCGCCACCAGCACCGACGAAAGCGAGTACCACCAGATCGTCCCGAGCACCTCCGGCCTCGCGCAGCCGTACAGCTTCGCCGCGCCGCCGATGCGGGCCCGGACCCACTCCGGGTCCGCGAGCAGGGCTGCGGACGCGGTCCAGTCGGGCTTCACGACCTCCAGCCTGCCAGACCGCCACCTACCGCCCTCACAACCGGCGGTAGGTCGACACCGTGAACGACAACGTCACCACCTGCGGCTCGCTCAGCGCGTCGAGGCGCTCGCGGCGGCCGTCGCGGTCGAGGTGGTGGGCCGTCGGGCCCATCTCCACCGCCTGGCGGACCTGGGTGGCCGTCAGCTCCGTCGTGTGGCGGACCGGGGTGCGGCTCGTGCGGGCGAAGTACTCGCCGAGGGTGCCGTCCAGGCGCTCCTGCTTGCGGTCGTCCACGGCCAGCACCAGGTCGCCCAGCTCGCCGAGGTGGTCCGGGGCCGGGGCCGCGACCACCAGCAGGCCGCCGGGGCTCAAGACGCGATGGAACTCCGGTCCGTTGCGCGGTGCGAAGACGTTCAGCACCACCGACGCCACCCCGTCGCCCACCGGCCAGGGCTCCCAGAGGTTCCACACCGCCGCGCCCAGCCGGCCGTGCGCGCGGGCCGCTCGGCGCAGGGCGACCGCCGAGACGTCCAGGGCCAGACCGGCCGCGAGCGGGGCCGCCTCCAGGACGTGGGCCAGGTAGTAGCCCGTGCCGGCGCCCGCGTCGATCACCAGGCCGTCGGTCTCCGCGCACACGCGCGCCAGCGCGTCCGCGAGGGGGCGGTACGCGCCCGATGCCAGGAAGTCCGCGCGGGCCGCGACCATCGGCGCCGTGTCCGCCGTTCCGGCCGGGATTCGCGCGTGCAACAGGTTCACGTAACCCTGGCGCGCTAGATCGAACGAGTGGCCGTTGTCGCAACGCAGCGTGCGTTCGACTGCCCCGATCGGGGTGGCGCACACCGAACATCGCAACGCGTCGACGACCCGGGGTGGCAGTGGGTCATTCCCGTGGCCGGCTGAGGTCATGGGGATATTCGACCACGACGTTTCGCAACCGGACACTCCAGCACAGGTGGCGGGAAACCTGGCTGTAACAACCGGGCGTGGACAGTTCACGCGGGTGAAACCTCGCGAGCCGCCCCGTGAAACACCGCGCGCCAAAACTGCCTTCGCATGAACCCAGGGCACGGGAGGACGATGTGCTGAACGCAGGAGACACCGCGTGGGTATTGGCCAGCGCCGCGCTGGTCATGCTCATGACACCGGGATTGGCCTTCTTCTACGGCGGTATGGTCCGTGCGAAGAGCGTCCTGAACATGCTGATGATGAACTTCATCGCACTGGCGGTCGTGGGGGTGCTGTGGGCCCTCTACGGGTTCACGATGTCCTTCGGCGACGACGCTTTCGGCGGGCTGCTCGGTAACTTCCACTTCGCCGGCCTCGAAAACACCTTCGGCAAGCTGGCCGGCTTCGCGACCGCCGCCACCGACACGAGCCCGGCCGTCGCCTGGCCCGGCTCGGACGGCCTGCCGATCCTCGCTTTTGTGATGTTCCAGCTGATGTTCGCGATCATCACGCCCGCGCTGATCTCCGGCGCCATCGCCGACCGCGCGAAGTTCTGGGGCTGGACGCTGTTCGTCGTCATCTGGGTGACGGTCGTGTACTTCCCGGTCGCTCACTGGGTGTTCTCCTTCAACGGCTTCGTCGGCGAGAACTCCGTCGGCGGCTGGATCGCCAACAACCTCAAGGCACTCGACTTCGCCGGTGGCACCGCGGTCCACATCAACGCCGGCGCCGCGGGTCTGGCGCTGGCCATCGTGCTCGGCAAGCGCCGCGGCTGGCCGAAGGACACCGGGCGCCCGCACAACGTGCCGTTCGTGCTGCTCGGCGCGTCCCTGCTGTGGTTCGGCTGGTACGGCTTCAACGCCGGTTCGGCGCTGGCCGCCAATGACCTCGCCGCCGTCGCGTTCACCAACACCACCGTCGCCACGGCGGCCGCCGTGCTCGGCTGGCTGATCGTGGAGCAGCTGAAGTTCGGCAAGCCGACCACGCTCGGCGCGGCCTCCGGTGCGGTCGCCGGCCTGGTCGCCATCACCCCGGCGTGTGGTTTCGTGAGCCCGATCGGGGCCATCGCGATCGGCCTGATCGCCGGTGTCCTCTGCGCGCTGGCCATCTCGCTCAAGTACAAGTTCGGCTTCGACGACTCGCTCGACGTCGTGGGTGTCCACCTGGTCGGCGGCATCGTCGGCACGCTGCTGATCGGTTTCTTCGGCACCACCAGCGTCAACTCCCTCGGCGCCGACGGCCTCTTCTACGGCGGCGGGTTCACCCAGCTGGGCCGTCAGGCGCTCGCGGCCGGTGCGGTGCTGCTGTACTCCTTCGTGTTGTCGTTCATCATCGGCTTCGTGATCAAGAAGGCGGGCGGCTTCCGCGTCAGCACCGAGGACGAGGTCAGCGGCATCGACGAGGCCCAGCACGCGGAGAGCGCGTACGACTTCACCGGGTCGGGCGGTGGCCTCGGCCAGCCGACGACCATCCCGGTCAAGACCGCCACCTCGCACGCGAAACTCGAGGAGAGCAAGGCATGAAGCTCATCACGGCGATTGTGAAGCCGTTCACGCTCGACGACGTCCGCTCCGCGCTGGAGCAGCTGGGCGTGCTGGGCATGACGGTGAGCGAAGTCCAGGGTTACGGCCGTCAGAAGGGCCACACCGAGGTCTACCGCGGTGCGGAGTACTCGGTCGACTTCGTGGCCAAGCTGAAGATCGAGGTCGTCACCGACGACACCAACGTGGAGAAGGTGCTCGACGCCATCACCACGGCCGCGCACACCGGCAAGATCGGTGACGGCAAGCTGTGGGTGACGCCGGTCGAGACGGTCATCCGGGTACGAACCGGCGAGCGCGGCACGGACGCGCTATAGGCGTCCGGGATGGCCGACGGGGGCGAACTGGTCAAGGCCACCGAGCGACTGCTCGAGGGCAGGCACGGGAGGCTGGGGGCGTCCGCACTGCGGGCGGCCCTGGTCGACCTCTACGAGTTCTGGCTGGGCAGGGGAGCCTCGGCGGCCGGCGTCGACACCGCGGAACCGGGTGTCGCGCTGGTCGCCGTGGGCGGGCTCGGCCGCCGGGAGCTGGTGCCGTTCTCCGATCTCGACCTGCTGCTGGTGCACAACGGCAACAGCAGGGTCGGCGAGATCGCGGACGCGCTCTGGTATCCCTTGTGGGACGCGAAAGTCGGGCTCGACCATTCGGTCCGCACGCCCGGTGAAGCGCTGAAGGTCGCTTCGGAAGACCTGCGGGTGGCCATGGGCCTGCTCGACGCCCGGCACCTCGCCGGGGATGCCGAGCTGGCCGGCCGCCTGGTTTCGGCGGCACGTGACCAGTGGCGCCGCACCGCGCGCAAGCAGATCCCCGATCTGACGGCGTCGGTGCGGCAGCGCTGGACCCGCAGCGGCGAGATCGCGCAGTCCGCGGAGCCCGATCTCAAGCACGGCCGGGGTGGCCTGCGCGACTTCGCCGTCCTGGAAGCCCTGGCGGCGGCGCAGCTCACCGCCCGCCCGGGCGAGGAGCTCCTCCAGGCCAAGGAGCTCCTGCTCGACGTCCGCACCGAGCTGCGTCGCGAGATCCGGCGCGAACGGGACGTCCTGTCCGCGCCGGAGGCCGAGCTGGTGGCCGCCGAGCTCGGCTTCGGCGACCGCTTCACGTTGGCCCGCAAGCTTTCCGGCGCCGGACGCACGATCGCGTACGCGCTGGACGTCGCGTTGCGGTCCACTGTGGAGCCACCGAAGTCGCGGTTCGGACGGCGGCCTTCCCGCACACCGCTCGCCGAAAACGTGGTGCTGCACGGGAACGAGGTCGCGCTCGCCCGCGACGCCGTCCCGGCGAAGGACCCGGCGCTGCTGCTGCGGGTCGCCGCCGCGTCGGCGCGCACGGGCAAGCCGATCGCGCTCGGCACGCTCAAGGCGCTGGCGGAGTCGGCTCCGGAGCTGCGGGCGCCGTGGCCGGCCGAGGCGTTGAACGCCCTGGTGGAGCTGCTGGGCGCGGGGGAGGGCCTGGTCGACGCCGTCGAGTCGCTCGACCGGACCGGGCTCTGGTCCCGGCTGTTCCCCGAGTGGGGCGCGGTCCGCGACCTGCCGCCGCGCTCGCCGGTGCACCAGT
Organism: Amycolatopsis sp. NPDC104587; assembly: GCF_055583645.1. Lineage (NCBI taxonomy): Bacteria > Bacillati > Actinomycetota > Actinomycetes > Pseudonocardiales > Pseudonocardiaceae > Amycolatopsis > Amycolatopsis sp. NPDC104587. The sequence goes on from NZ_JBVJNO010000008.1 coordinate 418,673, forward strand.
GGACGGTCGACCGGCACCTCGTGCGCACCTGCGTCGAGGCGGCCAAGCTGACCACCACGGTCTCCCGGCCCGACCTGCTGCTGATCGGCGCGCTGCTGCACGACATCGGCAAGGGCCGCGACGCCGACCACTCGGAGCTCGGCGCCAAGATCTCCGCCCAGGTCGCGACCCGGCTCGGCCTCGACCCGGCCGACGCCGCGACGGTGTCGGCGATGGTCCGCCACCACCTCCTGCTCCCGCACACCGCGACCCGCCGCGACATCAGCGAGCCGGCGACGGTGGCGCGCGTGGTGAAGACCCTGGACAGCGATCTCGTCCTGGTCGAGCTGCTGCACGCGCTCACCCAGGCCGACTCGCTGGCCACCGGTCCCGGCGTCTGGACGGACTGGAAGGCGCGGCTGCTCGCCGAGCTCGTCACCGGGTGCGAAGAAGTGTTGCGCGGCAAGGGGTTCACCGCGCCGGAGCCGATGGACGCCGAACAACGCGAGCTCGTCGCGCAGGCCGTGGCGTCGGGCAACGGCGAGATCCGGATCAGCTCACACGGCAAGGTCGTCACGGTGCTGCTGGCCGTGCCGGCGCGCGCGGAGCTCCTGGCCCCCGCGGCCGGCGTGCTGGCGCTGAACTCCCTGGAGGTGCATTCGGCGGTCCTGCGCGGGCACGACGGTGGCCGCGCCGGGGTCTTCACGGCGTCCCCGAAGTTCGGCTCGCTGCCGGAGGTGACGCTGCTGCGCGAGCAGTTCGCCCGCGCGGTCGCCGGCACGCTGCCGCTTACCCAGCGTCTCGCGGCGAAGGAGCGTGACTACGGCTCGCCCGACGCGGCCACGGTCGCGCCGAAGGTCCTCTGGTTCGACGACGAGACGAGTGGCCCGGACACGGTGGTCCTCGAACTGCGCGCCGCCGACCGGATCGGCCTGCTGTTCCGGGTGGCGGGCGCTCTGCGGCGCTGCAACGCCGAGGTGCGCTGGGCCAAGGTCGCGACGCTGGGCGGCGCGGTGGTGGACTCGTTCGCGGTGACGCCCCGCAGCGGCCGCATCGAGCCGGGCTGGCGCCGCGAGGTCGAGCAGGCAGTTTTGGCCGCGGCTTCCTGATCGGGCCTTGCCTGGGCGGACCGCTCAGGCAAGGTCACACCAGGGCGACCGCGGGTTCACCGAACCACTTCGTCAGCGCGTTTTCCAAGCCGGGCCCGCCGTTCCAGACCACGTACCCATCGGGCCGGACGAGCTGGGGACCAGCACCGTGCCGGGTCTCGACCCGGTCGCCCCACCCCTCGGGGAGCGCCGCGCCCACCAGCACGGCCCGGCCGTCCGGCGCGGCCGGGACCTCGGCCCGGCCGAGGACACCCGGGTAGGTCAGCCCGAGGCCCGAGACCTCCATCGCGACCGCCCGCCGCGCTTCCGGCACGGCGATCAACCCGGTCACGATCTCCCGCACCGCCGCGGCATCGGGATCGGGCACGCCCAGCACCGCCTGCGCGCGAGTGCTGAGCAGCACCCGCGCGGCGACGGGATGCCGTTCGGCGTGGTAGCTGTCGAGCAGGCCGTGCCCGCGGATCTCCGCCGCCAGCTTCCAGCCGAGGTTCACCGCGTCCTGCAGGCCCAGGTTGAGCCCCTGGCCGCCGACCGGGAGGTGGATGTGCGCGGCGTCGCCCGCGAACAGCACCCGGCCGTGGCGGTAGCGCTCCAGCTGCCGTGCCGCGTCGCCGAACCGGGACGCCCACCGCACTTCGCCGATCTCGACCCCGGGACCGTGCGCTGCGGTGAGTGCCCGCTGCAGCTCGTCGGCCGTGACCGGGGTGCCGCGGTCGAGCCGTTGCTGCTCTTCGCCGAAGACGATCGTGCGGTAGCGGCCGCCCGACAGCGGGAGCAGGTAGCCGGACGAGCCGGCCGGCAGTGACCAGGCCTCGGCCAGGCCGGCGGGTTTCGCGGCGAGCGTGATGTCGGCGACGACCAGCGAGATCCGGGCCGGGGTGCCCGGGAACGCGGCGCCCAGCAGCGTCCGGACCGTGCTGTGGCCGCCGTCGGCCGCCACGAGCCACCCGGCGCGGTGAGTGCGTCCCCCTGCAGTGACGGTGACGCCGTTGCTGTCCTGTGCGACAGCGGTGACGCCCGCACCGCGCAGCACCGGGGTGCGCAGCCGCGCCTCGATCGCCGCCGCGACGTGGATCTGCTCGACGCCGAGCTGGTACGGGAAGCGCGTCGGCAGATCCGTGTAGTCGATCGGGACGCCGGAGAAGTGCCCGGCGGGCAGCTTCGCCTGGACGTGCGGCTCGATCGCGGCGAGCAGGCCCCGGTCGGCCAGCACCTCGACCGACCGGGGCTGCAGGCCGAGCGCCTTCGACTGCGTGGTGGGTTCGGTGTCGCGTTCCAGGACCAGCACGTCGAGTCCGGCGCGCTCAAGTTCGAACGCCGTCAGCAGGCCGGTCAGGCCGGCGCCCGCCACCAGGACGTCAGGCATCGAGGTTCTCCTTCTTGAGGTACCAGAGGTGCCAGACGATCAGGAGGGCCAGCGCGCCGAACCACGCCACGTTGGTGACCAGCGCGATGAGGTCGATCGGCAGCGTGTAGACGAGCACGATGTGCAGCACCGCGCCGGCCAGCAGCACCGCGCCCCAGGCGGCCGTGTTGATCCGCAGGCCGCGCCGGAAGCGGGCGTCGGTCTCCCAGCGGCCGACCCACGCGTCCGCGCCTTCGGCGCCGCGCTTGACCTCGGCGATCGTGCGGCCCAGCGTCAGCTGCGCCGGCCGGCCGACGAACACCGAGACCAGCATCCACGCGCCGAAGACGCCACCCAGGGCCGCGGTCCAGCCTTCGCGGATCACCAGGGTGCGCGGGTCGTCCGAGAGCAGTCCCAGCACCACCGACAGCACCAGGACGCTCAGCGTCACCAGCGCGACGAGGTCGACCTTCCGGGTGCGCACGATCGTCCACAGCACGTACGGCGCGGCGACCAGGACGCCGGCCATCAGCGCCCACCACTGGTCCACGCCGGCGGCGCGCAGGCCGTAGAACAGCGCCATCGGCACCAGCACTTCGAACACCACGGTCAGCACGTTGGCGCGGACCAGCCGGCGCAAGCCGGCGTCGGGCTCGGACTTCGCTTCGATCATCATGCGGATCCCCCAGCGGATTCGGGTGCGGTCGCCCGCACGTAGAGGTCGGCGAGCTCGCGGCCGATGCGCGTGAGCTCGGTGGGTGCCAGGCCGGCCGCGGCCGCCGTGGCGACGACGGCGTCGAGGCCGGCGGTGAAGGCGAGCGCCGTGGTCCGGGCGTCGAGCGGGCCGAACGTGCCCGCCGCCCGCCCGGTGCGGAAGTGCTCTTCGAACAGCGCGAGCCGTCCGTTGACGCTCGCGCTCTGCGAGCCGGCGTTCTTCACCAGGTCGATCAGCGCGCGGACCTCGACCGGGTGCTCGCCGACGAGCTCGACGTTCGACTCGACGTAGGCCCGCAGCTGCGCGACGTGCCCGACGGCGGCGTCGATGCGCGGCTGCATGAACGCGCCGGTGATTTCTTCGATTTCGGTGATGCACGCCGCGAGCAGGTCGTCCTTGCCCTTGAAGTGGTAGCTGATCATGCCGGTGCTCGACAGGCCCGCCTGCTTCGCGATCCGGCTGAACGACGCCTTCGCGTAGCCGGCCTCGGCGATCACTTCGATCGCCGCCCGCACGATCTGGGCCCGCCGGCCGGACTCGGTGAACGTTCTTGCTCGCATGAGCAAAATTTAGCTCAGTCGAGCAAAAATGACAAGTCACCTGGTCAGCGCCGGGAAAGGGGGGAGTGGGTCAGGCGGTCGCGGTGCCGTCGACGACCTGGTTGCGGCCCGCGTCCTTGGCTCGGTACAGCGCCTTGTCGGCGGCCTGGAGGAGCCGCTCGACGGCCGTGCCGCCGTCGGGGTAGGTCGCCACGCCGATGGACGCCGACAGTGAGGCGATGACGCGGACGTGGCTGCCGTCCTCGTACTCGACCTGCAGGGACTCGATCGCCGACCGGATGCGCTCGGCGACCGCCAGTACCGCCGCCGGGCCGATGTCCGGGAGCAGGACCACGAACTCCTCGCCGCCGAAGCGGCCGACCGAGTCGTAGTCGCGGACCGCGCTCTTGATCGACGCCGCGACGGCGCGCAGCACCGTGTCGCCGGCCAGGTGGCCGTGCGCGTCGTTGATCAGCTTGAAGTGGTCGAGGTCGATCATCAGCACGCCGAACGTGCTGCGGGAGCTGCGCTGCGCCCGGGCCAGCTCACGCGAGGCCAGCAGGTGCCAGCCGGTCGTGTTGAACAGGCCGGTCTTCTCGTCGGTCGTCGCCGCGATCTCCAGCTGCTTGATCAGCACCGCCCGGTGCAGCACCAGCAGCGGCGGCACGATCGCGACGGCGAGCGCGGGCAGCGTCGCCAGCGTCAACGCCGTGAGCAGGCCCAGGCAGAGCGTCGCGACCTCGAGGAGGTTGTCGCCGAGACCGCCGAAGAACGCCTTCACCGAGCGCTTCGTGATCGTCAGCGCCGGGACGATCGTGATCGCCGAAACCAGGAAGTACGCGACCGCGGCGAGCGTGATGGCCGTGACGCCGCGCCAGCCCGACGTCAGCGCCGTGTACATGTCCGGGACGCCGAGGCGGCTCAGGACCAGCTCGGCCGCGTAGCAGGTGACGACGACCAGCGTCGCGTTCAGCGTCGTCCGGAACGGCGGCACGCGCTTGATCCGCGCGAGGCTGCGCGTCGCCAGGTGCACATACAGGACGGCGACCAGCGCGGTGCCGAGCGCGGGCGGCAGGAGCAGCACGCCCGCGAACGTCCAGACCGACGTCAGGTTGATGTGCGGGGTGTCGGACACCAGCCGCCGGACGCGCTCGATCTGCCGGCCCAGCTCCGCCTGCAGGACGCCGAGCGCGGCGAGCACCCCGAAGACCACCAGGTCCCAGGCGTCCACCGGCACCACGACGGCGGTCCAGACGGTGGCCACGAGGGCCACCGACTCGACGAGGAAGCAGTAGAAGACCAAGGTCGGCCGCTGCCGCCAGAGCGTCCAGCGCGCAGGACGGGGCACCCCTCGGATCCGGCCCGCTCGGGGCTCGGCCGGACGGGCGCCGTCCATACTCAAGGCGGTGCAACTCCCCTGGTGATCCGACGATCCGCGTCCACCCCACCACACCGGGCGGCCGCGATCGACGATTGCCACACGATCGGAGCAGTGAAGGGAGGCCGCCGCCATGCGCAACCGCGAGTCCTGAGGCCCCGACGTCCGATTTTCCGCACCGGACCAGTGAGGGAGGCCGTCATGCGCAACCGCGAGTCCTGAGCACACCGCCGCCCGCCCGTCACCACGCGCGAGAGGAGAGCTGTCGTGCGCAACCGCGAGTCCTGAACCCCGTCGCACACCGTCCGTTTCCAGCCGGAGAGGGGATCGTCACCATGCGCAACCGTGAGTCCTGAAACCCCGCGGCCCGGGTGGGCCGCCTACGCGGTCGCGCCGCCGTCGACCACCAGGTCGTGCCCGACGGTGAACGCGGCCTCCGCCGAAGCCAGCCACAGCACCGCGGCGGCCACTTCGGCGGTGGCGCCCACCCGGCCCAGCGGAATCGCGGCAGCGAGCCGCGCAGCACGATCGGCGTCGGTCTCGCCCGGGCGCCGCGACATCTCCGTGTCCGTGGCGCCGGGGCTGACGGCGTTGACGCGGACGCCCTCGGCGATGTGGTCGCGGGCCGCGGTCCGGGTCAGCGCGCTCACCGCGGCCTTCGACGCGGCGTAGGCCGCCATGTTCGGCAGCCGGCCGTGCGCGCCGATGTTCGACGCCATGTTGACGATCGCGCCGCCGCCGTGCGCCCGCATGTAGGCGATCTCGTGCTTCATCGACAGCCAGGTGCCGGTGACGTTCGTGGCCATCACCGCGGCGAAGCCGTCCTCGCCGAGGTCGGCCACCGGGGCCGGCGCCCCGAGGATGCCCGCGTTGTTGAACGCGACGTCCAGGCCGCCGTGCCGCGCGACGACCGTCTCGACCATCCGCGCGACGTCGGCGGAGTCGGTGACGTCCACGACGACCGCGCTCGCCGTGCCGCCGGCGGCTTCGATCTCCTTCACCGCCGACGCGAGCCGCTGCTCGTCGCGCCCCGCCACGACCGCCGTCGCGCCCTCGGCGGCGAACGCCCGCGCCGTCGCTCGCCCGATGCCCGAGCTGCCGCCGGTCACCAGGACGATCTTGTCCGCGAACCGTGCCGCCATGTCTGCCTTCTTTCTGGTCCGATCAGTCTTGAATGAGGAGACGCATCGCCTGGGAGACGGCCGCGTTCAGCCGGCTCGCGGCGTCGGCGCCCTTGCCCAGGACACGCAGGCCCTGGAGGACGGTGAGCAGGAACCGGGCGAGGGTCGCCGGGTCGCTGCCGCCGGGAAGCTCGTCCTGCGCCTTGGCGCGTTCGAGCGCCATGGTGAGGGCGACCTCGAGGGTGTCCCAGCTGCGTTCCACGACGCGGGCGACTTCGGGGTCGCGGGGGAGCAGCTCGATCGCCGCGTTGACGACAAAACAGCCGATCGGCCCGGCTTCCCCCAGGATGTCCGCGACGTAGCCCGCCAGGAGCCGGCGCACCGCGGGCACCCCGGGGCCCGGCTGCGAGAGGTCCGCCATGACCCGCGCGTCGGTCTGGTCGGCGTAGCGCTTCAACGCCGTCACGTACAAGTCGTGCTTCGTGCCGAAGGTCGCGTACAGGCTCGCCTTGGCGACGCCGAGGTGCGTGACGAGGTCGCTGACCGACGTCGCCTCGTACCCCTGACGCCGGAAGAGCGCCAGCGCGGCATCGCACGCTTCGCCGACGTCGAACTCCTTCACCCGGGACATGATCAAAACTCTAGCCTTATCGAGAACGCTCGGTCAAATAAGTGGACGGCGGTGTGTCGAGTCCGATGACACGGCGTGCGGTGGCACTATGGCTGCTCGGACCGGCCGGAGGGGGTGCGTGATGCAGGACCTGCCGCGGCTGACGCTGCCACCCACGGTCGTCGCCACCCACCTGCGTTCCTGCGCCGAAGACCTCGCCGCGGGCCTGCGTGCCGGCGGCCCGGGCGCCACCACCACCGAGCTCGTCGACGTCGTCGCGCAGCTGGTGGCCGGCCAGGAAGCCCTCTCGCACGCGCTCGCCGGTCTCGCCGCCCGGGTCGAAGGCGGCGGCGACGTGCTCGCCGCGGCCCCGCCGCTGGACGTCGAGGTGGTCACCGAAGTGCTCCGCGCGGCGGCCATCGCGGCCCGCTGTTCGGCCGAAGCGCTCGACGAGGTCACGCCGTCGTTCGAATGTGTGAGCGAATCCGTCGCGCCTGACACCCGTTTGTAGGTGTGGACGCGCGAGGCCGTCCGCCTAGCCTGGGCGCTGCGGAGGTGTCGCATGCGAGCGGTGTGGACGGGCACGATCGGGTTCGGGGACTACGCCGTTCCGGTGAAGGCGTACAGCGCGACCGAGGAACACGAGATCCCGCTCCACCAGGTCCACGAAGCCGACGGCGGCCGCGTGCGCGTGAAGCGCGTCTGCGAGGTCGACGGCGAAGAGGTGCCGCCCGCGGAGATGGTCCGCGGTTATCCCGTGCCCGGTGGCGACGTCGTGCTGCTGTCGGACCACGAGCTCGCGTCGCTGCCGATGCCCGGTCGTACGATCGCCATCCGCGGGTTCGCCCCGCTCTCCGACGTCGACCCGATCTGGTTCGCGAAGAGCTACTACCTCGAGCCCGAGCCGGCCGGCACCAAGCCGTACGTGCTCTTCAGCGAGGCGCTCCAGCAGTCCGGCCGGATCGCGCTGGTCACCGTCGCGCTGCGCCGCCGCGAGACGCTGGGCGCGCTGCGCGTGCGCGACCAGGTGATCGTGCTCGAGACGATGCTGTGGCCCGACGAGGTGCGCGTGCCCGACTTCCCGTTCCGGCACGCCGACGTCGACATCCGGCCCGGTGAGCTGCGCCGCGCGGTGAACCTCGTCGAGGAGCTGACCGGCGAGTTCGACCCCACGCGTGTGCCCGACCGTTACCGCGAGGCGCTTCAGGCGTTGATCCGCTCGAAGATCGACGGCGCCGAGGTCGTCCAGCCCACGGCTGCGGAGCAGGACGAAGGCGTCACGCGCCTCCTGGCGGCGCTGCAGGCGAGCGCGTCCGAAGCGGAAGACGTGCGCAACGCGGCCGTCGCGAAGGCCAAGGCCGCCGCTTCGAGGGCGGCGAAGGCGCGTACGACGGCGAAGCGCGCGGCGTCACGTAGTCGCACGAAGACGTCTTGAGTATTACTACCCACGGGTAATTGAGGGTTCTCCCACTGCTGGCAGGCCGCCCGGCGCGGCAAACTTTGTCCTGCCGGCGGATACCGGATCGCCGGCGAGGGGGTTCGGACGGCCCCTGGGGAGGTGAGCCGTCCGGGCACCGGGGTTCCGGGGCGGGCCGACGGAGGAGCGGCCCGTTTCGGGACCCGCGTTCACACCGCGGGGAGGCGGTGTGAGCCAGGGGGTGTCTTGAAGGCCGCCGCGGAGGGATCGAGGGGTCTCCGCGGCGGTCTTCAGGCGTCCGCGACGCGCATCAGCAGCTCCGACGCCAGTTTCAGCAGCTGCCGTTCGGTCGGCGAGAGTGTCGACTCCAAAGCCGCCGCCAGCCAGCGTTCGCGCTGGATGCTGTACTGCCGCAACACCGTCAGGCCGTCCGGGGTGATGCTGATCAGCGACCGGCGGCCGTCCGCCGGGTCGGTCGTGCGCGTGACGAGCTCGCGTTCGGTCACCCAGGCGAGGATCCGGGTCAGCGACTGCGGCTGCAGCCGTTCCGCCTCGGCCAGCTCGGTCGGCGTGTGCGTGCCCGCCCGGTAGAGCCGGCTCAGCACCGCCAGCACCGCCGGGCCGGGGCCGTTCGGGTCGCGCTCGGCGCGCATCCGCCAGTTCAGCCGCCCGACGCCCTCGCGGACCCGCCACGCCAGGTCGGCCAGCTCGGGGTCCGCGCTGACGGGCGAGGCGACGTCGGGTTCGGGCTGCATGGGCCCAGATTAGGCGGTTCCCCTGACCAGCCGGGCATAACGCCCGTCGCGCGCTAGCAGCTCTTCGTGCGTTCCGCGTTCGGCGATCCGGCCCTCGTGCAGCACCACGATCTGGTCCGCGTGCTCCACAGTGGACAGCCGGTGCGCGATCGTCAGCGTCGTGCGGCCCGCGGCCAGGCGGTCCAGCTCGGCCTGCACCGAGCGTTCGGTGCGGGTGTCGAGCGCGCTGGTCGCCTCGTCGAGGATCAGCACCGGCGGGTTGCGCAGCAGGATCCGGGCGATCGCCATCCGCTGCTTCTCGCCGCCGGAGAAGCGGTAGCCGCGCTGGCCGACCACGGTGTCGTACCCCTCAGGCAGCCCGGCGAGGGTGTCGTGGATGTGCGCGGCTTTCGCGGCCGCCTCGACCTCGTCGTCGGTCGCGTCCGGCTTCGCGAAGCGCAGGTTCTCGCGGACGGTGTCGTGGAAGAGGTACGTCTCCTGCGACACCATCCCGACCCCGGCGGCCAGCGAAGCGAGCGTCACGTCGCGGACGTCGGTGCCGTCGATCGTCACGGACCCGTCGCTCACCTCGTACAGCCGCGCCACCAGGTACGCGAGCGTCGTCTTGCCCGAGCCGGTCGAGCCGACGAGCGCGGTTGTCGTCCCGGCTGGGACGTCCAGGTCGATGTCCGCCAGCGTCAGCGGCCCGGATTCGTCGTAGCGGAACGACACCCCGCGCATCGCGACTTCGCCGCGGCGCACCTCCAGGCGGCCCGCGTCCGGCTTGTCGGAGATCTCCACCGGCAGGTCGAGGACCTCGAAGATGCGGCCGAACAGCGCCTTCGACGTCGCCACGTTCTGCCCGATCGTCTGCATCGCGCTGGCCGGCGCGACCAGCCGGTTGAGCATGCTGGTGAACGCCACGACGGTGCCGAGCGAGATCGGCGACGCGCCGCCGGCGAGCGCCAGCCCGGCGATCCAGTAGACCAGCGCCGGGATCACCGTCAGGCTCATCGCCCGCGACGCGGTCTGCCAGCGCCCGGCCAGCGCGGCCGCCCGCTCCAGCGTCGCGATCTCCCGCGACTCCGCGCCGAAGCGGTCGCGCATCGCCCGCTCGTTGCCCATCGTCTTCGCGAGCAGCACGCCGGTGACCGACAGGGACTCCTCGACCATCGTCGTCAGCCGGGCCATCCGGCGGGTCCGGCCGCGGGCCAGGTTCCGCCGCCGCTTGCCCAGCCGCAGCGTGAACAGCAGGAACAGCGGCACGACGACCAGCGACAGCAGCGCGAGCTGCCAGTCGAGGGCGACGAGGGCCACGGTGATCGCGATGGTCGTGGTCGCGTTCTGCACCATCGACCCGGCGGTCGTGGTGATGACGTTGTCGACACCGCCGATGTCGTTGAACACCCGCGAGAGCACTTCGCCGCTCTTCGTCCGCGTGAAGAAGCCGAGGGACATCCGCTGCAGGTGGCCGTAGACCGACACGCGCAGCTCGTTCATCACCCGTTGCCCGATCGTGTTGGACAGGCCGGTGGTGGCCACGCCGAGGGAGCCGCTGCCGACCGCACAGACGATCATCCCGGCGGCCAGCAGGCTGATCAGGAGCGTGTCGCGGTGCGGCAGGGCGGTGTCGAGGATCTCGCGCAGGAGGAACGGCGACACGACGCCGAGCCCGGCCTGCAGCACGATCAGCGAGAACAGCGCGGCCAGGGGCCCGCGGTGCGCGTGGAACAGCCCGGCGATCCGCCGGAGGGGGACCGGCTCGTCGGTGTCGACGGCCGGTTCGGCGAGCGACGGCCGGGGTCTGGTCGCGGAAGTCATACACGTATGTTTACTTATCTCGGAGACGCGTGCCAGACATTTTCCCGATGTTGCCGGTCGGGTACTACGTGCGCGCGTACTGATCGGGTGCACGACTTTTGCGTACCCGCGAGGCGGGGAAGCCCGAGCGACTACCCTCGGAGGTGCCGGCCTCGTCCGGCGCGCCACTCTCGACCCAGCTGGAGCGTGCACACCCGTGTTCGACACCCTCTCCGATCGGCTCACCGCCGCCCTTCAGACGCTCACGCGCAAGGGCAAGCTGTCCGACGCCGACATCGACGCCACCGCGCGCGAGATCCGCATCGCGCTGCTGGAGGCCGACGTCGCCCTCGGCGTGGTCAAGACCTTCATCGCGAGGATCAAGGAACGGGCGAAGGGCGCCGAGGTCTCCCAGGCGCTCAACCCCGCGCAGCAGGTCATCAAGATCGTCAACGAGGAGCTCGTCGGGATCCTCGGCGGCGAGACCCGGCGGCTGAACCTGGCCAAGAACCCGCCGACCGTGATCATGCTCGCGGGTCTGCAGGGCGCCGGTAAGACGACGCTCGCCGGCAAGCTCGCGCTCTGGCTGAAGAAGCAGGGCCACGCGCCGATGCTCGTCGCGTGTGACCTCCAGCGCCCGAACGCCGTCACGCAGCTGCAGGTCGTCGGCGAGCGCGCCGGCGTCGTCACCTTCGCGCCGGAGCCGGGCAACGGCGTCGGCGACCCGGTCGACGTCGCCCGCCGCGCCATCGCCGAGGCGAAGCACGCCCAGCACGACGTCGTCGTGGTCGACACCGCGGGCCGCCTGGGCGTCGACGAAGAGCTGATGAAGCAGGCCGCCGACATCCGCGACGCCGTCCAGCCGGACGAGACGCTGTTCGTCGTCGACGCGATGATCGGCCAGGACGCCGTGACCACGGCCGAGGCGTTCCGCGACGGCGTCGGCTTCACCGGCGTGGTGCTCACGAAGCTCGACGGTGACGCCCGCGGTGGTGCCGCGCTGAGCGTCCGCGAGGTCACCGGCCAGCCGATCCTCTTCGCCTCGAACGGCGAGAAGCTCGAGGACTTCGACACCTTCCACCCGGACCGGATGGCCTCGCGCATCCTCGGCATGGGTGACGTCCTGACCCTGATCGAGCAGGCCGAGCAGGCCTTCGACCAGGACCAGGCCGAGAAGGCCGCCGCGAAGCTGTCCAGCGGCCAGCTGACGCTGGAGGACTTCCTCGAGCAGATGCTCGCGGTCCGCAAGATGGGCCCGATCGGCAACCTGCTCGGCATGCTGCCGGGCGCCGGTCAGATGAAGGACCAGCTGGCCCAGGTCGACGACAAGCACCTGGACAAGCTGCAGGCGATCATCCGCGGCATGACCCCGGCCGAGCGCGACGACCCGAAGATCATCAACGGTTCGCGGCGGCTGCGCATCGCCAACGGCTCCGGCGTCACCGTGCGCGAGGTCAACGACCTGGTCAACCGGTTCTTCGAGGCCCGCAAGATGATGGCCCAGATGGCCGGCCGGTTCGGCTTCGGCGGCGGGGGCGGCGGCTCCAAGTCGCGCAAGGGCAAGAAGGGCAAGAAGGGCCGCGGCCCGACGCAGCCCAAGGTCCGCGGCGGCTTCCCCGGCGGCATGCCGATGCTGCCCCCGGGCGGCGGGATGCCGGGCGGCGGTGGCATGCCCGACCTGTCGAAGCTGGGCGGGATGAACGACGTCCCGGGCTTCGACCCGACGAAGTTCAAGCTGCCGAAGAACCCCAAGGACAATTGAGCACCGCGCTCCACGCCGCCGGGGTGGTCCTGCCCGGCGGCGAGTCCCGGGACCTCTGGGTCAGCGGCGGCCGGATCTCGTTCGAGCCGGTGCCGGACGCCGAGACGCTGGGCCGCGACGTCTTCCTCGTGCCCGGCCTGGTCGACGCCCACTGCCACCCGGGCATCGGCGTCGGCGGGCCGGTGTCGCTCGAAGAAGCGGCTTCGCAGGCCCTGGCCGACCGTGCCGCCGGGACGCTGCTCATCCGCGACTGCGGCCTGCCGATCGACGTCCGGCCGCTGCAGCAGCGCGCCGACCTGCCGACGATCATCCGCGCCGGCCGCCACCTCGCCCTGGCCAGGCGCTACGTCCCGGGGCTCGGCCTCGAGCTGGACGACCCCGCGCAGCTGCCCGCGGCCGTCGCCGACCAGGCCCGCGACGGCGACGGCTGGGTCAAGCTGGTCGGCGACTGGATCGACCGCGGCGCCGGCGACCTCGCGCCGCTGTGGCCGGACGACGTCCTGGCCGAAGCCGTCAAGGTCGCGCACGACCACGGCGCCCGCGTCACCGCGCACGTGTTCGGCGAAGCGGCGCTGCCCGGGCTGATCGCGTCCGGCATCGACTGCCTCGAGCACGGCACCGGCCTGAGCGCCGACCAGCTCGCCGAGCTGGCGCGTCACGACGTCGCGCTGGTGCCGACGCTGATCAACATCGAGAACTTCCCGGGCATCGCGGACAAGGCGGGCAAGTACCCGGCCTACGCGGCGCACATGCGGGCGCTGCACGCCGGCGTCGGCGAGATGGTCGCCACGGCCGTCGAAGCGGGCGTACGCGTTTTCGCGGGCAGCGACGCCGGGGGCATGGTCGAGCACGGCAGGCTCGTCGACGAGATCGAGGCCCTGCACCACGCGGGCATGACCCGGGAGCAGGCCCTCGCGAGCGGGTCGTGGGCCGCCCGCGACTGGCTCGGCCACCCCGGGATCACCGACGGCGCACCCGCCGACCTGCTCGTCTACCCGAGCGACCCGCGCGAGGACCTGGGCGTCCTGCGGCATCCGGAGCACATCGTGCTCGGCGGTGTCGTCTACGCGTAGACCCCGCCGTTTTCCTTGCGGGACCGGCACTTTGCCGATCCGGCCGAAGGTAGGCGGATACGTTTCGCAACCGATCAGCACGAGGTGCCTGTTTCCGCCGTGGCTGCTGTCGGATCGGCAAACATCGGCACAGTAGCGTTGGACCCTGTGACGGACGACGACGGCGCACGGCGCGTGCTGGGAGCGCACTGGTGTTTCGTGGCGTTCTTCGCGGGGATCGCCGGCTACTACCTGGTCAACCTCGTCATCGCCGCGGCGGTCAACCGCAACGTCGGTGAGTTCGACCCCCTGGAGCTGCGGGACATCGGCCCGCTGCTGCTCCTGGCGTTCGTGCCCAACCTCCTGCTCGGGCTCGGCCCGGCGGTGGGCTCGTGGCGCTGGGGCGGCGGCCTGCGCGCCGACTTCGGGCTCAAACCGACCTGGCGCGACGTCCGGATCGGCCTCGCCTGCGGGGTGCTCGCCCTGGTCGTCGGGTACGGGCTCAACCTGGTGCTGATCGCGATCTACGGCGCCGACGACGTCTCCGACAGCCCGCTGACCGACCTCGCCGACACCTTCGACGGCGACACGGTCTGGCTGGTGCTCGCCGCGGTGATCGTCATCGCCGGCGCCCCGATCACCGAAGAGCTGCTGGTCCGCGGCACGCTGTGGAACGCGCTGTCGTTCCACCGGATCCCGCCCTGGGTGGTCCTGGTGCTCACCGCGCTGGTGTTCGCGCAGCTGCACGGCGAGCCGACCCGCACGATCGCGCTCTTCGGCCAGGGCATCGCGATCGGCCTGGCCCGGCACCTGTCCGGCCGGGTGAGCGCCGGGGTGATCGCGCACGCGGCGAACAACCTGCCGCCCGCGGTCCTGCTGTTCGTCGCGCACTGAAACCATTACGAAGATCGATGGACAGTAGTCGGACGGGCACTGTGTGATCACCCTCCGGCGGCTAGGCTCGGGCGGAGGAGCCGAGCGATCGCGGAGGGCAGGCGTGACCACTTCCCAGCCTCGGGACCCGGCTCCCGACGCGTTGCCCGAGCCCGAGGAGCCCGCGGCGACGGCCTTCCTGCCGCCCCTGCCGCGGCACCGCTGGGGGTTCGGGGCGTTCCTGCTCGTCGAAGTGGTCCTGCTGTCGTCCGCGGCGTTCGTGTCGGTGCTGGTCGGCGACACCGGGCCCGGCCCGCTGCCGATGCGCGTCGTGCTGCTCGGCACCATGCTGCCGACGATGATCGCGGCCGCCGTCGCCGTGCTGGTCACCTACGTCCGGGGCAACGGCCCGATCGTCGACCTGCGGCTCGAATGGCGCTGGTCCGACGTCAGGACCGGCGTCCGGTACGGCTGCGTCGGGCTCGTGTTCACCACCCTCGGCGCCTACCTCTGGACGCAGCTGGTCGGCGACGCCAACGCGACGTCGGCGATCAGCGCCCTGGTCGAGGACCGCAAGATGTCGGTGTCGGCGGCCGTGGTGATGTTCGTCTACCTCTGGCTGCTCGGCCCGATCTGCGAAGAGGTCATCTACCGCGGCCTGCTCTGGGGCGCCGCGGAACAGCTGCAGTGGCGCAGCGAGCGCTGGGCGGGCGCGGCCGCCTTCCTGCTGTCGACGGCGGTGTTCGCGGCCAGCCACCTGGAGCCGCTGCGGACGACGTTGCTGCTGGTCATCGCGGTGCCGATCGGCCTGGCCCGGCTGGTCACCGGACGGCTGCCCGCCAGCATCGTCGCGCACCAGGTCAACAACTTCCTCCCGGCGCTCACCATCCTGCTCGGCGCGCTCGGCGTGGCCTCTTTCTGAGCCTCTTCGGCCGGTCGCGGAGGCCGTCTGGCAGAATGGTGCACTGCCTGCTTCCGCCGGACCCTCTCACCGTGCGAAAGCTCCTGACCTTCGGGTGCCCGCGTCCGTGTCCCCACTCGGCCCGCGTGCGCCCAGCCCAGTACCAGAGAGACTCGAGGAGAACCCACACCCGTGGCCGTCAAGATCAAGCTGCAGCGCCTCGGCAAGATCCGTGCGCCGTACTACCGCATCATCGTCGCCGACGCGCGCACCCGCCGGGACGGCAAGGCCATCGAGACGATCGGCAAGTACCACCCGAAGGAAGAGCCGAGCCTCATCGAGGTCGTCTCCGAGCGCGCCCAGTACTGGCTGGGTGTCGGCGCGCTGCCGACCGAGCCGGTCCAGCGCCTGCTGGAGATCACCGGTGACTGGCAGAAGTTCAAGGGCCTGCCGGGCGCCGAGGGCACCCTGAAGGTGGCCGAGCCGAAGCCGTCCAAGCAGGACCTGTTCAACGCGGCGCTGGCCGCGGCCGGTGAGGAGCCCTCCACCGAGGCCACCACGCCGAAGAAGAAGTCCGCCCCGAAGAAGGCCGAGGCCGAGAAGGCCGAAGCCACCGAGGGTGAGAAGGCCGAGTGAGCTTTCTGGCTGACTCCCTCGAGCACCTGGTGCGCGGGATCGTCGACAACCCGGACGAGGTCCGGGTCGAGCTGCTGACCACGCGCCGTGGCCGGACGCTCGAGGTGCACGTGCACCCCGACGACCTGGGCAAGGTGATCGGCCGGGGTGGTCGCACCGCGACCGCCCTGCGCACCGTCATGGGCGGCATCGGTGGCCGCGGCGTCCGCGTGGACGTCGTCGACACCGACCGCTGAAGCCTGTTTCGGAAACGGTCATGGACGTCGTAGTCGGTCGCATCGCCAAGGCGCACGGAATCCGCGGGGAGCTCGCGGTGGACGTGCGCACGGACTCGCCGGACCAGCGGTTCCGGGTCGGTGCGGCCGTGACGACCAAGCTGCGTGACGGCAGCACAAGGGAACTCACCATCGCAGCCGCCCGCGAACACAGCGGGCGGCTGCTGGTGCGTTTCGAGGAGGTTCTGACCCGCGACGTCGCCGAGACGCTGCGGGGCGCGCTCCTCATCGCCGACACCGGCACGCTGCCGCCGACCGAGGACCCCGACGAGTTCTACGACCACGAGCTGGCCGGCCTGCGGGCCGAGCTGCTCGACGGGACGGTCGTCGGCAAGGTCGTCGAGATCGTCCACTCGCCCGCGGGCGAGCTGCTGGAGGTCGACGTCGAGGGCCGCGAGGTCCTGGTTCCGTTCGTGCGCGCGATCGTCCCCACGGTGGACGTCGCGGGCGGCCGCGTCGTCCTCGACCCGCCGGAAGGCCTGCTCGACGCATGAGGCGCTGGACGGCCGCTGTCGCGGCACTGCTGCTCGCCTCGGTCCTCGCGCCTCCGGCCGAGGCCGCGGGCCCCACCTACGGCGACTTCTCGATGATGTTCCAGCGCAGCGCGGGCCAGTTCGCGCCGCCGGGCGAGAAGGCGTACCAGTGGGCCTGGTCGCCTCAGTCGGCCACCGAATCGCAGATCTCCTGGGGCGACCCGGTCACCTGGCCGCCGTCCTACGCCGAGCACTTCGTCCACGACGGCGACTGGGTGCTGCTCGACGGCTGGCACGACAACGGCACCTACTACACCGAACGCGTGACCAGCGAGTCGCTGTGCGAGGGCGGAGCCTGCACGCCGATCCCGTCGCACGGGGGACAGCAGCACTACGTCCGCTGGAACGTCCCGGCCTCGGACTACCAGCTGGTCGCCGAAGGGACCATCACCGAGCAGAGCAGCGGCAAGAACTTCCGCTTCAAGCACGTGCAGACCTGGCACGCGCCCGCGCCGTGCAGCACGGCCCGCTTCGGCGCCCGGACATGCATCACGCAGAGCGAGTCCTGGTCGTCCGACCAGGGGCTGCCCGCCGGCTCGCCGTTGCGCGAGACGAAGCGCCGCGACATCCGGATCGCGCAGGGGCTCGGCATGGCCTTCACGATCGACCAGCAGGTCGAGTCCCCGTGGCACGCCGAGGCCACCGAGTACTGGAACTGGTGACCGGGTGCGCATCGACGTCGTCACGATCTTCCCCGAGTACCTCGACCCGCTGCGCGCCGCGCTGCTGGGCCGGGCGATCGACCGCGGCCTGATCGAGGTCGGCGTGCACGACCTGCGTGACTGGACCCACGACGTGCACCGCGCGGTCGACGACGCGCCCTACGGCGGCGGCCCGGGCATGGTCATGAAGCCGCAGATCTGGGGCCCGGCGCTGGACGACGTCTGCGGAGACGGGGCGCGGCTCGTCGTGCCGACCCCGGCGGGCAGGCCGTTCACCCAGGAGCTGGCGCACGCCTACGCGGCCGAGAAACACCTCGTGTTCGCCTGCGGCCGGTACGAGGGCATCGACCAGCGCGTCGTCGACGACGCCGCCCGACGGATGCCCGTCGACGAGGTCTCGATCGGCGACTACGTCCTGGTCGGCGGCGAAGCGGCGGTGCTGGTCATCGTCGAAGCCGTCGTCCGGCTGCTGCCCGGCGTGCTCGGCAACGCGCGCTCGGCCGCCGAGGACTCCTTCTCCGACGGCCTCCTCGAAGGCCCCAGCTACACCCGCCCGGAAGTGTGGCGCGACCTGGCCGTGCCGGACGTCCTGCGCTCCGGCAACCACGCGCTGATCGACCGCTGGCGGCGTGACCAGGCCCTGGAGCGCACCGCCCGGCGCCGCCCGGATCTCCTCGCCGCGCTGCCGGAAGGTAGTCTCGGCAAGCACGATCGCGGGGTCCTGGAGGGCTTGGACCCCGAGCAGGCATAGGGCCGGTTCGTTCGCCCGAACCGCCGTCTGCGATACTTGACAGGTTGGCGTGAGTGGACCTCCTCGTCCACGAGCCCGCCATCAGCCCCCGGGTCGCCCGCAGCGTGACCGTTGCGCGCCCGGGACGTGTACGCAAGCCATACGAAGACGAGGACGGACCACCGATGAACACCCTGGACGCGCTGGACAAGCAGTCGCTGCGTTCCGACATCCCGGACTTCCGCCCGGGCGACACGCTCAAGGTGAGTGTCCGCGTCATCGAGGGCAACCGCGAGCGCAACCAGGTCTTCCAGGGCGTCGTGATCCGCCGTCAGGGCGGCGGCATCCGGGAGACCTTCACCGTCCGCAAGGTCTCCTTCGGCGTCGGCGTGGAGCGCACCTTCCCGGTGCACACCCCGAACATCGCCTCGATCGAGGTCCACAAGCGCGGCGACGTGCGGCGCGCGAAGCTGTACTACCTGCGTGACCTCCGCGGCAAGAAGGCCAAGATCAAGGAGCGCCGCGAGAACCGCGAGACGGCCTCGGCTAACTGAGTCACAACCCGGTTACCGGTAGCCTGACGACGTGGCCGAACCCGTGTCCCAGAACGCTCCTGAGGATGACCCCGATCGCTCCGAAGAGGACAAGCCCAGGCTGTCCCGCTCCGAGGAGCGCGGGGGATCCCGCCGGCGGCGAGCCAAACCCGCCAAGAAACGGTCGTTCTGGAAGGAACTGCCGATCCTGCTCGTGATCGCCTTGGTGCTCACGATCCTGATCCAGACATTCCTCGCGAAGGTCTTCATGATCCCCTCGGGGTCCATGGAGGCCACCCTGCACGGGTGCCCCGGCTGCACCGGCGACCGGATCCTGGTCGACCGCGTCACCTACGACTTCACCGAGCCCTCCCCGGGTGACGTGATCGTGTTCAAGGGCCCGCAGGCGTGGATCAACAACGAGATCGCGCCGCAGGAGTCGAGCAACATCGTCGTCCAGGGCCTGCGCGGGCTCGGCTCGCTGGTCGGGTTCGCCCCGCCGGACGAGCGTGACTTCGTGAAGCGGGTCATCGCCGTCGGCGGCCAGACCGTCCAGTGCTGCGACCCGCAGGGCCGGATGATCGTGGACGGCAAGGCGCTCGACGAGCCGTACATCCACTGGGAAGACCCGTCGAACCAGGAGCAGAAGACCTTCGAGCCGGTCAAGGTTCCGGCCGGCACGGTCTGGGTCCAGGGCGACAACCGCAACAACTCCGACGACTCCCGGTTCCAGGGCGGCGGCGGCGTGAACGGCGCGGTCCCCGTGGACAACATCATCGGCAAGGCGCGGATCATCGTTCTGCCGCCGGGCCGGTGGGGCGGCATCACCGACCACAACCCGCAGGAGTCGGCCCAGCCGGTCGCGCTCGGCGCGCCGGCGTGGCAGAGCGGTCTCCCGCTCGGCGCCGGGATCGCGGCGGCTTGGCCGGTGCTGTTCTTCGGGCGCAAGCTCAAGTCCGGACTGAGCCGGGCGGCCGGGCGGAAACGCTAGCCACCCGATCCGTGTCGGCAGACGGGTGAACCAGCCTTGACTCTTCCCGTTCCCCTCACCGCGGCCGAGCCCATCCGGCCGCCGCGGGCCGTGGTGCGCGGCGACCTCTTCTGGGGGCTGCAGGGCGCGCTCGACCGCCGTGGTCTCGGCCCGGTCGCCGGTGTCGACGAAGCCGGTGCCGGGGCGTGCGCGGGGCCGCTGGTGGTCGCGGCCTGCGTGCTCAAGCAGGGTGACGCGGCGAGGCTCACCGAGCTGACGGACTCCAAGCTGATGACGGCGAAGGCGCGGGACCGGGTCTACGACCTGGTCCTCGCCCGGGCCGTCGACTATTCGGTGATCGTCATCCCGACCGCGGAGGTCGACCGCTACGGCATCCGGGTGATGAACCTGGAGGGCATGCGCCGCGCCGCGGCGGCCCTGCGGGTCTCCCCGGGCTACGTCCTCACCGACGGGTTCCGGGTCCCGGGCCTGACCGCGCCGAACACGGCGGTGATCAAGGGCGACCGCTCGGTGGCCTGCATCGCGGCGGCGTCGGTGCTGGCGAAGGTGACGCGCGACCGCATCATGGCGGGCTACCACGACGACCTCCCGCACTACGGTTTCGACGTGCACAAGGGATACAGCACGTCCGAGCACCTCGCGGCGCTGCACGAACACGGGCCGAGCGACGTCCACCGCTGGTCGTACACGAACGTGGCGAAGGCGGCCATCAAGCACGGCGTGCGCCCCGCGCGGCCGGTCCTGCTGACCTACGCGGCGCTGGAGAAGGCGATGGAGACGGGGTCCACCGCGGGCCTCGCCGCGGTCCTCGACGAAGCACTCGAGCCACAACTCACCCTGCCGTTGCATGCCCCGGCCGCGGGTGTGGGTCACAATGAACGCTCCGCCGGCGGAGCAGCAGCACGATCCCGAGGAGGGGCGCGGATTTCATGAGCGCAGAGGATCTCGAGAAGTACGAGACCGAGATGGAGCTCTCGCTGTACCGCGAGTACCGCGACATAGTGGGTCAGTTCTCGTACGTGGTGGAGACCGAGCGGCGGTTCTATCTGGCCAACGCGGTGGACGTCCAGGTCCGCGACGGCGGCGGCGAGGTGTACTTCGAGGTCCGCATGTCCGACGCGTGGGTCTGGGACATGTACCGCCCGGCCCGCTTCGTCAAGCACGTCCGGGTCATCACGTTCAAGGACGTCAACGTGGAGGAGCTGGACAAGCCGGACCTCCGCCTGCCCGAGGACGGCCCGTTCTCAGGCTGACCCCCTCGTTCCACAACCCGCGCCGGCTCATCCCACGATGAGCCGGCGCGTTTCGTTTCCGCCGCCGTGTCGCCCCTTCAGTCACACGTGTCGACCCTCCGATCACGCGAGTTGACCCCTCAGTCACGCGTGGTCGACCCTGGCCGGTAGCACACCGGACCGACATTTCGCCGGTCCCACCGGCATTCCGTGGACCAGTTGTCCACATACCCCCGGTTGTCCACAGTCCGGCGATCCGGGTCTGGCCGCCCCACCCCGAGCCCTGGCACCGTCGAACGCGCACACACCGTGACCGCCGGGACCGTCCCGGTGACCGACGAGGGGGCCACCACGATGACGGGCACCGACCAGCTCGCAGCACACCGCCGGAACCTGGGCGCCTGGGGTGAGGACGTCGCCGCCCGGCACCTGCAGGACCGCGGCCTGGTCCTGCTCGACCGCAACTGGCGCTGCCGCGAAGGCGAGCTGGACCTCGTTCTCACCGACCGCGCCCGCGTGATCTTCTGCGAGGTCAAGACCCGCACCGGCATCGAGTTCGGCCTCCCGTCCGAAACGGTCACCGAAGAGAAAGCCGGCCGAGTCCGCCGCGCCGCCCAACGCTGGCTACGCGAGTTCCGCATCGGCTGGTGCCCGATCCGCTACGACGTCGTCACGATCCTCGCCGAAGCCGGCACGAGCCCCCGCATCCAGCACATCGAGGCGGCGTTCTGATGCCCATCGCCAAAGCCTGGTCGGTGGCCCTCCTCGGCATCGACGGCCGGCTGATCGAGATCGAGGCCGACCTCGGCGGGGGCCTCAGCCGCGTCACGCTCGTCGGTCTCCCTGACGCCGGGCTGCGCGAGGCCAAGGACCGCGTTCGCTCGGCCGTCCGCAACTCGGGCCAGCCCTGGCCGGACGGCAAGGTGACGCTCGGCCTGTCCCCGGCGAACCTGCCGAAGGTCGGCTCGGCCTACGACCTCGGCATCGCGGCCGCCGTGCTCGCGGCCACGGGAGCGGTCCCGGCAACACGCCTGCTCGGCACGGTCCTGCTCGGCGAGCTCGCGCTCGACGGTCGCGTCCGCCCGGTCCGGGGCATCCTCCCGGGCCTCCTGGCGGCGCGTGCGGCGGGTTACGAACGTGCCGTCGTGCCCGCGGACTCCCTGGTCGAGGCGGCGTTGGTCGACGGCATCGAAGTCGGCGGCGCGGCGCGCTTGCGTGACCTGGTGGCGTGGCTCCAGAACGAGGGCGAGCTGGCGCGTCCGGGACCGCCCGAACCCGCCGTGCCCCCGACGGTGCCGGACCTCGCCGACGTCGTCGGCCAACCGGAGGCGCGCTGGGCCCTGGAGGTCGCGGCGGCGGGCGGGCACCACCTCCTGCTGACCGGGCCGCCCGGGGTGGGCAAGACGATGCTCGCCCGTCGCCTGCCCGGCCTCCTCCCGCGGTTGTCGGCGGAGGAGTCCTTGGAAGTCACGGCGGTCCACTCGGTCGACGGCTCGTTGTCGAAGTCGTCGCCGCTGGTCACGGTCCCGCCGTTCGTGGCCCCGCACCATTCGATCACGGTGGCGGCCCTGATCGGCGGCGGAAGCGGGCTGGCCTCCCCGGGCGCGATCAGCCGCGCCCACCGCGGCGTGCTGTTCCTCGACGAGGTCTGCGAGTTCGGCGGCCAACGCCTCGAGTCGCTGCGCACGGTTCTGGAGGAGGGCGAGGTCCGCATCGCGCGGGTCAAGGGAGCGATCACGTACCCGGCACGGTTCCAGCTGATCCTGGCGACCAACCCGTGCGCGTGCGCACCACCGAAGGACGCGGACTGCGTGTGCTCGCCGGCCGCCCGTCGCCGCTACCTCGGCCGGCTGTCCGGTCCGCTGCTGGATCGCGTCGACCTCCGAGTCCGCCTACGGCCGTTGAGTGCGATCAACGCGCACGACACGGGCTCGACGGAGACTTCGGAGACCGTCCGCGCCCGCGTCCTGCAGGCCCGCGATCGCGCAGCCCACCGTTGGCACAACCACGGCTGGCGCTCGAACTCCGAAGTCCCCGGCCCGGCCCTGCGCCGCGAGTTCGGCCTCCCGGCCGAGGCAACGGTGTTGCTGGACCGAGCAATGGACCGCGGAATACTGAGCGGCCGAGGCGCCGACCGCTGCCTCCGCATCGCATGGACCCTGGCCGACCTGGACGGCGAGCCCCGCCCCGGCGCAGAACAGGTCGGCTCGGCCCTGGCCTTCCGCGAACGGGTGGCCGCATGAGCGCGCAGAGGTTCGACGGAGTTTGCGTGTCTTCCTCCGTTGCGCCCGGTTTCCCGGCTGGGTTCGCAACGAGGCGAGGGCATCTCGTCCGCAGCGGTTTCTACGCGGCCGCCGCCGGATCGAGCGAGCAAAGTATCCGCCAGGATCGCGCGCTCTCGCCGCGCGCCAGCGACCTCCCGGCCGAACAGATGAGGAAGGCGGAGCAGTCCGTCGGCTGCGGCTTGGCCATAGCGGCTGCCTGCACGAATGCCGTCAGCGGCAGGTCGCATAAGAAGGTCGTGGGTGATCAGGCCTCGCCGGCGCCGTACCTCCGGAGAGGGGCAGCCGCATGAGCGTCGACGAGCTGCGCCGAGCTCGCGCCTACCTGCTGCGGGTAGCCGAACCGCCCGCGCCGGCGCTCGTCGCCTTCGTGGCGCGGCACGGGCCGGTGAAAGCCGCCGGTCTGGTGCGCGCCGGCGACTGCCCGCCCGAGGTCCTGAAAGTGGCCGAGGCGCGCCGGGGCTACGACTTCGTCGAGCAGGACTTCGCGCGGGCCGCGGCCGCCGGTGCGCGGCTGGTCGTGCCCGAGGATGACGAGTGGCCGGGGTGGCCGCTGCTCGCCCTCGACCTCGCCGCTCGGCGCGGGGTGGCCGAGGCCGTTCCGCCGTTGGCTCTGTGGGTTGCCGGAGACGTGGCTCTCGGGACCGCAGCCGATCGCGCCGTGGCCGTCGTCGGAGCTCGCGCGGCGACCGAGTACGGCGAGCACTACGCCGCCGAGATGGCCTACGGGCTGGCTGCTCGGAGTGTGCCCGTCTTCTCCGGTGCGGCCTACGGCATCGACGGCGCGGCGCACCGCGGCGCGCTCGCCGCCGACGGGGTCACCGTCGCCGTGCTCGGGTGCGCCGTCGACGGCGGCTACCCGGCCGGGCATGTCGCGCTGCTGAACAAGATCGCCCGCAACGGCGGCGCGATCGTCAGCGAGTACCCGCCCGGCACGCCGCCGGCGCGTCACCGCTTCCTGGTCCGGAACCGGCTCATCGCCGCGCTCACCGAAGGCACTTTGGTCGTCGAGGCGGGGCGGCGCAGCGGCGCCCGGAACACCGCGAGCACCGCCGGCGCGCTCGGCAAGGTCGTGATGGCGGTGCCGGGCCCGGTCTCGTCCGCGATGTCCGTCGGCTGCCACGAGCTGATCCGCGACGCCCGCGCAACACTCGTTTCGACCGTCGACCAGGTCCTCGAGACCGTGGGCCGCTTCGGCATCGCCGAGGACACCTCGGCCCGGCCGAAACGGCCGACCGACCGGCTCGGCCCCGACGCGTTGCGGGCTTATGAGGCACTCGCCGTGCGCGCGGACCGGTCCGATGCCGAGATCGCCGCCGAATCCGGCCTCCCGCTGCGGACAATCCGCTCTTTGCTGCCCGCACTGGGGATCGACGGATTCGCCGTCCGCGGGGAAGCGGGCTGGCGACGGCGAAGGGAAAGCGCGTGAACGCCACGGATTCCTGGCGAAATCGGCGAAATTGTTCGGCCGGTCCGGTGGGCCCGCGTGGCGATCCTTGACCGGGGGCGGTTGTTCGCGCAGCGTGACATCCATGCCGCCACCACGCTCCGGCCGGGCCCGCCGTCCGGACCTGCGCGCGCTCCGGGCCGCGCTGCCCGAGCCGGTCCAGGCCGTCGTCACCGGCTACGAACGGCACCTCGGGCTCGAGCGCGGCCTGTCCGCGCACACCGTCCGGGCGTACATCGGCGACGCGGTTTCGCTGCTGGCGTTCGTCGTGGACGGCGGTGGCGCGCTCGCGGACCTGGATCTCGCACGGCTGCGGTCGTGGCTCGCCGCGCAGCAGTCCGGGGGAGCGAGCCGCACGACGCTCGCGCGACGGGCGGCCTCCGCCCGGACGTTCACCGCATGGGCGCACCGCACCGAGGTCCTCGCCACCGACCCCGGTGGCCGGCTGGCCGCGCCGCGGGCGCACCGCACTCTGCCCGGGGTGCTGCGCGCCGGGCAGGCCGGAGAGGTCATGCAGGCGTCGGCGGCGGGCGCCGCTGAGCGGGATCCGGTGGCGCTGCGTGATCGCGCGATCGTCGAGCTGCTGTACGCGACCGGCATCCGCGTGTCCGAGTTGTGCGGGCTGGACGTCGGCGAGGCCGATTTCTCCCGTCGTGTCGTGACGGTGCTCGGCAAGGGCGGCAAGGAACGGGTCGTCCCGTTCGGCGTGCCGGCGGGAGAAGCGCTGACGGACTGGATCGAGGAGGGGCGTCCGAAGATCGTCACGGAAACCGCCGGTGAAAGCGTCGAACCCGCGCTTTTCCTTGGTGTCCGGGGCAAACGCGTCGACCCGCGGGCGGTGCGGCGGGTGGTGCACGACGCCGTCTCGGCGGTGCCCGGAGCGACCGACATGGGGCCCCACGGCCTGCGCCATTCGGCGGCGACACATCTGCTGGAAGGGGGCGCCGATCTCAGGAGCGTTCAGGAACTGCTTGGTCACGCTACGCTTGCCACGACGCAGCTCTACACTCATGTGACCGTCGACCGGTTGAAAGCGATCCATGACCGAGCGCACCCCAGGGCCTGAGGCGGCCCAGGGAGCCTCGCCGGGGTCGTCACCAGCGGGCCCGGCGGCGCACGCGCATCCGCACGAGCACGGAGACGACACTGAGCCGCATGCCGAGAACGACTGTGCAATGACCGCAGGACCGCACGTGACCGATGCCACCGGGGTGAACACCCGCGGTGACGTCGCCGCGCCCGGGGAAGCCCGGGCCGGCTACGAGGTCGACGCCGGGATCGCGGCGCTGTGGCGGCAGTTCGCCGACAGCCCGGACCAGGCGTCGCGCGATCGGCTCGTGTTGCACTACGCCCCGCTGGTCAAGTACGTCGCGGGCCGGGTCGGCACCGGCCTGCCGACGCACGTCGACGTGGGCGACCTCGTGCAGTCCGGCATCTTCGGGCTCGTCGACGCGATCGAGAAGTTCGACCCCGAGCGCGGCCTGCGCTTCGAGACCTACGCGATGCAGCGCATCCGCGGCGCGATCCTCGACGACCTCCGTTCGCAGGACTGGGTGCCGCGCGCGGTCCGCAGCAAGGCCAAGGAGGCCGAGCGCGCGCTGGAACGCCTCGGCGCCCGCCTGCACCGCACGCCGACCGACGCGGAGCTCGCCGCCGAGCTCGGCATCGGCCTCGACGACCTGCGCGACTTCTACGGCCAGCTGCAGCTCACCAGCGTCGTCGCGCTGGAGGACCTGGTCGCCGCGGGCAAGGACAGCGGCTCGCTGGTCGACACGCTGCCCGACGACGACGCCGTCGACCCGGTCGCGGTGCTCGTCGACCAGGACAACCGCCGCCAGCTCGCGCAGGCCATCGGGCAGCTGACCGAACGCGACAAGATCGTGGTCAGCCTCTACTACTTCGAGAGCCTGACCCTCGCCGAGATCGGCAAGGTCCTCGGCGTCACCGAGTCGCGGGTCAGCCAGCTGCACACACGGGCCGTCATGCGGCTGCGCGCTAAGCTGGTCGAGCAGACCGGCGCCTGATCAGGGATCACCTCCCCACGGCTTGAGCCGGTATTCGCCGACCTCGCCGGTCAAGGCGAGGGGATCGACGTACTCGTCGCCGCGCCGGACGCCCCAGTGCAGGCAGGCCGCCACCAGGCAGCCGGGGTGCCCGGCGAGGACGGTGCCGAGCACCTGGCCCCGGTAGATCTGCTCGCCGACGGCCACCTTCGCCGCGACGGGCTCGTAGGTGGTGCGCAGCCCGCCATCGTGGTCGACGGACATCACGGGCCGCCCGGCCACGAGCCCGGCGAACACGACGACGCCGGCATCCGCCGCCAGCACCTCCTGACCGGGCACGGCGGCCAGATCGACCCCGCGGTGCCCGGCGCTGTAGGGGGTTTCGGGTGCGTCGAAGTACTTGGTGACCACCGGAACGGGTGACAACGGCCAGGAGAGCCGAGACTGCTGCGCGGTGTGTGGGCTGATCGCCCAGGAGGTGGCCGAGCGCGCCACGGATGGCTGAATGACAGGTGCCATGAGCGCGGTTGCCCACGACTCGGCCGCGACGGGTTCGGCCAGAGAGGCAGCTACCCAGGACTCCGCTGCGGCGGCAGGCCAGGACGCCGCTGGTGAGGCAGGCCGCAACTCCGCCGGTGCAGTGGGCCTAGACGCTGCTGCAGCAGCCCTGGACTTCGCCGCTGTGGCAGGCCAGGACTGCGCTGTGGCGGCCCAGGATGCCGCTGCTGCGGCAGGCCGTGACTCCGCTGGTGCAGCGGCCCAAGACGCCGCCGCCTCGGCAGGCCATGACTCCGCCGCCGCGGGTGGCGCCGACCCGTCTGTCCACACCTCCGCCGCAGGCGGCGACGGTCCAACGCCGGCGTCCGGGACCCCAGCCATCCCCAACCCAGCCGACACCGGCACCGCAGCCCCAAGCCCGCCGCCCAACCTGCCGCCGAGCCCGCCGAGGCCCCACCTCCAAACCCCAAAAAAACCCCCACGACCAGGGAAAACCCAACCGCGACCCATCTCGACACCCACCACCGGAACCCGCTGATCAACTCCATGCCACCAGCCTGCGGCACCAACGCCCACCCCGGGACCGCGACGGCGAATCTGTGGATAACTCGAGGCGATGTGGACAACTGCCGGGCTCTGCGGCCGCCGGTGGGGGAGGGGCTGGTGGCAGGGGGTAGAATCTTCTCCGCGGTCCGCGTGAGCGGGCTGACTTCGCGTGCACGTGCGCGTTCCCCCGGCTTCGCACCATCCAGCCGGGCGAGTCGCACGGTGTCCGGCGGTCCCTGAAGTCCTTGCTCCAGGGTCCGGGCACCGGCACGGGCACCAGGGCGAACGGCCACCCGGCCGCGAGCGACAAAACCGAGCAGCGCGCCCTTGAGCGCGCACGACACAGAAGAGGTTGATTCCGGCAATGGCCGTCGTCACCATGAAGCAGCTGCTCGACAGCGGCGTGCACTTCGGGCACCAGACCCGTCGGTGGAACCCGAAGATGAAGCGCTACATCTTCACCGAGCGCAACGGCATCTACATCATCGACCTGCAGCAGACGCTGACCTACATCGACCGTGCCTTCGAGTTCATCAAGGAAACCGTCGCGCACGGTGGCACGATCATGTTCGTCGGCACCAAGAAGCAGGCTCAGGAAGCCATCGCGGCCGAAGCCTCGCGCGTGGGCATGCCCTACGTGAACCAGCGCTGGCTCGGCGGCATGCTGACCAACTTCCAGACCGTGCACAAGCGTCTCCTCCGCCTGAAGGAGCTCGAGTCGCGCGAGCAGACCGGCGGCTTCGACGGTCTCACCAAGCGCGAGATCCTCACGCTCACCCGTGAGAAGGACAAGCTCGAGAAGACCCTCGGCGGTATCCGCGACATGGCCAAGGTGCCGAGCATCGTGTGGATCGTCGACACGAAGAAGGAGCACATCGCCGTCGGCGAGGCTCGGAAGCTGAACATCCCGGTCGTCGCGATCCTGGACACCAACTGCGACCCGGACGAGGTCGACTACCCGATCCCGGGCAACGACGACGCCATCCGGTCGGCCGCGCTGCTGACCAAGGTCGTCGCCGAGGCCGCGGCCGCCGGCCTGATGCAGCGTTCGAGCCGCAACGGCGCTTCGGCCGACACCAAGCCGGAGCCGGGTGTCGCCACCGACGAGCCGCTGGCCGAGTGGGAGAAGGAGCTGCTGGCCGGCTCCGAGACCGCCGCCGCCGACGCGACCGAGGCGGCCGCGGCCGTCGAGGCGCCCGTCGAGACGCCGGCGGAGGCCCCCGCCGAGCAGGCGACCGCCTCCTCCTGATGTTCCGCCGCCCGTGGGGGGGGGGGGGGGGGGGGGGGGGGGGGGGGGGGGGAGAAAAAGGGGGGGGGGGGGGTGAAGGGGAGGGGGGGGGAGAGGGGGGGGGGGGAAATCATT
>NZ_JBVJNO010000008.1:447748-461246 GCF_055583645.1 Amycolatopsis sp. NPDC104587
GACCCCCCCCCCCCCCCCCCCCCTCCCCCCCCCACCCCCCCCCCCCCCCTCCCCCCCCCCCCTCCCCCCCCCCTTCCCCCCCCCCCCCCCCCCCCCCCACGGGCGTAGCACCCCCCAAGGATTTCACGTACCTGAAAAGGACGGATTTAGCAGAATGGCGAACTACACCGCCGCTGACGTGAAGCGCCTGCGCGAGATGACCGGCGCCGGCTTCATGGACTGCAAGAAGGCGATGGAGGAGAACGACGGCGACTTCGACAAGGCCGTCGAGTTCCTGCGGATCAAGGGCGCCAAGGACGTCGGCAAGCGCGCCGAGCGCGCCACCGCCGAGGGCCTCGTCGCCGGCGACGGCGGCGTCCTGATCGAGCTCGACTCCGAGACCGACTTCGTCGCGAAGAACGCCGAGTTCCAGGCGCTCGCCGCGAAGATCGTCGAGGTCGCGAAGACCCTCAAGACCAGCGACGTGGACGCCCTCAAGGGCGCCGAGCTGGACGGCAAGACCGTCAACGAGGTCGTGCAGGAGCTCTCCGCCCGCATCGGCGAGAAGCTCGAGCTGCGCCGGGTCGTGTCCTTCGAGGGCCAGACCACCAACTACCTGCACCGTCGTGGCTCGGACCTGCCGCCCGCCGTCGGCGTGCTCGTCGAGTTCACCGGTGACGACACCGAGGCCGCCCGCGGCGCCGCCATGCAGGTCGCCGCGCTGCGCGCGAAGTACCTGACCCGCGACGAGGTGCCCGCCGAGATCGTCGAGAACGAGCGCTCGATCGCGGAGAAGACCGCCCGCGAAGAGGGCAAGCCGGAGCAGGCCCTGCCCAAGATCATCGAGGGCAAGGTCAACGCTTACTACAAGGACAACGTCCTGCTCGAGCAGCCGTCGGTCAAGGACAACAAGAAGACCGTCAAGGCCCTGCTCGACGCGGCCGGCGTGACGATCACCAAGTTCGCGCGCTTCGAGGTCGGCCAGGCCTGAGGCCTGGTCCGGGCGTAGGTTTCACCCCCAGTGCCCCGTCTCCGTCCATCGGGGACGGGGCACTGTCGGGTCCAGGAGAAGAATGATCGGGTCGAGGGGCCTAGGAGGCGACATAGATGGGTGACCGGGTCGAAGGTGGCTACCGGCGGGTGCTGCTGAAGCTGGGCGGCGAGATGTTCGGCGGTGGTTCGATCGGCGTCGATCCGGATGTCGTCCACTCGGTCGCGCAGCAGATCGCCGACGTCGCCCGCACCGGCGTCCAGGTCGCCGTCGTGATCGGCGGCGGCAACTACTTCCGCGGCGCCGAGCTCTCGCAGCGCGGCATGGACCGCGACCGCGCCGACTACATGGCGATGCTGGGCACCGTGATGAACTGCCTGGCGCTGCAGGACTTCCTGGAGAAGGAGGGCCTGCCCACCCGCGTGCAGACCGCCATCACGATGGGCCAGGTCGCCGAGCCCTACATCCCGCGCCGCGCCGAGCGGCACCTGGAGAAGGGCCGCGTCGTGATCTTCGGCGCCGGGGTCGGCATGCCGTACTTCTCCACCGACACCGCGGCCGCGCAGCGCGCGCTCGAGCTGGGCTGCGAGGCCGTGCTGATGGCGAAGGCCGTCGACGGGGTCTACACCGCGGACCCGAAGAGCGACCCGACGGCCGAGATGTTCCGCGAGATCACCCACCGCGAGGTGCTGGAGCGGGACCTCAAGGTCGCCGACGCGACGGCGTTCAGCCTCTGCATGGACAACAACATGCCGATCATCGTGTTCAACCTGCTCACCGAGGGGAACATCGCCCGCGCGGTGAGTGGTGAAAGAATCGGCACGTTGGTCAGCACCCCCGCCGACGGGGTGCCGGCCTAGACCTGCTGGGATCAGCAAGCGCCACACCATCACAACACCGGGAGTAGCCGTGATCGACGAGACCCTCCTCGACGCCGAGGAGAAGATGGAAAAAGCGGTGTCCGTCGCCAAGGACGACCTGACCTCGGTGCGCACTGGCCGGGCCACTTCGTCGATGTTCTCGCGCATCGTGGTCGAGTACTACGGCGCGCCGACCCCGCTGAACCAGCTGGCCAGCGTGAACGTGCCGGAAGCCCGGATGGCGCTGATCAAGCCCTACGACCAGACCCAGCTCGGCGCGATCGAGAAGGCCATCCGCGAGTCCGACCTCGGGGTCAACCCGAGCAACGACGGCCAGGTCATCCGGATCGTCATCCCGCAGCTCACCGAAGAGCGGCGCAAGGAGATGGTCAAGGTCGCCAAGGGCAAGGGTGAGGACGCGCGGGTGACCATCCGCAGCATCCGCCGCAAGGCCAAGGAAGAGCTCGACCGCATCGGCAAGGACGGCGAAGCGGGCGAAGACGAGGTCGTGCGCGCGGAGAAGGAGCTGCAGAACCTCACCGACACGTACTCCCACAAGGTCGACGAGCTGGTCAAGCACAAGGAAGCCGAGCTGCTCGAGGTCTGATGGCACAGGTGAGCGAGGAACGAGAAGACCGGGTGGACGGCGTCGGCGAAGAGCCGGCCGCCCCGGGGCCGGCGGTGGCCGGCGAGCCGGCGGCGGAGACCGCGGCCCTGCCGAACGGGGCCGCCGGTCCGGCGGAAGCCGCTCCGGAGAGTGCGGCGCCCGAAGCCAAGAAGGCCTCCAAGGCGGGCCGCAACCTGCCCGCGGCCATCGGGGTGGCGCTGCTGCTCGGCGCCGCGATCATCGTTTCCCTGCTCACCGTCCGGTTCCTGTTCATCGGGATCATCGCGATCGCGATCGCGGTCGGCACCTTCGAGTTCGCGGGGGTGCTGCGCCGGGTCGCCGACATCCGCGTCGCGATGATCCCGGTGCTGGTCGGCGGCCAGGCGATGATCTGGCTGGCCTGGCCGTTCGGCCGCGAGGGCGCGCTCACCGCGTTTGTCCTCACCGTGCTCGCCTGCCTGCTGTGGCGGCTGCCCGGCGGCGCCAAGGGCTACCTGCGCGACATCAGCGCGTCGACGTTCGCCGCCGCCTACCTGCCGCTCTTCGGCGCGTTCGCGGCGATGCTCGTGCCGCCTTCGGACGGCGTCGGGCGGGTGCTCACCTTCCTGATCGGCGTGGTCGCTTCGGACACCGGCGGGTACATCGCCGGCGTCCTCGGCGGCAAGCACCCGATGGCCCCCACGATCAGCCCGAAGAAGACCTGGGAAGGCTTCGGGGGTTCGCTGGTCGGCGGGGTCGTGGCCGGAGCGCTGACGCTCAGCCTGCTGCTCGACGGCCACGTCTGGCAGGGCGTGATCTTCGGTGTCGCGATCGTGCTCACCGCGACCCTGGGTGACCTCGTGGAGTCGCTGATCAAGCGCGACCTCGGCGTGAAGGACATGGGGACACTGCTGCCCGGGCACGGCGGGATCATGGACCGGCTCGACTCGCTGCTGCCGTCCGCGGTCGTGTCCTGGCTGCTGCTTTCGGCGTTCGTGCCGCTGGGCTGACCTGCGGTGGGAGGCTCCGCTTACCAGAGGTAGGCGATGGTTCGTGGACCACCGAAGTGTCCAGGGGTTTGACTCGGGGCATGTCCACCGGAACCCGCGCCCCGGCCCGGCTCGCGCTCGCCGCCGTCTGCCTGGGCTTCCTGATGATCACCCTCGACGCGACGATCGTGAACCTCGCGCTCCCGCCGATCGGGGCCGACTTCGGCGAACCGTCCACCGCCGCGCTGCAGTGGGTCGTCGACGCCTACACCGTCACGCTGGCCGCGTTCCTGCTCACCTGGGGCGCGGCCGGTGACCGGTGGGGGTCGCGCCGGGTCTTCGAAGCGGGCGTCGCCGTCTTCGTGCTCGCGAGCATCGGCTGCGCGCTCGCGGGTTCGGCCGCCTGGCTGATCACCGCGCGCGCCGTGCAGGGGGCCGGCGGCGCCGCACTGCTGCCGTCGTCGCTGGCACTGATCGTCCACCAGTTCCCGGACCCGAAGGCGCGGGCCCGCGCGCTCGGTGTGTGGGGCGGGATGAGCGGTGTCGGCCTCGCCGCCGGTCCGGTGCTCGGCGGGCTCGCCGTCGGCTTGGCTGACTGGCGGCTGGTGTTCGCGGTGAACGTGCCGGTCGGGATCGTCGCGATCGTCCTGACACGCCGGGCCGTCGCCGAACCGCCGCGGCACGAGTCGACCCGCCTGGACTTCGCCGGGCAGCTCGCGGGCACGGCCGCGCTGGCCTGCCTCGTCGCCGGGTTCATCGAGTCCGGTCACGCGGGCTGGTCCGCGCCGACGACGCTCGTGCTGATCACCGGGGGAGTGCTGGCCGGAGTGGTGTTCGTCCTGGTCGAACGGCGGGTGCCGGACCCCGTGCTGCCACTGGGCGTCCTGAAGATCCGGAACTTCGCGGTGGCGACCGGCGTCGGCGGCCTGTTCAACTTCTGCCTCTACGGCACCCTGTTCGCCCTGGCGCTGTACCTGCAACGGCAGTGGGGGCTGGGCGCGCTCGCCGCCGGTCTCGCGCTGGTGCCGGTGACGATGGCCGTGGGGTTCAACGCGTTCTTCAGCGGACGCCTGACCGGGCGCTTCGGGCCGCGCGCCCCGATGATCGCCGGTGCGCTGGCCGGGCTGGCCGGCTCGGTGGGCTTCGCGCTACTGCCCGAAGACCGCGCGCTGGTGCCGTTCGTCGTGGTCTCGGTCGTGTTCGGCTGCTGCTCGCTCGCGATGCCGGCGATGACGTCGCTGGCCATGAACTCGTTGCCGGACCAGGCCGGGCTGGCGGCCGGCGTGCTCAACGCGTCGCGCCAGACCGGTGGGGCGATCGGGGTCGCGCTCGTCGGCGCGCTGCTGCCCGCCACCGGGATGTGGCTGGTGGCGGGCGGGTACGCGCTGGTCGTGGTGCTGGCGCTGCTCGGGCGTCAGTCGTCGTAGGGGTCGTCGACCTCGGCGCGGCCCCAGCCTTCGGCGACGCGCGAGTGGTCGATCACGGCGAAGACGGCGCCTTCCGGGTCGGCCAGGATCGACATCCGGCCGAACGGGGTGTCGTAGGGCTGGATCACGACGGTGCCGCCGTTCATCAGCGCCTCGCCCGCGACCGCGTCGACGCCGCGCGCCGGGTCGATGTCGAAGTACACGAGCCAGTGCGGCGGGGTGTCGAGGCTGTACTCCGAGCCCATCACGTAGCGGTACAGCACCGGCTCGTGCTCGATGAGCCATTCGGCGTAGTCGAGCGATTCGCCGTCGCCGATCTGGTGGCTCGAGTAGGTGAAGAGCTTGGTGTAGAAGTGATCCGCCGCGACGCCGTCGTGGGTGTTGAGGTCGGCGCCGCTGAAGGTGTTGGGGATCCCGGTGACGAACTGCCAGTCCGGCGGGACCTCCCAGAACACCACCGGCGCGCCGCACGCGTCGTAGGCGTGCAAGATCGTTCCCCGCCGCGGGATCGGCATCGGGCCCAGCGTCAGCCGTCCGCCGAGGTGTTCCACCCATTCGGCCGCGCTCGCGGTGTGCGGCACGGAGATGTGCGGCATCCAGCCCAGCGGCGCACCCTGCGCGGCGCGGTAGAGCCCGCCGACGGGCAGGCTGTTGAGCGTGGCGATGGCGTAACGCCCGTCGGACGTCGCCGGATCTCGTTGAGTGGTGTACTCCCAGCCGAAGAGGGCACCGTAGAATCTTTCCGCGATGGCCTGCTCGCGGCAGGCCAGCTCGATCCAGCACGGAATTCCGGCCGGGACCGGGGACGGGGTACTGGACGGGCCGAATGCCATGTAGTGCTCCTCCCGAGACCCACCGAATTCTAGGCGTGATCGGTAAGGTTTCCGCCAAGATTTCGACGCCGGAAAATCACTGTCGGCACAGAAGGCCCCGGAAGGAGCAGCGGGTGCGGTGGTCGTCGCGGCGCGCGGAAGTCGTGCCGAGTCCGAACATCTGGTACTACCAGTCGGATTACGAGCTGGAGAACCGGGCGCAGGACGTCGGCGGCGAGATCTGGCGCGTGCTGCGTGAAGAGTTCGACTGGGCCGGCCGGGACGTGCTGGACGTCGGCTGCGGTGACGGCTTCCACCTGCCGCGCTTCGCCCGCGACGCGGGATCGGTGCTCGGGGTGGAGCCGCACGAGCCGTTGGTGCGGGATGCGCTGAAACGGGTGGCCGGCCTGTCGAACGTGGACGTCAAGCTGGGCCGGGCCCAGCGGCTGCCGGTCCGCAGCGCGAGTGTCGACCTCGTCCACGCGCGCACGGCGTACTTCTTCGGGCCCGGCTGCGAACCCGGGCTCGCGGAGGCGGAGCGGGTGCTGCGGCCGGGCGGGATGATCGTGATCGTCGACCTCGACGTGACCAGCGAGCCCTACGGCGGCTGGATGCGCGCCGACCTACCGCACTACGACCCGGTCGCCGTCGAACGGTTCTTCGCGCGGGCCGGGTTCGGCTGCCGCCGCGTGGCCACCGAGTGGCGCTTCGCGACCACCGCGGACCTCGAAGCGGTGCTGAAGATCGAGTTCAGCAAGCCCGTCGCCGAACAGGCGATCGCGGAGTCGTTGCAGCGTAACGGGAAACGCGGTGAAGACTTGACGCTGCCGGTGGGCTACCGCGTCCATGCGCGGGTGAAGCCCACCGGCCTCGTCCTGCCAGGTCACTCGGCTG
The DNA here is from genome assembly GCF_055583645.1 of Amycolatopsis sp. NPDC104587. Classification (NCBI taxonomy): domain Bacteria; kingdom Bacillati; phylum Actinomycetota; class Actinomycetes; order Pseudonocardiales; family Pseudonocardiaceae; genus Amycolatopsis; species Amycolatopsis sp. NPDC104587. The sequence goes on from NZ_JBVJNO010000008.1 coordinate 454,287, forward strand.
CTTCTTCAGCGGAAGCCGAGGACTCGTCCTCGTCCTCACCGAGGATGCCGTAGAGCGAGCGCCGGGCGTCGTTGAGCACCTCGGCCGCACGGGCCTGCTGGCTCTCGGTGCCCGCCCGCATGATCTGGACGACGGCGGCGGCCAGGTTCTTGCCCGCCTTGGCCAGCCCGACCTCGGTCGGGTCGACGTCCTGGGCGATCTGCTCCCACGGCGGGGTGCTGTCCTGCTCTTCCGCGGCGGTGCGGCCGGCGTCGGTCAGCTCGAAGAGCTTCTTGCCGTGCTCGTCCTTGCTGACGACCAGGCCTTCGTCGGCCAGCAGCTGCAGCGTCGGGTAGACGGAGCCGGGGCTCGGCCGCCAGAAGCCGCCGGAGCGCTCGCCGATTTCGCGGATGATCTCGTAGCCGTGCCGGGGCTGCTCGGCGAGCAGCGCCAGGATCGCGGCGCGGACGTCACCGCGGCGGCTGCGCCGTCCGCCGTGACCCCGCCTGCCCGGTCCGTGGCCACGACCGCGTCCGCCACCAGGGCCGAAGCCCGGGGGGAACTCGCCGAAACCACCGAAGGGGCCGAAAGGTGCGCGCCCACGCTCGTGGGCGAAGGGGTGTCGTTGCCTACGCATGTCTGTGTTCCTTTCTCGAACGATTGCGACTGCTTCACGATATATCGGAAACGGTCGAATGGCAACCCTGCTTCGGTGATGCCGCTCACGGTGCTCCCGCTGGCGGCCGGGGTGCTGGTCCTGATCCTCGGCAGCAAGCTGCGCGCGAACGCCCTCCCGGCGAACCGACACACCCGACGGGCCGGCCGCGTAGCTCTCCAGGGAGCGCATCGACGCACCCGGGCTGAGAAGATCGGGTGTGCCCGACACCATCGACGACATCGACGCGCGGCTTCTGCTGGCGCTCGGCGCGGACCCGCGCTCGACGGCGGTCGCGCTGGCCGAGCGGCTGGGCCTGTCCCGCAACACGGTGCAGGCCCGGCTCGCCCGGCTCGAACAGCGCGGGGTGCTTTCCTCGTTCGAGCGCCGCATCGACCCGGCGCGGCTGGGCTACCCGCTGCGCGCGTTCGTCAACGCGCAGGTCGACCAGCGGCGGCTCGCCGAGATCGCCGACGCGCTCGCCACGATCCCCGAGGTCACCGAGGTCTGCGGGCTGACCGGCGCGAGCGACCTGATGGTGCAGGTCGTCGCGGTCGACGCCGACGACCTCTACCGGATCGCCGGGCACATCCTCGCCTCGCCGGGCGTCGAGCGGACGAACATCTCGCTCGTCATGCGCGAGCTCGTCCCGTACCGGCTGACGCCGCTTCTGGAGCGCGTGCATTCTGCGCAGCCGGAGGCCTGAGCCGTCGCGCCGTGGTGTGCATTCTGCGCACTTCGAGGGGCATCGGTTGTGCGATGCGTCCACCGGTGGTGTCCTGGTGTGCGCTTCCTGCACGAAAGGTGTCGACGATGACCCAGCCCTCCGCGACCGTTCAGGCGACGGACACGCTCGCCGCGATCGAACGGCGGGTGCTGTGGCTCGCCACCGCGATCGTGCACCAGGCCAACCGGGTCCGGCCCAACCCGTCCGGGCTGAAGGTCGGCGGGCACCAGGCGTCGTGCGCGTCGCTGGTGTCGATCATGACGTCGTTGTGGTTCCGGCACTTGCGTCCCGAGGACCGCGTTTCGGTGAAGCCGCACGCGTCGCCGGTGCTCCACGCGATCAACTACCTGCTCGGCGAGCTGGACGAGGCGTACCTGCCGACGTTGCGCGAGTTCGGCGGGCTGCAGAGCTACCCGAGCCGCGCCAAGGACCCGGACCCGGTGGACTACTCGACCGGCTCGGTCGGCATCGGCGCCACCGCGCCGATCTGGGGCGCGCTCGCCCGCCGTTACCTGACCACGCGCGGCTCGTCCGCCGGCACCGGGCGGCAGTATTCGCTGGTCGGCGACGCCGAGCTGGACGAGGGCGCCATCTGGGAGGCCATCCTCGACCCGGGGGTCGCGGAGCTGGGCGAGATCGTCTGGATCGTCGACCTCAACCGCCAGTCGCTCGACCGGGTCGTGCCGAACATCGCGGCCGGCCGCCTGCAGGGCATGTTCGACGCGGCCGGCTGGCAGGTCCTGACGCTGAAGTACGGGCGGCTGCTGGAGGAGCTGTTCACCCGGCCGGGTGGGTCCGAGCTGCGCGCGCGGATCGACGCGATGCCGAACCCGGAGTACCAGCGGCTGCTGCGCTGCGACGCCGCCCAGCTGCGCGACCGGCTGCCCGCGGGCGACGACGCGCTTGCCGCCCTGGTGGCGTCCCTCGACGACGAGACGCTCCTGGCCGCGATCCGGAACCTCGGCGGTCACGACCTCGGCTCGCTCGACGAGGTCTTCGCGTCCATTTCGGACAGCCGGCCGACGGTGATCTTCGCCTACACCGTCAAGGGCCGCGGCCTGCCGACGCAGGGGCACCCGCAGAACCACTCTTCGCTGCTGACGGTCGCGCAGATGGAGGAGCTGGCTTCTTCGCTGGGGACGGATCTTTCTTCGCCTTGGGAGGGCTTCGCGGCTGAATCGTCCGAAGCCGCGTTGTGCGCCGAAGTCGCTTCGCGCCTTCGCCGTCCGGACGTTCCTTCGCTGCCTTCGCTCGAGATGCCCGTCGACATCGGGCGCACACCGTCCGGGACCGCGACGACGCAAGCCGCGCTGGGACGCGTCCTGCTCGACCTGACGCGCGAAGCGCCCGAAGCGGCGAAGCGTGTGGTGACGGTCAGCCCGGACGTCAGCTCGACGACCAACCTCGGCGGCTGGGTCAACAAGGTCGGCGTCTGGTCGGCGACCGAGCGCCGCGACTGGTTCGAGGACGACCCCGAGACGATCATGCACTGGCGCGAGAAGCCGACGGGCCAGCACCTCGAGCTGGGCATCGCCGAGACCAACCTGGTCGGCCTGCTCGGGGAGCTCGGCGCGACCTGGAGCCGCTGGGGCGAGCCGCTGCTGCCGATCGGCGTCATGTACGACCCGTTCGTCGAGCGCGCGCTGGAGCCGTGGTCGTTCGGGATCTACGCGGGCGGGCAGTCGATCCTGATCGGCACGCCGTCCGGCGTCACGCTCGCCCCGGAAGGCGGCGCGCACCAGTCGATCACCACGCCGTCGATCGGTATCGAGCAGCCCGGCTGCGTCAGCTACGAACCGGCGTTCGCGATCGACACCGAGTGGACGCTGCTCGCGGCGCTCGGCCGGCTCGGCAAGCCGGGCGGGACGTCGTCGTACTTCCGGCTGTCGACGCGTCCGGTGGACCAGACCCTGGCCGCGGTGCCGGCGGACCCGGCGGCGCGCGAACGCCGTCGCCGCCAGGTCGTGGCGGGCGCATACCTCGTGCGCCGGGCCGAGTCCCCGGCGGTGACGCTGGCGGCGATGGGCGCGCTGGTGCCGGACACCCTGGCGGCGGCCGAGCGGCTGGCCCAGGTCGGCGTCGAGGCCGACGTCGTCTGCGTGACCAGCCCGGGCCTGCTGTTCGAGGCGGTCCAGGCGCGGTCGGGCCGGGGGAGCGCCGAGTCGTGGATCCTCGACCAGGTCTTCCCGGCTTCGAGGGCGCGTCCCCTGGTCTCGGTGCTCGACGGCCACCCGCACACGCTGGCGTTCCTCGCCGGGATCAACCGGGTGCCGTCGGTCGCGCTGGGCGTCACGGGCTTCGGGCAGTCCGGGTCGCTCGAGGAGGTCTACCGCCACCACGGGATCGACACGGACTCGATCATCCGCGCGGCGCTCGACGTCGTCAGCTGAAGGTCGCGCCCTCGAGCATCGTGTCGACGGCCTTGTCCCAGTCGGTGCCGGAGCCGTACTCGACCACGAGGATCTTGCTGGTGGGCAGCCACCACATCCGGACCTGGTTGTTCTGCGTCGCGTCCTCGCAGGTGACCTGCCAGTGGCCGTACTCGGCCTTCTTCGGCCCGACCGGCTTGAACCCGGAGTCGAGCAAGGTGCTGCCGGTGGCCACAGCGGCGTCCCCGGGCGGCGAAGCGGCGGTGATGCAGGTCGGCACGTCCGTGCCGGTGTACCAGCCGAAGGGCCGCTTCGCGCTCGGGAGGTTGATGGGCGCGTTGGGGTCCGAAGTCGCTTCGCGCAGGTCAAGCAGCCGAGCCGCGCAGACGACGGTGCCCTTGCCGACGCAGCCGTCGAGCAGGCCGTCATCGGTGCGAGCGGTGTAGGTCGCCCCGACCGGCAGGGCGACGTGCATGGTCCCGACGACGACCTGCGGCCCGGCGGCCTTGGTGACGGTCGGAACGGGCTGCGCCTGCCCGGCGGTGGAGGTGCTGCAGGCAGCAGCGCTCACGACGACCGCGACGGCCACGACGATGTGCCGGAAGGACACGGGCTCACCTCTTTCCTCGGCCCTTCGACTCCCGGACGGCCCGGCCGGTTTCCCGGGGAGGTCGACGAACTGTATCCAGCGGCCGGCGCCGGCCCGGGGTGACCTGGGGTACAGGCGGTGCGGGGCGGTGCGGGCGGGGGTTCCGGGGGCGTGGGACACTGGTTCGGTTATGACTGCCCTCCCCCTCGTCTTCGACGCGCCCAAGCGCGGCCTGCCGCCGCGTCACCTCGCCGACCTTTCGGTGGCCGAGCGGGCCGCTGCCGTGGCCGAGCTGGGGGAGAAGCCCTTTCGCGCGAAGCAGCTGTCCAACCACTACTTCTCACGCCTGACCGTCGACCCGGCGGAGATGACCGACATCCCGGCGGCCTCCCGCGAGAAGCTGGTCGCCGACCTGATGCCGACGCTGCTGACCGAGGTCCGCGCGCTGGCGGCCGACAACGGCGCGACCCGCAAGACGCTGTGGCGCGCGCACGACGGCACGCTCCTGGAGAGCGTCCTGATGCGCTACCCGGACCGCGCGACGCTGTGCATCTCGAGCCAGGCCGGCTGCGGCATGGCGTGCCCCTTCTGCGCGACCGGCCAGGGCGGCCTCGACCGCAACCTGTCGACGGCGGAGATCGTCGACCAGGTCCGCTCGGCGGCGGCGGTCATGCGCGACGGCACGATGCCGGGCGGTCCCGGGCGGCTGTCGAACATCGTCTTCATGGGCATGGGTGAGCCGCTGGCGAACTACAAGCGCGTGGTGGCCGCGGTGCGGCGGATCACCGATCCGGCTCCGGGTGGCCTCGGTATCGGGCAGCGGTCGGTGACCGTGTCGACCGTCGGGCTGGCGCCGGCGATCCGGAAGCTGGCCGACGAGAAGATGCAGGTGCGGCTGGCGGTGTCGTTGCACACCCCGGACGACGAGCTGCGGGACACGCTGGTGCCGGTGAACGAGCGCTGGTCGGTGGACGAGGTCCTTTCGGCTGCCCGGTACTACGCGGACACGTCCGGGCGGCGGGTGTCCATCGAGTACGCGCTGATCCGGGACATCAACGACCAGCCGTGGCGGGCGGAACTGCTGGCGAAGCGGCTGCGTAAGCACTTGGGTCAGCTGGTGCACGTGAACGTGATCCCGCTGAACCCGACCCCGGGCTCGAAGTGGGATGCGTCGCCGAAGCCGGTGGAGCGGGAGTTCGTGCGGCTGGTCAACGCCGGTGGAGTAGCGTGCACGGTGCGCGACACCCGCGGCCAGGAGATCGCCGCCGCGTGTGGGCAGCTTGCCGCCGAAGGCTGACTTTTCGTTTCTGTGATGGAGAAATCGTCGTGATGTACGCCCCGAGCCTGCTCGACCCAGCCGCGGAATCGTTGAAGCTCGCGGACTTCACCGGCGCGACGGACGTCGCCCGCGAGGCCCGGACGCTGCTGGGCGACCGGTTCAGCTCGGTGACGTTCATGTACGTCCTGATGCGGGCGTTCGAGGTGGAGTACGCGGCAGCGTGCGACGCGTCCCGCTGGCACGAGTTCCACGGCGGGCCGCGTGCGCTGTCGGACGCCGACCTCGAGAAGCTGCTGGCTCCCTGGCTCGACCGCTGACTCCCCGCGATCCGACGCGGGCGGAACGCGCGGTTCTCGAGTTCATGCTGGTGCCGGACTTCGCCGGCGTGGACGGGCTCCGTGCGCAGGTGCCGCATTGCCGGGTCGTCGCGAGGTGGGCGGAGGGACAGCCGAGCGTCGACCTCGTCGTGCCCGCTTCCGTCGCTCCCGCACCGGTGCCGGACGGCGTGATCCCCTCCGGGGCCGAAGTCCGCGACGGCGCCGGGCAGTACCTGGGTGAGGTGCTGGTCTGGGTCGGCGGTGGTTACCTTTCGGCCATCGAGTACGCCTGGGTCACCGACGAACCGCCCGAGCGGCTGCCCGACGTCTCGACGATGACCCTGGTCTGAACGCGGTCACGCCCGGCCCTTGTAGGCCGTGAGGACCCCGTTGCCCCCGGTTACGATGCCGGAAAAATCTCCGGGAAAAATCTTCGGGGAGAAATGTCGAACGCCGAACTCAGCCGTTCGACGCGGGGGTGAAGGCCGGTCACCGCGTCCGGGACACACCGGGCCACGGCCGAGAACGACCAGGGAGCAAGCCATGCGTTTCCTCATGATGCACCGCCTCGACGAGAGCCAGCCGGAAGCCTGGAACCCGAGCCAGGAGTTCATCGAGAAGATGGGCGCGTTCATCCAGGACTCGGCGGAGAAGGGCATCCTCATCACGGCGGAGGGCGTTCACCCGTCGGAGAAGGGCGCGCTCGTCCGCAAGCCGCGGGGGGCCGCCATCCGCGTCACCGATGGCCCGTTCGCCGAGGCCAAGGAGGTCATCGGCGGGTTTGCGCTGATCAACGCCGCCGACCGCGCGGAGGCCGTCGAGTTCGCGAAGTCCTACGTCGAGCTGTTCGACTCCGAAATCGAGGTCGAGGTGCGCCAGGTCGTCGAGTTCGACGAGATCCCCGGCTGACACCGGCTCCCCGGGGGGGGGGGGTTCCTCCCCCCCCCCGCGGGGGGGGGCCCGGCGCCCCCCCACGCGAAGGTGGGGGGGTGGCCTGGGGCACCGCACCCCCAACAAAAAGGAGGCAGAAGGGGGTTTCGTCCCT
>NZ_JBVJNO010000008.1:461256-509884 GCF_055583645.1 Amycolatopsis sp. NPDC104587
CGTCTGGGCGAGAGGGGGGGGGCGTGGCCGAGCTCGGCCAGCCCCAACCCCCCCCCCCCCCCCCCCCCCCCCCCCCCCCCCCCCCCCCCCCCCCCCCCCCCGCACGGCGCTACTCTCGCCCCCAACACTGGGGGAGGGGTCATGTTCCTGGTCACCGGCGCCACCGGAAACGTCGGCGCGGAAGTGGTTTCGGCACTCGCGGGAGCGGGCGAGCCGGTCCGGGCGCTGGTGCGCCGGGCGGACGCCCTCCTGCCGGAGGGCGCCGAAGCCGTCGTCGGGGACCTCAACGATCCCGGCGGCCTCGACGACGCGCTCAAGGGCGTCGAAGGTGTTTTCCTGCTCGCCGGCTACAACGACATGCCCGGCATGCTGCGGAAGGCGCGCGACGCGGGCGTGCGGCGGATCGTGCTGCTTTCCGGCGGTTCGGCCGCACTGGAAGACCTCGGCAACGCGGTTTCGCGGTACATGACGCTCGCCGAACGCGCGGTGCGCGCGTCCGGGCTGGACTGGACGTTCCTGCGGCCGCGCGCGTTCATGTCCAACGCGCTGCGCTGGCTGCCGCAGCTGCGCGAGGGTGACACCGTGCGCGCGCAGTTCCCCGAGGTGGCTGCCGCGAGTGTCGACCCGGCCGACATCGCGGCGGTCGCGGCCCGCGCGCTCGCGGGCGGCCACGAAGGACGCGCCTACGACCTGACCGGCCCGGTTGCGCTGCGGCCCGCGGAGCAGGTCGCCGTGCTGGCCGAGGTGCTCGGCCGGGACCTGGAGTTAGTCGGCCTGACGAACGACGAGACGCGCGCGGAGCTCGAGGCGAGCCTGCCGGCCGAGTACGTCGACGCGTTCTGGAACTTCTACGTCGACGGCACGCTCGACGAGGCGACGGTCCACCCCGCCGTCCCCGAGGTGACGGGACGGCCGGCGCGCACGTTCGCCGAGTGGGCGGCCGCGCACGCGGACCTGTTCCGCTGAGGCGGTCGTGACCGAGCGGAAGCGCACCGACCTTTCCGCGGTGCTGGGGGTCGTGCTGGCTGTGCCGGTCGTCGCCAGCAGCCTGTTCGTGCTGGCGTTGCTCGGGAAGCTCGTCTGGCCGCCGTACTTCTGGGTGCTGCCGGCCGGGTGGGTGGTGGCCGGGGCGATCACGTTCGTGCCCGCCTTCGAGCACTTCCTGCTGCCGCTGCTGTTCGGCATGCGGTCGCCGACGGCGCGGGAGCTCGAGCGGCTCGGCCCGTGCTGGCAAGCCGTCTGCGAGGCGGCGGAGGTCGACGGCGGCAAGTACCGGCTGTGGGTCGAGCGGTCGCGCGAGCTGAACGCCTTCGCCGCGGGCGGGCACACCGTCGCGGTGACGCGGACCGCGCTCGAACTCCCGCAGGCCGGCCTGGAGGCGATCCTGGCGCACGAGCTCGGCCACCACCTGTCCGGCCACACGCGCATCTCGCTCTACGTCTGGTGGCTGGAGCTGCCGGCCCGGGTCCTGACGCTCGTGGTCCGGCTGCTCGCGCTTGCCGTGCCGCACATCGGCCGCGCGTTCGCCGCCTTCGGCCGGTCGGTGGCGGTGCTCGTCACCGTGCTGCTGACGCTGGGGATCCTCACCGCGCTCGCGTTCCTCGACCCGTGGCTGCTGCTGGCGCCGCTGCTCGGCCCGGTGCTCGCCTGGTCGAAACGGCTCGGCGAGTACCGGGCCGACCTGATGGCGGCGCGGCTGGGGTACGGCCCGGAGCTGATCACGCTGTTCCGCGAGTGGATCCGGGTCAACGGCGGTGACGAGCGGCGGCTGTGGTCGCGCCTGCTGGCCGGGCACCCGGCCCACATCGACCGGATCAAGCACCTGAAGGACCGCGGTTTCAGAGCGTGAGGACGACCTTGCCCGCCGCGTGCCCCGCGTGGACGTGGGCGATCGCGGCGACGGCGTCGGCGAGCGGGTAGGTCCGGTCGAGCAGCGGCGTGAGCTGCCCGGCCTCGATCTTCTCGCGCAGCGCTTCGAGGTCCGCGCGGCGGACGCTCGAGATGAGCCCGCGCAGCTGCTGCCGCACGAACGGGTTCAGCAGCGCCGCGCGGAACACGCGCTGGATCCCGCCCAGCCACCGGCCGCCTTCCCCGCCGACGATCACGAGCGTGCTGCGCGGGGTCAGCGCCCGGCGCAGGTGGCGCAGCGAGCGCAGGCCCGCGGTGTCCACGACCAGGTCGTACCGCTCGGTCGTGATGTCCTCGCGGGTGTAGTCGACGACGTCGTCGGCGCCGAGCGTGCGGACGAGGTCCGTCTTCGCCGTGCTGCACACCGCCGTGACGTGCGCGCCGGCGGTCTTGGCCAGCTGCACCGTGAACGACCCGACCCCGCCTGCCGCGCCGATCACCAGGACGCGCTGTCCCGGCTCGACGTCGTGCAGCGCCTGGAGCGCGGTGCAGCCGGAGACCGCGACGGCCGCCGCCTGCTCGAACGAGAGGCGGGCGGGCTTCGCCACCACGAGGTCCTCGTTGGCGACGGCCAGTTCGGCGAACGCGCCTTCGCAGGTGCCGAACACTTCGTCACCCGGCCGGAAGCGCCGGACGCCGTCGCCGATCTCCTCGACGGTGCCGGCAAAGTCGAGGCCCCGCACCGGTTTCTTCGGCCGGCGCAACCCGAAACCCAGCAGCCGCAACAAGTACGGCTGCCCGGTGGTGAGGTGCCGGACGCCCGGGTCGACGCCGGCCGCGTGCACCCGCACGAGGACCTCGCCGGCTCCGGGCGCGGGTCTGTCGAGGTCGCGGAACACGAGCGTTTCGGGCGGGCCGTAGCGGTCCTGGACCAGGGCTTTCACGAGGACTCCTCCGGGTACTGGAACACTTCTTCGAGCGGGACGCCGAACACGTGCGCGAGCTGGAACGCCATCTCGAGCGACGGCGAGTAGCGGCCCTGCTCGATCGCGATGACGGTCTGGCGGGTGACGCCGATCCGGGTGGCGAGCTCGGCCTGGGTCAGCCGGCCGTGCGCGAACCGGAGGGCGCGGAGCGAGTTGGTGACGCGGGTCGGTTTCACCACGGCTGGAAACCACGGCGGTAGGCGAAGATCCGGGCGACCGACCCGAGGATCGCCGAGAGCGTGAACGCCAGGTACACCGTGTTGGCGATCCAGAAGTGCGGCGTCTCGGCCATCGCCAGCAGCAGCGCCGTGACGGCGCCGATGACGACGAACGAGTGGCCGACGTACTCGCCGAACCGGCCGATCTCGCGGTCGCGCTGGTCCTTGCCGCCGTCCTTCGAGAGCACCGCGGCGAGGATGCTCGCCACGATCGTCGCGGCGATGGACGCGCCGACCGTCCACAGCAGCGTCCCGGTGTACGGGACGTCGGCCAGCGGTCGTCCGCCGGCCCGGCCGAGCACCACCACCAGGTACACCGCGTAGCTCACTATCGCGGCGATCCCGAGGATCCAGGCGCGCTTCTCTTCGTGGGTCACCTCCTCAAAGTAAAACAAACCAGACACCGTGTCAAAGTTTCTTGACATGAGAAAATCTTCGGCGAGGGTGTCCAAGGCGGCGTCGGCCGTTCGTAGTCACCGCGTACGGCAACCGAGCCACCGGAGGATCCCCATGCAGTACCTGATGCTGATCAACGCTTCGCTCAACGCCGACGGCGAGCCCACCGGCTGCAGCACGCCCGAGGACTGGATGCTGTTCGACAAGGCGATGAAGGACGCCGGTGTCCACGTCGGCGGCAACTCGCTCGCCGACTTCACGACGGCCGCCGCGGTGCGCGTCACCGAGGGCGGCGAGCGGGTCGTCACCGACGGGCCGTTCGCGGAGTCCCGCGAGGTGCTCGGCGGTTACTTCGTCATCGACGTGCCGGACTTCGACGTCGCGCTCGACTGGGCGGCGCGTTGCCCAGGCGCCCGCGACGGCGGGCACATCGTGGTCCGGCCGCTCGCTTCCTACGGAGGCTGACGGTGCCGGGGCGGGCCGCGGTCGAGGCGGTGTTCCGGGAGGAGCGCGGGCTGGTGCTGGCCGCGCTCGTCCGCCGGTTCGGCGACCTCGACCTGGCCGAGGAGGTGACGTCGGAGGCGATCGAGGCCGCGCTGGTGCACTGGCCGGCCGACGGCGTGCCGCCGAAACCGGGCGCCTGGCTGATGACGACGGCCCGGCGCAAGGCCGTCGACCGGCTGCGCCGCGACCAGGCCTACGCGGCCCGGCTCGCGGTGCTGCGGGTCGAGGCCGAGCGCGCGCCCGCCCCGCCGCCGGACGCCGGCGGCGACCTGCCGGACGAGCGGCTCCAGCTGTTCTTCACCTGCGCCCACCCGGCCCTGTCGGCCGAGGACCGGACGGCGTTGACCCTGCGCTGCCTCGCCGGCCTGACCACGCCGGAGGTGGCGCGCGCGTTCCTGGTGCCCGGCGCGACGATGGGGAAGCGGATCGTGCGGGCGAAGAACCGGATCCGCACGTTGCGCATCCCGTTCCGGGTGCCGGACGCCGATGAGCTGCCCGCGCGGCTGCCGGGTGTGCTCCAGGTCGTCTACTCGATCTTCACCGAGGGGTACGCGGCCAGCTCCGGACCGGACCTGCAGCGGCTCGACCTGGCGGAGGAGGCGATCCGGCTGGCCAGGATCCTGCGCCGGTTGCTGCCGGGGGAACGCGAGGTGGCGGGGCTGCTGGCGCTGATGCTGCTGATCCACGCGCGCCGCGACGCCCGCACCGGCCCGGACGGCGACCTGGTGCTGCTCGACGACCAGGACCGCGCCCGCTGGGACCGCGAGATGATCGACGAAGGGGCGTCGCTGGTTCTCGTGGCCCTCACGGGCGGGCCGCCGGGACTGTACGGCGTCCAGGCGGCGATCGCGGCCCTGCACGACGAAGCGGCGGACGTGGCGAGCACGGACTGGCCGCAGATCGTGGGGTTGTACGAGGTGCTGCGCGGGCTGGCGCCGTCCCCGGTGGTGGAGCTGAACCGCGCGGTGGCGGTGGCGATGCGCGACGGCCCGTCGGCGGGGCTGGCCCTGCTCGACGACCTGGCGGGCGACCCGCGGCTGAGCGCCTACAGCCCGTTCCCGGCCGCCCGCGGCGATCTCCTCGTCCGCCTCGGCCGGTCCGCGGAGGCGGCCACCGCCTACGGTGAGGCTCTCGCGTTGGCCGGGACCGAACCCGAGCGGGCCCACCTGCGCCGCCGGCTTGCCGAGTGTGAAGAGTGGTGAAGGGCAACCGTGGACATCGTCGAAGGTGAGCTGCGGCGCCTCCGGTCCGGACTCGACGCCGAGGACGCCCGGCAGCGGCCGTTCCTCGTCCGGGTCCGGTTCACCGCCGAGGATCCCGGCCGGGTCGTCGCCGACGCGCGTGCGGTGCTGACGTGCGTGGTCGAGCAGGCGGGTGACCGGCCCGCCTTCGAGCGGTGGGCGCAGGTGCTGCCGGCGTGGTTCGTCCGGCGGTGCGCGCCCGAGCCCGAGGATCCCGGCGTGCCCTTCGACGTCGAGGCCTGGCAACGGCAGTGGCGGGCGATGACGCCGGCGCGGAAAGCGGCCGCCGCCGAAGGGGCGTGGACCCTGTCGGATTGGCTGTACTCCTTCGACCTCGCCGAAGGAGCCGGCGACGATCGCGGCTGGTGGTGGTGGCACGCGGGAGCCGACGAGTCCGGCGGCTGGATCCAGGTCGCCACCACCGGCCGGCCGTTCGGCAGCGGTGCGCTGTCCTGGCTGATCGAGGCCGGCGGCGGCGCGGACCTCCGTTACGGGGTGGGGGCGGAGGGCTGAGCCGGACTGCGCAGCGCCGCGATCGCCGGGGCGAACATCGTCGCCTTGATCGCCCCCAGCGTCCCGCGATCCTTGCCCGCCAACACCTCGACCCGCTCCGAAGCGACCTGGACCACGGCGGACTCGGCCGCGATCTCGTCGACGAGGCCGAAGGAAAGCGCGTCCGCCCCACCGAACCGGCGTCCCGTGGTCATCGACGCGATCGCGGCCGACGGCGTCAGCTTCCCCTGGATCAGCGCCGCCATCCCCGGGGTGAACGGGATGTTGATGTCGGCCTCCGGAAAGCAGAAGTACCCGCGGTCCGAACGCATCACGCGGAAGTCGTGCGCCATCGCGAGCATCGCGCCCGCGCCGAACGCGTGGCCGTTGATCGCCGCCACCGTCGGGACCGGCAGGGCCAGCACACGCGCGAACAGCTCCTGCACGTCGGCGACGTACTCGGAAGCCTTGTCCCCGTTGGCCATCAGCCAGTCGAGGTCGAGGCCGTTCGAGTAGAACTTGCCGCTGCCGGTCGTCACCACCGCATCGGAGACACCGTCCAAAAAGGAATGCGCACGCTGCAGCCAGTCGGGGGAGAAGCGGTTTTCGTCGTCGCCCAGGTCGAACACGGAGACGGTCACGGTCGGTCCTTTTCTCGAGGGGGCACGGTCAGCACGGCCCGCACGGCGGCGGCGAGCCGTGCCCGCACCAGGGGATCGGTGATGTCCCGCCGGAAGAACGCGGTCGGCAGGTCGACGACGCAGGTGGTGATCACCTCGACCGCCAGGCCGTCACCGCGGTCCCACACCAGGCGCGCGAGCCGCACGAGCAGCGCGACCAGGCGTTTGTCCAGCGCGTGCAGGGCGTCGGCCAGCTCGTCGGGCAGCTCGGGCCCGAAGAGCCGGTCGCCGCGGACCCGCAGCAGCATCCGCGCCCCGTCGGGACGCAGGGAAGCGAACACCGCCGGGGTGTCCGCTGCCGCGACGACGGCCTCCACCGGGGAGGACGCCGCGTCCACGTGCGCGGTCTGCAGGTCGAGGAACGCCGTCGCCGCGCGCAGCCAGACCCGGGCCAGCAGCGCGCTGAGCGAGCCGAACGCGTGGTAGATCGTCCCGTTCGGCACGCCCGCGGCGGCGGCCAGCTCCCGCACGGTGACCTCCCCGGACGACGCCACGAGCCGCTCGGCGACGTCGAGGAGCTCGTCGAGGTCGTGGACGCGGGGGCGGGGCATGCCGCGACCGTAACAGAACGCGTGCTCCAAAACCAGGACGGTAAGCTGCCGCCGTGGAGATCTGGGTCAACCCGGCGTGCGCGAAGTGCCGGTCCGCCGTGTCCCTGCTGGACGAGGCCGGCGCGGAGTACACCGTGCGCCGCTACCTCGACGAGCCGCCGTCCGCGGCGGAGCTCGAGGCCGTCCTCGAGCGCCTCGGCCTCGAACCGTGGGACATCGCGCGCACCACCGAGGCGGTCGCGAAGGAGCTCGGCCTCAAGACGTGGGGCCGCACCCCCGACGACCGCTCGCGCTGGATCGACGCGCTGGCCGAGCACCCGAAGCTGATCCAGCGGCCGATCATCACGGCCGACGACGGCACGACGGTCGTGGCGCGGACGCCCGAAGCGGTGCGTTCGGTCCTGCCTTAGGCTCGCAGGCATGCCGGACACGCAGTACGAAGACCTGCTCCGCCACGTGCTCGACACGGGCGCCCGCAAAGCGGACCGCACCGGGACGGGCACCCGCTCGATCTTCGGGCACCAGCTGCGTTACCGGCTCTCCGACGGCTTCCCGCTGGTCACGACGAAGAAGGTCCACTTCCGCTCGATCGCCTTCGAGCTGCTGTGGTTCCTGCGCGGCGACTCGAACGTCTCGTGGCTGCAGGAGAACGGCGTCTCCATCTGGGACGAGTGGGCGTCCCCCGAGGGTGAGCTCGGCCCGGTCTACGGCGTGCAGTGGCGCTCGTGGCCGACGCCCGACGGCGGGCACGTCGACCAGATCTCCGAGGTGCTGCGCACGCTGCGCGAGAACCCCGACTCGCGGCGGATCATCGTCTCGGCGTGGAACGTCGCCGACATCCCGCGGATGGCGCTGCCGCCGTGCCACGCGTTCTTCCAGTTCTACGTCGCCGACGGCGAGCTCTCCTGCCAGCTCTACCAGCGCAGCGCGGACCTGTTCCTCGGTGTGCCGTTCAACATCGCGAGCTACGCGCTGCTGACGCACATGATCGCCGAGCAGGTCGGCCTGCGGGCCGGCGACTTCGTCTGGACCGGTGGCGACTGCCACGTCTACGACAACCACGTCGAGCAGGTCCGCACGCAGCTCGCGCGCGAGGCGCGGCCGTTCCCGACGCTGAGCCTCAAACCGGCGGAGAGCCTCTTCGACTACACCTACGAGCACTTCGCGCTGGAGGGCTACGACCCGCATCCGGGCATCAAGGCGCCGGTGGCGGTGTGATCGGGCTCGTCTGGGCGCAGTCCGCGAACGGGGTCATCGGCCGTGACGGCACGCTGCCGTGGCACCTGCCGGAGGACCTGAAGCACTTCCGGTCGGTGACCGCCGGCGCGACCGTCCTCATGGGCCGCCGGACTTGGGAGTCGCTGCCGCCGCGGTTCCGGCCGCTGCCGGGCCGGCGCAACCTCGTGCTGTCACGCACGCCGCAGCAGGGCGTCGAGACGTTCCCCGACCTGCCGGAGGCGCTCGCCGCGGTGTCCGGTGACGGCTGGGTGATCGGCGGCGCGGCCGTCTACCGGGCGACCCTGCCGTTCGCCGACCGGATCGTCGTCACCGAGCTCCGGGAGAGCTTCGACGGCGACACGCTCGCACCGGACGTCGGGCGCCCGCCGGACGCGGCCGGGGAGTGGCTCGAGTCGTCAACCGGGCTGCACTACCGGTTCCTGACCTGGGGCTGAAGGGATCTCACCGGTCTTCGCGAGCAGCGGGACGTCGAGCGGGACCGTCTCCGGGTACTTGATCCCGGCGCCGGTGTTGAGGACCACGACGTCTTCGTCGCCTTCGAGCCAGCCTGACTCGCGAAGGTGCCTCAACGCGGCGAAGCACGCTCCGCCTTCCGGGCAGACGAAGGTGCCTTCGTGTTCGGTGAGCTCCCGTTGCGCCGCAAGCAGTTCGTCGTCGGTGACGGCGACCGCCGTGCCGCCGGTCGCGTACACGGCGTCGAGCACGAGGAAGTCGCCCAAGGCCTTCGGCACGGTGATGCCGAAGGCGACTGTCCGCGCGTCGGGGAACGGCTCGCTCTCGCGGGCGCCCTGCTCGAAGGCCGTCACGATCGGCGCGCAGCCGGTGGCCTGCACAGCGACGAGCCGGGGCAGGTCACCGGACACCCAGCCCAGCTCCCGCATCTCCAGCAGCGCCTTGTAGATGCCGATGATCCCGACCCCGCCGCCGGTCGGGTAGAGGATGACGTCGGGCAGCCGCCAGCCGAACTGCTCGGCGATCTCGTACCCCATCGTCTTCTTGCCCTCGATGCGGTAGGGCTCCTTCAGCGTCGAGACGTCCTGGACGCCCGGGCGACGCGGAACCGCCGCGGCGACGAGCTTCCCCGCGTCGCCGATCAGACCGTCCACGCGGTACAGCTCGGCGCCCGCGGCGACGCATTCGCGCATGGTGATCTGCGGCGCGTCGTCCGGCATGGCGATCAGGCTCGTCATCCCCGCGCGGGCCGCGTACAACGCCCACGCGGCGCCCGCGTTGCCGTTGGTCGGCATCGCGATCCCGCGCACACCCAGCTCGGCCGCCCGTGAGACGCCGACCGCGGCGCCCCTCGCCTTGAACGTGCCCGTCGGGACCAGGCCTTCGTCCTTCATCCACAGCCGCGACAGCCCCAGCTCACGGCCGTAGCGCGGCAGGCGCAGCAACGGCGTCATACCCTCGCCGAGGCTGACGACGTTCTCGGCCGACCGCACCGGCAGCACCTCGTGGTAGCGCCACAGCGTCGGCTCCCGCCCGGCGATGTCCTTCGGCGTCACGGCCTCGCGGACACCGTCGAGGTCGTACCGCGCGAGCAGCGGCGCGCCGGCCGGCGACAGGCCCTGGACGACGTCGGCGTCGAAGCGCTCGCCGGTCCGGGAGCAGTCGAGGTGGCTGAGGAACGAGTGCGGCACGGCGCCTCCGGGGTCAGAAACGGCGGGTGAACGGCAGCGGCCTGCGCATCCGGACCAGCAGCAGGAGCGGGACCAGGACGTACGGCAGGTTGAAGGCGAGGAACTTCGCCGGGTTGCCGGTGCGCGTCGCCGGGTCGCCGAAGAACTCGACACCGAACACGACGACCCCGGTGAGCGTGACGATCATCGTCGCGTAGACCACCGACGGCAGCTGGATCCAGTTCCGGCCGGTCAGCAGCGCGAAGACGAGCACGACGTAGAACGGCAGGTAGACGAACGCCGAGAGCCCGGTGACGATCCGCATCCAGTCCGGCGGGTGCATGAACAGCGGGTCGGCGTCGTGGGCGTACCAGTAGTTCGAGTTCACGAAGAAGTTGTCCGACGGCGTCGAGAAGTCGACCCCGACGGTCGGCAGCAGGTCGCTGATCAGCGACGTCACCGTGAAGGCCGAGAACAGCACCGCGAAGAAGACGTCGATCTTCCGGTCCCGCAGCGGCAGGTTCATGTGATCGATCCTAGGTCCTATTCTGAGGAGATGGACGCGCTGCGGGTCTGCCTGTACGTCTTCGCCGGGGTGACGCTCGGTACGTGGCTGATGTCGGTGCTGACCAGGGAGTACTCCTGGGTCGACCGGATCTGGTCGATCGTCCCGGTCGCCTACGTGGCGATCTTCGCCGGCGCGGCCGGGTTCGCCGACGCGCGCCTCGACGTGCTGTTCGCGCTGGTCACCCTGTGGGGGATCCGGCTGACGTTCAACTTCGCCCGGAAGGGTGGTTACGCCCGCGGCGGCGAGGACTACCGGTGGGCGGTGCTGCGCGAGCGGATGGCGCCGTGGCAGTTCCAGGTGTTCAACTTCTTCTTCATCTCGCTGTACCAGAACGCGATCCTGCTGCTGATCACGCTGCCCGCGTACACGGCTTTGCAGCACCGGGGCTCGTTCGGGGTGGCGGACGTCGTCGTGGCGGTGATCTTCGCCGGGTTCCTCGCCGGCGAGACGGTCGCGGACCAGCAGCAGTGGGAGTTCCACGGCGAGAAGCACGCGGGCCGCGCGTCGACGCGGTTCCTCCAGGAGGGGCTGTTCCGCTACTCGCGGCACCCGAACTTCTTCTTCGAGCAGGCCCAGTGGTGGGCAGTGGCGGCGTTCGGCGTCGTCGCCGGCGGTCTGCAGTGGACGGTCGTCGGCGCGGTGCTGCTGACGCTGCTGTTCGTCGGCTCGACGAAGTTCACCGAGAGCATCACGAAGTCGCGGTACCCGGAGTACGCCGACTACCAGCGGCGGACGTCGGCGGTGGTGCTGTGGTGGCCGCGACGCGAACCCGCCCGCTCGTGACGGTCGTCGCTGCCCTCCAGGTCGGGACGGGCGTGCCGCTTTCCCGGATCCTGGAGTTCGAGGACGAGATCAGTGGCGCCTCTCTGGTGGTCCTGCCGGAAGCCGTCCTCGGCGGCTACCCGCGCGGCGGGCCGTTCGTCGAGTACTTCGCCTCGTCGGTGACCGTGCCGGGCCCCGAGACGGCCGCGCTGGCCGGGCTCGCGGCGCGCACGGGCGCGAGCCTGGTCGTCGGCGTGATCGAGCGCGACGGCTCCACGCTGTACAGCACGGTGGTGTTCCTCGACCCCGGCCTCGGACTGGTCGCCAAGCACCGGAAGCTGGTGCCGACCGCCCGTGAACGGCTGGTCTGGGGCCGCGGCGACGGCTCGACGCTCCCGGCGGTGCCCACGGCGGCGGGCCTCGCCGGGGCGGCGATCTGCTGGGAGAACCACATGCCGCTGCTGCGCGCGGCGATGTACGCGAAGGGCGTGGAGATCTGGTGCGCCCCGACCGCGGACGACCGTGACGTCTGGCAGGCGTCGATGCGTCACATCGCCGACGAGGGCCGGTGTTTCGTGGTTTCGGCGTGCCCGTACGAAAGCGAGGGCGACGACCCGTTCCGCGGCGGAAGCGTGATCGTGGGCCCGCTCGGCGACGTCCTGGCCGGCCCGCTGCACGATCGCGAGGGCCTGATCACGGCGGAGATCAACCTCGAGGACGTGGTGGCCGCGCGTCACAGCCTCGACGTCTCGGGGCACTACGCGCGGCCGGACGTCTTCGCGCTGACCGTGGACGAGCGTCCCCAGGACGGCGTCACCTTCCTGCGGTGACGCCGTCCCCCAACGGCTCACACCGCCAAGCGGCCGCCGTCCACCGGGAGCACCGCGCCCTGGACAAAACTCGACTCTTCGCTCACCAGGAACACGATCGCCGCCGCGATCTCTTCCGGCGCTGCCACGCGGCCGGCCGGGCCCGCCGCGGCCAGCTCGTCCAGGCCGTCGCCGAAGACCGCGGTGCCTTCGGTGCGGGTCGGGCCCGGGCTGATCGCGTTGACGCGGACCCCGGACGGCCCGAACTCCGCCGCCCACGCCTTGGTCATCAGCTCGACCGCCGCCTTCGACGAGCCGTAGAGCGCCATTCCCGCCATACCCCGCGTCGCGACCATCGTGGACACGTTGACGATTGCGCCGTGCCCGCGCGAAGCCATCTCCGGCGCCAGCGAAGCGACGAGGAAGTACGGGATCTTCACGTTCGTCTCGTAGACGCGGTCGAAGTCGGCCTCGGCCGTGTCCGAAGTGGACCCCGTCGGGAAGATCCCGGCGTTGTTCACCAGCACGTCGATGGGCCCGCCCACCTCACGGGCCCGCGCGGCCAGCGAGCGTGCCGACGCGGCGTCCGTCAGGTCGGCCGCGACGAAGTCGGCCTTCCCGCCCGCCGCCCGGATCCGCGAGACGACCTCTTCGCCGCGGGTCGCGTCCCGGCCGGACAGCACGACGTGCGCGCCGAGCCCGGCCAGCGCGACCGCCGTCGCCCGCCCGATGCCGCTCGTTCCGCCGGTCACCAGCGCCGTCGACCCGGAAAGTTCCGAACTCATCACTCAACTCCTCGTACCCGTTGTCCTTCACCGGGTACAAGGACGAGCGCTCCGGCGGGCTTCCGGAGATGCGTTCGGCGCTGCTTATGCCCGCGATTCGCCGGGCCGATGGTCGTCGAGCGCCGCGACGAACTCCGCGACGTCCCGGCGGTGCGACGTCGCCGGCCACACGGCCCACGTCCGGCGCACGATCGGGTTGCCCGCCAGGGGCAGCCACCGCACGGTGTCCGGCATCGGGTACGGCCACTGCGGCGGCGCGAACGCGTACGCTCCACCGGAGCTGACCGCCGGGATCTTCAGCTCGACGATCAGCCGCTGCTCCTCGGGCACCTCGGGCCCGACGTCGAGGCCGTGGCTGCGCAGGATCGCGGCCAGCTCGTCGTACCAGGCCGGGCTGCCCGCCCGGGCGAACGCGAACCACTCCAGCCCGGCCAGCTCCTCCAGCCGGACCGGCGAGCCCAGCTTCTCGGCCAGGTCCGCCGCCAGCAGAACGCCGACGTTCTCCGCCACCGCGAGCACCGCGTCCAGGTCGGGGCCGGGCGGGCGTTCGCGGACCAGCCCGACGTCCAGCTCGCCGGCCCGCAGCGCCGCCACCTGCGCGACCGACGACAGGTGCCGGGCCTGCACCCGCGTGTCCGGGAACGTCTCCGCCAGCCTTGCGAGCGCCGAGGGCAGCAGGTCCGGCGGCAGCTCCAGGGGGATGCCGACCCGCAGGACGTCGGTCGTCGTGTGCCGCGCCAGCGCGGCGAGAGCCTGCTCGTGCCGCGCCAGCACCGCGCGCGCTTCGCCCAGCAACGTCGTCCCGGCGTCGGTCGTCTGGACGCCGGTGCTGGTGCGGACCAGCAGCTGGACGCCGAGCCGCCGTTCGAGCGCGGTCATCGTCTGCGACAGCGCGGGCTGGCTCACGTGCAGCTGCCGCGCCGCCTTCGACATCGCGCCCGCCTCGACCACCGCGACGAACGCCCGCATCTCCCGGATCTCCATCAGCGGCGCCACCGGATCGGCAGGGACTTCAGGCCGTTCTGGAAGTTCGACCGCAGCCGCACCGGCTCGCCGGCGAGCTCGGCTTCGCCCAGCAGGTCGAGGACCGCGGTGAACATCGCCCGCAGCTGGACGCGCGCGAGCTGGGCGCCGAGGCAGAAGTGCGGGCCGTGGCCGAAGGTCAGGTGGTCGTTCGGGGTCCGGGCGACGTCGAAGGTGTCCGGATCGGCGAACACCGAAGGGTCGCGGTTGGCCGCGGAGAACCAGACCACCACCTTGTCCCCGGCCCGGATGTCCACATCGGACAGTCGCGTGTCCGCGGTCGCCGTGCGGCGGAAGTGCATCACCGGCGTCCACCAGCGGAGCATCTCCTCGACGGCGGCGGGCAGCAGCGACCGGTCGGCCAGCAGCCGCCGGTACTGCGCCGGGTGCGCCAGCAGCGCCAGCATCCCGCCGGGCAGGCCGTTGCGCAGGGTTTCGTTGCCCGCCACGGAAAACAGCCAGAAGAGGTTCTCGAACTCGGCGAGCGAGACGCGTCCGCCGTCGTCGGCGACGTGCTGCATGAGGGTGCTCATGACGTCGTCACCCGGGTGCTCGCGCTTGTGCTCGCCGAGGGCGTTCGCGTACGCGTAGAGGTCCGGCATCCCCGCTCGCGTGCGCGGGTCCGGCATCACCCCGTCCGGGCCCGGGGACGGGCGGACGGCGAGCGCGGCCCGCGCCAAATCGGTCACGTCCGCCTCGGCGACGGTGGCGCTGACCGCGTAGTCGGCGTCCTGGTAACCGATGACGCGGTTGCTCCAGTCGTACATCAGCCGCCGGTCCTGCTCCGGCACGCCGAACACCGCGGCCAGCGTCAGCAGCGGCAGGTCCGCGGCCAGCGCGGCGAAGTCGCACTCGCCCCGGCCCGCGACCGCGGTGACGAGGGCACGCGCGTGCGTCTCGATCCGCTCGGTCAGCTTCGCGATCGCCCGCGGGGTGAACGCCTTCGTGAGCAGCCCGCGCAGCCGGCCGTGCTCCGGCGGGTCCATGTTGAGCATCATCCGGCGCACGTAGGCCAGGTCCGAAGCCGACGCCGGGTCGCGGATCTGCGTGCCGCCGAGCTGCGAGGAGAACAGGCCGGGAGCACGCAGCACCGTGCGCACGTCGGCGTGCCGCAGCACCGCCCAGAAGTCGTCGACGCGCACCACCGGCGAGCCGCGCCGCAGCCGCGCCAGCTCGTCGTACGGGACACCCCGCACGTAGGTGTCCGGATCCGTGATCCCCACGAGCCGACCCTAGCCGCGAACGCCGTTGTCGGGCAGGCTGCTGCGGATGGACACGCTCACCATGCGCACCGGCGGCGAGGGCGAGCCCGCCGTTCTCCTCCTGCACGGCCTGGGCGCGACCGGCGCCGCGTGGGCCCACTTCCCCGAGCTGCTCGCCCGGCGCGTCCTGGTGCCCGACCTGCCCGGCCACGGCCGGTCGGCGCCGCTGCCGCACTACAGCTTCCGGACGCTCACCGCCGCGGTCGCGCGGGCGCTGCCGGACCGGCGTCCGCTCGTCGTCGTCGGCCACTCCCTCGGTGGGGTGCTCGCGCTCGAGCTGGCGTCCGGCGAGTACGACGTCGAGGTCGCCGGGGTGCTGGCGGTCGGCGTGAAGGTCGAGTGGAGCCAGGACGACCTCGGGCGGGCGGCGAGCTTCGCGGCGCGGCCGGCCCGGGTGTTCGAGACCCGGGAAGACGCCGAGCAGGCGTACCTGAAGGTGTCGGGGCTGCTGGGGATCGCGCCCGCCGACCCGGCCGGGCTTCGCGAGACCGAGGGAGGTTACCGCCTCGCGATGGACCCGGCCGCGTTCGGCGTCGGCGCGCCGGACATGCCGGCGCTCCTGACCGCGGCGCGGTGCCCGGTCGTGCTGGCGGCGGGGGAGACCGACCCGATGAGCCGGCCCGAGCAGCTGCGGGCACTCGACCCGGACGCGGTCGTCCTCACCGGCCTCGGGCACAACGCCCACGTCGAGGACCCAGCCGCCGTGCGGGCCCTCTTGGCACGCTTCGACGTCTAGGAGGCTCGGGTGCAGCCGTCGTACCCCACGCGACGGCTGCTCCGAACCCCTCGCCACCACCGGACCCCCGAAAGCCTAGGAACCCGTGGTGGACGAGCGCCTGTACTCGCGGGATACGCCGTTGTCACCGTCGGTACCTGCGGAAACGGTTATCTTCGCCGTTCGGTGGTACTCGGGGAGCGGCACGATCGTGATGCTTGAGGGGTACGTTTCCGCTCGGGGCACGCGGGAGAGGACACCAGTGGACGAAGGCCTGTCGTTCGCCGGCTGGCTGCGGGAACGCCGGGTGCTCGCCGGGCTCACCCAGGCCCAGCTGGCCGAGCGCGCCGGCGTGAGCCTGCGCGCGGTGCGCAACGCCGAGCTCGGCACCGTCCGGCGGCCCCGGCCGGGGACCGAACGGCGGTTGCGGGAAGCGCTTGCCGAAGCCCCGCCGGAGCCGGTGCGGATCGGTGTGCTGGGCCCGCTCGTGGTGCGGCGCGGGGAGACGCCGGTCGAGATCGGCGCGGAGAAGCAGCGGCTGCTGCTGGCGATGCTGGCCCTGCAGCCGAACCGGACCGTGCGGCGCGAGGACCTCGTCGACGTCATCTGGGCCGAGCCGCCGCCGTCGTGCCTGGACCTGCTCCACACCTACGTCGCGCGGCTGCGGCGGGCGCTGCGGCCCGCCGACCTCATCACCACGGACAAGGGCGGCTACCGGCTGTCCGCGGACGAGGACGTCCTCGACCTCCTGCGCTTCGAAGCACTCGCGGACCGCGGCGCCCACCGCGAGGCCCTGGAGCTCTGGCGCGGTCCGGTGCTCGCCGACGTCGAACGCCTCCGGCAGTACCCGGCTCGGCTGGGGCTGGCCATGAAGCGCGCGAAGACGGTAATGGCCTACGCCGACGTCGCGGATCCGGAGGACGCGGCGGTGCAGCTGCGCGGGCTGACCGCCGAGGAGCCGCTGAACGAGTCCGCGCACGCGCGGCTGATGCTCGCCCTCGCCGCGTCCGGACGCCAGGCCGGCGCCCTGGCCCTGTTCGAAGAGGTCCGCCACCGGCTCGACGGTGAGCTGGGCATCGAGCCCGGTCCGGAGCTGCGCGCGGCCCAGCAGCAGGTGCTCCGGCAGGACTTCGCCGGCCGGGAGCTGCCCTCCCGCGGTCCCGCGCAGCTGCCCGCGGACGTCGCCGGCTTCCGCGGCCGCGCCACCCAGCTCGCCGAGCTGGACGACCTCCTGAACCGTGACGGCACCGGCGCCCGCATCGCCGTCCTGTCCGGCACTGGCGGGGTCGGCAAGACCGCACTCGCCGTCCACTGGGCCCAGCGCTCGCGGGCGGAGTTCCCGGACGGCCAGCTCTACCTCGACCTGCACGGCTACGGCACGGTCCGGCCGGTCGAGCCGGGCGACGCGTTGTCCGGGTTCCTGCGCGCCCTCGGGGTCGACGGCGCGGACATCCCCGCCGAGCAGGACGAACGCGCGGCGAAGTTCCGCACCGCGCTGGCGGGCCGGCGGATGGTGCTGGTGCTGGACAACGCCGGGTCGGTCGGGCAGGTCCGCCCGCTGCTCCCGGGTTCGGCGTCGTGCCTGGTGCTGGTGACCAGCCGGGACGCGCTGCCCGGGCTGGTCGCCCGGCACGGCGCCCGCCGGGTGCTCGTCGACCTGCTCACCGAAGCCGAAGCCCGCGACCTGCTGCGGACGTTGCTCGGCCGGCGCGCCGACGACGAACCGGACGCCACCGCGGCGCTGATCGGTTACTCCGCCCGGCTGCCGCTGGCCCTGCGGCTCGTCGCGGAGCTGGCGCTGAGCCGGCCGGGGGAGCGGCTCGCCGCCCTCGCGGCCGAGCTGGCCGACGAACGCAGGCGGCTCGACCTGCTCGACGGCGGCGGTGACCCGCTGACCGCGGTCCGCGCCGTGTTCTCGTGGTCCTACCGGCACCTGGCGGCCGACGCCGCGCGCGTGTTCCGGCTCTGCGGCCTGCACCCGGGCCGCGACCTCACCCCCGCCGCGATCGCCGCGCTCGCCCGCGTCCCGCTGCCGGAAGCGGAACGGCTGACCGGCGCCCTGGTGCGCGCCCACCTCGCGCAGGAGACCGGCGACGACCGCGTCCAGCTGCACGACCTGCTGCGGGTCTACGCCGCCGAGCTCGCGGCCGAATCGGCCGGCGAAAGCCACGAGGCGCAGGAGCGGCTATTCGACTTCTACGTCCGATCGGCCGCGCAGGCCATGGACGTCGTCCTGCCGCAGGAACGGCACCTGCGCCCGGAGGTGCCGGACCCCGACGTCAAGGTGATCGACGCGCAGGCGTGGCTGGAGGCCGAGCGCCGCAACCTGCTGGCGGTCGCCGCGCACGCGACCCGGCACGGCTGGGCCGACCACCTGCGGCTGCTGTCCGGGATCCTGTGGCACTACCTCGACGTCGGCGGTTACCACGAGGAGTCGCTGGTGCTGCACTCGCACGCGTCGGCGCTGGCCCACGACGCCGGCGACCGGGTGGCCGAAGGCGAGCGGCTGACGCTCATCGGGCTGGGGCACTGGCGCGTCGGCCGGTCCCGGGAGGCGCGGCGGTACCTCGAGGAGGCGCTCGTCCTCGTCCGAGAGACCGGTGACCGGCGGACCGAGATCCACGTGCTCAACACGCTCGGCCTGGTCTGCCGGGCGCTCGGCCGGTTCGCCGAAGCGATCACGTACTCGACCGAAGCGCTGGCGCTGGCCCGCAAGAACGGTGACCGCACCAGCGAAGGCCTGGTGCTGGTGGTGCTCGGCTGCTCGTGCCGCGGCATCGGCCGGTACGGCGAGGCGATCGGCCACCACGAGGACGCGCTCGCTCTCGCGCGGGAGATCGCCGACCGCACGAGCGAGGGATACGCCCTGGTCAACCGGGGTGACGCGCTCTCGGCGCTCGGCCGTCACGACGAAGCCGCGCGTTCGCTGGCCGAGGGGATGGAGCACTTCCGCGCGATGGGGGTGCGGGTCAGCGAGGGCTACGCGCTGGGCATCCTCGGCGACGTCGAGCACGCGCGAGGCCGTGACACCGAGGCCGCGGCGCACCTGGAGCGCGCGCTGGGAATCGCCCAGGAGACCGGAAGCCCGACGAACCGGAGTGTCGCGTTGAAGCACCTGGGCGACGTCCGGCTGGCGCAGGGGAAGCACGCGGAGGCGGCCCAGCACCTCGAAGAAGCGCTGGGACTCGCCCGCGAATGCGGGGACCGCGGGGTGGAGTCCCGGGTCCTCAACAGCCTCGGCGCGCTGTCCGCCGCGCGCGGGATGGCTTCGGACGCGCTCACGTACCACCGCGAAGCCCTGGCCGCGGCGAAGGAGACGGGCTGCCGTCCCGAGCAGGGTCGCGCCCACTGCGGGCTCGGTGAAGTCCACTGTGGACTCGGGGAGCCGGAAGCCGCACGTGAGCACTGGGAACGCGCGATGGCCTGTTACGCCGGGGAGTGGGTGCCCGGGGCGAGCCGCGTCCAGGACCACCTGCGGGCGCTGGACCGCGTCGCCGGGTAGGGGCGGTCGAGCGCGACGAGGTCGTTTTCGACGCGCTGGCGGTCGCGGTCGACGAAGTTCGTGCTGCCCGCGAGACGGCGGGTGCGGCGCCAGGTGATCACGATGTCCCTCCGGTGGCCTTGAAGAACGTGTAGTGGAAGGTGCCGTCCTCGGTGCGGCGCAGGTCCGCGACCCCGCGGGCCCAGGCGGCCTCGGTGCTGAGCCCGCTCGCGACGGCCGGTTCGCCGACGCCTTCGACCATCGCCGTGAAGGTGTCGCGGGTGAACCCGGTGACCAGCTCCGGCCGCGACCGGTCGACGTAGACCGTGCGGGGTTCGACCACGACGTCGCCGAACCCGGCGCCGTCGAGGAGCGGGAAGAGCCGGCG
This sequence comes from Amycolatopsis sp. NPDC104587, assembly GCF_055583645.1. Lineage (NCBI taxonomy): Bacteria > Bacillati > Actinomycetota > Actinomycetes > Pseudonocardiales > Pseudonocardiaceae > Amycolatopsis > Amycolatopsis sp. NPDC104587. Next base: position 480,827 of record NZ_JBVJNO010000008.1, read on the forward strand.
GCCGATGAGCGCGTCGCCGCCGGCGTCGGCCTGCAGGCGGACGAGGCAGTCGATCGCGGCCTGGGCGTGCTCGCTGCGCGGGTGGAAGAAGGCCGAGCCGTGGTCACCCTCGATCACGGTGATCGTGCCGCCCGGCCGCAGCAGCGTCTTCAGGTGCGACAGCGCTTCCTCCGGCTCCAGCAGGTGTTCCAGGACGAAGCAGACGAAGACGTGGTCGTAGCTGCCGTCGAGGTCGAACAGGTCGGCCTGGCGGAAGTCGGCGCCCGGCACTCTTCGTCTCGCCTGGGCGAGGGAGTCCGCGGAGACGTCGACCGCGGTCAGGTGCGCGTCCGGGCTGCGGGCGGCGAGGTGGACGGTCTGCGCGCCGACCCCGCAGCCGACCTCCAGCACGCGGCTCCCGGCCGGGTAGGCCGTGCCGGCGTGGAGCAGCTCGGACAGGGTGTCGGCCTGGTCGCCCAGGCGGCGGGCCTCGGGGCGGGTGTATCCGTGCACGTAGGTGGTGTCCATGAGTCCAGCGTGCTGCGACAATGGCCTGATGGACAGGGCCAAAACTTCGCTTCCGGAGGGGTCCATAGGCTCGGACTTCCTGCAGCTCGACGTCCGCGAGGCGCCGCCGGGCGGGCTCGCGGACTGGCTGGCCGGGCAGCTGCGCGCCGCGGTCGCCGACGGCCGCCTCCCGGTCGGCGGCCGGCTGCCCGCGTCCCGGGTGCTGGCCGCCGAACTGCGTGTCTCGCGAGGTGTGGTCACCGAGGCCTACCAGCGGCTGATCGACGACGGCCACGCGGCGGGCCGCGGCCGGGCGGGCACCGTGGTGGTCGCCGCGCCGGTGAGCGCGCCGGAGCCCGCGCGCGTCCGGCCGCCGTCGAAGGTGATCACGCCGCTGCCGGGCGTCGAGGTCTTCGACGAGGTCCGCGCGGCCCCGGCCCGCATCGACCTCACCCCCGGCATGCCGGACCTGACGGCGTTCCCGCGCGCGGCGTGGCTGAAGGCGGAACGCGCGGTGCTCGACGAGCTCGAGCCCGCCCACTTCGGCTACGGCGACCCGCGCGGGGCGCCGGCGATGCGGCTGGCGGTGTCGCGCTGGCTGGCGCGCAGCCGCGGCATCCGCGCCGACCCGGGCGAGATCATCGTGGTAGCCGGCGTCGCGCAGGCGTTGACGCTGGTCGGGGCGGTGCTGCGGCAGCACGGGATCACCGAGATCGCGGTGGAGGACCCGAGCTCACTCGGCGCGCGTCAGCACCTGCACCACTGCGGCCTGGCGACCCCGCCGGTCCCGGTGGACGACGACGGCCTGCGCGTCGCGGAGCTCAACGCCCCGGCGGTGCTGCTGACTCCGGCCCACCAGTTCCCGATGGGCGTGGTCCTCGGCGGCGAGCGCCGCCGAGCCCTGATGCGCTGGGCGCACGACGGCGGCGTGATCGTCGAGGACGACTACGACGCCGAGCACCGGTACGACCGCGCGCCGGTGCCGGCGGTCCGGTCGATGGTGCCCGAAGTCTGTTACACGGGAAGCGTTTCGAAGCTGCTGGCCCCGGCGTTGCGCGTCGGCTGGCTGGTGGCGCCGCCCCGTTTCCGCGACGATCTGGTGGCCGCGAAGCGGTTCGCGGACCTGGGCAACGCGGTGCTGGCCCAGCTGGTCCTGGCCCGGCTCATGGAGACCGGCGAGCTGGAGCGCCAGCTGAGGGTGGTCCGCGGCAGGCACCGCCGCCGCCGTGACGCGATGATCCGCGCGCTGACATCGGACGTGCCGTCGGCGGTCGTCCACGGCGCGGCGGCGGGGTTGCACCTGACGATCACGTTCTCGTCGGAGGTGGACGACGTTGCTCTGGCGGCGGCCGCGCTGGAGGAGGGGGTGAAGGTGCAGCCGCTGTCTTGGCACCGTCAACGGCCGGGGAGGCCGGGGTTGGTGCTGGGGTACGCGGCCCGGACGGGGACGGAGATCGAAGAGGGGGTGGCGGTGCTGGGCCGGCTGCTGCGGTGACGGCGGTGCTCGCGGGGCGAGCCACTCCTGCCGTGCGGTCTTGAGTAAAGACTCCACAAAGGACAGTCAAGCGACTGTGATCATGCTCTCCCAGGCAAATCCGGAACTTGGTTGCCATACGCAAGCAAGTTGCTTAGCCTAGCTAAGGGACTGATGAGCGGAAGGGTTGCACAGTGGCGGAACGCCGGACGTATTCGATCGCGGAACTGGGGCCGCGGTACAAGTGGATCGCGCTGTCCAACACGACGCTGGGCATGCTGATCGCCACGATCAACTCCTCGATCGTGCTGATCGCGCTGCCCGACATCTTCAAGGGCATCGGCATCAACCCCCTGGAACCGGCCAACACGAGCTACCTGCTCTGGATGATCATGGGCTTCCTCGTGGTCACCGCGGTGCTGGTGGTGAGCTTCGGCAGGCTCGGCGACATGTACGGCCGCGCGAGGATGTACAACCTCGGCTTCGCCGTCTTCACGGTTTCTTCCATCATGCTCGCCATCACCTGGTTCGACGGTGACGCCGCCGCGTTGTGGCTCATCGGCTGGCGGATCGTGCAGGGTGTCGGCGGCGCCTTCCTGATGGCGAACTCCTCGGCGATCCTCACCGACGCCTTCCCGGCCAACCAGCGCGGCCTCGCGCTCGGCATGAACGGTGTCGCGGCCATCGCCGGCTCGTTCCTCGGCCTGGTCGTCGGCGGGGTGCTCGCCCCGGTCGACTGGAACCTCATCTTCCTGGTCTCGGTGCCCTTCGGCGTCATCGGCACGATCTGGGCGTACCTCAAGCTGCACGACACCGGTGTCCGCAAGCACGCGCGGATGGACTGGTGGGGCAACATCACCTTCGCCGTCGGCCTGATCGCGGTCCTGGTCGGCATCACCTACGGCATCCAGCCCTACGGCTCCTCGCCGACCGGCTGGGGCAGCCCGATGGTCCTCTCCTGCCTGATCGGCGGCGTCGCGGTGCTGGTCGCGTTCGTGGTCATCGAGACGAAGGTCGACAACCCGCTGTTCCGCCTGTCGCTGTTCAAGATCCGCTCGTTCACGTGGGGCAACGTCGCGAACCTGACGGCGTCGCTCGGCCGCGGCGGGCTGCAGTTCATCCTGATCATCTGGCTGCAGGGCATCTGGCTGCCGCAGCACGGCTACACCTTCGAGCAGACGCCGTTGTGGGCGGGCATCTACATGCTCCCGATGACGGTCGGCTTCCTGGTGGCCGCGCCGACGTCGGGCATCCTCGCCGACCGGATCGGCAGCCGCCTGCTCGCCTCCAGCGGCCTGCTGATCACGGCGATCACGTTCCTGCTGCTGATCATCCTGCCGGTGAACTTCGACTACTGGGCGTTCGCGGCGATCCTGCTGGTCAACGGCATCGGCATGGGCATGTTCTCCTCGCCGAACCGCGCCGAGGTGATGAACAGCCTGCCGGCGGACTCGCGCGGCTCCGGCGCGGGCATGATGACGACGTTCCAGAACGCGGCGATGGTGCTCTCGATCGGCTTCTTCTTCAGCCTGATCATCGCGGGCCTGTCGAGCAGCCTCCCGTCGACGATGCACGCGGGCCTGATCGCCCACGGCGTCCCCGACGCGGCGGCCACCCAGGTGGCGAACCTGCCGGCGGTGGCGGTGCTGTTCGCGGCGTTCCTCGGGTACAACCCGATCCAGCAGCTGCTGGGCGGCCAGCTCACGTCGCTGCCGCCGGACCAGGCTTCGTTCCTGACCGGACGCAGCTTCTTCCCGAACCTGATCTCGGGCCCGTTCCAGTCCGGCCTCGCGGTGGCGTTCGGCTTCGCGATCGCGGTCTGCCTGATCGGCGCGGTGGCGTCCCTGCTGACCAAGGACGCGCGCCCGAAGAACGGCGAATCGGTGGGCGAAGAGCTGGCGGCGGTCGCCGGGGAGTCCGGCGGCGGGCCGAGCGAACTGGTGTCGCCCGCGAGCGAACGCTGACGGTAGTTTCGAAACCGGGTGCCGCACTGCGCGGCACCCGGTTTTTCCGTCCTGGGGGAGTGGTGGCGCGCGTCTACCGAGTTCTGTGCGGCCGGGAACCGGAGCTGCCGGTGCTGGCCCGGCCGGCGACGCCGGTGCTGCGTGAACTGACCGGTGGCGACGACGAAGTCGTGGCCGGAGCGCGGGAGTTCCGCTTCGGTGCGGCGTCCGTCCGGACCGGCGGAGGCACCCGGCTGGAGGTGACTGCCGACCGTCCCGGGGACGAGGCCCTCGCGCTCGTGACGGCGGTCCTCGCGACCGTCTTCTACGACGGCTACTTCGTTGATGATCTGCGCCGCGAGGAGCGGGCTCTGGCCCACCGCACGTTCCGGTCGGGCAACGGCCCGAAGCTGACCGCCGAGCACCTCGGCCGGGTGCTGGCCGAGGCGGGAACCCAGGCGAGCGCTCTCGCCGGCGAGGCGCTGAGGGCCGGTATCGCGCCCAGCTGGCCCGACAGCACCTGGCCGGTGTGGCTGGCGCGCTCGCGCTACGGCCTCCGGGAACGCCGCAGCCGCCAGGGCGGGCAGGGTTCCGTCGACTTCGAAACGGCGCTGCGCGCGCTGGGCGCGTACCCGGGTGTCGCACTCGCGCACGCGCAGATCGACGACCGTGCGCGGGAGCGCTACCTCTTCGAGGTGTTCCTGACGCCGGACCTCGGCCGTGTTGTCGCCTGCTTCGGCGTAGCACGGCGGAGCGAGTCCCGGGCGCCGGACGCGCCGTCGTGGACGCGGCTCGAGGAGATCGTGCTCAGGCCCCTTCCGGAGGCCGCCGAGAAGGTCGCGCAGCTGCGCGAGGAGGGCGTCCCGGACGTGGCCGCCGGGCTCGTCGCCGGGCTGGAGAAGTACCTCGCGACCCGGCACTGGTCGAGCTTCGGGAAGTACGCCGAGCTGGTGCCCGCGTTCCCGTCGCCCGAGGCCGCGCGCCACCTCACGGCCGCGCTGGACGATCCCTGGGCCGGCGACGGCCTGCTCGCGGTGGTGGAGAACGCGCTGGCGGCGGTGCGGGTCAGGCCGTGACGAGCGCGGGCTCGGTGACCTCGGCCGCCGGCGTCGCCTTCTTCGCGCGGCGCCGGGTGATGATCCGGCGGCCGACCTCGATCATGGGGAGCTCGACCCAGCGGTAGAGCAGGTCGGCGGCCATCAGCCCGACGATCGTCACGGCGACGGCCGTGAGCGTCCGGTGCGGGGCGAACTGCGGGATCGCGCCCGCGAGCCCCACCGCGACGACGATCTGGATCAGGTACAGCGAGTACGAGCGCTCGCCGATGAAGCGCATCGGACGCAGCGACAGCACCCAGGCGAGCGGCCCGCGGCCGGCGACCAGGGACGGCACCAGCAGCGCAACGAGCAGCACGTAGACCGTGCCGGTGATCGAACCGCCTTCGTCGTTCAGCACCTGGGCGATCTCGCCGAACATGGTCTGGACCGTGACCAGCGCGGCGGCGACCACGAGCCCGACGACGGGGTGGGTGAACCCGCGCAGCACGGCGAAACCCTTGCGGTGGTGCAGGACGATCGCCAGCGTGCAGCCGATGAGGATCGGCGAGTACGCGCCCGCGTAGGGCATGAAGGGGATCAAGGCGAGCATGATGGCGACGAGGCCGACGGCGAGGCTCAGGCGCTTCACGAAGCCGAGCGCGCCGAGGCCGAACGCGAGCAGCGGCCACACGAGGTAGAACTTCTGCTCGACCCCGAGCGTCCAGGCCTGGCCGAACAGGGCCATCTGGTGGTACTCGCCGACGAAGGCGACGTTCCACGGCAGCGCCGTGACGATGCCGCTGTGCCTCAGGCCCATGCCGCGGAAGTAGGCGAAGACGACGACCACGCCGATGACGACGTAGTAGACGGGAAGGATCCGGAACGCACGGCGGATGTAGAACTCGGCGAGGGAAACCCGGCCCGAGCGGTCCTCTTCGCGCAGCGCCAGCGTGGTGATGAGGTAACCGGAGAGCACGAAGAACAGGTGCACGCCGATCCAGCCGTTGGCCCGCTCCCAGTTGGGGCCCCCGTAGTGGAAGACGACGACGAGCACGGCGGCGATGGCGCGGACGCCGTCCAGAGCCGGGAATCTTCGGGTCGCCAGGTACTGATCATGCGTCATCATCACGTGATCCCCCCACGAGGTGCTGCCGACTGAACTTCGCCCAATGTAATCGGACGATCCCGCCATTCACTCGGTGGGGTGACGTATCGGGTGGTCCGGCGTAGCCATCCGTCAGCTGAGCGACGGACCGGAGCGGTCGGACCCGTGCCTGAGCCGTGGAGTGCTGGTCGACTACCAGGTTGGAACTTGTCGCCGAACTGGACATGGGCCACGGGTGCGACCCGCTCAGCGCATGAGACCTCGTCGGTGCGGCTGGGGACCAGTACGAACCCGGGAACCGGTCCAGATCGCGGCGGCCTGCCGGCGATCGATTACCGGGCAGCCGGTCAGGCGGCGGCGAAGAACAACCCGTTGCCGGTGCCGAAGGCGGCGACGCAGCCCGTGTACGGCAACAGTGGCGGGATCAAGCCGCCGGTGTCGTCGTCACCGAACCTGCCGGCGTCGGCGGTAGCGGAGACGGTGGTCGGTGATCCGAACACGCAGAAGATCACGCAGGCGGTGACGGGTCAGAACCCCGTGGTTCAGACAGTCGGCCAGGCGCCGGTGTCTGAGCTGCTCCCGGCCGGCCCGGGGCAGGGGCCGGGGTTTGCCGACCAGGTCAGCGGGTTGATGAACCTGATTCCGCTCAGTGGTCTTGGAATGGCTTGGCGTTTGGTCACCGCGGACAGCTGGGCAGACGCGGGTCACCAGTTGCTCGATCTGGCTGGGTATGTCCCACTCGCCGGCGAGGTGGCCGACGGCGCGAACGCGCTCTGGTATCTCGGCGAGGGCGACGACCTGAATGCAGGGCTCTCTGCGGCGGCTGCGATCCCGTTCGTTGGTTGGGCGGCGGCCGCGGGAAAGACGGGCGCGCGGATAGGTAAGACTGCGGCCGGCGGCGCGCGCGAGGCCGGACAGGCGGCCGCAGGCGCCGGGCGAGCCGGTCTCCCAGGTTTGACAGGTGGATCGCCGGGGCCGACGCTCTTTCATTACACTGACGAAGCAGGTCAAGCAGGTATACGTGAGAGTGGTGAGTTACGTCCTTCCCTGAAGGCATCGAACCCGAAGGATGCCAAGTTTGGCGACGGCCAGTACTTCTCCGATATTGCTCCAGGAACTTTATCGTGCGCCCAACTGTCGCGTTGTTTTATTGGTATCCCATTTCAGGGTTCAAGATTCACTCATTACGTGGAGGTCGACGTGGCGGGACTCAATGTAGTGAAGGGTCGTGACAACGTTTTTGTCGTGCCAGGTGATACGCCGTTGGACGTGACGCGTCGAATTGTAGGGTGGGGAAGGAATTAATCATGGAGTACATTCAAGTCGTATGGCACCACAAGGCGGTCGAAGATCCGATATTGCTGTACAGTGAGCTGGATGCCGAACGGTATGAAGTCCGGAAAGTTGAGGTTTATCTCGATGGCCGGCGCGACTGGGCTGGGCCTGAGGGGGCGGTCGGCAGTACTGTGCTTGGGGAACTTCCGGTGCCTGTCCTCGCCGAGATCGCTCGGCAAGCGGAGTTCACTCCGAAAATGATCGACCGCGAGATTTTTGAAGCGGTGTGGAATCAGGCCACCGCGGAGTGATGGCTTCGCTGAATTAGGGCTTCTGGCCGATGAAAGCCCGCTGGATCTTCATCGAATATGGGGCGGCCCGTTCAGGATGATCCTGTCTGTGCGGATCACGGTGCCCGGGAGCTCAGTGCCGTCGATCTCTACGGTCAGCTGCTTTGGTACTGCTACAGCAGCCTGATCATCAGGGGCATCTGCGCGTGTGGTTCCACGCTCACCCTATCAATTGCCCAGACTCCAACCCGCGAACCGGAGCTTCAGTTCGCTCCGCGGTGGCCTGCCGGCGATCGATTACCGGGCAGCCGGTCAGGCGGCGGCGAAGAACAACCCGTTGCCGGTGCCGAAGGCGGCGACGCAGCCCGTGTACGGCAACAGTGGCGGGATCAAGCCGCCGGTGTCGTCGTCACCGAACCTGCCGGCGTCGGCGGTAGCGGAGACGGTGGTCGGTGATCCGAACACGCAGAAGATCACGCAGGCGGTGACGGGTCAGAACCCCGTGGTTCAGACAGTCGGCCAGGCGCCGGTGTCTGAGCTGCTCCCGGCCGGCCCGGGGCAGGGGCCGGGGTTTGCCGACCAGGTCAGCGGGTTGATGAACCTGATTCCGCTCAGCGGTCTCGGCGTGGCATGGCGCTTGATCACGGCGGACAGCTGGACGGACGCTGGTCACCAGCTGCTCGATCTGGTCGGGTATGTCCCGGTCGCGGGCGAGGTGGCGGATGGCGCGAACGGGCTCTGGTACCTGGGCGAGGGGGACAGTCTCAACGCGGGACTGTCCGCGGCTGCGGCGATACCGTTTGTCAGTTGGGCGGCCGCTGCGGGCAAGGCAGCGAAACGCGCCGGTAAGGCTGTCGAGGATGCAGGCGCCGCCGCCAAGGACCTGCCTCGGGTCACGCCACCGGGCAAAGCACCTGAGTCGCCGACGATCGACCTCGGCAACTACCGCGGCCGTTTCCAGGCGCAGCTCAGCCGGGACGGGCTCAAACGGCTGCCGTCGGACTGGGACGCGCATCACGCGATCCCCCAGGAGTACCGAAACCGTCCGGATTTCCGGGGCTTCGACTTCGACGCTCCGTCCAACATGCGTGGTGTGCCGGGATCCAGGATGAACTCGCGTGGTGCTAACGTTCGCCAAGAAATTACCAACCAGTGGAAGTGGTTCAACGACTTGAACCCGTACGCCACCCGGACGTAGATCGAAAATTTCGCCGCGCAAATCGACAGGGGATACGGTGCCTACTACTGGCGAGAGTTTAAGTGACTGGGTTGCGGAAATGAACTCCCTCGCGGGGGAGTTCGTTGCTTCTTTCGAGAGTCGCTACGGCTATCCTCCCGAGGACAATGAGATAAAGATCTCGGATGTTGAGGGGACCGGGTCGCGGTCGGGATTAGCCGATTCCGACCTGCCGCCGGAGATCATCGACTTCTACGCTGTAGTGGAAGAAGTATCATTGCCTGACGTCGGCAATGGCTACTTTGTTCATCGGTTTGATCATGTGCTCTCGGGCGTGCAAGGTCAACAGCCAATCCGACTGGTGGGCGCAGCGGATGATGACATTGTGGTCTTCGGCTCGGGTGGCGGTGGGGGGCTCTTCGCCTTGAGTTCGAGTGGTCGCGGGGTCTACGGTTTGACTGGTGGCGCATTTATCGAAAATTACTACGACGTCGATAGTGTCGGGTTGTCGATAGTAGCAAACGATTTTTTCGGCTTCCTTGAATTTCTGCGCGATGAGTTGCGCGCGGCGCTGGGCGAGTAGGCTGCTCGACGTGGACAATCGAATGGGTGTGGCTCGCGAGGGCGAGAACTTGTTCTGCTATTCGGGGATGATTTCTTGGCTGGGCGCCGGCTAAAGGCGGTCTGGGCGCGCTGGTGGTTCGGGCGTCCCTGGGTGGCCGGATATTGGCCTTCTTATTCTCTGGCGAAGAAGAAGGCCTGGATTGAGGTTGCATGGCTGAGTTTGCGACTTCAGCTACCTGTCCGGGAGGTCGAAACTTTCGCTCTTGATGGTCGGTTGATGCGCCAAGCTTCTACTGTGCTTTGGGGGAGGCTGGCAATGGCCCTGGCGGCTACTGCGGTGCCAGTCTGGACGGCGTTGTCGACTGCACGGTCGGTGGGTTTGGTCCGGTGGCACCATCCACTCTCAAATGGCAGGGATCTGAATATTCCAGAGCGCTTCTTCTGGGTGGCGAATCAGATCAGGGTTTTTGGGGAAAATATTTAAGGTGTTCGCCGAGTGTGGTGTCGAAGTCAGACTTGAATGATTCGGCGTCCGTAGGCAGCAGGGCTACCAGCCGAGCGACGCCCGCTGGATCTTCACCGGGTGCGCCGGCGCGCCATCGAGGGGGCCGTTCGGGTCGGTCGGGATGATCCCGTCCGCCACCATGTGGTCGATCGCCGACATCCCCCGCACCACGGTCCCCAGCACCGAGTAGCTGGCCGGGATGTTCGCGAAGGAATGCACGATGAAGAACTCGGACCCGTTCGTCCCCGGCCCCTGGTTCCCCATGGCCACGGTGCCGCGCGGGTAGGTCTCCGCCCCGGTGACCTCGTCCGGGAACTTGTACCCCGGGCCGCCCTTCTCGACTTCGTAGATGTCGCCGCACTGCAGGACGCCGAGCCGGGAAGAGTTGGACAGCCGCCAGCACTGCGAGTGGTCGTAGAACCGCTGGGCGATCAGCGAAACCATGTTGTGCACCGCGCAGGGAGCCGCCCCGGCGCGGTTCAGCCGCACCGTCACCGGGCCGTAGTTGAAGCGGAAGGTCACGTCGACGGTCCCGCGCGTCAGCGCGAACGGCAGCGGGCGCACCACCGGCCGGGCGGCGGGGTTGTCGGGTGTCGGGGTGAACGAGCACCGCGTCACCACCGGAGACGCCGATGCCGTGGCCGGGGCCACCAGCAACGCACCCAGCACACCGACGAGGGCCAGACCCCAGCGCAGCTTCATGCCCCGGGACGTTAGCCGTTCACCGACTACTTGCGCCAGGCCGTGCGCTGCTTGCGGATGTCCAGCACGAGCAGCAGGATCAGGAACAGCGAGAGGCCGACGAGCCAGACGTTCTCGGTGTTGTTCTCGTGGTTGCCCTTGATCATCACCAGCAGGATGATCGCGCTGAGCCAGCCGGCGATCCGGGTGGCCTTCGGGAACGACCCGTGCCAGCCCCAGGCGGCGGACGGTTCGTCGCGGGGGTCGACCTCGGGCCGCTTCTCGACCGCCTTGCCTGCCACGATGAACTCCTCAAGACCCTTGAACCACGGACGCCCAGATGATCCCACACCTCCGGGCGCGCCGCGGACACGGCCCGCGTGGTGGTGGCCACTCGCGAGAGCCCGCGGACCGGGTGCCGCGGAGGGCCGAGGACCCCGGCCTGCCCGAGGGCAACCTCCAGGTGCGCCGCGGAGACGCCCCGCGCGACAATGACCCGCGATGACTACCTCGCGAAGCGTTCTCGTGCTCGGCTCGACCGGGTCCATCGGTGTGCAGGCCCTCGACGTCGCCGCGCGCAACCCGCATCTCTTCCGGGTGGCCGGGATCGCCGCGGGTGGGGCCGATCCGGCCGCGCTCGCCGCGCAGGCGCTCGCCCATGGTGTCGAAGCCGTCGCCGTGACCAAGGCCACCGCCGCCGAGGACGTTCAGCTCGCGCTCTACGCCGAAGCGCAGAAGCGCGGCTACAACCAAGGCGACTTCAAGCTCCCGCGGCTCTTCGCGGGCTCCGACGCCGTCACCGACCTCATCGACGCCGTGCCCGTCGACACCGTCCTCAACGCACTGCCCGGCTCGCGCGGCCTCGAGCCGACGCTCAAGGCGCTCGCCACCGGCGCCACCCTCGCGCTCGCGAACAAGGAGTCGCTCATCGCCGGCGGGCCGCTGGTGCTCGCCGCCGCGAAGCCCGGGCAGCTCGTGCCGGTCGACTCCGAGCACTCGGCGATCGCGCAGGCGCTGCGAGCGGGGCACAAAACCGAGGTCGCCCGGCTCGTGCTCACCGCTTCGGGCGGCCCGTTCCGCGGTCGCAAGCGCGCCGAGCTCGCCGACGTCACCGTCGAGCAGGCCATGGCCCACCCGACCTGGTCGATGGGCCCGCTGATCACGATCAACTCCGCCACGCTGGTCAACAAGGGCCTCGAGCTGATCGAGGCGGCGCTGCTGTTCGGCATCGCGCCGGACAAGATCGACGTCACCGTGCACCCGCAGTCGATCGTGCACTCGATGGTGACCTTCACCGACGGCTCGACGATCGCCCAGGCCAGCCCGCCGGACATGCGGTTGCCGATCGCGCTCGCGCTGCACTGGCCCGACCGGGTGCCCGGCGCTGCCGCCGCGTGCACCTGGGACAAGGCCGCGACCTGGACTTTCGAGCCGCTGGACGACGATGCCTTCCCGGCCGTCGAGCTGGCCCGGCACTGCGGCACCGTGGGCGGTTGCCTGCCCGCGGTCTACAACGCCGCGAACGAAGAGCTCGTCGCGGCGTTCCTGGCGCAGAACGCCCGCTTCACGTCGATAGTGGACACTGTTTCCGAGGTGGTGGGAGCCGCCGACGAATGGCGTCGCGAACCACGCGACGTCGAGGACGTTCTCGCGGCCGAGCGCTGGGCTCGCGCCCGGGCCGGTTCGATCATCGAGGGGAAGTAGCGGGTGCTCGCCTACATCATCGGTGTGGTGCTCTTCGCGCTGGGGATCTGCGTCTCCGTCGCACTGCACGAGGCCGGCCACATGGTCACCGCGAAGGCCTTCGGCATGAAGGTCCGCCGGTACTTCGTGGGCTTCGGCCCCACGGTGTTCTCGTGGCGCCGCGGGGAGACCGAGTACGGCCTGAAGTGGATCCCGCTCGGCGGGTTCTGCGACATCGCCGGCATGACCGCGCTCGACGAGGTGACGCCGGACGAGGCGCCGCGCGCGATGTGGCGGTTCAAGACCTGGAAGCGCACGGTCGTCATGAGCGCCGGGTCGGTCACCCACTTCATCCTCGGCTTCGTCGTGCTCTACCTGATGGCCGTGACGATGGGGCTGCCGAACCTGGCGCCCACCTCGACCGAGCCGATCCTGGCCTCGACGTCGTGCGCCCGGTCGACCACGACCGAGGAACAGGCCAAGGACACCAGCTGCCCGGCGGGCGCGCCGACCCCGGCCAAGTCGGCGGGCCTGCTGCCCGGCGACAAGATCGTCTCCGTCGGCGGGAAGCCGATCGCGACCTGGGACGAGATGCTCGCCGCCGTGCAGGCCACCAGCGGCCCGACGCCGTTCCAGGTGCTGCGCAACGGCCAGACGCTGAACCTGACCGTCGACGTGCCCAAGGTGCAGCGCTGGACCAGCGCCGGCGTCAAGAGCGTCGGCATGATCGGCGCGTCGGCGCAGGCTCCGGCGCTGACCACGCAGTACGGCCCGGTCGCCGCGGTCGGCGCCACCTTCAGCTTCACCGGCACGATGTTCGCCGAGACGGCGCAGCGGCTCGTCGAGTTCCCCGAGCGCATCCCGGCCGTCGTCACCGCGATCTTCGGCGGCGAGCGTGACCCGAACACCCCGGTCAGCGTCGTCGGCGCGAGCCGGATCGGCGGCGAGGCCGTCGAGCGGGGCATCTGGGTGCTGTTCTTCTTCCTGCTGGCCAGCCTGAACTTCTTCATCGGCGTGTTCAACCTGCTGCCGTTGCTCCCGCTCGACGGCGGGCACATCGCGGTGGTCTGGTACGAGCGCATCCGCGACTGGATCCGCGCGCGCCGCGGCAAGGTGGCCGGCGGGCCCGTCGACTACACCAGGTTGTCCGGGATCACGATGGTCCTGGTGCTCATCGGCGGTGCGGTCACGCTACTCACGGTGACTGCGGACATCGTCAACCCGATTCGCTTGCAGTAGCGCCCCGCCACGGAGGGGTTCCGGCCCCTCTGTGGCGTGCCGCACACGCCGTAATGCTGCTCACCGTGGCGGTTGACTTGGTGCGGGTGGCCCGGTCGGGGTAGGTACGCTGGAGGCCGTGACCGTCGCACTCGGTATGCCAGCCCTGCCCCCGCCCGTCCTGTCCGAGCGCCGCAAGACCCGCCAGCTCCAGGTGGGCCCGGTCGGTGTCGGCAGCGAGCACCCGATCTCCGTCCAGTCGATGACCACGACGCTCACCTCCGACGTCAACGCCACGCTGCAGCAGATCGCGGAGCTGACCGCGGCGGGCTGCGACATCGTGCGGGTCGCGTGCCCGTCGGCCGACGACGCCGAGGCGCTGCCCGCGATCGCGCGCAAGTCGCAGATCCCGGTGATCGCCGACATCCACTTCCAGCCCAAGTACGTCTTCGCCGCGATCGAGGCCGGCTGCGCCGCGGTGCGCGTGAACCCGGGCAACATCCGCAAGTTCGACGACCAGGTCAAGGAAATCGCCCAGGCAGCCAAAGACCACGGCACACCGATCCGGATCGGCGTCAACGCCGGTTCGCTGGACAAGCGTCTGCTCGAGAAGTACGGCAAGGCGACCCCGGAAGCGCTGGCCGAGTCGGCGTTGTGGGAGGCGTCGCTGTTCGCCGAGCACGACTTCCACGACATCAAGATCTCGGTCAAGCACAACGACCCGGTGGTCATGGTCCGCGCCTACGAGATCCTCGCCGAGCAGTGTGACTATCCGCTGCACCTCGGGGTGACCGAGGCCGGGCCGGCGTTCCAGGGCACGATCAAGTCGGCGGTGGCGTTCGGGGCGCTGCTGCGCCAGGGGATCGGGGACACGATCCGGGTGTCGTTGTCGGCGCCGCCGGTGGAAGAGGTCAAGGTCGGTATCCAGATCCTGCAGTCGTTGAACTTGAAGCAGCGGAAGCTGGAGATCGTGTCGTGCCCGTCGTGCGGGCGCGCGCAGGTCGACGTGTACACGTTGGCCGAGCAGGTCACCGCGGGGCTGGAGGGCATGGAGATCCCGCTGCGCGTGGCCGTCATGGGCTGCGTCGTCAACGGCCCCGGCGAGGCCCGCGAGGCTGATCTGGGTGTGGCCTCGGGTAACGGCAAGGGGCAGATTTTCGTGAAGGGTGAGGTCATCAAGACCGTGCCGGAGCACGCGATCGTCGAGACGCTGATCGAAGAGGCCATGCGCATCGCCGAGGAGGCCGGGGAGTCCCTCGGCCAGGGCGAGCCCGTGGTCACCGCTGGCTGAGCTGCTGACGGACGACGCTCTGGAGGCGTCGTCCGTCGTCGCCAACCGCGCGATGAACCGCGAGCGGCGGTTGGCCGGGCGCGACGGTTATTCGCGGGTCCTCGGGTTCGACATCCTGGGCCTGCCGCCGGGCGCGCGCTGGCTCGACCTCTGCTGCGGCAGCGGGCGCGCGCTTCTGGACGCGGCCGCCGTCCGGCCCGACCTCGACATCACCGGCGTCGACCTGGTCGGGTACTTCGCGGCGGCCGGACCGGTCCGGTTCGTGACGGCGTCGATCACGGCGTGGGAGCCCACCGCCCGGTTCGACCTCGTCACCTGCGTCCACGGGCTCCACTACGTCGGCGACAAGCTGGGCGCGCTGCTGCGGGCGGCGTCCTGGCTGAGCGAAGACGGCGTGTTCGTGGCGAACTTCGACGTCTCGGGCGTTCAGCCGGCCGGCGGCGCACGGCGGGTGCTGCCCGCCCTGCGTGAGGCGGGTTTCGCCTACGACTCGCGGACCCGCCGGATCCGGCGCACCGGCCCGTTCACCGGGACCCTGCCCTTCCGCTACCTCGGCGCGGACGACCGGGCCGGCCCCAACTACACGGGCCAGCCGGCCGTCCGCTCCCACTACTCAGCCCTGTAGGTGGTGCTGGGCGGCGTCGCGGATCTGCAGCCGGACGTTCTCCAGCGCGGCCGCGACCTCGTCGATCTGCTGGGAGGCCAGCTGGATCGAGCCTTGGATCGCGGTCGCGGTCGACGTCTCCCCGAGCAGGCCCATCACCTGGGCCTGCAGGTCTTCGAGGTCGCTCTTCGTGGCGAGCGCGATGCCGGTGGGCACCTGGTCGGCGAGCAGCTCCAGCTGCTGCGCCTGTTCCTGGATCGTCATCGGGGGTTCCTTCCGCGGGGGGACGCACCTTCCGTGTTAGCAGAAACCCGAACTGTCGGTGGTGACGTTTACGCTGGTTTCGTGAGCGTGACCTGGGCCGTCCGGCAGCCGTACCCGGTGGTGCGGCCCCTGGTCACGCGCTACGTCGGGTACGCGCAGGACGACGTGACGCTGCCGGTGCACCGCGGGCTGCCGTCCCGGCACGTGACGCTGGTCATCAGCCTGGCCGGGCCGGTGCGGATGGCCGGGCGCAGCCTGCAGGCGCTGGTCGGCGGGCTGCACACCCGCGCGGTGCTGATCCGGCAGGACCGCGTGCAGGAGGGGCTGCAGCTGGAGCTCGACCCGCTGGGCGTGCGCACGCTCTTCGGCGTCACCGCGGCGGAGCTGAGCGGCGAGGTGGCCGACCTCGCCGACTTCGGCCTCGGCTCGCTGGCGGCGCGGCTGGCGGAGCTGCCCACCTGGGCCGAGCGGTTCACGCTGCTCGACGACGTCCTGGCCGCCCGGGCCGTCGAGCCGGTGGCGGCGCCGCCCGAGCTGGGGGAGGCGTGGCGCCGGATGCGCGGCGCCGACGGGCGGGTGCGCGTCGCCGACCTCGCCGGCGAGGTCGGCTGGAGCCGCCGTCACCTCGGTGAACGCTTCCGCACGGAGCTGGGCCTGGCGCCGAAGCAGGCGGCGCGGGTGCTGCGGTTCGAGCGGGCCACCCGGCTGCTGCGGCAAGGGCAGAGCGACCTGGCCGCGCTGGCCGTCGAGTGCGGGTTCTACGACCAGGCGCACCTGAGCAACGAGTGGCGCGCGCTGGCCGGGTGCACGCCGGGCACCTGGATCGCCGAGGAGCTCCCGTTCCTCCAAGACGAGGAGGTGGGCGCGGGGCAAGACTGCCGGGTATGACTCCTGAACCGAACGTCTGGCCCGCCCTGCGTTACGACGACGCGCCGGCGGCCGTCCGCTTCCTCGTCGACGTCCTGGGCTTCACCGAAACGCTGGTGGTGCCCGAGGGCGACTTGATCGCGCACGCCGAGCTGCGCTGGCCCGAGGGCGGCGCGGTGATGCTGGGCAGTGTCCGCGGTCCGGACGGCGTCCACGACGCGATGAAGCCGGGCACGGGCGCGGTGTACGTCGTGTCGGACAAGGTCGACGAGATCCACGACCGCGTCAAGCGGTCCGGCGCGGAGATCACGGCGCCGCTGACGGACACCGACTACGGCTCCCACACGTTCAGCCTCCGCGACCCGGAGGGCAACGCGTGGACGATCGGCAGCTACCGCGGCGCCTGAGAAGCGCCGCTACCGCACCGGCCGCTCGAAGGTGACCAGCAGTCCGTCGACGCCACCGGGCCCGACGCGGCCCTTCACCTCCGCCGAGGTGATGGCCTTCAGCTGCCAGCCGTCCTCCGCGTGGTCGTTGAGCAGTTTCTCGAGCTTGTCGCCCGACATCTTGCCGCCGAGGAGCTTTTCCCGGACCTCGACGACCTTGTACGTGTAGCGCTGCATGCCTCCGATTCTGCCCAAGAGTCGCGCCTCCGGCCGTTCATCTGAGCGTGTCCGGGGCCTCGCGTTCCGTTTCGGCTGTTCATCTGGCACCCTGGACCCCGTGTTGCGGCTTGCAGGTGCACGGCTGCTCGATGATCGGGACTATCCGGCGGTCCGTGCCGCGCTCGCCGCCGACCCGGTGGGCAGCTGCATGGTCAGCGCCCGGGTCGAGGCTGCCGGTCTCGACCCGTGGCGGCTCGGTGGTGAGCTCTGGGCCGCCGACAGCCGTCCGGTCCGGGCCGGACGGCTCCAAGGGCTGTGCTTCGCCGGCCCGAACCTCATCCCGCTTCGCGGCAACGCGCCCGCGTTGCGCTCGTTCGCCGATCGCGCGCTGCGCCGGCAGCGGACCTGCTCTTCGCTGGTCGGGCCGGCCGAGCAGGTGCTCGGGCTGTGGGACGAGCTGGCCGACGAGTGGGGCCCGGCGCGCGAGATCCGGGGTGACCAGCCGCTGATGGCGCTGGACAGCACCCCGCTGGTCGCCGCCGATCCGCAGGTCCGGGCGGTGCGCCCGGACGAGCTCGAGCGCTACCTGCCCGCGGCCGTCGCGATGTTCATCGAAGAGGTCGGTGTCGACCCGCGCAGCGGGGACGGCGGGGCCAGCTACCGCGCGCGGGTCACCGAGCTGATCGGCGCCGGGCGTGCGTTCGCCCGGTTCGAGAACGGCGAGGTCGTGTTCAAGGCCGAGATCGGCGCGATGTCGGCGACCGTCGGGCAGATCCAGGGTGTCTGGGTGCACCCGGAACGCCGGGGTGGCGGTGTCGGCACCGCCGGCACGGCCGCGGTGGTGAACCGGCTGGTCCGCGGTCTGGGCCGGACCGCCAGCCTCTACGTCAACGCCTTCAACACCCCCGCCCTCGCGGCCTACCGCAAGATCGGCTTCCAGCAGGTCGGCCAGTACGCGACGGTGCTGTTCTAGCACTCTTCCGTGGCGGCGTTTCGGGGCTGGGACACCCCCGCTGACCAGGCATCATCCGGCCATGAGTGCACGTCGACGCCGCGGTGTGCTCGCGGTGCTGCTGCTCGTCGCCGCGACCACGGCCGGCTGCTCGGGTGACAGTCCCGAAGACGCCCTCTCCGCCTTCCTGGACGCCGTCGCGTCCGGGGACGTCGCCGCCGCGGCCGCCGGCACCGACTCGCCGGACGCGGCCAGGACCGTGCTGTCCCAGGTCCGCGCGGTGCTCGAGCCGGAGTCCCTCGACGTCGACGACGAAGAGGTGAAGGAGCCGGCGAACGGCGACACCGTCACCGCCGGCTACCAGCTCACCTGGCACCTGCCGCACGGCCGCACCTGGACCTACCGCGCCGACGCCCAGCTGCGCGCGGCCGAGACCGGCTGGCAGGTGCACTGGCAGCCGACCGTCGTGCACCCGCAGCTGGCCGTCGGCCAGACCCTCGGCCTGCTGCCGCAGCTGCCCGAGACCGCGCCGGTCCTCGACCGCGACGGCGTGCCGCTGATGCGCCCGCAGACCGTGGTGGGTGTGGTCGTCGACCCGCAGAAGACGGGGGACTCGAGCGCCGTCGCGGGGTCGCTCGC
Source organism: Amycolatopsis sp. NPDC104587 (assembly GCF_055583645.1). Classification (NCBI taxonomy): domain Bacteria; kingdom Bacillati; phylum Actinomycetota; class Actinomycetes; order Pseudonocardiales; family Pseudonocardiaceae; genus Amycolatopsis; species Amycolatopsis sp. NPDC104587. The sequence continues at coordinate 499,487 of NZ_JBVJNO010000008.1, forward strand.
GAAGGCGCTGCACCGGTTCGAGCCGTCGGTCACCGGCCGGTCGGTGCTCGACGGGATGAACAAGACCAAGCCCGGGGACGCCTACCCGGTGATCACCCTGCGCGCGGGCGACTACCAGCGCGTCAAGCCGGTGATCTACGACCTGCCGGGCGTCCGGTTCGCCAGCCAGGAGCGGCTGCTGCCGGTCACCCGCGGGTCCGGGCAGCAGGTGCTGCCGGGCATCCGGGCGCTGGTCGAGCAGGAGCTGGCCGGGGCGGCGGGCTGGCGGATCGTCACCCGGGACGTCACCGGTGGCGAGGCCGCCGAGCTGCGGGCCGAGCCGCCGCGGCCGGCGCCCGCGGTCACCAGCACGCTCAGCGCGAAGGTCCAGGACGCCGCCGAGAAGGCCCTCGCCACCGAGGACTACCCGGCCGCGCTGGTGGCGATCCAGCCTTCGAGCGGGGACATCCTCGCCGTGGCGCAGAACACCGCGGCCGATGAGGAAGGCTCGCTGGCGCTGTCCGGGCGGTACCCGCCGGGGTCGACGTTCAAGATCGTCACGGCGGCGGCCGCGCTCTCGACCGGCGACGTGGACGCGGGCAGCCTCGTCGACTGCCCGGGCACCACGACGGTCGAGAACCGCGTCATCCCCAACGAAGGCCGGTTCGACCTGGGCCGCGTCCCGCTGAAGACGGCGTTCGCGCGCTCGTGCAACACGACGTTCGCGCGCCTCGCCGCCGGCCTCCCGGCTTCGGCCCTCACCGACGCCGCCCGCTCGTTCGGCCTCGGCGCGGACTTCGTCGTCCCCGGCCTGACGACGGTCACCGGCGCGGTCCCGGCCAGCGACTCGGCCGTCCAGCGCGCGGAGAACGGCTTCGGCCAGGGCACGGTGGTGACCAGCCCGTTCGGCATGGCGCTGGTCGCGGCGGCCGTGCAGGCGGGGAAGGTGCCGACGCCGTCGATCGTCAAGGGGATGCCCGCGACCACGAACAACGTCGGCGACGCGCCGTCGGACGAGGTGCTCGGGGCGCTGCGCGGGATGATGCGCGAGGTCGTCACCGCGGGCACCGCGACCGGGCTGCGGGACATCCCGGACGTCGCGGGCAAGACCGGCACCGCCCAGTTCGGCGACGGCTCCCGCTCGCACGGCTGGTTCGTCGGCTACCGCGGCGACCTGGCGTTCGCGGTGCTGCTGACCGAGGCCGGGTCGTCCAAACCGGCGGTGCAGGCCGCGCACCGGTTCCTGGCGGCGATCGGCTGAGCGGACCGTCGTAAGGTGGGGGCATGTCCGTTCGTGCCCCGCTGGTGCCCGGCGTCCAGACGCCGCGCCGTGACGTCCCCACTTCCATCGCCCGTCCCGAGTACGTGGACAAGCCGGCGCCGAAGCGGGACACCGGCAACGGCGTGCGCACGCCCGAGGTGATCGAGGCGATGCGGATCGCGAGCCGGATCGCGGCGCAGGCGCTGGAGGAGGGCGGCAAGGCCGTCAAGCCGGGCGCCACCACCGACGACATCGACCAGGTGGTGCACGAGTTCCTGCTCGACCACCACGCCTACCCCTCGACGCTGGGCTACCGCCGGTTCCCGAAGTCGTGCTGCACCTCGCTCAACGAGGTCATCTGCCACGGCATCCCGGACTCGACGCCCATCGAGGACGGCGACATCTGCAACATCGACGTGACCGCCTACATCGGCGGTGTCCACGGCGACACGAACGCGACGTTCCTGGCCGGCGACGTCTCCGAGGAGGCGCGCCTGCTGGTGGAGCGCACCCGCGAGGCGACGATGCGGGCGATCAAGGCGGTCCGCCCGGGCCGGCAGCTCAACGTGATCGGCCGGGTCATCGAGGCGTACGCCAAGCGCTTCGGCTACGGCGTGGTCCGCGACTTCACCGGCCACGGCGTCGGCCCGGCGTTCCACACGCCCCCGACGGTCCTGCACTACGAAGAGCCCTCCGTCGACACGGTGATCGAGGAGGGCATGACCTTCACGATCGAGCCGATGATCACGCTGGGCACCATCGACTACGACATCTGGTCCGACGACTGGACCGTCACCACGAAGGACAAGAAGTGGACGGCCCAGTTCGAGCACACCCTCGTGGTGACGGCCGACGGCAGCGAGATCCTCACGCTGCCGTGAGTCAGTGGCTGGTCGCCTTCTTGTAGCAGCGCACCGAAAGCGGCACGAAGACCGCCAGCAGCACCGCGATCCACAGCACCGATGCCAGCACGGCGTGCTGCATCGGCCAGACGTCGTGCACCGGCATCGCCGCGCTCGTGTTGCCGAACAGCTCACGCGCCGCCTGCGTGATCGCCGAGACCGGGTTCCAGTCCGCGATCACCCTCAGCGGGGTGGGCAGCCGGCCGCTGTCGACGAACGTGTTGGCCAGGAACGTCAGCGGGAAGATCGCCACGCTCGAGACGTTGTTGAACACCTCGGGCTTGCGCACGGCCAGCCCGAGCGTCCCCATCACCCACGACAGCGCATACGCGAAGGCCAGCAGCAGAAGCACCCCACCCAGCGCTTCGAAGACGCCGGTGTGGATGCGCCAGCCGACGAGCAGGCCGACCAGTCCCATGATGAGCAGGCTCGTCACGTTGAGGATGAGGTCGGCGGTGGTCCGCCCGATCAGCACCGCCGCCGGCGACATCGGCAGCGACCGGAACCGGTCGATGAGGCCCTTCTGCAGGTCGTCGGTCAGCCCGTAACCGGTGACGATGCTGCCCATCGCCACCGCGAGCGTGAAGATCCCCGGCAGCATGAACTCGCGGTACGACATGCCCGGGATGTCGATCACGCTGCCGAACACGTACCCGAACAGCAGCACGAACATCACCGGCGTGAACACGATGGACCCGAGCAGGTCCAGCGACCGGAGGATCTTGATCGAGTTGCGCTTCGCGACGGTCACGCCGTCGGTCACGGCCATCTGCACCGCGTTCATCACACGGCCTCCAATTCGGTCTCGGTCACGTCATGGCCGGTGAGGGTGAGGAAAACGTCGTCGAGGGTGGGGCGGCGGACACCGACGTCGCGGACGTCGACACCTTCCACGGCGAGCAGGGCCAGCGCTTCGGTAAGCGCTTTCGCGCCGTGGCTCACGGGCACGGTGAGCCGGAAGCCCTCGGCCTGCGACTCGCCGCTGGCCAGCCGGGCGAGCGTCCGCTGCGCCACGACGACGTCGTCGTGCGTGCCGACCACCAGCTCGATCCGCTCGCCGCCGACGAGGTCCTTGAGCTCGTCGGCCGTGCCGCGCGCGATGACCCGGCCGTGGTCGACGACGGCAATGCTGTCGGCCAGCCGGTCGGCCTCTTCGAGGTACTGCGTGGTCAGCAGCAGGGTCGTCCCGCCCGCGACCAGCTCGGTGATGATCTCCCAGAGGTCGGTGCGGGCGCGCGGGTCGAGCCCGGTCGTGGGCTCGTCGAGGAACAGCACCGGCGGGTTCGCGACGAGCGCGCCGGCCAGGTCGAGCCGGCGCCGCATGCCGCCGGAATACCCCTTCACCGGGCGGTCGGCGGCCTCCTCCAGGCCGAACCGGGCCAGCAGCTCCCGGCCGCGGGCCTTGGCCCGCTTGGTGCCCAGGTGGTAGAGCCGCCCGACCATCTCGAGGTTCTCGGCCCCGGTCAGCTCCTGGTCGACCGCGGCGTACTGGCCCGACGCGCCGATGTGCGACCGCAGCTCGTGCGCGTCCCGCACGACGTCGAACCCGGCGACCGTCGCGTGGCCCGCGTCCGGCTTCTGCAGAGTGGTGAGGATCTGGACGGTGGTGGTCTTCCCGGCGCCGTTCGGCCCGAGCACCCCCAGCACGGTGCCTTCGGGCACCGCAAGCGACATCCCGTCGAGCGCGGTGACGCTCCCGTACTTCTTGACGAGCCCTTCGGCCACGATGGCGTCTGGCATCGGACTTCCTTTCCGGATAAGGGAAACTTCAGGCGCGGCGGATGACGACGTCGCCGGTGTAGGTGTGGGCCTTGACCTGGACGGTCTCGCTGGTCCCGCCGGGACCGTCGGACGGGGTGAGCGAGTTGTGCACGGTGCCGGTCAGCGAGTTGAGCTCGAGCCAGGCGGCGCTGCCCTCGCGGATGCCGACCTCGATCTCGCCGACCGCGGTCTCGAGGACGACGGTGTCGCGGATGACCTCGCCGATCCGGATGTCGCCGGCGGCGGTCTTGGCGTGCACCCCCGCGTGGGCGTGGTCGACGACGATGTCGCCGTTCGCGGTGCTGACCCGCAGGTCGCCGGTGACCTCGCCGACGCGGGTCTCGCCGTTGGAGTTCTTCAGCTCGGCGGTGCCGTCGATCTCGCGGATCCGCAGCTCGCCGGAGGCGGTGCCGACCTCGGCGTGCCCGGTGACCCGCTCGATGGTGACGTCGCCGGTCGAGGTGCTCGCCTCGAGCCGGGCCACCTCGTCGAGGTGGATGTTGCCGACGGAGGTCTTGATGCGGCTCTCACCGACGCGGCCGCTGATCCGGACGTCCCCCAGCGCGGCCGACGTCTTGACCCGCGAGCCGGCCGGCAGCTCGACCGAGATGTGCAGGGCGCCGCCCTTGCCCCACAGCTTGGTGGTGTACTTCGGGCCCTTGACCAGCAGCTGGCCGTCGGCGAACTCGACGCGGGTCTTCGCGACGGCCTTGAGGTCTTCGTTGTCGGACGGGTCGGCGGGTTCGACCTCGACGGTGGTTTCCGCGCGCTCCCCGGCGACGATCCGGACGTCCGCGAGGCTGACGTCGATCGTGGCCGTGATCGGCTCGGGGGTGGCGAAAAACGGCATGGCTGCGCCCTCCTGGGGTGCTCGGACGGCGTCTCCGCAGGTCGGAGACGTGACGGGAAACGGGAAAGGGTTACTGGACCCAGCCGGTGTACTTCTCACCGAACATCGACCGGCGGTGGGTGCTCTGGCTCCGGCCGGGGCCGAGCGCGGCGTTCGCGGCCCGGACGAGCCAGGCGTTGATCGAGAGCTGGTCGCGGTTCGCGGCCTCCTCGACGCGCTGCTTGAGCTGCTCGGGCAGCCGCAGGTTGATCCGGGAGACGGCGCCGTCGTCGGCCTCGGGCGGAGGCGCCGGAGCTTCCTCCGGAGCCGGCTCGGGCTGGGCAGGCAGCGCGACCGCGAACTCGGCTTCGCGGCGGCGCAGGCGCACCTCGACGGAGCCGGGAGCGAGGTCGCGGGTGATCTCGTCGGCCGCCGCCGAAAGCGCGTCGAGCAGGGTCAGCCGGATCGCCGACTCGAGCGGCGCGGTGAGCCGCTCGGCGAGGGCGACGGCTTCCTCACCCGCCGCCTCGGCGGCGACCGCGAGCTCCCGGCGGAGTTCGTCCACGAAGGGCGTCAGGTCCATGGCACTACTGTGGCACCGCGATGGCACCACGACAACCCTGAATTGGCGCCCTTAGGGGTGCAGAGTGGTGCCAAGCACGTGCCGGCCCGTGCACCCGAAGTCGATGACGGCGACCAGCCGCCGGACGAGGTCGTCGTCGATCGAGTTCCGGCCCGGGTGCCTGGTCATTCGCGTTCGAGGCGCTCCAGGAGCTCGTCCAGGAACCCGCAGGCCTCGGCAGTGGCCCGCTGGGGGTCGCGCTTGGCGATGGCGTCGGCCAGTCCTTCGTGCCCGATCTCGGGCAGGTGGTCGGTGCCCGGCGTGATGTTCGCCGTCGCCGCGACGCTCGCCGTGATGACCTCGGTCAGCCCGCGGTAGAGCTCGGTGAGCAGCTGGTTGTGCCCGCTGCGGACGACCGCGCAGTGGAACTCCGCGTCGGTGCGCGCGAAGTCCTCCCAGCGTCCTTCGTTCAGCTCGACCTCACGGCGGGCGAGGATCGACCGGAGCTCGGCGACCTCCTCCTGCGTCCGCTCGGTGGCGGCGAGCCGGGCGCCCTCGACCTCGAGGGTGCGGCGCACCTGGAGGACTTCACGCAGCTCGGAGCCGCAGAGCCGGCGGATCGCGCCGGACACCTCGCTGGTGGCGCGCACGTAGGTGCCGTCACCTTGGCGGACTTCGAGGATCCCCGTGTGCGCGAGCGCGCGGACGGCTTCGCGGACGGTGTTGCGCCCGACGCCGAGCTGGTCGACGAGCTCCGCTTCGGTGGGGATGCGCTCGCCGATGGGCCATTCGCCCTGCGTGACCGCGGTCCGCAGCTGCTCGATGACCTGGTCGACGAGGCCGGCCCGGCGGGTGGTGGCCAGAGGCACAGCTGTTATCCCTTCATCCAATCATCCTACGTATGCGATAGTAGCGGTCATGCCCGTCGAACACCGTGAATCCGCCCTCGAACCCGAGCTGGACGGCGCCGTGGAGCTGCGCACGCCGGGCGTGGTCGCCGCCGGCGCGCTGCTCGCGGTCGCGGTGGTGCTCACCGCCCTCAACCTGCGCCCGGCCATCACCGGGGTCGGCCCGATGCTCGCCGAAATGCGCGCCGACCTGGGCACGTCCGGGGTCTGGGCCGGGGTGCTCACGACGTTGCCGACGCTCTGCTTCGCCGGTGCCGGGCTGGCCGCGCCGCTGCTGGCCCGCCGCGCCGGGATCGGCGCCGCCATCGCGATCGCGCTGATCGCGCTCGGCGCCGGGCTCGTGCTGCGCGTGCTCGACGGCCCGGCCGTGGTGCTCGGCGGGACCCTCGTCGCCACCGCGGGGATCGCCCTGGTCAACGTGCTCATCCCGGTGGTCATCAAGGGCTCCTTCCCGGCTCGCATCGGCCTGATGACCGGCGTCTACACCGCCGCCCTGCAGGGTGGCGGCGCGCTCGGGTCGGCGGTGACCCCGCAGCTCGGCGACGCGTTCGGCGGCTGGCGGCCGGCCTTGGGCAGCTGGGCGGTGGTGGCCGTCGTCGCGTTGCTGGCGTGGATTCTCGCAGCCCGCGGCACCGGCCGGGTCCCGCGCCACTCCGACGCGGCCCAAGCCGGCCGGTCGCTGCTGGGCAACCGGCTGGCGTGGATCGTCACCGTCTTCTTCGGCCTGCAGGCCTTCTACGCCTACGCCGCGATGGGCTGGTTCCCGCAGGTGCTGATGGACGCCGGGGTGTCGCGCGGCGACGCCGGGCTGCTGTTCGGCCTGGTCGCGCTGATCGCCGTGCCGATCAGCCTGTTCGTCGCGCCGATGGCGGCCCGGCAGCGCGGGCAGGGCGGCTGGATCGTCGTGCTCGGGGTGTTCGGCTTCGCCGGCACAGCCGGGCTCATGCTCGCCCCGGCCTGGTCGCCGCTGCTCTGGAGCATTCTGATCGGCCTCGGGATGAGCGTGTTCTCCCTGGCCCTGACGGTGATCGCGCTGCGCGCCCGCACCGGCGCCGACACCGCGCGGCTCTCGGGCATGGCGCAGGGTTTCGGGTACCTCTTCGCGGCGCTGGGCCCTTTCCTGTTCGGCCTGCTGCACGACGTCGCGGGCGGCTGGCCGGTGCCGCTGGCCATGCTCCTGGTGCTGCTGCTGGTCCAGATGGTGTTCGGCGCGCTCGCCGGCCGTCACCGGTTTGTCTGACTCTTAACTGTTAACGGCTTTCGCCCGGGTCGGCGCGGCTTAAGATCACCGGATGGCAGTGCCGTCGCCGGACCTCGGGACGTTGCTGCGCGTGGGCCCGTTCGACGCCGCCCTGCGCGCGGCCATCCGCGCCCGCGGCCTGAGCCTCGACCGCCTGCGTGAGCACCTGCGCGCCCGCGGTGTCACGGTGACAACGGCGACGCTGAGCTACTGGCAGTCCGGCCGCAGCCGCCCCGAACGGCGGGATTCGGTGCGCGGGCTGGGGCAGCTCGAAGCCGTTCTCGAGGTGCCCGCGGGGTCGCTCGTCTCGCTGCTCGGGCCGCCGCGGGTGCGCCGGTCCGCGCCCGCCGAGCTCAGCCGGTTCTGGCCGGACGGCCGGCGCGTCGACGCCGCGGTGTCCGATGTGGACACCCGGTGGGACGAACGGCTGACCCGGCTCAGCCAGCACGACGTGGTCCTCGTCGGCGCCGGCCGCGAGGAGCTGGAGTTCCGGTCGCGGCAGGTGCTGCGCGCCGAGGCCGACGGCCCCGACCGCTGGGTGGTGATCCTGCACCTCGACGAGCACGACCGGCCGTTGCCGGAGCTGCGCGGCCTGCGCGGCTGCCGCCCGGGCCGCAGCGTGCACCGGTCCGAAGACGGCCTCCTCGTCGTCGAACTGCTTTTCGCCCGGCCGCTCCTGCGCGGGGAAACGGTGCTCACCGAACACACGCTCGTGAATCGCGCGCCTTACCCGGTTGCGACGAACTACGAACGCAAGTTCCGCTTGCCGGTCCGCGAATACGTGCTCGAAATCCGGTTCTCGCCCGAAGCGGTCCCGGCGGTGTGCCGCCGGTTCGCCGAGCCCGGCGAACACGCCGACGTCGTCCCGGAATCCGGTGCGGTGCACGGGGTCGCGCTGAACTTCGGCCCCGGCCGGTACGGGTTCGAATGGGATTGGCCCGCCAGTTAACTGTTAAGGACTTCCGGATCTTCAATCCGGTGTTTCCCGCGTTCTACGGTCTGCGCACGCCACTCGCCGATTCGAGGAGAAACCGATGCGCAGAATCGTTTCCGTCACGAGCGTGGCCGCGTTGGCCGCGCTCGGGCTGGGCCTGACGCCCGCCGAAGCCGCGGCGCCGGACCACCCGCCGGCCGAGATCGCCGGTGTCGCCGCGGCGTTCGGGCTCACCGCGGACCAGGCCCGCGCCCAGCTCACCGCCCAGGACGGCGCCCACCGGCTGGCCGCCACCCTGCCCGCCGCGGTGCGCGCGAAGTCGGCCGGGCAGTGGTTCGACGCGGCCGCCGGGAAGCTGACTGTCGCCGTCACCACCACCGAAGCCGCTGACCAAGCGCGCGAAGCGGGTGCCGCGGCGCAGGTCGTGGCGCGCGGCCAGGCCGAGCTGGACCGCACCGACGCGGCGGTCCGCGAGCTGGTCGGCGGCGGCGTGCCCGGTGTTTACGGCTGGGGTGTCGACGTCCGCGCCAACGACGTCGCCGTCGACGTCGACCGCACGAAGAAGACCGCGGCGACCGAGAGTTTCCTTTCCCGGGTGAAGGATCTCGGCGTCCGGATCACCGAGACGACGTCGTCGCCGCGCCAGCAGTCCGGCACGATCCAGACCGGCAACCCGTGGTGGCCGGGCAGCGAGTCGAACTGCTCGGTCGGCTTCCCGGTGACGGATTCCGCCGGTGCCAAGCACTTCCTCACCGCGGGCCACTGCACGAACGACGTCAACCAGGCCGCGTACGGCGCTTCGGGCCAGCAGAACAAGATCGGCACGTCGAACGTCGGCGGCACGCACAGCGTCAACGGCCGCGAAGGCGACATGGGTGTGGTCGCGGTGACGGAGGCGGGCTGGAACCTTTCTGCGTCGGTGAACACCTGGGGCCAGCCGGCGGTCACGCTCACCGGCGCGGCCGAGGCGATGGTCGGTGACCGCGTCTGCCACTCCGGCAACACCTCGCACTGGCAGTGCGGCGAAGTGAAGTACACGCACAAGTCCGCCGACTACGGCAACGGCCTGGTCATCGACGACCTGACCTGGACCACGGCGTGTTCGCTCGGCGGGGACTCCGGCGGCGGCTGGCTGCTCGGCGACAAGGCGACCGGCCTGCACGACGGCGGCCCGTCCCAGTGCGTCCAGAACCCGGGTGACGGCGACATGTCCCTGTTCCAGCCGGTGATCGAGGCGCTGAACAAGTGGCAGCTCACCCTGGTGACCAGCGGCGGCACCGGCGACACGACGGCGCCGACCGCGCCCGGCAACCCGCGTTCCACCGGCACGACGTCGAACAGCGTCTCGCTCGCCTGGGACGCTTCCACGGACAACGTCGGTGTCACCGGTTACGACGTCTACAACGGCTCCGCGCTCGCCACGAGTGTCGCAGGGACTAGCGCGACGGTCAGCGGCCTCACCCCGGACACGGCGTACTCCTTCACGGTGAAGGCGAAGGACGCGGCTGGGAACGCGTCGCCCGCGAGCGCGGCGGTGTCGGCCCGGACGCAGGCGGGCGTCGGCGGCAACCGCACGCTGACCAACGACACGGACTACGCGATCCGTGACTACCAGCAGGTGTTCAGCCCGATCGCCTCGACGCTCACCGGCAGCGCGGCCACCACGATCGGCGTCTCGCTGACCATCCGCCACACGTGCGCCGAAGACCTCGGCATCACGCTGCTCGACCCGCGAGGCAAGGCGTACGCGCTCAAGTACAGCGGCGGCAGCACCTGCACGCCGTGGAGCGGCGCGCGGACGTTCACCGTGCCGGCGACGGCGACCCCGGCGGCCGGCAAGTGGCAGCTGCGCGTGACCGACTACGGGCCCGGCGACACCGGAACCCTCGACACCTGGTCGATCACGCTCTAGGGACTCCCGCGGGGGGGGGGGGGGGGGAGGCCGGGCCAGGGGGGGGTAATGCCAGGGGGGGGGGGGGAGGGGGGGGGGGGGGAGAGAGAACCACCGGACCCCCCCCCCCA
>NZ_JBVJNO010000008.1:509894-540900 GCF_055583645.1 Amycolatopsis sp. NPDC104587
TGGGCCCGGCAACACCGGACCCCTCCATGCCTGTCCGATCCCCCGCGGGTGCCCCCCCCCCCCCGCCCCCCCCCCCCCCCCCCCCCGCGGTGACTCAGTCCAGGGGCAGGTTGAGCAGGGCGTTCTCGACCAGCTCCGGCATCGCCGGGTGGATCCAGTACTGGCCGCGCGCCATGCTCCGCGCGTCCAGGCCGAAGCTCATCGCCTGGATCAGCGGCTGGATGACGCTCGACGCCTGCGGCCCGATGATGTGCGCGCCGAGCAGCTGCCCGGTCGCCGGGTCGGCCAGCAGCTTCGCGAAGCCCGTCGTGTCTTCCATCGCCCAGCCGTACGCGATGCCCGCGTAGTCCTGCTTCGAGGTCACGTAGGAGACGCCGAGCTTGCGCGCCTTCTGCTCGGTGAGGCCCACCGAAGCGACCTGCGGGTGGGTGAACACCGCGTGCGGCACGAACCGGTGGTCGGCCTTGATCCGCTCGTCCGGGTGCAGCAGGTTGTGCTGCACCACCCGGGATTCGTGGTTCGCGACGTGCTTCAGCTCGTGCGGCGAGGACAAGTCGCCGAGCGCGTAGATGCCTTCGACGACGGTCTCCTGGTGGTCGTCGACCACGACGTGCCCACTGTCCATTGTGGTCACTCCGGTGGCGGCGACGTCGAGCAGGTCCGAGTTCGGCTTCCGGCCGGTGGCGACCAGCAGCAGGTCGGCTTCGACGGTCTCGGCGCCCTGCGGGCCTTCGAGGTCCAGCGCGACGCCGCCGGCCGTCTTGCGCGCCCGCACGGTCTTGCGTTCGAGACGGACGTCGAAGCGTTCCGACGCCAGTTCGGTGAAGCGCGCGCTGACGTCCTCGTCTTCGCCGCGCAGCAGCCGCGCGGACCGGTTGACCAGCGTGACCCGCACCCCGAAGGACGCGAAGACGTGCGCGAACTCGGCCGCGATGTACCCGCCGCCGAGGATGACGATCCGCTCGGGCAGCTCGTCGAGCCGCATCACGGTGTCGGAGGTGTGGTAGCCGGTGTCCTCGATGCCGGGGATCTCGGGGATGACCGGACGTCCGCCCGCGGCGAGCACGAACTTGTCGGCGGTCAGCACCTCGTCGGGACGGCCGTCGGGGAAGCTGACGCGCAGCTCCTTGTGCCCGGTGAAGCGGCCGGTGCCCTCGTAGACGTCGACGTTCTTGTTGTCCTCGTGGCTGCGGCGGTACTCCGCGCCCCCGGCGGCGATCGGGTCGATCCGGCCGAAGATGCGGTCGCGGATGTCGCGCCAGCGCACACCCTTCAGCTCTTCGTCGACTCCGTACTTCGCGCTGTGCGAAGGCGTGTACGCGACGTCGGCGGCGTACACGAACATCTTCGTCGGGATGCAGCCGACGTTCAGGCAGGTGCCGCCGAAGGTGCCCTTCTCCACGATCGCCGTCTTCTTGCCGGCGAAACCGGGCCCGAGGATCGAGTTCCCCGATCCCGTCCCGACGATCACCAGGTCGTAGTGGGGCACTTGCATCCTCCGCGGGGGTTCGGTCCGGTCGGTTCACCCTAGCCAACCGCCTGCGCGAGGCGGGTGTTCCCGGCTGTGCTTAACGTCGTATTACGTGCTCAGTGTCCGTTGCCGGTGAAGTGCATCCGGTCCTTCGGGCTGGTCCAGGCCCCGCCCCAGCTCCACCCGATCGCCGCGAACGCCCGCACGGTCGCGTCGCCGGCCAGGACCATGCCCGGACGGCGGTTCGCGCGGTCCAGGTAGGCCGACGCCAGCTCGGGCAGCACGAGCTTGCCCTGGGTGTAGGGGTTGCAGAACGGGTTGACGTCCACCGCGAGCCCGTAGGCGTGCGCCGACCAGGACGTCTGCCCGCGGGCCGGGCGGCAGACGAACGCGCTGGTCGAGTTGCCGTCGCCGGTCGGCGGCGCGGTGAGCTCGGCCGGGCTGGTCACGCGCATCTCCTCCAGCGGGAAGCGCGCCGCGAACAGCTGTCCGAAGACCTTGGTGATCCCGGCGGCGCCGGTCGTGTTGACCAGCATTTCGCCGGTGTGCGCGCGCCCGTCGAAACCCCAGAACGACATCGTCAGGTAACGCAGGTCGGTCGCCTTGACCGGGCAGGCGGGCTGCCAGGTGCTGCGCGCGAGGACGGCGGCGGGCACCGCGCTGATCGTCGAGGCGTACCGGCCGCCGGACGGGGGCGGAAGGAGGTCTTTTGTCGGAAGTGCCCGGTTCACCAGTTCGGGTGGTGTCGGTTCGACCGCGCCGAACCCGTCCGGGCCGACGGGGAGGGGCCGGGCACCCACCTGCCAGGTGACGGCGGGCGCGCTCGACGGCTTCGGCGGCACCGAAGTCACCGGAGCGGGGGGTTTGGACACGGTCGTCGAGAACGGCGTCGCGGCCACCGGCTGCGGGGTGGAGGGGACTTCCGACGTGCAGGCGCCCAGGGTGAGGGTCATGACCGCCCCGGAGACCACCGCCGCTGTCCGTCGCATCCGTCCAGCCTGACAGAAGCTTTGGGTGAGCGCGGAGTCCACCCGTTTCAGTGACACCGTTTCGGGCCCACTCCGATTAGGGTATTCAGCGCCACTCGTTCACGCACCGGAGTCATCCGGGTGCCGAGTGTTCTGTCTTGTGCTGCTGTGAAGAGGGGAACGTCCCATGTCCGTGAAGTCCCGTCGATCCCTGCTGCTCGCGTGCGGCGCGTTCCTCGCGGTCACCGCCGTGGCCGTCCCGGTGGTCGTCGGCACGGCGTCGGCGGACCCGGCGTCGGCCAACCAGCCGCGGATCGTGGGCGGCGACAAGGCGTCCCTTTCCGACCACCCGTACGCGGTCTACCTGACCGACGCGGGCGGCAACCAGTTCTGCGGCGCGGTGATCGTCAGCTCGACGGCGGTCGCGACGGCCGCGCACTGCGCCAAGGCCGTGAGCAAGCAGGACGTCCGCGTCGTGGCCGGCCGGGAGGACAAGCGCACCGACGACGGCGAGTCGCTGGGCGTCTCGAAGGTCTGGATCAGCACCGGGTACAACGACCCGACGCAGGGCGACGACATCGCCGTGCTGACCGTCCGCGGCCAGCTCGACTACCGGCCCGCGAAGCTGCCGGACAGCGAGGACGTGTACCGCACCGGCACGAAGGCGACGGTGCTCGGCTGGGGCCGGGTCGCCGACGGCGGCGCCCGCTCCGACTACCTGCGCAGCGCCCAGGTGCCGCTGGTCTCGGACTCGGACTGCAGCGCCGACTACAACGTCTACAACAGCAAGTCGATGGTCTGCGCCGGGTACGCCGACGGCGGCATCGACGCCTGCCAGGGCGATTCGGGCGGCCCGCTCGTCGTGGGCGACACGTTGATCGGGATCGTCTCGTTCGGCGACGGCTGCGGCAAGGCGGGCAAGCCGGGTGTCTACACCCGCGTCTCGGCCTACGTCGACGACATCCGGGCCCAGGCCAAACAGCGCCTCTTCTGAGCGTGGTAAGCAGGGGTATGCCGACCCTGCACGACGCGTCCGGACCCGAGCTCACCGCCGCCCAGCTGCACGACATCCTCCGCCTGCGCGTGGACGTGTTCGTCGTGGAGCAGAAGGCCGCCTACCCCGAGCTCGACGGCCGTGACCTGCGGCCGGACACCCGCCACCTGTGGTTCGAGGACGCCGGCGGCGTCACCTCGTACCTGCGGGTGCTCGCCGACCCCGGTGGTGTCCGCCGCATCGGACGGGTGGCCACGGCCGCGACCGCCCGCGGCCAGGGCCTCGCGGCCCGGCTGATGGACGCGGCCCTCACCACCCCCGGCGAGTACGTCCTGGACGCGCAAACGTACGTCCAGGGTTTCTACGCGCGCTACGGCTTCGTCGCGGAAGGCGCCGAGTACACCGACGAAGACGGCATCCCGCACATCACGATGCGCCGCCTCCCGCGGTAAGGCTCAGGCGGTCGCGCCCCGCGGCGCGGTCGCCGTGATCACCTTCACCGCACGGTCCACATCGGACTCCGTGAGGTCGGCCCGCGCGGTCAGCCGCAGCCGGGAAACCCCGTCCGGCACCGACGGCGGCCGGAAGCACCCGACCCGGATGCCCTGCTCGGCACACGCCGCCGCCCACGCGACGGCCGTCTCCGCCGACGGCGCCTGGATCGAGATGACGGCGGCGTCCGGCACACTCGCCTTCAACCCCGCCGCCTTCAGCGACATCGCGAGGTTTCCCGCGTTCTCGAGGACCTTCTCCGCCAGCCCCGGCTCTTCCTTGAGCGCGTGCAACGCGGCCAGTGCGGCGGCCGCGCTCGCCGGCGCCAAAGCGGTGTCGAAGATGAAGCTGCGCGCCGTGTCCACGAGGTGCTTGATCACCCGGCGCGGCCCCAGCACCGCGCCGCCCTGCGCGCCGAGGGACTTCGACAGCGTCAACGTCGTGACGACGTCGGGCGCGCCCGCGAGCCCGGCCGCGTGCACCGCGCCACGGCCGCCTTCGCCGAGGACGCCGAAGCCGTGCGCGTCGTCGACCAGCATCGCCGCGCCGTGCCCACGGCAGATCCCGGCCAGCTCGGCCAGCGGGGCGAGGTCACCGTCGACCGAGAACACCGAGTCCGTCACCATCAGCGCCCGCGGCTTGCGCCGGGTCGCGAGCGCGTGCTTGATCGCCGACGGCGACCCGTGCGCGACCGCCGCGACGTCCGCCCGGGACAGCCGGCAGCCTTCGATCAGCGACGCGTGGATGTACTTGTCGGTGACGATCGCCGCTTCGGACCCCGAAAGCGCCGTCACCGCGCCGAGGTTCGCGGCGAACCCGGACGAGAATACGAGCGCCGCCTGCGTGCCGCAGAACCGCGCGAGCTCCATTTCCAGCTCGGTGTGCAGCTCCGTCGACCCGGTGACCAGCCGGGACCCCGTCGAGCCGGCGCCCCAGCGGAGCGCGGCGGCCGCGGACGCCCCGGCGACCCGCTTGTCACGCGCCAGCCCGAGGTAGTTGTTGCCGGCCAGGTCCAGCTCGTCGCTCTGCGCGGGACGCGGCCGCAGCTGCCGCACGAGCCCCGCGCTCGCCCGCTTCTCCGCCTCGGTGTCGAGCCAGTCGAAAACCTCTTCGGGCGGGAGCGTCGGCGGCGTAGTCACGTCCCGCAGTCTCGCATCCGGGCCCGGCACAACGGGGAAGCGGGCCCGGAAACGCCGGAAGCCCCGGACCACGAGGGTCCGGGGCTTCCGAAGGGAAAACTCAGCTGTCGTAGCCGCGACGCGGGCCACGGCTCGGGCGGCCGTAACCGCCGCCGTTGCCCGAGCGGGGCTGACGGCCGCGGCCGCCGAAGCCGCCGGGACGGCCGCCTTCGCGCGAACCCTGGTAACCGCCGCGGTCGCCACCGCGGTCACGGTCGCCGCCGTAGCTGCTGCCGCCGCGCTCGCCCTGGCTGCCGCGGTCACCGCGGTAACCACCGCGGCTCGAGCCGCCGAAGCCGCGGTCGCCGCGGAAGCCACCGCCGCCGCGACGCGGGTTCTCGCGCCGCCGCTCGATGACCGGCTCGCCGCTGGGCTCCTGGGCACCGGTGATGCGCGACAGCGCCTCGTCACCCGGACGGACCATCGTGGACTCGGCGCGCACGCCGGCCCGGTCGGTCATCCGCTTGACCATGCGGCGCTGGTCGTTGGTGACCAGCGTGACGACGACACCGGACGCCCCGGCGCGCGCCGTGCGGCCCGCGCGGTGCAGGTAGTCCTTGTGGTCGGCCGCCGGGTCGACGTGCAGCACCAGCGAGATGTCGTCCACGTGGATGCCGCGCGCCGCGACGTCCGTGGCGACGAGCACCGGCGAGTGGCCTTCCTTGAAGTCCGCGAGGACGCGGTTGCGCTGCCCCTGCGTCTTGCCGCCGTGCAGGGCCTGCGCGTTCACGCCCTGCTCGCGCAGCCGCTCGGTGAGGCGGTCGACGTGGTGCTTGGTCCGCACGAACATGATCGTGCGGCCCTCGCGGGCGCCGATCTGCGTGATGACGTCCTGCTTGTCCTGGTGCGACACCTGGAGCACGTGGTGGTCCATGGTGTCGACGCTCGCGGTCGACGGCGCGACCGAGTGCGTGACCGGGTCGCTCAGGTACTGGCGGACCAGGCGGTTGACGTCACCGTCGAGCGTCGCCGAGAACAGCAGGCGCTGCCCACCCGGCGGGGTGAGGTCCATGATCTCGCGGACCTGCGGCATGAAGCCCATGTCGGCCATCTGGTCGGCCTCGTCGAGGGCGATGAAGTTGCAGTCGCCCAGGTGCGCGGTGCCCTGGCGGACGTGGTCCGACAGCCGGCCCGGGGTGGCGATCAGCAGGTCGACGCCGCGGGAGAGGGCGTCCGCCTGACGGGCGAAGGCCATGCCGCCGACGGCCGTGCGGCACCACAGGCCGAGCGACTTGGCCAGCGGGGTCAGCGAGTCGGCCACCTGCATGGCCAGCTCGCGGGTCGGGACCAGGATCAGCGCGCGGGGGCGCTTCGGGCGGGCCTTGCCGCCGTCGAGCCGGGCCAGCATGGCCAGGCCGAAGGCGAGGGTCTTGCCGGAGCCGGTCTGGGCGCGGCCCAGCACGTCACGGCCGGCCAGCGCGTCCGGGATGGTCGCGGACTGGATCGGGAACGGGGTGGTGATGCCGGCGTCGGCGAGCGCGCGGAGCAGCGGCTCCGGCAGGCCCAGCTCGGCGAAAGTCCTGGTCGCGACCGTCTCGACCGCGTCGTCACGCAGCATGTTGTCCCCACCGGCGGGACGCTGGCGCGGCCGGCGGTCGGGACGGCCCGCGTGCGCGGACGTCGAGGAAGGACCAGAGTTGAACGTGACTGTCACAAATGCCTCTCGGACGTGGTTCGTCGCAAGGAGGCCCGGGCTCCCCGCGCGCAGGCAGGGCAAGATGGTGTGCGGTGGGCGTTCACAAGGACGGACCCGGCACACTGTGTCTTGCGCTTTCCGACACTGCGCGCCGCTGGGGGGTTACGGATCACCGCGAGCCATTCGGTGGCTCTGGAGGCGACGGACACCAACTCATCCACGCCGCCGGTTGCGGTCTGTACATACTGTACCCGAGCCGGAGCTGGGACTACGCATCGAGGTCACCGGTTGTGGGCGGCGTCGCAGACGTGTTCCGCGCCACATCCGCGCCGCCGCCCCGCGATCACCCGAGCCCGGCCGTCGCCACCAGCTCCGCCAGCAGCTCATCGGTCCTGGTGACGTCCTCGCCGAGGCCCCGGCCGTGGAACCAGCCGGCCAGGTTGCGCACGTCCCGCGCCAGGAACTCGACCCCGCCGGGGTTGGCCACGACGTCGACCACCTGGGGCAGGTCGATCACCACCAGCCGGCCCCGGTGCACGAGCACGTTGTACGCCGAAAGGTCGCCGTGGGCGAGCCCCTCGGACGCGAGCAGCTCGAGCGCCGCGGTCGCCTGGTGCCAGAGGTCTGTGAGCTCCTCCGGGTCCGGGCGTGCCTGGGCCAGTCGGGGCGCGGCCGTCCCGTCGTCCTCGCCGACGAACTCGAGGAGCAGCTCGGTGCCGTTGCGCTGCACCGGGTACGGGACCGGCGCGCCGAGCGTCCACAAGCGACTCAGGGCGGCGAACTCCGCGACGGCCCACTGTTCGGCGATGAGGTTGCGGCCGAACGCCGTGCGGTGCTCGATCGCGCGCATCTCGCGGGAGCGGCGCATCCGCCGCCCTTCGAGGTACCCCGCGTCGCGGTGGAACAGCTTGTGTTCGTCGCTGCGGTAGCGCTTCGCGGCGAGCAGGGCTCCCGGCGTGCCGGGCAGGCCACGCCGCAAGAGGTGGACGTCGGCCTCCTTGCCGGTCTTGAGGACGCCGAGGTCGGTGTCGACCGCGGCGAGCTCGGTGACCACCCAGTCCGGCCGGGGGAGCGGGCCGTGTTCGGCGTCGTCCCAGGTGGACCAGCGGTCGGCGTCGTCGGGAAGCTGGTTTTCGGTGTAGGCGTCGTCGCGCAGCTTCGCGAGGCGGACGCGTTCGCCTTCGGTCAGCCGCCCGCTGCGGGTGGGTTCGGGGTCGTCTTCGAACCGCGCCGTCCGGCGGCGGGTGGTCCGGGGGTCTTCTTCGTCGAGCCGAGCTCGGCGGCGTCCGCTGCCGGCCGGACGGTGTTCGTCGAACAGGTCGAAGTCTTCGAAGTCGTGCTGGCGCACTGGTGGGGTTCTCCTTGGTCAGGGATGCCCCACCGGGCGCGTGGTCAGCCTCGGGGGGCGGGTGGGCGAGGGCGCGGAAGGGCCCGGACAGTCATCACGAGTCGCACCTCCTGCTCTTCCCACTCCGGCTCCCTGCCGGATGCGTTTCAGCTTGCCGGACCGATCCGGGGCCGCGCAAGCGAATAGCGCGAACGGACCGTTCGCGCCCTTTCCTTGTATTCGGCCCGCCGCCGTGGTCACGATGAACGGGCAAGCCGAGCGAGGAGGGGCGGATGGGTTCCTACGACGTCGTGGTCGTCGGTGGCGGTCACAACGGGCTGGTGGCGGCCGCGTACCTGGCGCGGGCGGGCCGGTCGGTGCTCGTGCTCGAACGGCGGGGCGAGACCGGCGGCGCCGCGGTGTCGTTTCGCGCGTTCGACGGGGTCGACGTCCGGCTGTCGCGCTACTCGTACCTGGTCAGCCTGCTGCCCAAGAAGATCATCGCCGACCTCGGCCTCGACGTGCGGCTGAAGCGGCGCCGGATGTCGTCCTACACACCCGCCGGCGACTCGGGTCTCCTTGTCGACACCGGCGACGACGCCCGGACGGCGGCGTCGTTCCGCGCGCTCACGGGGTCCACAGCGGACTTCGCGGCGTGGCAGCGGTTCTACGAGCTGACCGGGCGCGTCGCCGAACGCACCTTCGGCACCCTGACCGAGCCCCTGCTGTCCGAAGTGGACTTCCGGGACCGGGTCGGCGACGAAGAAGCGTGGTCGACGTTGTTCGAGCGGCCGATCGGCGAGTCGCTCACCTCGTGGTTCGGCGACGACACCGTGCGCGGAGTCGTGCTCACCGACGCGCTGATCGGCACCTTCGCCCCGGCCGGCGGCGCGGACCTGCGGCAGAACCGGTGCCTGCTCTACCACGTGATCGGCAACGGCACCGGCGACTGGGACGTGCCGGTCGGCGGCATGGGCGCGGTCACCGGCTCGCTCGCGGCGGTGGCGGCCGCGGCGGGGGCGCGCCTGGTGACCGGCGCGGAGGTGCTGTCGCTCGACCCGGACGGCGAAGTGCGCTACCGGCGAGACGACACCGAGCACGTCGTGCGGGGCGGGCACGTCCTGGCGAACGTCGCGCCGGCCACCCTCGCGCGGCTGCTGGGCGAGAAGCCGCCGGAGCGGCCCGAAGGCGCCCAGCTGAAGGTGAACATGGTGCTGTCACGGCTGCCGAAGCTGCGTGACCCGGCCGTCGACCCGGCCGAGGCGTTCGGCGGCACGTTCCACGTCAACGAAACCTTCGGTCAGCTGGAAACGGCGTACCGCGAGGCGGCGGCGGGGCGGATCCCCACGCTGCCGCCGTGCGAGATCTACTGCCACTCGCTGACGGACCCGTCGATCCTGGGCCCGGCCGAGCGCACGGCCGGCGCACAGACCCTCACCCTGTTCGGCCTGCACATGCCCGCGCGGCTCTTCGAAGGGCGCAACGAGGAGGCGCGCGAAACGGCGTTGCGCGCGACGCTGGCTTCGCTGAACAGCGTGCTCGCTGAGCCGATCGAGGACTGCCTGCTGACGGGGCCGGACGGGAAACCCTGTGTGGAGGCGAAGACCCCGCTCGACCTGGAGGCCGAGCTGGGCCTGCCGGCCGGGCACATCTTCCACCGGGACCTGTCCTGGCCGTTCGCGGAAGATCCAAGCCAGGTGGGCAGGTGGGGCGTCGAAACGGCGCACGAGCGCGTCCTGCTGTGCGGCGCGGGCGCGACGAGGGGAGGTGGTGTCAGCGGCATTCCGGGCCACAACGCGGCGATGGCGGTGCTGGACCTTCCCGGTCGGTGATCCCCAGTTGTTTTCCGCCGGCCCCCAGCCCTCTCCGGAGATCGCCGAGGGTGCGCGGCTCACCGCGCACTGCCGCGTGCCACTTCAAGATCGACCGCGCGACCGGCGAATGGTTCTTCCTGGAGGCCAACTCGATGCCGTGCTTCGAGGGCTACGACGAGCGAGCGGACGGCGCCATCTCCCGCGCGATCGTCGACTGGCTCACCACGCCGTGACGCGGGTTTCACGCCGACCGAAAGGGCAGTCAACCGCCGTGTTCGGCGCACAGGCAGCCGACGCCCGGCTCGATCCACTCCTGCCCGGCCCACTCCGGGTGCCGCTCCAGCAGCAGCGCCCGGACCTCGGTGACGATCTCCGCCTGCGCCATCGCCGAATCGCGTCGTCGCCAGGTCTCGTCGCGCAGCTCGCGCAGGTAGTCGCGGACGTCGGTGAGCACGGCGCCGCCGCCGACCTCTCCGTGGCCTGGGACCACCACCCGCGGCTCGTCCGCCACCAGCCGGTCGAGGACCGTGAGCCAGCCGACGCCGGAGACGTCCGCGTCGTGCGGCGGGAACCACGGGAAGATCGCGAACTGCCCGGTTTCGGCCAGGTCGCCGGTGAACAGGACCCCGGCGTCCGGCACCTCGACGACCTGGTCGCCCTTCGTGTGCCCACGGCCGGTCGGGCGCAGCCGGACCGTCCGGCCGCCGAGGTCGAGCTCGTGCGTGCCGTCGTAGACGACGTCGGGCGCCGGCACCCGGACGCCGTCGAGGCGCCGGGCGATCACCTCGCCGAGGCCGCGGAACATCTCCAGGTAACCCGCGCCCTTGGTGCTCAGGTCGTCCGCCTGGGCGCGGTTGACCAGGTAGGTGGCCTCGCCGGCGAACACCTGCGCGCCGAACGCGTGCTCGGGGTGGAAGTGTGTCGTGGTCAGGTAAAGGCGACGGCCCTTCGCCACTTCGGTCGCGAAGGCGAGGACCTCCGACGCGTTGGCGGTGCCGATGCCGGTGTCGACGACCAGGACGGCGTCCCGGCCGCCGACCACGCCGATGTTGGGCACCAGGTCGACGTGGTCGTTCGGGATCACGAGCAGGTCCGGGGCGAGCTCGCGGGCGCCGCCGACGCGGACGGCGGGATCGGTCAGTTCGGTCATGCCCCGATTCCACCGCCGGGGCGGCGCTCCCGTCCAAGACCGGTTGTGCGGAGCCGATACCCGGCGAATATCGTCGCCGGTCATGGAGCTACGCACGCTTCGGTACTTCGTGGCGGTCGCCGAGGAACTCCACTTCGGGCGCGCCGCCACGCGGCTGCACATGAGCCAGCCGCCGCTGAGCCGGGCGATCAAGCAGCTGGAGGCGGACATCGGCGCCGTCCTGCTCGTCCGGTCCGCCGCGGGAGTCGCGCTCACCCCGGCCGGGGCCGCGCTGCAGGCCGAAGCGCGGGCGCTGCTCGACCACGCCGACCAGGCGCGCGTGCGCGTGGCCGCCGCGGCCGGCGCCGCGACGCTCACCGTCGGCATCCTCGCCGACAACGCCGACCCGGGCGCGACGCGCCTCGCCGACGCCTACCGCCGCCGGCACCCCGAGGTCGAGGTCGTCGTCCGCGACGCCGACCTGACCGACCCGACCTGCGGGCTGCGCGCCGGGCTGGTCGACGTCGCCCTGACGCGCGGGCCGTTCGACGAGACCGGCCTGACCGTGCGGCAGCTGCGCGCCGACCCGGTGGGCGCGGTGCTGCGCGCCGACGACCCGTTGGCCCGCCGGGAAAGCCTGGTGCTGGCGGACCTGGCCGGCCGCCGCTGGTTCCGGTTCCCGGACGGCACCGACCCGGTCTGGCAGGCGTACTGGCACGGCGGCGAACCCCGCGACGGGCCGGTGGTGCGCGCCGTGCAGGAGTGCGTCGGGGCCGTGCTCTGGAACGGCACCGTCGGCCTGATGCCGCTGGGGCACCGGCCGCCCGGGGAGCTGGCCGTCGTGCCGCTGACCGACCTGGCGCCGAGTCCGGTGGTCGTCGCGTGGAAGGACGCCGGCCCGCTGGTCCGGTCGTTCGCCGGGCTCGCGACGGCCGCGTATCAGACGACCGGCGGCCGCCGGACGTCGTAGAGGTCCCAGTCCAGCTGCCAGAACGCGTCGATGCCGTGCTCGCGGATGTACTGGCGCTCGGTGTCGTGCACGGGGTAACAGCCGGCGATGCTGATCGGCGGGCCGCCGAGGTCGATCAGCGTGTACTGGTGCGCGTCCAGGCCCGCGGGCGCCGACACGGCGAACGCCGTCATGCCGGACTCCGGCGCGATCGGCTGCCCGAAGTCGATGGTGTCGCCGTAGACGAACGGGCAGGTGCCCCGCAGCTGCTCGGCGAGGTAGCCGATGGCCAGGGCCCACACCGGGTCGTCGGACCGGACGCTGATCCACAGCTCCGGTCTCACACCGTGCCAGTCGGGGTGGTCGGCCAGCGAAAGCCCGTACGTCGCGCCGGTCAGGTAGCGCGGTTCCGGCTCGTCGGCGTAGACGAACGCGATGACGTCGTCGAGCTCGGGGTGGGTGGACGGGATCGGCTGCAGGCGGGCCTCGGTGTCCCCGGTCAGGGTGTCGAGATGGGCGAAATACCGCTCGGCACGGCTCGGCATGGCGCGCAGCATACGACCCGCCCGTCGAGCCGCGGTGGTGCGCCGTTGGCCCGGGCGCGGCATTTTCGGGCAGGGTGGGGGACATGCGAGTGCTCGTGATCGGAAGCGGAATCGGCGGCGCGGCGACGGCTTGGCACCTGGCGGGCCGGGGCGCGGAGGTGGTCGTGGCGGACGCGGTGCGCCCGGGGACGGCCACCGAGGCCGGCGCCGGGATCGTCAGCCCCTGGACGTCGCGCTGGGAGGACGCGCTCTACCCGCTCGCGGCGGCCGCGGGCCGGTACTACCGGGAGTTCACGGCGGAGGTCGAGGACTCGTCGTTCGAGGTCGTCGGCGGGATGATCGTCTCGGCCGACGAGGCCGAGCTGGCCGAAGCGCACGCACGCCTGACGGCGCGGGCGGTGGACGCGCCGGAGATCGGCGAGATCCGGCGGCTCGACCCGGACCAGGCCCGCGAGCTGTTCCCGCCGCTGGCGCCCGGGCTGAGCGCGGTCCACCTGGCCGGCGCCGGCCGGGTCGACGGCCACCAGCTGCGTCGCGCGCTGCTGTCCGCCGCCGAGCGCCGGGGCGCGAAGTTCGTCGAGGGCGAGGTCGCCTTCCGGGCCGACGGGACGGTCGCGAGCCCGGCGGGCCCGCTGGAGGCGGACAGCGTGGTGGTCGCGGCCGGCGCGTGGAGCCGCGAGCTGCTGGCGCCGCTGGGCGTCGACCTCCCGGTGACGCCGCACCGCGGCCAGATCAGCCACTTCGACCTACCGGACACGGACACGGCGGCGTGGCCGGTGGTGCTGCCCCGCACGAGCCACTACCTCCTGGCCTTCGGCGGCGGCCGCGTGGTGGCGGGCGCGACCCGCGAGACGGAGGCGGGCTTCGACTACCGCGTGACGGCGGACGGCCAGCGCGAGGTGCTGGACAACGCGCTGACGGTCGCCCCGGGCCTGGCCGACGCGACCCTGGCGGAGACGAGGGTGGGCTTCCGCCCGGGCACCCCGGACGGCTTGCCGATCCTCGGCCTGCTGCGCCCGGGCCTGGCGGTCTCGACGGGCTTCGGCGCGGGCGGGCTGACGAACGGGCCGTTCGCGGGAAAGCTGGTCGCGGCGCTGGCGCTGGGCGAGGACCCGGGCTTCGACCTCAGTCCGTTCGCCCCGGACCGGTTTTGAGCGAACTCCGCCTTCGCCGCGCGACGGAGCCGGACATTCCGGCACTGCTGGCGATCCTCGACGGCGCGAGCGTTTGGCTCGGCGGGCGAGGGACCGACCAGTGGGCGGGTGCCCGCCGGCGCGCGGACGAGCTGCGCCCGGACCTCGCGACGGGCAGAGGTCGACGCGTGACAACTCCCGTTCGCTCAGGGCGTAAAAAACGCATCTTTCCTAGGGAAAGCTCCGCTTTGGGGCCCTCAAAACGGCACTTTCCCCGTGAAAGAGGCAGGCTCCGGCGCCCTCTTCGAACGGGCCGTCAGCCCTCCGTGACCAGCTCCAGCGCGTGGTCGCCGGTGCGCTCGACCGTCAGGCCCGCCTTCGTGACCACCTTCACCAGCTGGTCCACAGTGGACGGTTCCGCCCGCGTCTCGGCCAGCACCCGCGCCAGGCGGCCCTTGTACGCCTTGTTGAAGTGGCTGACCGTCACCCGCTCGCCGCGGGCGTTCTCCGTCACCACGCGGACCGTCACCGCGTCCGGGCGCAGCTTCGCGAACGCCGAGTACGTGCCCGACCGCAGGTCCACCACCAGCCCCTCGACCTGCTGCAGCACCGGCTCGAGAACCGGCTTCCACAGCCCGCGGACCGTCCCGACCGACGGCAGCGCGTTCCCGCCCGACAGCCGGTACGCCGGGATCGGGTCGGTCGCCGAGACCACCCCGAACACCGACGACGTCACCGCCAGCCGCCGGTGCGCCTTCGCCAGGCCCGCCTTCGTGAAGCTCTTCACGTCCAGCGCGTCGTACAGCACCCCGGTGTAGCGCCGCAGCGCCGGCATCGTCGGCGACGACCACAGCTCCGCGTTGCGCGCGACCTCCCCGGCCTGGCGCTCGGTGATGCCCAGTGCCGCGATGCTGGCCGGGACGTCCTGGGCCAGCTCGGCCAGCGCGTCGACGAGCTTCGCGCGGGTCGGGTTCAGCTCGGGGAACGACAGCGCGCCGAGGTCGAGCGCGCCGCCGCGGCCGCCGTCGGCCTTGGTTTCGGAAGGGGGGAGGAGCACCAGCACGCATCGAGCGTACTGGCCGCAAAACGGGGTGCGCGGCCGCCGTCGTCCGGCCTAGCCTCGCGGGATGGACCTGACCTGGCGCCCGTTGACCCTCGACGACGTCCCCGCGCTCACCCGCCTGTACGCGGCGGCCGAGGAAGTCGACCGGACGGGTGAGCACCTCAGCGCCGACGACCTCCGCGAGGAGCTCGAGGGCCCCAACGTCGACCTGTCCCGCGCCACGACCGGCGCCTGGGCGGGCGAGCGGCTCGTCGGGTACGGCCTGGTCCGCCGCCGCGACGCCGCGAACCCCGTGCACATGGTCCGGCTCCAGTCGGTCGTTCACCCGGCCTACCGCGGCGCCACGGTCGGCGTTCACCTGGTCGAGTGGTTCGGACGCACGAGCCGCGAGGTCAGCGAGCGCGTGTTCCCCGGTGCGCCGCTGGAGCTGCACCACGGCATCCACCAGAACGAACGCTGGATCGCCGGCGTCCTCGCCGCCGCGGGCTACACGCACAACCGGACGATGGTCAACATGCGCGTCGGCCTCGCCGAGCTTCCGCCGCAGCCGCCGCTGCCGGAGGGGGTCGAAGCGGTGCCGTTCGAGTTCAAGCACGACCTCGCGGTGCTCGACGCCCGCAACGACACCTTCGCCGGCCACTGGGGCAGCACGGTCTACGAGCCCGACGCCTGGCGCCACCTCGTGACCGGCTCCAAGGACTTCCGCCCGGACCTATCGTACCTCGTCCTCGACGGCGACAAGGTCCTCGCGTTCGTGCTGAGCCACTTCTACGCGTCCGACACCGAGGTGACGGGCATCCGCGAGCACTACGCCAGCTGGGTGGGAACGCGCGAGGTGTTGCGCGGCCGCGGCGTCGCGTCGGGGTTGCTGGGTCACGTGGTGCTGGCGGCGAAGGCGGCGGGGTTCGACCGGTCGGCGCTGAACGTCGACGTCGACAACGCCCACCGCGCGCTGGGTGTTTACGAACGGTGCGGATATCGCGTCGACGACGAATGGCACGTGTACGTGCTGTCCTGAATTCGGGACGCCCCACCGCCGATCGGGGAATGGACGGCATTCGTACGATCGCTTCATGAAGCCGACTTCCGCTTCCCCGGGTTCGAGAGCACTTGCCGCTTCACTGCGCGAAGTCCGCGAAGCGCGCGGAAAAGGACTTCGCCAGCTCGCGCGGATGGTGCGGATTCTGCCGCAGTTGTTGTCGGCGTGGGAGAAAGGGCAGCGAAGCCCCAGCCCGGAGGACGTGGCCCGCCTGCTGGGCGCTCTTCAAGTGGATGACGCGACCTACCACCGCATGATGCGCCTGGCCAGACGCGCCAAGGACGACAACTGGCTCGATTCGAACCCCTCGGACCTGCCGCCTGCCTTGAGCGGGATCGTCGAGTACGAGCGCACCGCAAAACACATCACGAACTGGGAACCGGCGATCTTGCCAGGCCTGCTGCAGACCGCCGACTATGCCCGGGCGATCCTGAGCAATTCGGAAATCAGCCTCCAGCAGGCCGATTCGATGCTGGTGGCCCGGCTGAACCGGCAGCGGATCCTCACTAAGGCCGATCCGGTACGTCTTGCCGTCATCGTCAGCGAGATCGCGATCCGAGAACAGGTGGGCGGTCCGGATGTGATGTCCGACCAGATCGACTACTTGCTCGAAGTGGTGGATCGGCCCAACATTTCGCTGCGTATCGTGCCTGCGAACATCGGCTACCATCCGGGATTGCTGGGGTCGTTCATCCTCTACGAGTTCGCGGCTTTGCCGCCGATCGTGCACCTGGAGAACTCGCACGCCACAGCATTTCTGCTCGATGAAGAGGTTGTCCGGCGCTATCGGAAGCAGGCTAAGCTGCTTGGTGGCAAGGCATTGACCGAGGACGCCACCCGGGCACTGCTGCGGGGGGCGGCACGATGAGCGCGGAGGCCGCCGCATGGACCACATCACCTGGCGCAAGTCGACTTACAGCGCGACCGAGGGCAACTGTGTTGAGGTGGGCTGGCGAAAAGCGAGCCACAGTGGCGGTCAGTCCAACTGCGTCGAGGTGAAACGCGACCAAGTTGTCGGCGTCCGGGACACCAAGGCCCGGGAGCACGGCCAGCTGACCGTGTCCCGCGCCGCCTGGACCGCCGCCGTCACCGCGCTACGAGGTTGAGCAGTTCCTCTCCCTGCACGTACCTCCGCAGCTGCTCCGCCGCCAGGTTCTTCGCGCGCGGATAAAACGACGCCGACCCGCCCGCGATGTGCGGGGTGATGACCACGCCCGGGACCGTCCACAGTGGATGGTCCGACGGCAGCGGCTCCGGGTCGGTCACGTCGAGTCCGGCGCGCAGCCGTCCGGCCCGGGTCTCGGCCAGGAGCGCCGCCGTGTCGATCGCCGTGCCGCGGCCGACGTTGACCACCAAGGCGCCGTCGGGCAGGGCCGCCAGCTCGTCGGCGCCGATCAGGCCGCGCGTCGACGCCGTGTCCGGCAGGATCAGCACCACGATGTCGGCTTCGGGCAGCAACGCGGGCAGCTCGTCGACGCCGTGGACGTCCTCCGCCGGCCGCGCGCGGCTCGCCACCCGCGTCACCACGGCCTCGGCCGCCACCAGCTGCCGCTCGATGGCCTGGCCGATGGAGCCGTGGCCGACCAGCAGCACGCGGCTGTCGGCGAGGGAGCGCGTGTGCTCGCGCTTCCACTCACCGCGCGTCTGCTGCGCGAACCACCGCGGCAGGTCGCGCTGCGCCGCGTGGATCAGGGCGAGCGCGTGCTCGGCGACGCTCAGGTCGTGCAGCCCCCGCCCGTTCGCCAGCCGGACGTCCGGCGGCAGCAGCGGCACGAGCGTCTCGACGCCCGCCGACAGCGACTGCACCACCCGCAGCGACGGCAGCCGCTCGACCAGCTTCGGCGGCTCCGGCCCGCGGTCGTAGGGCAGCACGTAGAACTCGACGCCGTCGAGCTCGGCCGGCGGGGCTGCGACGCCGTCGTAGTAGGCGGCCTCGACCCCCTCGGGCACGGCGATGTCGGTCCACGGCAGCAGTACACGAGCGCTCATGCCGCCTTTCTACAGGCAGCTGCGTGTCGGTCACGAATCCGTGGGATGTGTCGGCTCGGATGCGGATCGGCGTAGTCGGCCGGCGGATGTCCGGCGAATTCGCCGAATAGCCGGACAAAGGGTGCCTGGCGGCGCTGCCGCGGCGGTTCTTGCCTGGTGGACCGCCTCGGGAGGCGCCTGTGGAGGCTGCTGCCGGTCGCGCCGGAAGCCGCCACTCGCGCCTGCTCGGTCCCTGCCGCCGCGTCGTCTCAGGCCGCCGCCGGAACCTCGCCGCGGCCGCTACCCCACGCAGAACTCATTGCCCTCCGGATCGGTCAACACAGTCCACGCCAACCCCGGCACCTCGTGCTCAGCCACCTCCTTCGCCCCCAGCCCCACCAGTCTCTTCACCTCCTCCGCACGATCGCCGCCGCGGAAGTCGATGTGGACCCGGTTCTTGCCCGGCTTCGGCTCCGGGACCCGCTGCAGCGCCAGCGGGAGCCCGCCCTCCGTCGCGGCCAACATGAGGAACTCGCCCTCGTAGTCCTGGTCGACCTTCGTGCCCAGGGCGGCCGTCCAGAACTGCGCCAGGCCGCGCGGGTCCGCGCAGTCGATCGTGATCATGCCCATGCGGATCGTCATGCCCCCGAAGCTAGCCGCCACCACCGACAAAAACCGGCCGCCGAGTAACCCGTTGGAGTCACGGCCGGGGGATTGACTACCCTGAGCGGGACTTTCACACCCGCCCGGAGCAGGGAGACCCGCAGTGATCACCAGGACTTCGTCGTTGTTCCTTCGCACGTTGCGTGAGGACCCGGCGGACGCCGAGGTGCCGAGCCATCGGCTCCTGGTGCGCGCCGGCTACGTCCGCCGCGTCGCGCCGGGCGGGTACTCCTGGCTGCCGCTGGGCCTGCGCGTGCTTCGCCGCATCGAGAACGTCGTGCGCGAAGAGATGAACGCCATCGGCGCGCAGGAGATCCAGTTCCCCGCGCTGCTGCCGAAGGAGCCCTACGAGGCCACCGGCCGCTGGACCGAGTACGGCGACGCCCTCTTCCGCCTGAAGGACCGCAAGGGCGCCGACTACCTCCTCGGCCCGACGCACGAGGAGCTCTTCGCCCTCACCGTGAAGGGCGAGTACAGCTCGTACCGTGACTACCCGGTCACGCTGTACCAGATCCAGACGAAGTACCGCGACGAAGCGCGCCCCCGCGCCGGCATCCTGCGCGGCCGCGAGTTCGTCATGAAGGACTCCTACTCCTTCGACCTCGACGACGAGGGCCTCGAGCGCTCCTACCAGGCCCACCGCGCCGCCTACACGAAGCTGTTCGACCGCCTCGGCCTCGAGTACGTCGTGGTGAAGGCGACGTCGGGCGCGATGGGCGGCTCGGCGTCGGAGGAGTTCCTCGCGGTCGCCGAGACCGGTGAAGACACCTACGTCCGCAGCACCGAGTCGGGCTACGCGGCGAACGTCGAAGCCGTCGTCACGCCCGCGCCGCCCGCGCAGCCGATCGAGGGCCGTCCCGAGGCGCAGGTGCACCACACGCCGAACACGCCGACCATCGATACGCTGGTCGACTTCCTCAACAACGCTGGCCTGGGCCGCACCTTCACCGCCGCGGACACGCTGAAGAACGTCATGCTCAAGACGCGTCAGCCGGGCGCGAAGGAGTGGGAGCTCGTCTGCGTCGCGCTCCCCGGTGACCGCGAAGTGGACATGAAGCGCCTCGAAGCGTCGCTCGAGCCCGCCGAGGTCGCGCTGCTCGAAGAGGCGGACTTCAAGGCGAACCCGTTCCTCGTCAAGGGCTACATCGGCCCGAAGGCGCTGCAGGACAACGGCGTGCGCTACCTCGCCGACCCGCGGGTCGTGGCCGGCACCGCCTGGGTCACCGGCGCGGACAAGCCCGACCACCACGTCGTCGACCTGCTCGCCGGGCGCGACTTCACCCCGGACGGCGCCATCGAGGCCGCCGAGGTCCGCGAGGGTGACGCGTCGCCGGACGGCCACGGCACCCTGGTCGCCGCGCGCGGCATCGAGATCGGGCACATCTTCCAGCTCGGCCGCAAGTACGCGGACGCGTTCGAGCTGGACGCGCTCGGCCCCGACTCCAAGCCGATCCGGATCACGATGGGCTCCTACGGCGTCGGCGTCTCGCGGCTGGTCGGCGTGCTCGCCGAGCAGAACCACGACGAGCTCGGCATCATCTGGCCGCGCGAGGTCTCGCCGTTCGATGTGCACATCGTCATCGCGGGCAAGGACGAGACGGTCGCGGCCGGCGCCGAGAAGATCGCCGCCGACCTCGACGCGGCGGGCATCGAGGTCATCCTCGACGACCGCAAGGCGACGCCGGGCGTGAAGTTCGCCGACGCCGAGCTGGTCGGCGTGCCGACCATCCTGGTGGTCGGGCGCGGGCTGGCCAACGGGGTCGTCGAGGTCAAGGACCGGCGGACCGGCGAGCGCGAGGAGATCGCGGTCGACGCCGTCGTCGAGCACCTGGTCAAGCTCGTCCGGTCCTGATGGGCCCGTTCTCCCGGCGCTCTGACGACACGACACCGGGGTACGAGGACAACGCGGCGCTCCGCGGGTTCGGCGGTTACGAACCCGCGGACGCGCCGGAGCCGCCGCGCGCGGCGCCGAAGCGGATCCGCCCCGCCGCGAAGCCGTTGAAGTGGCGGCGGGCGCCGTGGTTCGGGCTGGTGCTCATCGCGCTGGTCGCCGGGGTGCTGAACGCTTTGGGCGTCGGGAAGTCGCACCGGCCCGCCTCGACGCCGGTGCCGCGGACGCCGGTGGTCGTTACGCCGTCGCCGCAGGTGGTGGTGCCCGCGGCGGTGACCGGCTGGCAGTCCGTGGCGGCGCGCGACGGCTCGTACGCCTACGACGTCCCACCGGACTGGGAACCGGCCCCGACCACGCTGCACGGCTGGGACGAACCGCCGGTCCGGCTGGTCACGAGCGCGTTCCTGCGCCGGGACTTCTGCGGCCGGGACGACCTGGGCGGCGCGGGCGTCACCACCGAGCCGGTCGGCGACCCCGAGACGGCGGCACGCAAGGCCGCGACGGACCTGGCGGCGGGCGCGTACGGCGGGACGTTCCCAGGCGGCCCGGGCGAGGACGCCGAGCTGACGAAGTCCGACGGCACGAAGGCCCCGGCCCGGCTGGTGGTCGCCGAGGTGATTCCGTCGGACACCGGCGAGTGCGCGGCGAAGCACGCGCTGGTCGCGGCGCTGGCGTTCGGCAATGGCAGCACCTCGGGGGTCGTGGTGGCCTATGCCGACAGCGATCGCGCCGGGCCGTCGATTCGCGAGGACCTGGTGCGGATCGTGCGGAGCTACCGGTTCGTGCCGGCGGCGGACCGGAGTACTACCACTCCGCCGCCGACCACGCGCCGCTGATTCAGCGGCGGCGAGGTTCACTCTGACCTGCCGCCGTCGTAACAAAACCGGTCGTCTTGCGACGAATAGACACTGAGATCCGCAGGTGGTTCTCGAGGTTAGACGGGTGCCGTGCGGCCCTGAGTGATTGCGACGTCGGTTGGAGTTCGTGTGACTAACACGGTCGAGGTAGTACCTGCCCCCAGCGGCGAGGATTCCGACGACGCCTCGGATCAGGCGGTTCCCGCTGAGCACGAGGAGGTCACGCTGGTTGTCGGACGGGACAAGACAACGGCCGGTGAAGAACCTTCGCCTGGTCAAGGCGAAGGTTCACCTGCCGACGATTCTGCTCTCCTGCCGAAGTGGCTTCAAGCGGGTGCATTCGCTCTCATGTGTGCGGCCTTGCTGGCGGGCGTGTTGCTGCTGGTGATGGGTAGGTCGTCAACCGCGGTTCTTCCGCTGCTGACGCTGCCCCTTGTGCCTCTGTTTCTTCTGTTCAAGCGAGGGAGTATCGGAACTTTCGACTCGTACGCTGACCAGATTCGAAACCGGGTGGACGAAGAATCGACTCGGATGCACTTTCATTTGGAGGGCCGGGGGGCGACGGTAAATGTCGGCCCGGCCATGGCTCAAGACCCGGCGACGGTCCGAGCCTCCGATTCGCTGGAGAAGCAGGAGGCCATTCTTCGCGAGATCTATACGCAAGGGCTGGCTCAGGCGAAGATCAGCTTTCGGGTGAGTATCGTATTCGCGTCCATGGGATCGATTCTGCTGTTGCTCGGCATCGGGTTGGCGATTTTTTACGCAGGAGCGGGTGGTGACCAGTATGCGAGCATTGTCTCCGGCATGGCCGGCGTTGTGACGAACCTGACCTCCGGAGTCTTCTTTGTGCAGTCGAATCGTGCGAGAGCCAATATGGGGAAACAGGGTTCGATGATGCGCGAAGAAAGCCAGGAGGACCGAAGGTTGAACGCTGCGCGCGAGTTGGCTGGCGCGATAAGTGACGTAGCCCTCCGTGACCAGGTTCGAGCCGAACTCTCCAGGACTCTCCTGGAAGCCCCGGTCGTGAAGCCGGCCAAAGCGTCAGCTGATTCTGCCAAGTCAATGAGTTGATCAACGGCTGACCTGGTGCCCCCGAGAGCTACTGACTCAGCGTTTCCGCGCCAGCTTCGCCAGCTCTCGCAGCCGCACGTCCGGCAGATAAGCCCGGCTCAGCGCCAGCCCGATCCGCGGCAGGTCGGCCTCATCGCGGAACGCCAGGTACAACGGAACGTGCCGAGGCTGGAACTTCGCCTTGAACGCGTGCAGCGACCGGAACCCGTAGTACGGCTCCATCACGCGCCCCAGCGACTCCAGCACGCGGTCCACCGGACGCGCCGGGCCGCCGGAGGCGCTCCGGGCCAGTGGGGCGCCCGACAGGGACACGAACCGCGCGCCCTCCTTGCGGAACGTCATGCAGGCCGAGGCGATCAGGAACTCCATCACCGGGCGGAAACCGTGGGGGCTGCGGCGCATGACGTCCAGCGTCCAGCCGCCCACCTTGCCCGCTCCCGTGTACACCGGGAGCCACGACGTCACGCCGTGGACCGTGCCCTCCGCGTCCACCGCCAGGCCGACTCGGGTCGCCGGGTCCATCGCCTCGTCGAGGCCGCCGAGGGTGAAGCCCATCTCCGGCATCGCCTTGTCCGCCATCCACTCCTCCGACAGCGCGCGGACCTGGGCGAGAATGGGTTCCGGCTGGTCGGCCAAGCGGACCAGCCGGAAGTCGATGTCCTGCTTGGCGGCCTTGTTCAGCGCGGACCGGACGTCCTGCCACGCCTTGCCGCGGAACTCCAGGCCCTCCAGGTCGAGCACGTTGTCCTCGGCCACCTGGACGTGCTGCCAGCCGAGCTCGCGCGTCGCCTCGACCGTCGCTTCCGTCGCCGAGAACACGCACGGCACCAGGCCGGAGTTCTCGCACATCGCCGTGAACTCGTGGACCGTGGCCGCCGCCGTGCCGTCCGGGGCGATCGGGTCGCCGAGCGCCACCGCGACCCCCGCGTGGCGGCGGTAGGCGAGGTACGAACGGCCGTCTTCGCGGACGAAGTACGTGTTACGCGGCCAGGTTGTCATCCACGACAACGTGCTGCCGCCGTGGCGCCCCAGGAGCGTGCGGGCCAGCGCCACGCCCGGACCCTGCGCGTGGCGGCGCGACCGGCGCCGGGAAGGCACCCGGAACGCGTGCCGGGCGGCGATCAGGACACCCAGCTCGACCGTCCACAAGAGATTGTCCACGAAGAACAGCGGCAGGCCCGTGGTGTCGTAGTCCGCGCCGAAGACGTCGGCCAGCCCGATGACCGTCGCGGCCGCGAGCCCTTGCAGTGTCACGAAAACCGAGAGTGCGACGGCCCAGCGCCACGCGACGCGGCCGCCCTTGCGC
The DNA here is from genome assembly GCF_055583645.1 of Amycolatopsis sp. NPDC104587. Taxonomy (NCBI): domain Bacteria; kingdom Bacillati; phylum Actinomycetota; class Actinomycetes; order Pseudonocardiales; family Pseudonocardiaceae; genus Amycolatopsis; species Amycolatopsis sp. NPDC104587. The sequence goes on from NZ_JBVJNO010000008.1 coordinate 533,389, forward strand.
AGCCCGTTGAGCATCGGCACGACGAGCAGCGCCAGGACCGCCAGCTCCGGCGCCGACAGCGAAACCCCTTCCGTGGAGCCGAACGGGCCGTCGCCGGGGACCAGGAACATGACCACTTCGGCGATGGTGAGCAGCAGGAGGCCGGCGACGGCCAGCAGCCGCCACTCGCGCGGGTTGGGCCCGGCCGAGGGCGCCCGCCGGTTGCCGACGAGCCGGTTGCCGAGCGGGATCGCCAGCAGCAACGCGAAGAAGTGCACGAGGTCGGCCAGCGTGCCGACGTAGACGATCGCGACCCCGGCGTACACGCAGAGCCCGGCCCGCAGCCGCAGCGCCCACGGCGGCCGCAGCGTCGCGCTGGCGACCGCGACCGCGGCGAGCGCGCCGCCGGAGAAGCCGACGTCGAGGCTGCCCGCCATGCGCTCGGCCCACAGCCAGCCGGAGTTGCGGCACAGCGCGAGGAACTGGGTCGCGACGAGCACGGAGACGAGCTGGCCGCCGATGGTCACGGCCATCGCGCGGCGCGTCCCCAGCTGCCACTCGGCGAAGCCCGCAAAGAGCGCGAAGCTGCCGACCATCGGCAGGTAGTACCAGGGGATGACGGCGAAGAACGGGCCGACGACCATCGTCCACCACCGCCCGACCTCCAGCGACGGCAGCCCGTAGGCGACGAACGGGTAGGCCGCGCGGTCTTCGGCGGCGCTCCACAGCGCCCCGGTCGCGACGGCCAGCACGAGCATGGCGAGCACAACACCGCTGGTGAACGGCAGGCGCTGTCTCAGCACCGCCACCGTCGTGCGGATGCGTCCCCCTCCGGCGGGCCCGGCCGCCGACGCTGCTTCAGTCATGGAGAAGAGTCTTGCGAGCCGCGCCGCCGCGGACATCCGACGGCAGAGCGAGATTTCCCCTAGGGGAGTCGTCCCTTCGGCTGAGGGACATCCCCCTCCGAAGGACGACGCTCAGCCGAGGACGGCCGCCCGGACGGCGTCGGTGTCGGCCAGATCCGGCAGCACGGTGTGCGCGCCGGCCGCCCGCAGCTCCTCGGCGGTGTAGCGGCCGGTCGCCACGGCGACGGAGACCGCGCCGTTGTGCAGCGCCGCCTGGACGTCGTTCGGGGTGTCGCCGATGACGACGACCGCGTCGGCCTCGAACGTCGCGCTGTGCTTGGCCGCGGCGAGCCCCACCGCGTGCGGCACCAGGTCCGGGCGGTGCACCGACAGCTCGCCGTACCCGCCGATCTCCAGGTCGAGGTGCTCCAGCAGGTCGAACGCGGCGAGCTTGTGCCGCGAGATCTCCGGCAGGTTTCCGGTGACGAGCGTCTGGACGACGTGGTCGTGGCCGGCGAACGAGGTGAGCGCCTCGGCCGCGCCGGGCAGGACCCGCGCCTCGGCCGCGAACCGGTGCTCCGCACGTTCGGACTCCGCCACCAGGGCCGCGAACACCGCCTGGATCGTCGCCTCGCCGGGTTCGAAGCCGTTCGAGGTGAGCAGCTCGGTGGTGGTCGCGAGCTCCGTCCGGCCGCCGAAGACCGGGTGCACGCGCAGGGTGGCGCCGGTCGCCGCGGTGAACGCGGCCGCGTACCAGTCGATGCCGAGCCCGGCGAAGTCCACCAGCGTGTGGTCGATGTCCCAGAGCACCAGCCGCGTCTTCGTCACGGGTTCGAGGTTACCGGGATCACTATTCAACACGCGTTGACTTCTTGGAGGAGCAGTCGTACCTTGACATCAATTCAACACGTGACGAATAAATGGAGGCTGTCATGTCTGCTCCCGTCCGGCGCCCCGCCGGGGCGCTCGCCCTGGTCGCCGCCGTGGCCGGCGCGCTGGTGGCGGTGGTGCTGGGGTTCCTGACCTTCGGCGCGCAGGCGACCGTCGCGCCGGACCACGTCCCGGTCGCGGTCGCTGCCCCGCCCGAGGTCGCGCACCGCATCGCCGCGCACGGCGGTGGCCAGCTCGACTGGACGATCGCGACGCCGGCCGACGCGCGGAAGCTCCTGGAGGACAAGCGGGTCTACGGCGTGCTCGAACTCGGGCCGGGACCGTCCGCGACCGTCGTGACGTCGGGCGCGGTCAACCCGGCCGGCACGCAGGTCGCCCAGCAGGCGCTGACCGGGGCGGCGTCGGCGCTGGCCGCCGCGCCGAAGCAGGAGGTGCTGCACCCGGTGAGCCTCGCCGGCCGGACGGCGCCGCTGGCCGCGTCCGCGCTGGCCTGGATCGGTGCGCTCGTCGCGGGACTCGCCTTGACGCAGCTGGCGAAGCGCACCGGCCGCACGGTCGGCGCGGGCGCGCGGCTCCTGCAGGTCATCGTGGCCGGGGTGCTCGTCACGGCGGCCGTGGCCGGGTTCTTCGCGCTGTGGGACTCGGCGCTGCCGCTGGACGGGAACGTCCTCGGGTTCGTCTTCCTCGCCGCGACGGCGTTCGCCGCGGTGCAGGCGGGGCTCCTGCGGCTGCTCGGCCTGCGCGCGATGGCCGTGCTCGGCCCGCTGTACCTGGTCGCGCCCGCGGTCGCCGGGCAGGTGCCGGAGCTGCTGAACCCGGCCTACCGCACGCTGCTCTGGTCGTGGACGCCGTTCCGCTTCTCGGCCGAAGGCCTGCGCAGCCTGCTGCAGGGGGTGCCCGGCGCACCCGACGTCACGACCGGTGTCTGGGTGCTCGGCGCCCTGCTCGCCGCGGGGCTGCTGGTGGTGTTGTGGCCGGGCCGGTCAGCCCGCCAGGAGGCTGAAGCGGACGCGCCGGACCGGGTTGTCGAGGTTGGTGTCCACTAGGCAGACCGACTGCCAGGTGCCCAGCGCGAGCACCCCGCCGAGCACCGGGATCGTCGCGTACGGCGGCACCAGCGCCGGGAGCACGTGGTCACGGCCGTGACCCGGGCTCCCGTGCCGGTGCCGCCAGCGGCCGTCGCGGGGGAGCAGCTCGTCGAGCGCGGTCAGCAGGTCTTCGTCGCTGCCCGCGCCGGTCTCGAGGATCGCCAGGCCCGCGGTGGCGTGCGGGACCCAGACGTGCAGCAGCCCGTCGGTCGCGTCGGCGTCGCGCAGGAACGCCTCGGCCTCGTGGGTGAGGTCGTGGACGACGGCTTCCGCGCCGGTGCGGACCTCGATCTCGGTGGAGTACATGCGCCCCAGCCTAGGGAGCGACGAGCACCTTCGCGGGCTCGCGGCGCATCGTGAACGCGAAGACCGCCAGCCCGGCCAGCAGCACCGCGCCGGCGACGTACGGGACGGCGGGGGCGATCTCGTACAGCCCGGTCCCCAGCAACGGGCCACCCATGAACGCGAGCGCACTGCTGGAGCCCATCAGCCCGGCGACCGCGCCTTGTTCTTCGCGGCTCGCCAGCAACGTCGGCGCGGACATGAACCCCGGTGTCGCGAAGCCCATGCCCGCCCCCAGCACGGCCACCCCTGCGCCGAGCAGCAGCCCGCCCGGGGCGACGACCACTACGAGCATGCCGCCGGTCATCACGACCGCGCCGACCCGGATGAGCCGCAGCGGCGGCCAGTCCAGCCGCGGGACGGCCAGCACCTGGACCAGGATGATCATCCCGGCGCCGGCCAGCATCACCAGGCTCGTCACGCGGCTCGTGTCCGAGGCGGAGAGGTGCAGCCTGTCCTGCACCAGGAAGCCGATGGTCATGAGGACGATCGCGAGCGCCAGGTACAGGCCGAACCCGAGGGTCAGGAACGGCCACATGCGCCGGTCGAACGGGCTGACCTTCACCGTCACCGGACGGGATTCCCGCTTCGGCGGCTTCGGCAGCAGGAGCGTGATGACCACGGCGATCACCGCCAGGATCACCGGTGCCGCGTAGATCGGCACGAGGAGGTTGCCGGTCAGGCTCAGGACACCGCCGAGTGCCGGGCCGACGGCGAGCGCGAGGCCCTGGGCCGCGCCGAACATCGACATCCCGCGCACCCGTTCGGCCGGGCCCGACGTCATGTCGGCGATGTAGGACTGCGCCGTCACCGGGGTGGCGGCCCAGGCGAGGCCGAACACGATGCCGCGGGTGAGCAGGACTCCCGCGAACAGCACCGGCACGGCGAGGGATCCGCTGAGCCCGGCCTGGGCGACGAACGCGAACCCGAGCAGGCCGAGCATGGCGCCGACCAGCGAGACCAGCAGCACGGGCCGGTGTCCCCAGTGCGCGGTCCGGCGGCCCCAGAACGGACTGGCCAGCACCACGCCCGCGCCGCCGACCGCCCAGACCGCGCCCAGCGCCAGCTCGCTGAACCCGAACTCGCGGGCCAGCGGCGGCAGGATCGGGTTGAGCAGCTGCTGGCCCGCCATCAGCCCGAACACCGCCAGGCAGGCGACCAGGATCGGGCGTCTCATGCCCCGGCCCGTTCGTGCTCGGTGCCGGCGCGGGGCGTGATGGAGATGAGGTCGCCGGGCTCCTCGACGGCCAGCCGATGCCAGCGGCCGGGCGGGACGATGAACGACTGCCCGGCGGTCAGGGTGGCGACGTGCCCCTCGTCGCGCAGGTGGACGCGCAGTGCGCCGGAGAGCACCACGAGCACCTCGTGACCGTGGGGGTGGCGCTCCCAGTGGTCGGCGTGCACGGACCGGTCGCTCTCGGCGTGGAACGCGCCGACGGTCCACAGGCTCTCGCGGCCGGTGAAGCCTTCGCGGCGGTCGACGGAGTCGGCCACGCCGCCTTCGCGGAGTCGGATCAGGGTCTTGAACAGGTCGTAGTTTTCGAACATGTTCCGAAAGTAGCACCGGCCGAGCGGACCTGTCGACCGGGTTCACGGCATGATGGGGGTGTGCCCCGCCCCTCCGGCCGCATCGGACGGCCTCCCACGACGTCCCGCCCGCAGATCCTCGAAGCGGCGCGGGCGATCCTCGACCGGGATGGCTGGGAGAAGCTCACGGTCCGCCGGCTGGCCGCCGAGCTCGGGGTCGGCGCGACGACGCTCTACCACCACGTCCGTGACAAGGACGACCTGCTGGTCCAGCTCCTCGACCACTACGCCGCCCGGCTCCCGCGCCCCGAGCTGCCCGCGGACCCGCGCGAGCGGATCATCGTGGCGGCCACCGTCATGCACGACTCGCTGGCCGCGTGGCCGCAGGCCGTGGAGGTGCTGACGGCCGACGACCTCCTCGGCGAGTCCGCGCTGTGGATGGTCGAGGCCATCGTCGGCGGCGCGCTGGGCTGCGGGCTCGGCCCCGAGCGGGCCGTCGAGCTGTACCGGGACGTCTGGTACTTCATCGTGGGCGAGATCCTGATCCGCGTCCGCGCCGGGCGGCGCGCGGGGGAGGAGCGTCCTCGATACCGCGACACGGTTTTCGCGGCCCTGGACGCTTCGGAGTTCCCCAGCCTGGCCGGGATCGGGAGCCGCTGGCCGGAGCTGACCGCGCGGGACACGTTTCCGCGCGGGCTGCGGGCCTTCGTCGACGGCCTGCTGGCTCAGGAGTCCAGGTAGCGCAACACCGCGAGCACCCGGCGGTTGTCCCCTTCGGACGGTGGCAGGCCGAGCTTGCCGAAGATCGACGTCACGTACTTCTCCACCGAACCCGCCGAGAGGAAGAGGTTTCCGGCGATCGCGGAGTTCGAGCGGCCTTCCGCCATCAGGCCCAGCACTTCGCGTTCGCGCGGGGTCAGCTCGCTGAGCGCGTCCGTCCGGCGCGTCGCCGAGAACAGCTGGCTGACGACTTCGGGGTCCAGCACCGTTTCGCCGTCCGCGACCCGGCCCAGCGCGTCGAGGAAGTCCGACACCTCGGCGACGCGGTCCTTGAGCAGGTAACCGACGCCGCCCGCGCGGTCGGCCAGGAGCTGGGCCGCGTACTTCGTTTCGACGTACTGGGAGAACAGCAGGATGGCGCGGCTCGGCGACTCACGGCGCAGTGAGATCGCCGCGCGCAGGCCCTCGTCGGTGTGCGTCGGTGGCATCCTGATGTCCACAATGGACACATCGGGGGAGTTCTCCTCGACCGCGGCCCGCAGCGCGTCGGCGTCCTTCACCGCGGCGACGACCTCGTGGCCGCGGAAGGTCAGCAGCTCGACGAGGCCGTGGCGCAGGATGGTGGAGTCCTCCGCGATGACGATCCGCATGCGCAGACCCTAGCGGGGCAGCGGTACTCCCGCGGTCACTTCGGTCGGACCACCGGGCGGGCTCGTCACCACCAGCCGGCCGTCGACCGTGCGCAGCCGCTCGGCCACCCCGGCCAGCCCGCCGCCGGGCACGACCCGCGCGCCGCCCGGGCCGTGGTCGCGCACCCGCAGCCACAGGACGTCCCGGTCCTCGGTGACCTCGACGACCGTCCCCCGGCCGCCGTGCTTCGCGGCGTTCGTGAGCAGCTCGGCGGCACTGAAGTAGACGATCGTCTCCAGCGACGGCGGCGGCCGGCGCGGCAGCTCGACCACGACCCGCGCGTCGATCCCGGACGTCGCGACCAGCGTGGCGAGCGCGACGTCGAGCCCGGCGTCCAGGGCGGCCGGGTGGATGCCGCGGGCGAGGTCGCGCAGCTCGGTCAGCGCCTGCTTGGCGTTGGTGTGCGCGGCGGTGACCAGCTGCCTGACCTGGGCGAGGTCGAGCTCGTCGGCGCTCAGCTCGTCCTTGGCCAGGCCGAGCTTCATCGCCAGCGCGACGAGCTGGGCCTGCGCGCCGTCGTGGAGGTCACGCTCGATGCGCCGCAGCCGCAGCGCCGAGTCCTCGACCGCCGTCGCGCGGCTCGCCTCGAGGTCGCGGACCCGTTCGGACAGCACGCGCTCGCCGAGCAGGCCCACGACGAGCAGCCGGTCGAGGGCGACGAAGGCGTGCGTCACCCAAGGCAGCGCGACGAGCACGAGCAGCCCGGACGCCGTCCAGGCCAGCGACCCTGGCCAGCTTTCGGCGCGGATGCCGAAGACCGGCAGGTTCTCTTCGCCGAGCGGGAACCACAGGAAGCTGTAGGTCGTGGCGGCCAGGCCGTAGACGGTCGCGGCGAAGACCGTGAACAACCCGACGAGGGTCAGGGGAAGGCGAAGCAGCAGGTAACCGGCGGCGCGCCAGCCGGCCGGATCCCCGACGCGAGCCCGCACCCAGGCCCAGAGCCCGGGCTTGAGCTCCGGCCGCCGCGGGACGGGCACGCTGACGCCGAGCAGGGCCCGGGCGAGCCGCCGGTGGGCGCCGCCGAGGCCGCGGGCGTAGAGGATGGCCCCGGCGAGCACGAGGAAGCCGAGCAGGATCGGCGTCAGCCAGAGCCCGAGCGCGAGCAGGACGAGGAAGCTGACCAGGGCGAAGAGGGTCAGCGGGGCGGAGAGCCAGAGCCAGAGGTACTCGGCCCAGAAGTCCCGCGAGGCCAGCGGCCCGAAGGTACGGCGCAACGGGTGGGGGCGAGGGACGTCGAGGCTGGTCACGGTGCCAGTCTCGCCCGCGGGGGCGGTGGTGCCCATCCGGTTTTCCCCCTACCGCGCCCTGGGGGAAGCGGGGGGAAGGGGGGGGGGGGGGGGGGGGGGGGGGGGAGGGGGAGGGGGGGGGGGGGGGGGGGGGGGGGGGGGGAAGGGGGGGGGGGGGGGGGGGGGGGGGGGGGGGGGGGGGTG
>NZ_JBVJNO010000009.1:0-15006 GCF_055583645.1 Amycolatopsis sp. NPDC104587
TGTCTCCCCTCCTTTGCGGCTCCCTCCCCCCCTCCTCTTCCCCCTCGCCTCCCCCCCCCCCCCCCCCCCCCCCCCCCCTCCCCTTCCCCCCCCCCCCCCCCCCCCCCCCCACCCCTCATCCCGGAGGAACCCCATGCAGACCCGCCCGCTCGGGCGCACCGGCATCCAGGTCAGCGTCTTCACCCTGGGCACGATGATGTTCGGGCCGTACGGCAACCCCGACCCCGACGAGTGCGTCCGGATCGTCCACAAAGCACTCGACGCCGGCGTGAACACCCTCGACACGGCCGACGTCTACGGCGGTGACGGCCACACCGAACGGATCGTCGGCCGGGCCCTGCGCGGCCACCGCGACGACGTTGTCCTCGCCACCAAAGGGAACGGCCCGATGGGCCCCGGCCCCCACCACCGCGGCAGCTCCCGCCGCTGGCTGGTCACCGCCGTCGAAGGCTCGCTGCGCCGGCTCGGTGTCGACCACATCGACCTCTACCAGGTCCACCACCCCGATCCCGAAACCGACGTCGAGGAGACCCTGGGCGCGCTGACCGACCTGCTGCGCTCCGGCAAGGTCCGGGCGATCGGCCATTCCAACCTGCCCGCGTCGGAGATCGTGGAAGCCCAGTGGGTGGCCGAACGGCGGGGGCTGGCCCGCTTCCGCACCGAGCAGCCGCACTACTCGGTCCTCAACCGGGGTGTCGAACGCGAGATCCTGCCGGTCTGCCACCGGTACGGCCTGGGTGTGCTGGTGTGGAGCCCGCTGTCGATGGGCCTGCTCTCCGGGCGGCTTCGCAAGGGCGGCACGGAAACCGCGTCGGCCGGCCGGTTGCACTGGGCGCCGCGGCACCTGACCGACAGCCGCAAACTGGACGCCGTCGAAGCGCTCGTCCCCCTGGCCGGCCAGGCCGGCCTGTCGCTGCCCCACCTGGCGCTGGGCTTCGTGACCGCCCATCCCGCGGTGACGTCGGCGATCATCGGCCCGCGGACCCCGGCCCAGCTCGACGACCTGCTCGCGGGAGCCGGCACCACCCTCGACGACGACCTGCTCGACCGCATCGACGAGATCGTCCCGCCCGGAACGGACCTCGGCCCGGTCGACGTCGCGTACGAGCCGCCGTCGCTCACCGAGCCGGGCCTGCGCCGGCGGCGCGGGTGAGGCTCAGCCGCCGTGACCCGGACCGTTGTTGGCGTCGGCGACCTGGGTGTACCCGGCCGGGACCTGCGGGGTGTTGACCGTCTTGGCCAGCTCGTCGGTGCGCGGCAGGAAGGCGAGGTCCTTGGTCGTCCGCTGCCCGTCCGGGCCGGTCGTGGTCGAGTGCACCGGCAGGTAGCTCGTCGCGTCGACCCACAGCTCCGAGACCCGGCCCTCGACGGTGTACCCCAGCTTGACGACCTGGTGGCCCTGGTACTCGCCGGTGCCGACGATCTTGTCCGCCCCGGTCCTGATCGACTTCTTGACCCGGTCGACGAAGCCGGTCTCCTTCGGCGGCTCGCCCGCGATGTAGGTGGGGAGCTTGACGTCTTCGGTCGAGTAGGTGCGGTCCTGGTGGTTGACCGTGACGTCGCGCAGGTGCGCGTAGTGGTCGACCACCGGGGCGCTGTTCCAGGCCTCGGTCCGGGTGGGCCCGGTGCGGTAGACCCAGTACTGGTTCATCGTCACCTGGTCCTGGTACCAGACGGTGCCTTCCCCCTGGTCGACGATCCGGTAGACGTAGTCCGAGCCGCGGTCGAGCGCGGCCGAAACCCGGTCGACGACGTAGGCGGCGTTCTGGACCGCGGGCGGGCCGCCGGAGTTGACGCCGAGCACGGTGACCGCCGCGGCCACGGCCAGCACACCCGCTCCGGCCACGCCTCGAGTGGCCAGGCCGCGCCGCCGCACCCGCCGGGCACGGCGGAGGACGTCGTCGGGGTCGGTCCGGAAGGTCTCGCCGGCGACGAGGTGCCGCAGGTCGGCCCCGAGCCGGGTCTCTTGTTCGGTGTTCACAGCAGTGATCCCGTCGTGTCGAAGAAGGATTTCAGGGTGGCGAGCGCCCGGGAGCTCTGGCTCTTCACGGTGCCCGTCGAGCAGCCCAGCGCCGCCGCGGTCTCCCGCTCGGACAGGCCTTCGAGGTAGCGCAGCACCACGGTGGCCCGTTGCCGCAGCGGCAGCGTCAGCAGTGCCTGCCGGAGCCCGGCGCGCCGGACGACGTCGTCGGCGGGGTCGGCCACCGCGGGCTCGCGGGCGAACTCGGCGACCGGCACCGAGCGCTCCCGCCGCCGCCACCGCCCGCGCACCTCGTTGAGCAGGATGCGCCGGACGTAGGCTTCCGGGCTGTCCGCCGCCCGGACCCGCTTCCAGTGCTGGTAGGCCTTGACGAAGGTGTCCTGGACGACGTCGTCCGCGAGGTGCCGGTCGCCGCAGAGCAGGTACGCGCTCTGGTGCAGCGGGGTCCCCCGGTTGCGCACGAACTCGCGGAACTCCGCGTCGCGGCCGGTCTCGGCGTTCTCTGTCTGCTTCACACCGGGGTAGATGTGATCACGGGTCAAAAGGTTGTCATCCGGTGCGGAACCGGGTTTCGCGCGGATGCGCCGCCCGGGATCCGGAGGTAGGTTGCGAGCGTGATCTTGGCAGCCGCAAGTGCGTGAAGACGAGGTCCCTTCCCGGCTCACCACACCGTTGTCCGCGCCGGCCTTCCCCCGCGGGCCCTACCGGTTCACCGACCGCGAATACCTGAACATCACCTACCGGACGGATCCGGCGGCGCTTCGGGCGCTGGTGCCCGAACCCCTCGAAGTGCCCGAGCCGCTCGTGCGGTTCGAGGTGATGCGGATGCCGGACGTCACCGGGCTCGGCGACTACACCGAGTCCGGTCAGGTCGCGATGGTCACCCACCAGGGCGAGCCCGGGGAGTTCACCCTCGGGATGTACGTCGACAGCCACCCCGCGATCGCCAGCGGCCGCGAGGTCGCCGCCTACCCCAAGAAGCTCGGCAAGCCCCGGCTGTTCGTCGACTCGGACACCCTCGTCGGCACTCTCGACTACGGCACGATCCCGGTCGCGCTGGCCACGATGGGGTACAAACACCGCGAACTGGACACCGCCGCCGCGCGGGCCGAGCTGACCGCGCCGACGTACCTGCTCAAGATCGTCCCCGGGTACGACGGCCGGCCGCGGATCTGCGAACTGGCGCGAAGCCAGATCTCGGACGTCACCATCAAGGGCGCGTGGACCGGGCCCGCGCGGCTGCACCTCGTGCCGCACGCGCTCGCCCCGCTCGCCGACCTTCCCGTGCTGGAAATCGTGTCCGCGAGCCACCTCCTCACCGATCTCACCCTCGGCCGGGCCGCGGCCGTGCACGACTACCTCGACCGGGAGCAACCGTGAGAGCGACGATCGTCGGCGGCGGGGTCATCGGCGTCTCCTGGGCGGGCCTGATGGCCGCGCACGGGATGGACGTCGTCATCAGCGACCCGGCGCCGGGTATCGAGGACACCGTGCGCGCCGGGCTCGACGAGCTGACCCCCGCACTGCGTGAGCTGGGCTTCGACGCCGACGGGCCGGCGGACCGGATCACGTTCGAGGCCGACCTCGCGCGCGCCGTCGCCGGCGCCGACGTCGTCCAGGAGAACGGGCCCGAACGCCTCGACCTCAAGCACAAGATCTGGACCACCATCGAGGCGAACGCGCCCGCGGACGCCCTCCTGCTCACCTCGACCTCGGGCCTTCCGGCGACCGACATCGCGACCGCGCTCGAGCGGCCGGAGCGGCTTCTCGTCGGGCACCCGTTCAACCCGCCGCACCTCATCCCGCTGGTCGAGGTCGTGCCGGGCGAGAAGACGTCGCCGGAGGTGGTCGAGCGGGCGGTCGCGTTCTACCGCGGCCTGGGCAAGAAGCCGATCGTGCTGGGCAAGGAGATGCCGGGGTTCGTCGCGAACCGGCTGCAGGCCGCCATCTTCCGTGAATGTGTGCACCTGGTCGCGGAGGGCGTCGTCACCGAGCAGCAGCTGGACGAGGTCGTGACGTCGTCGCTCGGGCAGCGGTGGGCGGTGAGCGGGCCGTTCCTGAGCTTCCACCTCGGCGGCGGACCGGGCGGGCTGCCGCACTTCCTCGAGCACCTCGGGCCGGGCCTGCGCAAACGCTGGGGCCAGCTCGGCACCCCGGACCTCGACGAGGCCACGGTCAAGCTGCTCAGCGACCAGGCCGCCGGCTTCGACGGCACCGTCGAAGAGCTCGCGAAAGCCCGGGACAGCGCGCAGATCGCCCTGATGAAGGGGCTGGGCGAGCGATGAGCGTCACCGACCGGATCCTCGCCGCGCTCGCGAACCCGATCTCTTCCGAGGAGCAGGACACCTTCGACATCCACGCGGCGCTCGAGGACGTCCTCGTCGGAGCCGGAATGTCCGAAAAGGACGCCGGCGGCAAGGTGGAGTTCACCGGCGCCGACCCGATCGTGCCGAGCGCCGTGCGGCTGGGCGCCGCGCCCGCGATCGCGCTGGTCGCGAAGTCCGTGGCCCTGGCCGCGCTCTGGCGCCGCCGCGGCGGGCCCGGCCAGGACATCAGCATGGACCTGCGGAAGGCGCCGCACCGGCTGTGCCCGTTCTACGACAAGAAGTGGGAGCTGGTCAACGGACTCCCGCCGACCAACACCGCCGACCCGGCCAGCCCGCTGTCGCTCGAGTTCTACCGCGCCGGGGACGGCCGGTGGGTGATGCCGCTGAACATCTACCCGAAGCTGAAGTCCAAGACCCTCAGGCTCCTGCGCACCTACGACGACGCCCCGGCGCTCGCCGACGCCATCGCCCGCTGGGACGCCGCCGAGCTGGAGGAGGCCGGGGCGCAGGCGGGCATCGTGATGCCGATGGTCCGCAGCACCGAAGAGTTCCTCCAGACCCGGCAGTACCGCGACGTCCTGGCCGGGCTCCCGCTGATCGAGATCGAGAAGATCGGCGACTCCGCGCCCGAGCCGCTGCCCGCGGGCGGCACCCAGCCGCTCGACGGGATCCGCGCGCTCGGCCTGGGGCACGTCATCGCGGGCGCGGGGATCGGGCGGGCGCTGGCCCAGCACGGCGCCGACGCGCTGAACCTGTGGCGGCCGTCCGAATGGGAGAACCCGGTCGTCTACCTGACGGCGAACGTCGGCGTCCGGTCGGCCACTGTGGACTACCAGAACTCACGCGTGGCCCAGGAACTGCTGCGCGACGCCGACGTCTTCTACGCGAACCGGCGGCCGGGGTTCGTCGCGGGACTGGGGCTTTCCCCGCACCGGGCGGCCCAGCTGCGGCCGGGCATCATCCACACGACCGTGTCCCTGCACGGTGAGCACGGCCCGTGGGCGTCGCGGGTCGGCTTCGACCAGACCGCGGGCTGCGTCGCCGGGATGATGACCCTGGAGGGCTCGCCCGACCAGCCCGTGCTGCCGCACATCGGCGTGGTGAACGACTACCTCGTGCCGTGGCTGGCCACGGCCGGGATCTGCGCCGCGCTGATGCGGCGCGCCACCGAGGGCGGCAGCTACCGCGTCCACATCTCGCTGACGCGCATCGCGCTGTGGATCATCAGCCTCGGCGTGTTCGACAAGGACTACGCCCAGCGCGTCGCCGGGACCGGCGAGCGGCACGCCTACCTCGACCCGGACACGTTCACCGCCGACACCCCGCTCGGGCACTACCAGGGTGTGACCGACCAGGTGCGGATGTCCGTCACACCCGGGCGGTTCTCGACCGTCCTCGTCCCCCGCGGCTCCGGCCGCCCCGAATGGCTGCTCCGGAGGTAACCGATGAGTGACATTTCCGGCGTCGTTTCCCGGCTGCGCAAGACGTTCTCCTCCGGCGCGACCAAACCGCTCGACTGGCGGCGCGCGCAGCTGACCGCGTTGAAGACGATGCTGCGCGAGCAGTCGAGCGACTTCCTCGCCGCGCTGCACGCCGACCTGGGCAAGAACGCGGCCGAGGCCCGCAGCGCCGAGATCACCTTCGTCACCAACGAGATCGACCACACCCTGGAGCACCTCGACGGCTGGGTCGCGCCCGAGTCCGCGCCGCTGCCGAAGTACCTGCTGCCGGGCGCGGGCAGCGTCGTGCGGGAGCCGCTCGGGGTCGCGCTGGTCATCGGGCCGTGGAACTACCCGCTGCACCTCGTGCTGGCGCCGCTGGTCGGCGTGCTGGCCGCGGGCAACGCGGCGGTGCTCAAGCCGAGCGAGCTGTCCCCGACGGTGTCGGCCGCGATCGCCCGGCACATTCCGTCCTATTTGGACACTTCGGCCGTGGCGGTGGTGGAGGGCGCGATCCCGGAGACGACCGAACTGCTGGAGCAGCGGTTCGACCACATCTTCTACACCGGCAACGGCACGGTCGGGCGCATCGTGATGACCGCCGCGGCGAAGCACCTCACGCCGGTGGTGCTGGAGCTGGGCGGCAAGAGCCCGGTGGTCGTCGACACCGACGTCGACCTGCAGGTCGTGGCCGAGCGGATCGTGTACGGCAAGTTCATGAACGCGGGCCAGACGTGTGTGGCGCCGGACTACGTGCTGGCCGTCGGGGACACCGCGGAGCGGCTCGAGCCGCTGCTGGCCGAGGTGCTGCGCAAGCGGTTCGGCGACGATCCGGCGCAGAGCCCGTACTACGGCCGGATCGTCAACACCCGGCACTTCGACCGCCTCTCGGGCCTGCTGGGCAGTGGCCGCGTGGTGACCGGCGGGACGACCGACCGGGAGGCGAAGTACATCGCGCCGACCGTGCTCGCGGACGTCGCGCCGGACTCCCCCGTGATGGGCGAGGAGATCTTCGGTCCCATCCTGCCGGTCCTGCGGGCCGCCTCCCTCGACGAGGCGCTGACGTTCATCACCGGCCGGGACAAGCCGCTGGCGCTGTACGCGTTCACCGGCTCGGAGGAGACGAAGCGGCGGATCCTGGCGGAGACGTCGTCGGGCGCGGTGGGGTTCGGTCTCCCGGTGGCGCACCTGACCGCGCCGGACCTGCCGTTCGGCGGGGTGGGCGAGAGCGGGATGGGGCGCTACCACGGCAAGTACTCGATCGACACCTTCAGCAACCTGAAGGCGGTGCTGGACAAACCGCTGTGAACCGAGGGCGTGCTACGGTGCTGGTATAACTATACCGGTACCGTAGAACGAGGTAGTCGTGATCGAACTGAAGACGCCCGCCGAGGTCGAGCTCATGCACGTGGCCGGGCGTTTTGTCGCCGAGGTGCTCACCGAGGTCGGCCGGCTCGCCGACGTCGGGGTCAACCTCCTGGAGCTGGAGCAGCACGCGCGCGGCATGATCGAGCGGCGCGGGGCCGAGTCGTGCTACTGGGACTACGCCCCGTCGTTCGGCAAGGGCCCGTTCCGCAACGTCATCTGCCTGTCGGTCAACGACGCCGTGCTGCACGGCCTGCCGCACGACTACACCCTGCGCGACGGCGACGTGCTGACCGCGGACCTCGCCGTCGGCATCAACGGCTGGGTGGCCGACTCCGCGCGCACGGTCATCGTCGGCACCCCCGCCGAGGAGGACCTGCGGATCATCCGCGCGACCGAAGAGGCGCTGGAGGCGGCGATCGAGGTCGCACGCCCCGGCAACCGCCTCGGGGACATCTCGGCGGCCATCTACACGGTGGCGACCGACTACGGCTACCCGGTGAACACCGAGTTCGGCGGGCACGGCATCGGCCGCACCATGCACGGCGACCCGCACGTGTCCAACAAGGGCCGGCCCGGGCGCGGGATGAAGCTGCAGCCCGGCCTGACGCTGGCGCTCGAACCGTGGCTCGCCCGCACGACCGACAAGATCGTCTACGACCCGGACGGCTGGACGATCCGCTCGGCGGACGGCTCGCGCACGGCCCACTCCGAGCACACGGTGGCCATCACCGAGGACGCTCCCCTCGTGCTCACCCGGCGCGAGTCCGAGAAGCCGGCGCGGAGCGGCTCCGCCGGCGGGGTGTCCACAAAGGACGTCTAGGCCACGAGCCGGTCGACGAGGGCGTCGACGAGGTCCCGGCGTTCGTCCGCGCCGAGCAGGTCCGGCAGGGTCAGCCGCTCGATGATCAGCCAGTTCAGGGCCAGCCACAGGAGCTTGACCGTCGTGGCGTCGCCCGGCAGGCCGGTCTTCAGGTGGCTTTCCACGTTGAAGTCCAGGTCGGCGCGGATCCGCTTCGTCAGCACCGCCCGAAGCTCCGGGCGGCGGGCGGCTTCCAGGCGCAGCTCCAGCAGCGCCAGGAACCCGGCCGGGAACGCCGCCACCCGGTCGACCAGATCGTGCATCAGCTCGGTGAGCCGGGCGCGGTCACGCGGGCCGTCGAACGGCGCGGCCAGCGTCGCCTCGTCCGGCACCAGCCGTTCGTAGACGCGCTCCCCCGCGCCGGTGAGGATCTCCTCGCGGCCGGCGAAGTAGTTGGACGCGGTCCCGGCAGGCACGGCGGCCCGCTGGTCGACCGCGCGGAACGTCAGGCCACGGGCGCCTTCCGCGGCCAGGACCTCGATCGCCGCGTCGAGCAGCGCGGCTCGTCGGCCGGGGTTGCGTCGCACCATCACTCCGCCTGTCGGGTCACGACCACTACAGGCAAAGTACTCCAGGTCGAGTTGTCCCGCCCGCCGCGGGCTCAGCCGGACACCTCGACCTCGATGCCCATGATCCGGCCGGTGCGCCGGCGGCGCAGCCAGCCGCGGGCGGGCGTCCCGCCCGGCAGCTCCTCGGCGAACGCCTTGCGCTGCGCCGAAGTCGCCGAGTGCCACCGCAGGCCGAGCACCGGCCGGACCGGCGCGATGAACGCCTGCACCCGCTCGTGCGCCGCCGCGAGCCGCGCGGCGTAGTCCCGATCGGGCCGGTAGGCCAGCTCCAGGTCGATCAGCGGCTCGGGCCCGCCGGCCCGGTGCCGGCACCGCGCGAGCATCCGCGCGAGCTCGTCGAAGGCCACCTGCACGGTGCACGGGATCTGGTCCTGCCACCGCCCGAGGCTCGGCGCGTTCACCGCGGCCGCGGTCAGCTCGTCCGCGAGCACGATCAGCGCCCGCACCGGCGCGCCGGCGAGCTCGACGCGGACCCGCCGCCCGTTCGCGTCGGCGAAGAAGCGCACGACCCGGCCGGCCACCACGGCCCCCGACCGCAGGTGGATCCACTCCTCGACGGCGTCCGGCGACGAGCAGGACGAGACGAAGGTGAAGGCCAGCTCGTCGCCGGCGAGGGTCATGGTCACCGGGAACAGGGAGCCGAGGTCGTGCATCAGCGCCGAGCCGGTGACGAGCGCGGCCCGGGATCCGCCGCCGGTCATCGCCCCCTCCTATCCCGGTTACACCTGCAGGTCGGCTTCGATGCGTTTCAGGTAGTGGCGGGCCAGGGCGAGGTTCGCGCGGTCCCGGTCCAGCACCAGGTAGAGGAACAGCGAGCTCCTCGCCCCGACCGTGTTCAGCAGCCGGATCAGGTGGTACTGGCGGTGCAGCGTGATCAGGATGTCCTCGATGCTGTCGTTGAGCGCCAGCGAGGACATCACCCGCAGCTTCGACCGCACGACCTCGGTGTTCCCGGCCGCCGCCACCTCCAGGTCCAGCCAGTCGCCGCCACCACTGGTGCCGAGCGACATCCCGCTCTCGTAGTCGACGAGCGCGACGCCGACGGCGCCGGTGATGGACATGGCTTCCTTGAGCGCGGTGTCGATGTTCATCATGGTTCTGCTTCCTCCTTGTTGTGCGGATGGGTCACGCGGCCAGGATCGTCGCGATCCGCTCGATGACGGGCCGGGTCTCGAACAGCAGCCGCCCGACGTTCAGGCCCCGGTCCCCCATCACCACCATCAGCGCGAGCCGGCCGATGGCGTAGACCGCCAGGTAGCCTTCGCTGCTGAACACGACGGTCTGGTGCAAGGTGCCCTGCCCGGCGATCTCCGACGCCTGGCGGGCGATCCCGAGATCGGCGGCGGCGAGGGCGGAGATCTTCGCGGGATCGATGTGGTCGGCCGCATCGGCGATGATCGGTATCCCGTCGACCGCGGCCAGCACCGTGTCACTCACCCCGGCGACATTCTCCCGGAGTGTGCGCATTTCACGGGCCAATGCGTCGAAGTCCACTTCTTCTCTCTCTTCGGAATTGCTTCACCCACGGCCGAGGTCATCAGCCATTCGAGTTGCCCCCGGCCGGGAACCTTACCGCCGCACCACCTTCTGTCCATGGGCCTGCGCGTCATTCCGGCGCATCTACACGATCGGGTGAAACAAGCTGTGGGCTGTAACCGAAAACCGGTGACGTCCGGGAATTATCGGAAATTGATCACGAAAACTGGAGGTTCGAGGAGGTTGAATCTTCGGCGCGCGCTGCGCACCGCATTGACCGGGCGTTTTCCGGAAACAGGGCTACTGCAGGGGCCGGGCGCGCCGGCCGATCTCCGCGAACAGCTTCCCCAACGCAGGCATGCATGCGGCGCTGCCATCCTGCCCCGCCCATCCCCGGTCACCAAAACACACCGCGCCAACCGGGAGTTTTCCGGAAACGGGGCTACCGCAGGGGCCGGGCGCGCCGGCCGATCTCCGCTCACCGACACGGGCACGCATCTCGGCGCGACCGCCCCGTCCGGCCCCATCTCCGGTCACCGAGACCCACCGCACCGACCGACCGGGCGCTTCCCAAAACAGGGCTACCGCAGCGGCCGGGCGCGCCGGCCGATCTCCGCGAACAGCTCTCCAACCCGGGCACGCATCTCGGCGCCCCCATCCCGCCCCGCCCAGTGCCGGCGCACTGTGCCGGTCAAGCGGTAACAAACGTCTACAGGCACGAGAAAACACTCCGTGCCACCCTCAGTCGCGCCGACCACGATCGCCTCGACGTCCGGCTCGGCCGCCGCCAACAGCGGGTGCTCCGCCGCGAGCTCCGCCCAAAGCTCCGGAGGCAGCGCAGCCTCGGCGGCGCCGAACGGACCCGGCTGGAACGCGACGGCCTGCGCGCCGCAGCGGACGAAGAACGCGAACCCGGCCGGGACCCCCAGCCCGCGCCAGTCGAGGCGGCGAACCGGGTGGCGGGGGTCCCACAAATACCGCTCCGGCACCGCGCGGTACCGGGCCCCCACGCCCGCGCGGCGGGTGAACACCAGGAAGCACGCGCGGCACGAGCACAACAGACCCCGGCGGCCGGTGTCGGCGACGTGGCCGTGGCGGGCCGCCACCGGGGTTCCGCACAGCTCGCACCGCTCCGGCCGCGCGGAGCGGGGCGAACCCGCGGCCGCGGGGTCCACCACTCCACTGTGGACGGTCACGACGCCCGCCCCTCCGGAGCGGCGCCGGGCGGCGGCCCCACGCCGATCTGGTACAGCGTAGGAGCAACGACGATTTCGACACCGGCGGCTTCCGGAGCGGCGTCCCGCACGGCGGCTTCGACCGTCTCGGCGCGCGCGGCCGGACAGCCCCGACGCGCGCCGAGCCGCAGCCGCACCACGCCGCCGTTGGTGCCCAGGTGGTCGACCGCGCCCACCTGCGGGCGGACCCGGTCGAGAGCCCGGCGGACCCGGGCGTCGGCGTCGAGGGGGTGCAGGCCGTGGAGCAGCAGGAGGCTCGCGACGTCGTCGTCCGCCGCCAGCGTGCCGACCAGAGCCGGGGCGCGGTCGCGCAGGACGTCGACGATCCGGGTCAGGCCGTCGCCGTACAGGTCGGTCAGCTCCCGGACGATCGCTTCGGCGGTCCCCCGGCCCGGGCCGGCCCGCAAGGCGCCCAGGAGGGTCTCGAGCCGTTCGCCCGGGGGCGGCGTCACCGGTCCACCGCCGTCCGGATCTCCCGCAGGATGCGGATCGCGGACCCGGACACGCTCGTCGTGGCCGCCGGTGTGCCGGCGCCGGCCGGGTCCTCCATGAACGGCATGAACTTGTCCGGGAACCCCGGCATGGTGCAGCCGATGCAGATGCCGCCGACGTTCGGGCAGCCGCCCACGCCGTTGATCCAGCCGCGCTTGGGGACGTTGCACTGGACGACCTGGCCCCAGCACCCCAGCTTCACCAGGCACCGGGGCGAGCCGTGCCGGTCGGCGAACTCGTCCTGCTCGTAGTAACCCGCCCGGTCGCACCCTTCGTGCACGGTGTTCCCGAACAGCCACTTCGGGCGCAGCGCCTCGTCGACGTCGATCTGCGGCGCGCGCCCGGACACCTGGAAGAGCAGGTGCAGGATGGTCTCCGAGAGGTTGTCCGGCTGGACCGGGCAGCCCGGCAGGCACACGACGGGCAGCCCGGCCCACGACCGCCAGTCGCGGCCGAGGTATTCCGGGACGCCCATTGCCCCGGTGGGGTTGCCGGCCATCGCGTGCACCCCGCCGTAGCTCGCGCAGGTGCCGACGGCCAGGATCGCCATCGCCTTCGGCGCCAGCCGGTCCAGCCACTCGCTCGCGGTCACCGGCTGGCCGGTCTCCGGGTCGGTGCCGAAACCGGACCAGTACCCCTCGGCCTTGTTCGTCTCGTCGGCGATCGAACCCTCGACGACCAGGATGAACGGGTCGAGCTCACCGCGGTGCGCGCGGTGCCACCATTCGATGAAGCTGTCGCTCCCGCCGTCGGGCCCGCTGTGGAAATCGAGGAACGGCCAGTGCATGGCGACTTCGGGCAGCCCGGGAAGTCCGCCGAGAACGATCTCTTCGATACTGGGCTGGGTGGCCGCGGTCAGCGCGACCGATTCCCCGTCGCAGCTCAGCCCGCCATTCATCCACAGAATGTGGACGGTCGGCGGGGAATTCCCGGAGTCGTGCGCCGGGCCGTTGGCCGACTGCGTGGTCCTGGCCATCGATGACACCTTCCCGGCGTGGAAGACGCCCACCGTAGCCCCGTCCGGCGGCAGCGGCAAGCCTCGGGAAACCGGCGGCGGCGACTACACTGGAGGCCCTTCGGAAGGGGCAAAGATCGTGATGGAATCGGCCGGCCGGTCCTCCGGTGAGTCGATCGAGGTCGTGCCGGTCGAAATCGTGAAAAAGATCTTTCCGGCCCGGCCGTCGGCCGTTCCGGGAATCCGGGAATTCGTGCTGGAATGCCTCGCGGACTCGCCGCTCGCGGAGGCCGAAGAGCGCGAAGTGGGCAACTCGATCCTTCGGGCCTTGCTCGCCGCGGCGGGCCCGTCCGGCGTGCTGGAGGTCTCGTGCCGGAAGTACCCCCGGCGCGTCGAGTTCGACCTGCTCCCCTCGCGCGCCGGGGAACCGCCGCCCGCGCCGGTGGACGCGCCCGCCGCCACCTTCGCCGAGTGGCTGGCCGAAGCCCTGCGCAGCCGTGGGCTCACGAAGGAGACGGCCGCCGAAGAGCTGGGCGTGTCCACGAAGACGATGACCCGCTGGCTGGGCGGGTACACCGAGCCGCGGCTGCGCGACCTGCGCCGCATCGAAGACCGCTTCGGGGACGTCCGGCTGAGCTGAGGGACAGATGTGTCCCGGCCGCTGGAGCCTGTTCCGGAAGTCGCTTCGAGGCAGTGGGTATTCTTGCCGGTGGCCGCGATCCCGGTGTGGCAAAGACGGGCGATCGGGCGTCGGATACCGGGACTTTCCGTCGCTCGCGCCCGTACCAAGCCCCGCGGCGGGGCCCGATCCCGTTGCGAGGCCCGCTCAGCCGCGGGTGTTCACCACCGGCACCACGCCGGCTCCCAGCTTGGGAACACGCCCTAACCGGCCTCCTCCGGCATGGCCAGCTCGATCGTGCAGCCGGCCGTGTCGGAACTGACGTCGAGCCATTCGCAGATCTGGTCGGTCATCCACAACGTGGTGCCGGGCCGGGTCTCGCCGCTGAGGCCGTAGAAGGCCGGGCCGTCGGCCGGCCGGTCGCTGTGCAGGGTGCACACCACCCGCCCGGCCGCCGGCCGCACCCAGACGGCCGCGCGGCTGATGCCGTGTTCGAGCAGGTAGGCGATCGCCTCGCCGACGGCGACCCCGAACAGCGTCGCGGTGTCCTCCGACCGCAGCAGCGCGCTCGCCCGCTCCAGCACGTGCCGCCGGACGGCGACCAGGTCACCCTCGAAGCGGAAGAGGTCCGCGGCCGTGCGCGGCGGCGCGGCCGTGGCGACACCGCCGCCTTCTTCCGGGGCCGTGTAGAGCGCGGACGCCCGCGTCTCGCCGTCCACGACGCACTCGGGGTGCGCGCGGCGGGCGTCCTCGACCATCCCCGGTTCGGCGGTTCTGGTGTCGTACGGGCAGATCAGCCAGATCCGGGTGCCGGCCAGCGCCACGTTGAAGCCCTCCTCGGCGAGCTGCCACGCGGCTTCGGCGCCCTCGTCCCGGGCCGGCTCGGCGAGGATGCGGACGGCGCCGGTCGGCGCGGTCGCGCGGTGCCGCGTCCAGTAGCGGTGCAGCGCGCCGGCCAGCTGCGCCGGCCGTCGGCCGAAGAAGGCCGACTCGGCGAAGACGATCCGGTCGGCTTCCGCGCCCATCGCGGCGTGCAGCAGCTCCCGGTTGGCCTCCGTCGTGGTGACCAGCACCGGCTCCCCGCGGCGCAGCCCGTCCAGGACGAACGGCACGGCCATCGCGAGGAACCCCGCGCCGGTGGCGTAGAGGCAGCCCTGGTGCCGGAAGCCCGGCTCCAGCCCGTGGTCCGGGGCCGGAGCAGCTGCCGGGTTGTCCATGCGCACCGAGCCTCCCGAGGACGATCTTCGCCTAGTGGCCATTCGACCGCAGGAGCGTACCCGCACCGAACCGATTCGGCTATCAAACGGAAAAGCGCGGCACCCGTTCGGAGCAATTACCAGGACGGCACCCGGCGGCTGACACAACCGTCACCGGAGCACGATTCGGCGCTCCTGTCAGCAGCAGCCGAAACCCTTCTGACGCAGGGGTCACGAGCCAGATGTGTCCGCGCGGCCGGAGCGCCCGACACTACTGTCCGAATCGCTCCCGGAAATGTCCGCGCGCAATACCGCGCTCACGTGTTCGAAAACAATTCCTGCCCGCGCCGGACAGCTGGGTGGAATTGTGCGGCCGGCTCCGGACCGCCCGGGCCGGGGGGGGGGGGGGGGGGGGGGGGGGGGGGGGGGGGGGGGGGGGGGGGGGGGGGGGAGAAAAAACGGGCGTTTTTGTTGCTCGCTAGGGCTTCAC
>NZ_JBVJNO010000009.1:15016-17300 GCF_055583645.1 Amycolatopsis sp. NPDC104587
GTTGTGTCGCCTTGCTCCCCCCCCCCCCCCCCCCCCCCCCCCGCAACCCCCCCCCCCCCCCCCCCCCCCCCCCCCCCCCCCCCCCGCGCCGACGTCCGAAACGTCGGTTTCCGTTGGCCGCCAGCGGATCCCGCCGCGCTGGGCCGTCCGGGTGCTTCTCCCCAGTGGACTGGACCATCGGCGCCCGAGGCCGGTTGACACGCCCGAGAACGCGGCCCTACCCTCCCTCCATCCCCACCCGCCTTCCCCGCACCCCCTTCTCTTCCGGAAATACAACGTTGTAAAAATCCGCGCAGGCCTCTGACCTGCGACTTGAGAGTGAGGTCCCGTGCCACGCGGTCGCAGTCTCCTCGTCACGTTCGTGCTCGTCCTCGGGACGATGCTCGGCCTGAGCACCCCGTCCCAGGCCGCCGGTTCCCTGCCGTGCGACCTCTACGGCGCCGCCGGCACGCAGTGCGTCGCCGCGCACAGCACCACCCGCGCCCTCTATTCGGCCTACAGCGGCAACCTCTACCGCGTGCAACGCGCGTCCGACCGCGCCGAGACGAACATCGGCCTGCTCGCCACCGGCGGGTACGCCAACGCCGCCGCGCAGGACTCGTTCTGCGCCGGCACCACGTGCACCATCACGGTGATCTACGACCAGTCCCCGCGGCACAACGACCTCACCGTCGAAGGCCCGGGCACCGCGGGCGGCCAGGACGTCGCCGCGATCGCGTCGGCGCTGCCGGTCACCGCCGGCGGGCACAAGGTCTACGGCGTCTACGTCTCCCCCGGCACCGGGTACCGGCACTACGTCGGCGCCGGGGTCGCGGTCAACGGCCAGCCCGAAGGCATGTACATGGTCGCCAGCGGCACGCACGTCAACGGCGGCTGCTGCTTCGACTACGGCAACGTCGAGGCGCAGATCGCCGACACCGGCAACGGCCACATGGACGCCGTCAACCTCGGCACCACCTGCTACTTCCCACCGTGCAGCGGGATCGGCCCCTGGGTCGCGGGCGACCTCGAAAACGGCCTGTTCCAAGGAAACCGCTCCAACACGAACAACCGCGGCAACGCCACGCCGTTCGTCACGGCCCTGCTGAAGAACAACGGCCAGACCACCTTCGCGCTCAAGGGCGGCAACTCCCAGAGCGGCGGCCTCACGACCTGGTACAACGGCGCGCTGCCCTCGGGCGGGTACACGCCGATGCACCAGGAGGGCTCGATCGTGCTCGGCACCGGCGGGGACAACAGCAACGCGTCCATCGGCTCGTTCTTCGAAGGCGTGATGACCGCGGGGTACCCGACCGACGCGGCGGACGACGCCGTCCAGGCCAACGTGGTCTCCGTCGGGTACGCCGGGTCCACCGGGACACCGCCGTACGCGGCCACGGTGTCCGGCCCCGGCGGCAAGTGCCTCGACGTGGCCGGCGACGACACGGGCGGCAACGGCACGGCGGTCCAGCTCTGGGACTGCCAGGCCAACGCGGCCGACCAGCACTGGGCGCACAACGCGGACTCGTCACTGTCCACTTTGGGCCGTTGTCTCGACGTCGTCGGCAACGGCACCGCGGCCGGCGCGCTGCTGGAGCTGTGGGACTGCAACGGCGTCGGCGGCCAGAAGTGGGTGCAGCAGGCCGACGGCTCGCTGCGCAACCCGCAGTCCGGCCGCTGCGTCGACTCGCCGAACGGCGCCACGGCCAACGGCACCCGCCTGCAGATCTGGGACTGCAACGGCTCGGGAGCGCAGAAGTTCTCCGTCACCGGCGGCGGGCCGATCACCGGCCCGGGCGGCAAGTGCGTCGACGTGGCCGGCGACGACCACGGGACGAACGGGACCGCGGTGCAGCTGTGGGACTGCCAGTCGTTCGCGGTGGACCAGCACTGGTTCCACCTCGCCGGTGGCGCGCTGCGCACGCTGGGCCGCTGCCTCGACGTCAACGGCAACAGCACGGCCAACGGCACCGAGGTCGAGCTGTGGGACTGCAACGGCGTCGGCGGCCAGGTGTGGACGCAGCAGGCCGACGGCTCGCTGCGCAACCCCCAGTCCGCCCGCTGCCTCGACTCCCCCAACGGCGCGACGGCCAACGGGACGCGGCTGCGGATCTGGGACTGCAACGGCTCGGCGGCCCAGCGGTTCCCGCTGGTCTGAGCGTCCTTCGGAGCAGGGCGCGGGAGGGTGGGGGGGGGGGGGGGGGGGGGGGTCCCCCTCGCCCCCCCCCCCCCCCCCTCCCCAAAGCAGACGGAGGGCTGTTCCCCACACCCACAACGACGTCTAGTCAGCCTGGTCTTATCCCTG
>NZ_JBVJNO010000009.1:17310-78477 GCF_055583645.1 Amycolatopsis sp. NPDC104587
GCTGCGGAGGGTTGGGCCCTCCACGGGCCATCCCCCCCCGGTTTCCCGCTTTTCCGACCTCTCTTTGGGACGGGGAGGCGGGGGGGGCCGCCCCCCCCCCCCCCCCCCCCCCCGCCCCCCCACCTCCATCTCTGCTCCGAAGAAGGCGGGCGATGACTTCCTCCCGGCACGACGGTGACTCCTGGGACCTGGCGTCCAGCGTGGGAGCGACGGCCACGATGGCCGCGGCGGCCCGGGCGATCGCGACCCGCGTGGACCGGTCGCTGCTCGCCGACCCGTTCGCCGAGTCGCTCGTCCGCGCGGTCGGCATCGACCTCCTCACCCGGCTCGCGACCGGCGAAGAGGCGCCCGGCGACCTGGTCGGGACGGCGTTCGTGGACGTGGCCCAGATCCGCGGCAAGTTCTACGACGACTTCTTCCTCGAGGCGGCGGGCGCGGGCATCACCCAGGCCGTGATCCTGGCTTCGGGGCTGGACTCCCGCGCGTACCGGCTGCCCTGGCCGGCCGGGACGGTGGTGTACGAGCTCGACCAGCCACCGGTGGTCGAGTTCAAGACCCGCGCGCTGGCCGAGCTCGGCGCCGAGCCCACGGCCGACCGGCGGGTGGCCCCGGCCGACCTGCGCGAAGACTGGCCCGCCGCGCTGCGCACCGCCGGGTTCGACCCGGCCCGCCCGACCGCCTGGAGCGCCGAGGGCCTGCTGGGGTACCTGCCGCCCGAGGCGCAGGACCGGCTGCTGGAGACGATCACCGAGCTCAGCGCGCCGGGCAGCCGGGTGGCCACCGAAAGCCGGCCCAACCCGGAACCGGGCGACGAGGAGAAGACGAAGGAACGCCTGGACCGCATCTCCGCACGCTTCCGCGGCCACAGCTTCGACTCCGACATGACCAAGCTGCGCTACTTCGGCAAGCGCAACGAAGCGGCGCCGTACCTGGCCGGCCTCGGCTGGACGCTGGGCGGATCCACGGTCGCCGAGCTCCTGGCGGCGAACGGCCTGCCACCGCTGACGGAAGACGACCTGCGCATGGGCGACCTGCGGTACGTCAGCGGGGTTCTGGCCGAGAAGTAGCGTCCGTAGGTCCTTTCGCGAGGCCGGCCTCGATGCCGTCGAGCAGGAAGCCGAGGCCGGCGCGGAAGGTCTCGTCGGCGTCGAGGTGGGCGCCGTCGCGGACGTAGGTCTCCAGCGCCGGGAAGCGGCCCGTCGCGAACGTGCGCTCCAGGTACGGCCCGAACGTCGACTGCCACTGCTTCTTGTCCATCCCGGACATCCGCTCGGCACGTCGCTCGGCGACCTCCCGGCGCACCGCGCCGATCACGTAAGCGTCGACCGCGGAGACCACCGGGGCGATCGCCACCACGTCGAGGTCGTGCAACGCGGTCAGCACCGCCTCGCGCCTGGCCAGCGTGTGCGGCCCCAGCTGGGGCCGGCCGCCGATCAGGTCGGCGAGCCATTCGTGCCGGTGGACGGTCCGCCGGGTGGCCTCGGCGAGCGAGCGCAGCACCTCCCGCCAGCCGTCGCCGGCCGGGCGGATCTCGGCCTGGACCGCGTCGAGCATCAGGTCGAACAGCTCCTCCTTGGTCGCGAGGTAGCCGTAGAGCCGCATCGGCCCGGCGTCCAGCTCGGCGGCGACCTTGCGCAGCGACACCGCCTCCAGCCCACCCGCGTCGGCCAGCCGGATCGCCGCCGCGACGATCCGCTCGCGGCTCAGCGGGGCCAGTGTCGGCCGCTCCGGCGGCTCCGGCCGTTCCCAAACCACCATGCAGCGACGATACTGCGCCTGGTGCGATACGCTGTATTTGCCAATACAGCGTATCGAGGGGGAAGCCATGACCATCACGATCGTCGGAGCCGGCATGGGCGGCCTGGCCCTGGCCCGGGTGCTGCACGTGCACGGCATCGAGTCCGTCGTCTACGAACGGGAGTCGTCGCGCGAAGCCCGTGGCCAGGGCGGCATGCTCGACATCCACTCCGGCCAGCGGGCGCTGCGCGAGGCCGGCCTGATCGAGCAGTTCCACACCATCGCCCGGGGTGAAGGCCAGGACATGCGGCTGCTCGAGCCGGACGGCACCCTGCTGCTGCAGGAGGACACGCCCGACGACGCCCCGCTCGTCCGCCCCGAGGTCGACCGCGCCGACCTGCGCGCCCTGCTGCTGGACTCCCTTCCCGAGGGCACGGTCCGGTGGGGGCACGCCTTCGAGTCCGCGCAGAACGGCGTGGTGCACTTCGCCGGCGGGCGCAGCACGACGTACGACCTGCTGGTCGGCGCGGACGGCGCGCAGTCCCGGGTCCGCAAGCTGCTCACCGACGCGCGGCCGGCGCACCTCGGCCAGAACACCGTCGAGCTCGGCATTCCCGACGTCGACCGCACCCACCCCGACCTCGCGGCCATGGTGGGGCGCGGCAACTACTGGGTGTTCGGCGACGGGAAGTCCCTGGCGGCGCAGCGCAACGGCGACGGCCGCGTCCGCATCGGCCTCAACTTCTACAACACCGGCGAGGACTGGCTCACCACGAGCGGGATCCCGTTCGACGACCCGGCCGCGACCCGAGCCTGGGTGATCGGGCAGCTCGCCGGCTGGGACGCGCGGTTCCTCGCCCTGATCGCCGCCTGCGACGACGAGGTCATGCCGCGGGCGCTCACCAGTCTCCCGATCGGTCTGACCTGGCCTTCGGCGCCGGACGCCACGCTGGTCGGCGACGCCGCGCACTTGATGCCGGCGGTCGGGGAAGGCGCGAACATGGCCCTGCTCGACGGCGCCCTGCTCGGCCTCGCGCTGGCCGCGCACCCGGACGACCACCCGGCCGCCGTCCGGGAGTACGAGGCGGAGATGTTCGACCGCACCGGCGCCGCCGCACGGATGTCGGCGGACATGCACGAGCTGCTGATGTCCCCGGACGCCGCCCGCCGGCTGCTCGCCTTCTTCCAGCCCGGCTGACGGAGTGTCGAACCGGTCGAACGGCTGCCGGACCGCGTCAACCCCATCCACGAGAACACGGCACTGCGGGCTCGGTAAGAACTGGCGGCCATTCAGCAAACATCGCAACTCCGCAACGACGGCAGCTCGAACCTTCGGCCTCCATCGGGTGAGAGCCAGATGAATCTCTGGTGAAGCTGTTTCAGCGCGACGAAACGGGCACACGCGGTGACCTCGGACTTCGGCGGCGATCCGGCCGGTCGGCGCAATGTGCGCGTACCACCGGGGGTATGCGCGTGCGGACGGAAGCTCCTACGGTTTCCCGGTCCTGGGGGCCTCGACCGCAGGGAGCCGTCATGCCCACCCTCACCACCGTGTCCACGTGGACCGTCATCGCGTCCGGCGACACCGCCCGCTTCACCCACGCCTACGCCGGCGACTTCTGGGCGCCGCGTGTCTGGAGCGGCCACGGGCTCGCCGTCGCCGAAACCGATCTCGCCGGCCTCGACGAGACGCTCAAGGAAATGATGAAGCTGCCGATCTACTGGCTGGCCCGGGGGCGCCACCAGGATTCCCGGGCCGGCGACGCCGCCGTGTGGTCGGAGCCGTGGTTCGACTCGGACGACGAGTTCGTGTACATCGGGGGCCCCTGCCGGACCGACGAGCCGACGGTGGGCTACCGGCCCGCCCTGGACTTCGCCGTCGACCTGGTCCACCTCCGCGGCCTGCGCATCAGGGTCGCCAAGTACCGGACGGCCCCGCTGCGCGGCTCGGGAGTGCCGGTCCCCACGGCGGCCCGGGTCCGGCCGCGGGTGGCGGCGGGGCGGTTGCCTCGCTGAATGCCGGTTTTGCGCTGCTGTCGCCTGGGGGTCGGGCGGCAGCAGCGTCGCGTGAGGGGTGGTTCGCGGCACGCGTTTGGCAACTGAACATTCATTAGGGATAGTGGGGCCATGCGCACACGGGATCCCGAGGCCAAACGGCGGCAGCTCCTGGACGGCGCGCTCGCGGAGTTCGCCGAGCACGGCATCGGGGGTGCCCGGGTCGACCGCATCGCCACGCGGGCCGGGGTCAGCGCCGGGCTCGTCTACTCCTTCTACGACGGCAAGGAAGGCCTCTTCGAAGCGGTCTACGACGCCGTCGTCGAGCAGGTCGTAGCCGGGATCCCCCTCGATGCCGACGACCTTCCCGGGTACGCCGGGCTGCTCTACGACGCCGGAGTCGAGAACCCGGCCGTCATGCGGTTCGTCACCTGGTACCAGCTCGAACGCGGGCACGCCCGGACCGGCGTCCGGCCGATCGTCGCCCAGTCGATGGCCGATAAGACCGCCGCCGTCGCGGACGCCCAGCGGCGCGGGGTCGTGACGGACCGGCGGAGCGCCGGTGAGCTGCTCGCCCTGGTCCTGTCCCTCGCGAACATGTGGCAGAACCAGGGTGAGGACGTCCGCGGGCTCGTCCCCGAAGCCGACCGCCGGCGCGTTGTCGTCGAGGCCGTCCGGGAGCTGGTCACCCCGCCCCGGTGACGTATGTCCGAGGTGGACGTCACGCGCCCACCTCGGGGAGGTCCTGGCGCAGCGGCACTTCGGGGAGGGCGCGCTGGGGCCGGAGCGTGAACCGGCGCGGGAACGGGATCACCGTCGCCCGCTGGAACACCGCGATGTGCCCGCTGACCATCTGGCCGAGCAGGATCACCAGGACCAGCAGCAGCGGTGTCCACCAGCCGCCGGTGTGGGTGTGCAGCCAGCCGCACGCCAGCACGCCGAACCCGGCGATCACGTAGCCCACACCTTGGACCACCGCGGACAGCGAGAGTGAACTGTCCTTGCTGCGCAACGAGATCGTCGTCAGGACGAACGCCAGCGAGCCCATGCCCAGGCCGGTCGCCGCAGCCCACACCCAGGG
Source organism: Amycolatopsis sp. NPDC104587 (assembly GCF_055583645.1). Taxonomy (NCBI): domain Bacteria; kingdom Bacillati; phylum Actinomycetota; class Actinomycetes; order Pseudonocardiales; family Pseudonocardiaceae; genus Amycolatopsis; species Amycolatopsis sp. NPDC104587. The sequence continues at coordinate 22,124 of NZ_JBVJNO010000009.1, forward strand.
CGCGGCCGCCGGGGCGAGGAGCAGCCCGGTCACGCCGACGACGTTGGGCAGGGCCAGCAGGACCACGAGCACCGTCTGGTTCCGCCACCGGCGCGTCCAGCCCGGGACCAGCCACATCATCGGCAGCCCCATGGCCATCGACACCGCGAGGCACGCGCCCGCGGTCGCCGGTGAGACGCCCGCGTCGCGCAGGATCCCGGGGAGCCAGCCCATGACGAGGAAGGTCACCGTCGAGATGAGTCCGAAGTGGAGGGTCAGGGCGGTGGCCCGCACCGGCCCGGAAGTCCGCTGTGGCGCCACGAACTCGCCGGGGGTGCGCAGCCACAGCCGATGGGCCAGCAGGGCCGAGAACGCCCACAGCCCCAGGCCGATCCGCCACGACGACGACAGCACCGCCGCCGGGGTGATCAGTGCCCCGGCCGTGCTGCCCAGCCCGAGCCCGAGCGGGTAGGCGGCGGATCCCTGGGCCAGCAACGGAAGCATGGTGCCGAGCACGGCGATGGACAGGCACGCGAGCGCCGTCCCGACCAGCAGCGGCACCGGTCCACCGAGGACCCGCCCGGCCAGTGACGCCGCCAGGCCGATGAGGGACACGGTGACCGTCCGGCGGGTGCCGACGCGGTCGCTCAGCCACGGGGTCGCCCAGCCGCCGAGGCCGATCGCCCACAGGGGCAGCGCGACGAGGACGGCGGCGACCAGGGAGCCGGCCACGGAGATGTCGGGAAGGGCCGCGCCCAGGCTGGTCACGGCCGGCCGCAGGTTGAGGGCCAGTACGAAGATCACGGCGGTGGAAACGGTGGTGGCACGGGACATCGCCCCTCCTCGGCCTCGCGGTCCGGAGCGGCAAGCTCCGTCGACCCATGCTTCACGGCACGAGGAAGTCAGACATCCGTCACCTGACGTATGAATGAAGTTCTCCTGCCGTTCAACTCGCGTTAGCGTCGCGGTTCCCTCGCGAATGACCGTGCATCGGCACGGCCGAATGGCTCGGCCGGACCGCGGTCTTCTCCGTCAGGGCCCGGAAAACCAGGGGCCGACCATTCCCCGATGCTTGCTTTCCGGCCGGCGCCCGGACCGGCCGGAGGGTCGATTCGAGGAGGCGGGAATTCCGCCTTGACAACAGGAGTGGTGGTTTTCGGAACGATTAATCGAAAAATCGTCCGAGACGTTTTCGCCCGGTCCGCACGCGTTCTGGACGGGTCGGACGACAACGCGGCGTTTTCGCCACGCGAAACAATAATCATAGAACTGGTCGCCGATGGTTAGAACACCACCGTAGGTTCCTCCGGAAACAATTTAACCGGAGCGGGCCACCCAGGACCAGAGCCAGAGCGTGTCGCGTAGGTTGCGATTGAGTAACCGCTCTCGCCCGATCGCGTACGGAGGGTGAACAGCACCTGTTCGACGTGGGCGATCGTTACCTCGAAAGGACTTGACCGACGGCTTCGCGGTTACCGGAACCGGCGCTTCGGGCCCACTACTCCCGTTCGTCGTCACCATCGGGCTGCTCCGGATTCCGTGTCCACACTGTTCGCCGACGGAGCCCGGAAACGGACGGCACCTTTGTGGACATCGGATTCCGGCGCCGGGCGCCCGTTCCACCGTGGACCGTCCCCGGCGGATCCGCCACGGTCACCGGCGGCCATCGACGAATTCGATTCGCGGGACGGCGGAATCCGGCGAACGACCCGAACCGCCCTACGGCACCGGCCCGTCTTCGAGCTCGACGCGGATCCGCCACCCGCGCAGGCCGCGGATCGGCTCGTCGGTCTCGGTCGCCGGGCCCGCGCGCTCCGCGGCGAACCGGGCGTCGTCCGGCCGCCCGGTGGCGACGCAGAGGCGTTCCACTTCCCGCCACGCCCGGACTTCGGCTCGCCGGTCACCGATCTTCGCGGAGGTCATGGCGGCCGCGGCAAACGCTTTCACGGTGTCGGCGAACCAGCCCGCCTCGCGGTACACCACTCCGAGGTTGCGCCAGGTCCGCGCCGCACTGCGGAGGTCGCCGACCTCCTCGAAGATGGCGGCGGCGGCCCGGAAGAGGTGGATCGCGTCACCTCGCTGACCAAGCCGGTGAAAGACGATGGCCACGTTGCCTGCCGCCATCGCCTCGGCGGGCCGGTCACCGAGATCGCGGAAGATCGTCATCGCGGCCGTGTGCGCGTCGAAAGCCCCCGGCTGATCCCCCAGGTGCGCCAGCGCGGTGCCCGTGTTGCTCCGGGCCGAGGCTTCGCTGCGCCGGTCGCCGAGCTCCTGGAAGAGGTCGGCCGCGTAGTGGTGGTAGCCCGCCGCCCGCACGGAGTCACCCAGGCCCTGCAACGCCAGGCCCGTGTCGTCCCACATCCGCCCGTCGAGCGCCAGGTCGTCGAAGAGGATCCGGCCGGCCAGCATGGCGGTATTCAGGATGTCGAGAGCCTCTTCGAACTCGCCAGCCTCGATCAGGGCGGCCGCCAGGTTGTCCATGGCCCGCAGCGCCGCGACGGGGTCCCGCAACCGGCGGGCCGACCGGTCGGCGATCCGCGCGACGGCGACCCAGTCGGTCACCTGACGCCGCCAGGACAGGAACCCCGTCAGGCCGGAGACCAGCTCCACGACCTGCTGGTGCCGCTCGGTTTCCCCGGCCGCGGCCACCGCGGCGACCAGGCACGCCTGCTCGGCGTCCAGCCAGGCCAGCGCGGTGTCCCAGCCGGTGAACGGCCCGTCCGGCGGACCCGCGGCGCGGGACCGCACCGTCGCCCGCCAGACGAGCGCGGCCCGCGTCGCAACGACGTAGTGGTCGAGCACGCGGCCGGTCGCGGCGGCCAGCTGCGCCTCGGTGAGGCCCAGATCGGCGACGGCGTGCCCGGTGACGTCGAGGCGCAGCAGGTCGTGGAACCGCCAGCGCCGCGGGCCGCCCAGCAGCAGGTGGGTGCGGGTCAGCACCCGCAGCCGCGTGCGCGCGACCGCCTCGGCCGTCCCCAGCACCGCCGCGGCGGCCGGCAGCCCGACGTCGGGACCGGGCGCGACGGTCAGCAGGCAGAGCAGCCGGGCGGCCTCCGGGTCCCGGCCGCGCAACCGCTGCCAGGACGCCACGAACGCGGCGTGCACCCCGCCCGCGCCGTCGTCCAGCACGGCCAGCCGGGTCCGCGTGTCGGCCAGGTCGGCCGCGACCTCGCCGACGGTGAGCTCCGGCTCCTCGGCCAGCACACCCGCGGCGATCACCACGGCCTGGGGCAGCCGGCCGCACCACCGCAGCACTTCCGCCACCGCGTCGGCCTCGGCGGCGGCCCGGGGATCGGCTGCGAGGCCACGGCTCCGGGCCCGCTCGTCCAGCACGGCGCGCAGCAGCTGCGTGGCCTCATCCGGCGGCAGCACGTCCAGCGCCACGCGGTCGGCGCCGGGCAGCGGCAGGGTGTCGCGCGAAGTGACCAGCACCCGGTGGGTGCGCGCGGCCGAGGGCGTGGGCAGCAGATCGCGGACCTGGCCGGGGTCCGCGGCGTCGTCCAGCACCAGCAGCACCGGCCGGCCCCGCGCGGCCAGGAGGTCGAGGTGGCGGTGGTAGGCGGTCGGCTGCTGCGCGGCGTCGGCCGGGATCCCGGCGGCCGGCACACCCAGCGCCCGCAACACCGACGCGAACACCCGGCCCGGCGGGATCCGGTTCTCCGCGACGGGGTCGTACCCGCGCAGGGTCACGAAGACCGCGCCGCCGGGGAACCAGCCCCGGGCCACCGCGGCCGCCGCGGCCCGCCGGACCAGCGCGGTCTTGCCGATCCCGCCCATGCCCTGCACCACGCCGGTGGCGCCGGACGCGGCCGGGGCCAGGACCGCCGCCAGCCGCTCGAGGTCCGGCGCCCGGCCGACGAAGACCTCGGCGCCGTGGTCGGCGTGGATCGTGGTCACGGCCGCGCCGCTGCCGTCGGCCGGGAGGTGGATGTGCTGCGTGTTGTGGTCCCCGACCTGCACGCCCTGCCCGTACCGCGCGTCGACCGGCGGCGGGCCCGGCTCGGTCACCGCGGCGGTCGCGGGCCGAGGTTCAGCGTCATCGAGTTGTGGTCGCCGATCTGCACACCCTGCGACTCACGGACGTCGACGGTGTACTTGCCCCCGGCCCGGTCGAGCAGCGTGCGGGCGGCGGTGACCAGCTCGTCCTCGGGCGCGAACGCCGTCCCGTCGAGCGCGCGGGCCAGCTCGGCGCGGATCCGCTGTTCGCGGTCCGGCGTGGAGTCGTCCTTCGCCGCCTCTTCGAGCTCTTCGGCCACCTTCGCCCCGAACCGCCGGCGCAGCCCGCCGAGCAGGCCCGCGTAGGCGTCCTTCACCGCCAGCGACGCGGTGTCCTTCGCCCCGGCCGCCGCTCCCGCGGCCAGGCCGGCGGCCACCACGTCCAGCAACTCCCCCACCATCACGCCTCCCTGCGCTCGGACGAAGCCGGAGCACCAGTGTGCCCGAGCGGGCCGGCCGGCGGCTCGGCCACCGCGTTTTCGACACACTGACCGGCTGGCTCGTCGGCACCCGATCCCGCCGCGCTCACGACGAAACCCGACCCCGGGGCCCGGTTCAGCGTGGCTCCGTTCCGGGGAGGGCGATCCCGGCGGCGCGGAGCTTCTTCTCGACGAGCGAGGCCAAGCGGGCCGCGGCGGTGTCCGGGCCTTCGCCGTGGTGGGCGACCATCCGGTAGCGGGTCACGGTTTCGGTGCGGGCCTGCAGGCCGGTGACGATCCGCAGCTGCGCGGGGTGGGCGAGGTAGTGCTCGGCCATGTCCGCGGCCAGTGCGGCGACGCGGGGATCGTCCGGCTCCCAGCCGATGACCTCGGCGCTGCGCGTGGCCAGCTCGACGAAGCGGGGGTCGTGCAACGCCTGCTCGATGTCGCTGAGGTAGTCGTCGAAGCCGTCCGGGACCAGGGCTTTGGCCAGCACGAAGGACTCCCGGGCCGTCTGCACGTCGTGGGCCGAGAAGCCGAGGGTCGGCATGCCCTCCAGCATCGCCACGGCCCGGTCGGGCAACAGGGTCCGGTCGCCGGAGGTGAGCCGGTGGAGCATGTCGCGCTGCGCGGTCAGCTCGGTGATGCGGTCGGTGAGGCGCCGCCCGACGTCGACGAGCGTGGCCGCGAAGGCCATGCTGTCGGCGTCGAGCAGGGAGGCGATGTCGGCCAGCGGCACCCCGGCCGCGGCCAGCGTCTTGACCCGCACCAGCCGCAGCAGCTCGGCCGACCGGTAACGGCGGTAGCCCGAGCTGTCGCGCTCGGGCTCGTCGACGAGGCCGAGCTTGTGGTAGTGCCGCACGGTTTTGATCGTGACGCCGGCGAAGGCGGCCGCCTGGCCGATGGTCACCCCGTCGGTCATCGGCTCGGCGTTCCCCCGGCGGTCTCCCGCACGGCCGCGGCGACGGCCCGGAAGTCCTTGCGCAGGATCTGCGTGTGGTTGCTCCCGACCTTCGCGCTGACCCGCAGGTTCGGGTTCCGGCGGAGCACCGGGTCGAGGGACGCGCGCATCTGCTCCATCTCTTCGGCGCCACCACCGAGGTTCGCGCCCGTGGCGAAGACAAAACGCACCGGGCAGGACAGCCGGTCCAGCAGCGGTTCGAGCGCGGCGCAGATCTCGTTGATCTCGATGCCGATCTCGGCGTGCTGGGCGGCGCTCATCGAGGCGGCCAGGCCGAACGGCCGCGCGAGCGGCAGGAACATCCGCATCCTGCCGAAGATACGCCGGATCTTCTCCCGGTCCTCTTCCCCGGTGTACCCCCACGGGACAGCCCCGTCGACCGAGACCACCCCGGCGACCCGCTCCGGGTGCCGGTCGGCCCAGTGCACGGCGAGCGCGGCCCCGTAGGACCAGCCGACCAGCAACGGCCGGTCGACACCGGTCGCCTCGAGCACGGCGTCGAGGTCACGGACACAAGCCTCGAAGGAGTAGTCGGCCGAGCGCTTCGACCGGCCGCGAGCCCGTTCGTCATAGGTGACGTGCCGCCACCCGGGCCCGAGCGCGGCGATCACCCGCCGCCAGGATCGTTGGCCGGCGTAGGAGCCGTTGAGGTAGACGAGGGGCCGGCCGGCACCGCGTGTGTCGGTGACCGCGAGGGCCGTGTCGTCGACCGGCACCAGGCCGGTCCAGGGGGTGGTGGTCATGAGGGCAGCGTCCACCTTGACCTCGGGTCAAGGTCAACGCGCTGTACTTCGACGCCGACGTCGGCGAGGATCGCGCTGTCATGGATCGATTCGAAACCGCGAGCCTGGCGCTCATGCCGGGCCGGCGGGTCCGCGCCACGGTGCCTCCCGCGTGGGTCCGCCTGAGCATCCGGCCCGAGGACCTGGCGTCGTTCCACCGGCCGTGCGGCTTCTGCGGCGTTCACACGGTCCTGACCACGGGCGGCGACGGCCCCGGCAGCCACACGGTGATCGTCCACCGCACCTGGCTGGCGGACCGCATCGAGCAGGGAAACTCCGGCGAACGGGCGCGAGCCCTCACGATCGGGACCCGCAGCCGGCGGTGAGAGGCCTTCATCCGCAGCTTCCGTCGACCAGACGGTATGCGAGACGCCCCGGCCGGTCAGCTCAGGTTCCGCACGATCGTGTCCATCTCCCGGCGTGCCGGACCGCGGACCGGGACCCTCGTCCACCACCAGCCCGCACCCGGCTCGACCGCGTCGTCGATGTGCGCGAGCAGCCTTTTGCCGTCCGGCTCGGTGAACGACCTGAACTCCTCGTCGACCACATCGACCACGTCCTGCCCGGACATCTCCGCGCCGACAACGCCAAGCCCGTCGGCGACCGCGTCACGCGCGAACAAGGCGGCGAGGTAGTCGTGCGCACCCTCGACCGTCCGGTCACCGTCCGGACGGTCGAGATCCCCGCGCAGCTTCGCGACGTGCCGCTGCCAGGACACGATCAAGCTGTCCAGGAGGGTGTGGCCCCCGTTCTCATCCAGCCGACACCTCATCAGCCACCCCGCGGAGGTGGAACGCCAGCCGCCCGGATCCAGGTCCGGCTCCCGGCGACCGGCCGCAGTACCGCCGCCCACTGCAGAGTCTCGTCGTCCTCCCGAAAGGCCTCGACCAGCCAGCTCACGACAGCCGGACCACCTTCCGCAGGTCGCCCAGCGCCGAACCGGTCACCGAGCCTCGACGACCACGTCGAACTCCTCCAGCACGGCCGTGAGGGCGTTGAGGAACTCCGTCCCCAACGCCTCTTCGGACGAGGAGAAGTCGTTCCACAGAAGCCGGGCCGGCCGCTTGCCGACCGGACCGGAGCGGAGGCAGTCGGCGAGCGCGTCGAGGTTCGACCCGAAGTAGCCGCCCGGGCCGTTGGCCGCTTCACCCAGCGCACAGTAGAAGCCGGCCTTCGTCACGGTCGAGGCGCCGTTCAGGGTCATCACCTCCGTGTCTCCGTACCGAGCAGCACTGTGCCCGGTGGCGAACCACGAGTTCTGCACGACGTGCAGCCAGGCCCGGTGGTCACCGGCCGGAAGACGAAGCCACTCATCGGTTGGCAGCGGCGGCTCCGAGGCCCAACGCCGCCAGATCCCGGCTGCCTCGGGATGTTCACACCGCTCCCCGAAGAAACGGAACGCAACCCGCTTCGCAGCGGAGTCACCGAAGACCACCCGTCCGACGAGGTACTCGCCGATCTTGTCCCGCCGCGCGTTCACCACTTCGAGAACCGCGTCCTCCACCTGCCGCGGACGCTCGACAGTCCAGCTCGCCCCGAGGAAGACGACTTCCGATGCATCTTCACCCGGCGGGACGAAGAACCCCGCCAGCTCTTCGGCCTCGACGAGCAGGTTCCTTTGGTTCCCGTCGACCAGACGGTACAGCGCGTCTCCTCCACCGGTCAGCGTGCCGGACCGCCGGCCGGGCCCCTCAGGCCGGACGTTTCCCGTAGTACGGCCGGACCACCTTCCCCAGCTTCCGCTGGATCCCCCGCAACAGCCCGATCGTCACCCCGTCGTCGAAGCCGGTTGTCGTGCGCCACTCGAAGCCGGTGCCCGCCAGGTCGCTGACGAACACGATCTCCGTCGCGATCAGCACCCGCGCCCAGTCGACCGGGGCCAGCGGGGTCCCCTCCCGCAACGCCCCGCGCAGCCGTTCGCACTGGGTGAGCAGGTCGGCGAAACCCGCGAACCCCATGCCGACCGCCAGCTCGTCGCTGCACCGGGCCGGGCCGCCCCACTCCAGCAGCGCCCGGTCCAGCAACGCGATCTCCTCCGGGGCGAGCAGGTCGCCCGCAGCCGAACCGGTCACCGGGTCTCGACGGCAGGCACCTCGTCCGCCACCTCGCTGAGGTAGAACGCCAGCCGGCGCGGGTCCAGGGCCGGCGCCGGGTCGGGCGATGTGACCGCGAAACCCAGCGCGACCGTGACCTGCTCGGCACTCAAGGGGTACGACGCCGGGACCGACAAGTCCGGCAGGCTCAGCGCCCGCTCCAACTCCTCGCGAGCGACCGGCCGCAGCTCGACCTCCCACTCCAGAGTCTCGTCGTCCTCGCGAAAGGCCTCGACCAACCAGCTCACGGCTCCACCGTCCTTCCCGGCACCGGGCCCTTGCCGGGGATGGGATCGCCGGTGGCCGGATCGACCGGGCCGAGGTGCCGTCCGCGTTTGTCGTAGGTTTCCAGCTCAGCGTGCTGGGAGTCCCACTCGTAGATGTTGCCCTTGCTGTCCTTCCACCGCTTGCGGAGTCCGCCGCCACCCTGGACGCCCGTCTTCGGCTTGGCCGGCTGCAGGCCCTTGACCCCCGGGATCGACTTGGGCGCCGGCGTGTACCCGCAGTTGTCGCCGCCGCCCCCCTTCGGCGCATTGTGCACCAGGACATCCGCGTCGCCCGCCGTCACGTAGTAGACGTGGTCCTCGTCCACGGTCAGGTTGTGCACCCGGGCCGGCCGGGTCAGCTCGTGGACCGCCGAAACCGTCACCGTGGCGCCGTTCGCCGCCAGCAGGGTGTCGCGAGGGTGGAGGTCCTCCGCGTCCACCCAGCTGCGCTGTGCGGGGACCCAGAACGGGTGGCCGGCCGTCGCCACGATCGGGGCCTGGCCGGTCACCGTGATCTCGACCAGGCGCTTCCACCCCTGCCCGATGATCGTGGCGACCACCTCGCGAGACGTGCTCCGGCCGGTCTCGACGTCCGTGGCCACCACCCGGTCGCCCAGCCGGACCTGGTCGATCGGACGACGGCTGCCGTCGGCCATCAGCACCAGCGTGCCCGGCGCGAAGCTGTTGCACCCCGTCACCTTCGACAGGCGTTCCTCCGCCTCCTCCACCCGCCGCAGGTCCGACGCCGCCTTGTCGCGGCGCTTCATCCACGTCAGCGTGTCCTTGAACGCCGACACGATCTTGTCGACGATCTTGCCGCCCTTGAGGACCTTGCCCCACGGCAGCGACGTCAGGATCTCCCAGGCGCAGCCGGCCAGGTTGAAGTCCTTGATGCAGTTGTCGACGACGCCCTTCACGCCGATGATCTCCTGCAGGATGTCGCCGCCGACCTGGATCGCGACGTCGATCCAGCTGCGCTTGTCCGCCGCGGCCTTCTTGGCTTCCTCGTACTCCGCCTGGCTGAGGCCCGCGTCCTTGAGCGCCTGCTGCTTCGTGTCACCCGCGCCCGCGCCGCCGCCACCGCCGGTCCATGGCGGGTCGATCCAGATCCGGTAGTAGAAGACCTGGACGACCCAGTAGGTCACGGCCACGAACATCACGATCGGCATGAACAGCCCGACGTAGTAGAGCGTCCAGAGGACCGTCGTCACGGCGGTCCGCTGGGCCACCGAGACGGTCTTCCAGTACAGGCCGTTCGGGTCCGAGTTCGTCACCGGCGAGTTGTTGCCGTAGGCGTACCCGTTGAGCTGTTGCGGGTCGTCGACGTCCAGCACCGGGTCGGCCGAGGCGAACCGCCCGGTGACCGGGTCGTACTCGCGGGCGCCGAGGTGGGTCAGGCCGCTGCCGTCCTTCGTGCCGCCGACGAACCCCTTGTCGTCGGCCCAGGACGCCGGCTGCTTGCCCCGCGGGTTGCCGAACGGGTCGGCCTGCCGCGACTTCGCGTCCAAAGTGGACGCGTTGATCGTCATCGACGCGGTGCCCTGGTGGTCGCCCAGCAGCCACGACAGGCCACCGCCCGGGCCGGACGTCCGCACCGCGACGGCGGAGCCGCCGTGGTCGTAGTAGCGCCGCGCGGTCAGGTCCTTGGTCGTGTTCTGCAGGACCAGTTCCATGCCGTCGAGGTAGAGCGTCGTGATGCCGGACTCGCGCTTGATCAGGCGCTCGCCGTCGGCGTCGTAGACGAACGACGACTCGCGCCCGTCGTGCTCCTTGAGCTTCGCCAAGCGGCCGCTGGCGTCCCACTCCAGGGTCTGCGAAGACCCCGACACCTTGCGGCCGGTCGTGTTGCCCGTCGCGTCGTAGCCGAACTCGTCCTTCGCCGTGCCCGTCGGGCCGGTCTGGGTGACGGTCCGGAGCGTGTGCGGCTGGGCGCCGTCCGGGCCGCCGTAGGCGTAGGTCCGCGTGGTGTCCCCCGCCGCCGTGTGCTCGACGTCGGAGGTGCGGTTGCCGCCCTTGTCGTAGGCGTAGTCGTGCCAGTACGGCGCGGTCCCGCCCAGCCCGGCCACCGACGGCCGCTCGCCGCAGTTCCCGCTCTTCGGCGTGAACGCGCTGGTCATCCGCTTGAGGTGGTCGTACCCGAAGCACTGGACGTCGCCGGGCGAGCCCGGCGAGGTGTCGGCCAGCTTCGTGATGTTGCCCGCCGGGTCGTAGCCGTAGCTGCGCTTGGCCAGGTACGCGCCGCTCTCGAGGTTGCGCTGGACGTCGACGCCGGAAAGGCGCCGGGTGCCCTCCTCGTAGAACATCGAGGTGTAGACCTTCTTGCCGCCCGTGCCCAGCGTCAGCCGCAGCGTCTCGCCGTACTTGGAGTACAGGTGCTCCGGGACGTAGGTGTCGGCGCCCTGGGTCTCGGTGGGCAGCCCGAGGTCGTTGTAGTAGTAGCTGATCAGCTCCGGGTCCAGGCCGCCCGCGCCCGGCTGGGTGCGGGACGTCACCTGCCCGGTGTTCGTGTCGTAGGAGGTCTTGAACGAGTAGCTGCCGGTCAGCTTGCCCTCACCGTCGGGGATGACGACCTTGGTCTCGGTCGGCCGGTTCGCCGCGTCGTAGGAGACGACCTGCTTGGTGTAGGCCTTGCCGCCGGCGTTCCGGGTCGACGTGTCGACCGTGCCGCGCTTGACCTTGTCGTAGGACCAGGTCGCCACCGTCGCCTCGGGCGCGTCCGCGGCCGGCCGCTCGAACTGCGCGGCCGGGCGGCCGAGCTTGTCGTACTCGGTCCGGACGCGGACCCCGCGGGCGTCGGTCGTGGTGTCGAGCTGGTCGAGCGCGGTGTAGGTGTAGCGCCGGTCCCCGGTGTCCGGGTCGTGGTCGGCGACCTTGCGGCCGAGCTGGTCGTACTCGGAGGTCCACTTCGCGTTGTCCGGCCCGACGAGCGCGGTCATCAGGCCCCGCACGTCGAACTGGTACTTGGTCGAGTCGTAGTCCCCGGTCGCCTCACGGCCGTGGTACTGCCGCTTCTCGACGGCGTTGCCGTGGACGTCGCGGATGACCGTCGTCGTGGTCCCACCGAGCGGCGGCACGGTGGTCACGCGGTCGGCCGCGTAGCTGGAGCTCGTCCGCCACTGCTCGACGTCGAGCTTGCGGAAGATCACCGCGGTCTCGCGCTGCTGGGTGTCGAACTCCGTCACCGTCTGGTTCGGCACGGCGTTGTCCAGCACGCCGAGCAGCGCGTCCCCGGCGGGCTGGTCGTTGTAGTACGAGCCGTTGACCTTGGCCTGGAGACCGCGGGAGTCGTAGAACCAGTCGTTGACGATCCGGCCGCCCGCGACGGCGGGCAGCTGCGTCTGGCGTTCGCGCAGCAGGCCGTCGTAGAGCGTGTACGACGTCGTGTAGCCGCCGTTCTCCCGCAGGGAGCTCGTGGTGACGATGGTCGGCGCGTCGGTCCGGTACCGGTAGCCGAACGTGCTGGTCGGGTCCTTCTTGTCCGCTTTGGACTGCCCGGGCGCCCAGGCGCGGACGAGCCGGCCGAGCGCGTCGTACTCCATGTCGGCGCGGCGGCCGCTGATGTCCTCGTCGGACGTCGTGAGCCCGTGCGCCGGGTCCATCGTCGTCACGGCGGTGTAGCCGAGCGGGTCGGTCTTGGTGACCTTGCGGACGCCGAACTCCGGGCCCGGCTCGTAGGCCGACTTGACCTCGTCACCCGCGGAGTTGACCACCTTGACCGGACGGCCGAGGTCGTCGTAGGTCGTGCCCTGGGTCAGCTGCCACTCGGTGCCGGTCCAGCGCTCGGTCGCGGTCAGGTTGCCCTTGGTGGGCGCGGCGCCGGAGGCGAGGCTGTCGTAGCTCTGCCGGACCTTGCCGATCAGCTTGCCGGGCGTGTTCTCGTCGGCCGAGCACGGCAGCGCGACCGTGCGCACGCTCGCCGGGCGGTCCTGGATCCACGCGGTGTCGTTCGCGGTGTACTCGGTGCGGGCGCAGGTTTCGTCGCCGGTGACCGCGAGGTCGCCCGCGTCGTCGACGCCGACGACGTTGCCGTGGGCGTCGAAGGAGTTCTTGACCTCCGTGCGGCGCCAGGTGCCGTCGCCGAGCAGCGTCCGGCCGCGGGTGGTCTCGACGTTCGTCATGTAGGCCTTGTCGTCCCCGGCGGTCGCCGTTGGGCCGTGCAGCCACGGGACCTTGACCGACGAGGAGACCAGCTTGCCGCCGTCGTAGGACTGGGATTCGAGGGTGAACCCGGCCAGGACGTCCGCGTCGGTGACCTTGCCGCCCTCGGAGTCCTCGACCGCGACCTGCCGCGTCCCGCCGGGCCGCCGGTCGCCGTCCATGCCGCGCAGGAACCGCTCGACCGTCACCGTCTGCGGGGTGCCGGGTTCGCCGGTGGTCGTGCGGACCTCGCCGAACCCGCGCCACTGCGACCAGGTCCGGTGCTCCGGCTCGCCGAAGTCGGCGTCGTCGAAGTGCCACGCGGCGTCGCCGAGGTAGTCGTAGGCCGTCTTCTTCAACGTCGAGCCGCCGGTCCGGTCGTCCTCGGTGACCGCCTTGACGACGTACTTGTGGAACCAGCCCAGCACCGCGTCGTAGCCGTGCTCGGGCAGCCACCAGCTCGGGAAGCACAGCTTGCCGTTGGTTTCGGGGTTGGCGGGCATCGCCGAGCCCCAGACGCATTCGCGGTCCGAGTACTTGACCTCGGTGATCCCGCCGGCCTCGTTCTGCACGCGCTCGACGCGGTAGCGGGTGATCGGCGGCAGGCCGTCGCCGGCCGCGACGCGGTTCGGCATCGAGAGGCCGTGGAACTTCATCTCGGGCAGGGAGTCGGTGCCACCGGCCAGGCCGGTGTGGGTGATCCCGGCCAGCCACAGCGCCGGGGAGAGCCCGTCGCCGGTGTCCGGGAACTCGTGCCGCAGCGTCCACGCGTCGACGTCGCGCCACTGCGCGGCGCCGGTGACGTCGTCCCGGCGGATCTGGGTGAGCACCTTGACCAGCCGCTTGCGGCTGAAGAACGCCGGTGACGTCCGGTTCTCGCACTTCTCGCCGGCCGCGCAGATCCGGTCGAACGGCACGTCCGGCCAGTTCTTCGCGGTGTCCTTGGTCAGCTGGCCGGCGTTGCAGGCGAAGGTGCTCGTCGGCAGGCACCGCTCGGCGGTGTCGAACCAGACGCGCGAGGGCGCCGGCGCGAACAGCGCGTCCGAGCGCAGGCCGTACTCGACCCGGCGGAGGCTGTTCGCCGCGACGTAGGAGGTCTGCTTGTCCGCGGCCATGTCCCGGCCGTAGAAGTTCGTCTCGGGCTCGTAGTAGTACGTCGTCGCGTTGCCGTTCGGGTCGACGACGTAGTCGAGGTTCCAGCGGTAGCCCTGCTGGCACCAGGAATCCGCGAACGCGGTCTTGGCACATGGCTCACCGTTGTTGTTGCCGAACACCGGCACGGTCGAGGTCGAGCGGGTCTCCGGCTTGCCCTCGCTCCAGCCGGGAAGCCGGTTGAGGCCGAGGAAGTACTGCGTGCCGTTGCTGCTGGTGATCTTCCAGTGCTCACCGTTGTCGTCGCCGTTGGTGGCGCCGGTGAGGTGCTCGATCCGCGAGCCGTCGTCGTGCTTCGGCACCCACAGGCCGGCCTTGGCGTCCTTGAGGACCAGCTCCGCCGAGACGCCGTTCAGGCTCAGGACGGCGTTGTCGGTGGCCCAGCAGAGGTCACCGGTCTTGCGCTGGGCCTGGCTGCCGCCGAGGTCGTCGGCGCAGGCCTTGTACCGGCGCTCGATGAACCCGCCCGCGGACAGCTCCCAGCCGTCGCCGGGGGCCGCGGCCTGGTTGTTCGTCGCGCTGGTGCGGCCGTCGACCGTGCCGGAGGAATACCCGAGGCCCAGCTTCGGGGCGACCCCGGCGTTGGGCGGCGGCACCCGCAGCGGCACCGAATAGGTGAAGTCACCGCTCGACCCGCCGCCCGACCAGGAACCGGCCGGGGACAGCCCGGTGGCCTCGAACGAGCCGCCCGCGCCGGAAGGCGCCGCCGCGGCGGCCAGCATGACCCGCGAGGCCGAACGCTGCTGCTGAGCGGGCAAGGCCACCTTCGCGGTGACGGTCCGGGAAGCCGTGTCGTTCACCGTCTCCACCGGGGTCGCCGTGCGGCACTCCGGGCGTTCCGGGGTCCGCGCGGCGCAGTCCGGCAGCTGGACGAGCTTCAACCGCGAGCCGTAGTCCCCGCCGAAGGCCGATTCGAAGCCGCGGTAGTCGACCCGCACCGACAGCGACCGGCCGGCCGCGCCCCCGGCGTCCTCGACCGCCAGGACCAGACCGGTGACGCCGGCCTTCTCGGCGGGCCCCTGGTCCAGCGTCTCGACCCGGACCTTCGCCTCGCCGACGGGCGCGGCCGAGCGCGCCTGCGCCTTCGGGGCGTCGACGGCCACCGCGACCGGCAGCGAGCCGGCCTGCCGGAAGCCGGGCGCGGCCGAGCGCGCCTGCGCCTTCGGGGCCGTCGTCTCGGCGCTCGCCGCTCCCGGCCACTTCGCCTCCGGACGCGGCCGGGCGAGCGCCTCGTCGACGGCGTTGACCGGCAACGGCCGGACCGGCACCGGACCGCCGGGCACGGATTTTTCCTGCTGCAGCTCGGGCAGGTGGACGAAGCTGGGCTCGTCCGCCGCGGCGGGCAGGGCCTGCACCGTCGTCACGGCCATCACCGCGGCCAGGACGAGGGCGAGCTGGGGCGCAAAACGTCTTCCGGACATGCCGAACTCCAGATTCGGGTCGCGAAGGGGAAGAGGGAGCGGTCAGTCCTGCACGGGCAGTTGCCGGATCTGGTTGTCGGTCAGGGTTCCGGAGTAGACCCGGACCCCGCGGACGGCGCCGGTGAACGGGTCGACGTCCCGGCCGACCCAGCGGCTGCCGCCGAACATCAGGTCACCCGTGCCGTTCCAGCCCGCGACCCCGCCGAGGCGGCCGGCGAACCGGCCGTTGACGTAGATCCGGGCCTCCTTCGCGGCCAGGTCGTAGACGCCGGTGAGGTGCACCCACCGCTGCGTCACGACGTCGGCTTCGGCGGGCACCCACCAGCCGCCCTCCTGGTTCGCGCCGAGCGACATCAGGAAGCACCACTTCTTGACCTCGGGCCGGTACTGCAGCATGAACGGCGAGAACTTGTCGTCACGCAGGCTCACCGCGGTGCGCGGCGCCTCGTCGGCGGTGTCCATCCGGACGAAGGCCGACACGGTGTACGAGCGGTCGGTGCGCAGCTCGGGCCGCGGCCCTTCGACCGAGCCGTACCCGGCGTCGGGCGCGCCGGTGAACTTCGCCGCCGGGTAGCCATCGGCCTGCGTCCACGCCGCGGTGCCCCGGAACGTCGCGTCCCGGCCGCTCACCTCGTCCTTGGTCGTCGCCCCGGCGCCTTCGGCCAGCTTGTACTGCGCCCGCAGGACCGGCTGGTTGGCCAGGGCCGCGGCTTCGCTGCCGACGAGCACCCGCTGGTAGAGGCGGACGTCGTCGACCGCGCCGGGGAAGTAGTCGAGCCGGGTGCCGCCCCACAGCGCCGCGCCGATCTGGACGTCACCGGACGCCGTCCACGTGCTGGTGTGCGCGACCTCGGCGGCGAGCGCGCCGTTGACGTAGAGGCGCAGCTTGCCCACGGCCTGGTCGTAGACGCCGGTCAGCTGCGTCCACACGCCGGGCTGCACGGACCCGGCCGAGATGGCGCGCGAATGCACCGGGCCGCCACCGTCCACATCGGACGCGAACATGGCCAGGGACCACTTGCCGTCCGGCGAGGCCTGCAGCTGGAACCCGCTGGTGCGCTTGCCGTCCAGGGAAACCGCGGCCGGCCAGGCCCCGATCTGGTCCAGCCGCACCCAGGCCGACACGGAGAAGCTCTTCGCCGTGTCGACGGCCGGGCCCGTCGCCGAAAGCCGCTTGCCCGTCCCGAGTGCGACGGCGTTGCCGAGGTAGCCGGGCGCCGTGGCGTCCGCGCCGCCGGTCGCGGTCAGGGACCGGCCCTCACCGGAGGCGTCGGCGAGGTCGCCGTCGAGCTTCCAGTGCGCCTTCAGGTTGCCGGTCAGCGGATCGCCGGCCCGGACGAGGATCGGGTACGTGACGATCGGCGACAGGTTGCCCGCCCGGTCGACGGCGCGGACGAAGATCGTCTGCGGCCCGTCGGTGACCGGCGTCCAGCGGAACACACCGCTGCCGCCGAGGCGTTCGGCGTTCACCCGGTTCTTCGGGTCGTCGTTCTGCTGGTCGGTCACCGACCACAGGAAGTGCTGGACGTCCGGGTTCGCCGCCGTCACCGTGAAGGCGCCGGTCTGGCCGATGCCGCCGGCCGCGACGTCCCCGCCGACGGGGTAGTCCGTCGAAGTGACGGTGGGTGAGCCGGGCGGGGTCTTGTCCACTTCGAACTCGCAGTTGCCCACCCAGACCGAGTTGCTGCCGCCGTCACTGGCGTACATCGACCAGTTGTAGACACCTTCGCCGGTCACGATCCCGGACGGCACGGTCACTTCGGCGAACGAACCGGAGGGGACGTTCGACGTCGTCGTCCACCACACCTCGCTGCTCGCGCCGAGCTTTCCCTTGTGCAGGGAGAACCGGGCGGTGAGCATGCCGCCGTCCGGATCGGACAGCCGGCCGCGCAGCCGCGGGGTCGGCGTGAAGACGAACGGCCGGGCGTCCCCGGAGGCGCACGGGATCTGGCCGCCTTCCATGCCCAGGTCGGCGGGCAGGCCGGGCACGGAGTTGTAGACGTACTCGAGCACCGGGTCGAGCGCGAAGCGCCGCCAGTCGTTCTGCTGGCCCTCGTTGGCCGCCTTGAGCATGAACGTCAGGGTCGTCCAGCCGCCGTTCGCGGCCTGGCGCGCGGTGTCGTCGACCCGCACCTCGGCCGCGCCGTCGGTCGGGCAGTACTTGGCGTTGTTGGACTTGCCGATCCCGCCGAGGTTGACCTCCCAGCCGGGCTGGGCGTTCCAGGTGGTGCCCCAGCCGATGCCGCCGGTGCGCCACAGCTCGGTCGGCCCGCCGTTGCAGGAGTAGGAGTGCACGACCCGGGGCCGCATCGTCGCCCGGTGGACGACCTTCCCGCGCATCGCCGAGACATCGACGCTGAAGTACGACCGTGACCGGTAACCGCCCTGGTACCCGGCCTTCAGGTCGCCGAGGTCGCCGTCGGTCTTGTTGAAGTTGTGCTCCTCCGGCCACGGCTCCTGGACCACGACGTGGTTCTGCTTGGCGCCGGGCCACCAGTACTCGGGGTCGATGACCACGGGGAAGACCCGCGCCGGATCGGTGAGGAACGCCGCGTCGGGCTTGACCACGGTCGCCGCCGGCGTGACGACGACGTCCATTTCGGCCTTCTTGGGCGGCTGCACCGGCTCGGGCGCGGTCGCGGACCTCGCGGAGACGCCCGGCGCGGTTCCGCCGGAGGAGTCCCACATCTTCGAGGCGTCCCCGCGGAACACGACCTCGCCCTCGGCGTCGACCGCTTCGATGGTGCCGGTGCCGGCCTTGCGCGGGGTCACGCCGCGCACGTGGTTGGCGAACTTGATCTCGCGCAGCTTCGGGTCGCGCGCCGCTTCCGGCGTCTTCACCACGAGGTGCTCGCTGAACCCCGTGGTGGTGACGGTGACCGTGAAGTCCACGCCCGGCAGGACGTCGGGGTAGGTGGCGACCGGGCCGGTCAGCTTCGGCGCGGGCAGCGTCCCGGGCCAGCCGAGGCCGATCTCGTGGGCGTCCTTCGTGGCGGCGGCGAGGATCTCCCCGGTGCCGCCGTCGGACAGCCGCACCTCGATCGGCGCGGCCTTCGGGCCCACGGTGCCGTCGGGCCGCGCGGCGAGCGTGAGGTCGACCGGGACCCAGGCGCCCGCGCGCCGGATCCGCTGCGGCTCCAGGCTTTCCCGCCGGGTCAGGGTCCCGTCCGGGTTGGCGAAGACCTCGGCGTAGGCGGTGGTCTCCTCCGGAACACCGACCGCGGCGCCGGAGCGCTTCGCGGCCGCGAGCGCCGACGTCACCGCCGGCGACTCACCGGAGGGCACCGCGGCGGCCGCCACCGGCGGAACCGAAGCCGCGAAAAGACCGCCCACCACCACAGGCAGCACGGCACGACGAAGCAGACGCACGAAGACTCCCCCACCTTCGACCGGCCACGGCGGCCGGATCCGATCTTGATCCCGGGAAATCTTGTAGCAGTACCCCAAGGATTCACCAAGACGGGTTTGCCCGCACGGCGGTTAGTTACCAACATCCGGCGCGGCGGCGACCGCTGCCCAATGGGCGCTGACCTGGGAAAACAGGGGTGTTCGGGGGCTCGAATCGAGGGGGCGGAAAACGTTAGCAACCCGGGCTGTGATCAACCCGACTCGGTCGGCGACAGCTTTCACCCTGGCCGCGGACTAAACCGTTCGGCCGTTCGGGCGTTACCGCACCAGTGCACACGGCTCGGAAGGGAACGGATGAAAAGCGTGGTTTGGTGGTCGATCGGCCTGCTGTTCGGGCTGGGGTTGATGGCGCTGGGCCTGTTCGGCACCGGCAGCTCGAGCGACCTGGTGCTGTGCGGCAGCGAAGAGATGCGGCCGGGGCAGACCTGCGAGACGACCCACTACGGCCAGACGTCCAGCGAGACCTACGAAGAGAAGCGGCAGGAGGACATCGAGGCCCAGAAGACCTTCGACGGCGGCGGCCGGTGGGTGACGTTCGGGATCGGCACGGCGATCGCGGCCGCGTGCGGCTGGCGGCTGGTCGTGGCGATCCGGCGCCGGACCGGTCGGGGATCCGGGCCAGGCGGCGCGGCGATCCCCGTGGGCGGACCGCAGCAGGGCTTCGCCCCGGGAGCCGGTCCGGGCGTCCCCGGGACCGGACCGCAGCACGGCTTCGCTCCGGGAGCCGGCGCGGCCATCCCCGGGGCCGGACCGCAGCACAGCTTCGCTCCGGGATCCAGCCCGGCCGCCCCCGCAGGCGGACCGCAGCACAGCTTCGCTCCGGGATCCAGCCCGGCCGCCCCCGCGGGCGGACCGCAGCACGGCTTCGCGCCGCAGCCGGGTTTCGCGCCGCAGCCCGGCTTCGCGCAGCCGGGGTTCGAGCCGCAGGGAGTTCCGGTGCAGCAGGACGTCGCGCAGCAACCCGACCACTCCCAGCACCAGGGGTCCTCGCAGCAGCAGGGATTCCCACCGCCCCCGCCGGGGTTCCAGCAGCCTCCGCCGCCGGGACACCAGCCGCCGCGCGGGCCGTACCAGCGGTAGCGGCCGGAAACCGCGCGGCGCGGCACCGGCGTGGGCTCGAAAGTCGATCGAAACTCTTTGTCCGGCGCCGAAGCCGCGTGTTCTGCTGCAAGCAGCAGATGAGCGTCCAGGTCGCCGGCGACGTGCTCCTCCTGGGCGTGTGCCCGGAAGGAGTTCAAGAATGGCCAGAGTTTTGTCGAGCCCGCGTGGCAAGGGGTGGTGGCGGTCCCCCGCCGGTCGGGTCGTCGCGGCCGCGGCGACCGTCGCCGCGACGGCCGCGGTCCTGGTGACCGCTCCCGGCGCCGATGCCGCCGCGAGCACGCTGGGCGCCGCGGCCGCCCAGTCCGGCCGGTACTTCGGCACGGCGATCGCCGCGGGGAAGCTCGGCAACTCCGCCTACACCACGATCGCCGCGCGCGAGTTCAACATGGTCACGGCCGAGAACGAGATGAAGCCGGACGCGACCGAGCCGAACCAGAACCAGTTCACCTTCTCCTCGGGCGACCAGATCTACAACTGGGCGGTCAGCCACGGCGCCAAGGTCCGCGGCCACACGCTGGCCTGGCACTCCCAGCAGCCGGGCTGGATGCAGAGCATGAGCGGCAGCACGCTGCGCAACGCGATGATCAACCACATCCAGAAGGTGATGGCCCACTACCAGGGCAAGCTCGCGTACTGGGACGTCGTCAACGAGGCCTTCAACGAAGACGGCAGCCGCCGGTCGTCGAACCTGCAGGGCACCGGCAACGACTGGATCGAGGTCGCGTTCAAGACCGCCCGCGCCGCCGACTCCTCGACCAAGCTCTGTTACAACGACTACAACATCGACAACTGGAACTACGCCAAGACCCAGGGTGTGTACAACATGGTGCGGGACTTCAAGTCCCGTGGCGTCCCGATCGACTGCGTCGGCCTGCAGGCCCACTTCACCGGCGGCAGCTCGGTCCCGAGCAGCCTCCAGACGACGATCTCCAGCTTCGCGGCGCTCGGTGTCGACGTCGCGCTGACCGAGGTCGACGTCACGAACGCGGCCACCTCGCAGTACTCCGCGCTGACCCAGGCGTGCATGAACGTCGCGCGCTGCGTCGGCATCACCGTGTGGGGAGTGCGCGACAGCGACTCGTGGCGCTCCGGCGAGAGCCCGCTTCTCTTCGACGGCAACGGGAACAAGAAGTCGGCGTACAACTCGGTCCTGAACGTCCTCAACTCCGGCGGAGGCACGACCACCACCCCGACCGGCACGACAACACCCACAACACCGACCACCACACCGGGCGGCGGCAGCTGTACGGCATCGCTTTCGGCGGGACAGTCCTGGAACGACCGGTACAACCTCAACGTCTCGGTCAGCGGCTCCAGCAGCTGGACGGTCACCATGACCGTGCCGAGCCCGGCCCGGATCAGCGCCACCTGGAACATCAACGCCACCTGGCCGAGCAGCCAGGTGCTCGTCGCGACGCCCAACGGGAACGGCGACAACTGGGGCGTCACCATCATGCACAACGGAAACCGGAACTGGCCCAGCGTCAGCTGCAGCAGTTCCTGAGCCCGTGTCCCCCGGGCGAGCTACCGGATCTGCTCGCTCCGGGGTGACGTCTTCCCCGTCCTCCGCTCGTTAGCTTCGTCGCCGTCACCGCGGACGGCGGGCCACCAACGGCCCGCCGCCGTGGCAACGGAGGGGCGAGCACCATGAGGAAAACCCGGTTGGCCGCGGCCTTGGCGGTCACCACGCTGACCGTTTTCGGCGTGGCCGCATGTGACGGCGCGGACGACGAAGACACCCCGGCGGCCGCATCGCTGACGTGGGGTGCGTGCCCGGCGGCGGCGCCGGGCACCACCCGGGACCCACGGCTCACCTGCGCAAAACTGAAGGTCCCGCTGGACTACGGCCGCCCGGACGGCACCTCCGTCGAGGTCGTGATCTCCCGGCTGGCCGCCGCCGATCCCGCGAAGCGGCACGGCGTCCTGCTGCTGAACCCCGGCGGTCCCGCGCTGCCCGGCCTCGACACACCCGGCGCGATGGCGCCGACCCTGCCGAAGGCCGTCCTGGACGGCTACGACCTGATCGGCTTCGACCCGCGCGGTGTCGGCACCAGCACCCCGCAGACCTGCGGCCTCGAAAACCCGAGCGTCGCGGCCCTCTTCCCCTACCCCGCGGCCGACGGCTCGATCGACTCGAACGTCCAGGCCGCCCGCGCGACGGCCGCGAAGTGCGCCGCCAAGGCCGGGGACACCCTGCGGTACTTCACCACGGTCAACACCGCCCGCGACCTCGACCGGGTCCGGGAAGCGCTCGGTGAAGCCAAGATCTCGTACTGGGGCCAGTCCTACGGCACCTATCTCGGGACCGTCTACAGCTCGCTGTTCCCGGACCACACCGACCGCGTGGTCCTGGAGGGCAACGTCGACCCCGCCCACGTCTGGGCCGGGGAAGCCCGGAGCTGGGGCAAGGGCATGGCCGAGCGGTTCCCCGACGCGGCCGCCGTCGCCGCCGGGCAGAACGCCGTCCTCGGGCTCGGCGCCACCGCCGAGGAAGTCACCCGGACCTACCTCGCGCTCGCCGACCGGCTCGACCGCCGACCGGCGCAGGTCCCGGGCACGCCGCAGGTGTTGAGCGGGGCGATGCTGCGCGGCCTCACCTACGCGCTGCTGATCCACAACAACACGGTGCCGGTGCTCGCTCAGGTGTGGAAGGCCGCCGCGGACCTCGCCGACGGCCACCTCACCGAGGCCGACGGCAAGGTCGTCCAGCAGGTGTTCGCCGACACCCCGCCGACGCCGGGGGTTCCCGCGGACAACCAGGCGACCATGTTCCTGGCCCTCACCTGCGGTGACGCCGAATGGTCCCACGACGTCGGCAGTTACGCCCGGGCCACCGCGGCCGACCGCGAGACCTGGCCGCTGACCGCGGGCATGCCGGCGAACATCTGGCCCTGCGCGTTCTGGCCGCAGCCGGTCGAGAAGCCGGTGACGGTGACGGTGACGGACCAGGGTGCGCGGAACACGCTGATCCTGCAGAACCGCCGTGACCACGCCACGCCGTGGGACTCGGCCGTCGGGCTGCGCCGCGCGCTGGGGAACCGGGCCGTCCTGGTCGGGGTCGACAACGGCGGGCACTACGTCTACCACGAGGGTTCTTCCTGTGCCGACCAGGCGACCGTCGAATTCCTCGACAGCGGCCGGCTGCCGGAGAAAGACCTCGACTGCACCGACGTCACCCGGCAGTAGCCACCCCGGGGAGCGCCCGGCGTCGCTAGGCTGCCCGCCATGCCGACGCTGGGACGTCTCCGGAACCGCTGGGCGCGCGTGACTCCGAGGGTCCGGGACGGCGCGCTCGCCGCGGCCTGCACCGCGGCCGCGTTCGTGCCGGGCCTGGCGATGCTCGGCGCCCAGTTCGGCGACCTGCCGCGGCACGACGGCGGTTTCCCGGCGGTCCTGCTGGTGCTCGGGCAGACGCTCCCGCTGGCGGTGCGCAGCCGGTGGCCCGCGGCGACCTTGGCGATCATCGCGACGTCGTTCGCGGCGCACGAAGTGCTGGCCTACTCCCCCACGATCGCCAGCCTCGCGTTGTACTTCGCGCTCTACTCGGCCGGGGCGCGCGAAGAGCGGTTCCGCCGCGTGTTGCCCGCGGCGGTGTCGGCCGGATACGCGGTCTTCGCGGTCCTGGTCGTCTTGCGGGGATCACCGTCGGACTTGCTGACCTTCCTCGTCTACTACGCGGTGCTGGTCCTGTTCTGGTCGCTGGGCGCCCTGGTGCGGCAACGCCGGCGGCAGGAGGCCGAACGGCGGCGGCTCACCGCCCGGGCCGCGGCGGCCGACGAGCGGGCGCGGCTCGCCCGCGAGCTGCACGACGTCGTCACGCACCACGTCACGGCCATGGTCGTCCAGGCCGACGCCGCGCGGTACCTCCCGCCCGAACGCTTCCCCGAGGTGTTCACGACGATCACCGGCTCCGGCCGCGACGCGCTCACCGAACTGCGGTTCCTGCTCGGCGTCCTCGAAGCGACCGGCGCGCGCACGCCGGGCCTGGGCGCGCTGCGCGGGCTCGTCGAGCAGCCGGGCCGGGTCGTCGAGCTGGTCGAATCCGGTGAGCGCACGGCGTTGCCGGCGGAGACCGAGCTCACGGCGTACCGGATCGTGCAGGAAGCACTGACCAACGCGGCCAAGTACGCGGCCGGGCGGCCCGCGAAAGTGAGCGTCGGCTACGGCACGGACCTCCTCGAAATCGAGGTCGTCACCCAAGGTCCGGCGACCGAGGCCGGCGTGCTCGGCTCCGGCGGGCGCGGGCTGACCGGGCTGCGCGACCGCGTCGACGCGCTGGGCGGCCGGTTCACCGCCGGGCCGTCGGCGGGCGGGTTCCGCGTGCACGCCGAGTTCCCGACGACGCTCCTGGAGAGCGTCCGATGACCGGCCCCCGGACCCGCGTGCTGATCTGCGAGGACCAGGAGCTCATCCGCGCCGGGTACGTGGCGGTGCTCGGCGCGCAGCCGGACTTCGAGGTGGTGGGCCAGGCCGCGAACGGCCGCGAAGCCCTCGCCCAGGTCGAACGGCTCCGCCCGGACGTCGTGGTGATGGACATCCAGATGCCGTTCCTCGACGGGATCGAAGTGACCCGCCGGGTCGCCGGCCCCGACGCGGTGACCCCGGCGAAGGTCCTGGTCGTCACGACGTTCAACGTCGGCCAGTACGTGTACGACGCGCTGCGGGCCGGGGCGAGCGGGTTCCTGCTCAAGGACACGCCGCTGGACGAGCTGGCGCAAGGGGTGCGCACGGTCGCGCGCGGCGAGTCGCTGCTCTCCCCCGCGGTGACCCGGACGCTGATCGGCCGGTACGCCGACCGGATCCAGCCACCCGCGCCCGCGGAAGGTCCGCTGGACCGGCTCGCTCCCCGGGAGCTGGAGGTGCTGCGGCTGATCGCGGGCGGCCTGTCGAACGCCGAGATCGCGGCCGAGCTGGTGCTGAGCGTCGAGACGGTGAAGACGTACGTCTCGCGGATCCTCACCAAGCTCGACCTGCGGGACCGGGTCCAGGCCGTGGTGCTGGCGTACCGGAGCGGGCTGGTCAGCGCCGCGGGCTGACGCCGCTACTGCCGCGCGAGCGCCCAGGGCATCAGCTTCGTGGCGAGCGCCCGGCTGTACGGGCGGACCAGGGTCTGCAGTTCGGCGCAGGCGGACTCGCCGATGTGGGCGTAGGGAGTCACGCTGTTCTCGTCGGTCGCCTTCTCGAGCTCCGCTCGCCGGGCCTCGCCGGCCGGCGTGAACGTCGGGGCAGCGTCGTCGGTGAGCCAGTCCCGCTCGCGGAGGCCGGCCACGGCCCGGTTCCAGTCGTCCTCGGACCACGACCGGGAGGTCCGCAGGGTCTCGGCGGGGACGGCGCCGGACGCGGCGTGGGTGACGAGGGCTTCGATGCCCCGCAGGCCTGCCGTCAGCAGCGCCGCGACGTGGGCGTCGCCGCGGTACTCCCGAAGCAGCGTCTGCGCGTGCCACAGGACCAGGTGCGGCTCGGTGGGCCACGGCAGGGCCGCGTGGGCGGCGAAAAGCGGCCGTCCGACAACGTCATCGGCGACCGACTCGGCGGCCTCCCGCAGGAGCGCGGCGGCCCGGCCCATCTCGGGCGAGGTGATCGCCTCGCCGAGGATGCCGCGCAGGGCCTGGTCGGCCGCGGCGTGCCGCGCGGCGAGGACGGCGGCCGGGTCGGTGACCGACCAGGCGGTGGTGATCGACTCCCGGACGAGAACGGGGTTGAAGTTGAAGAAGGTCGCGACCACGACCGGCGCCGGGACCGCTCCGAGCGCGGCCGACCTCGACGCGAAGTACCCGGCGCGGCCGGTGAGACCGAGCGACTCGTACGCGGCCGCCGCTTCCCGGGCGAAGTAGATCATCCCGTGGTAGGGCTCGAGGAATCGCCAGGTCCGGCGCGCCGTTTCGATCACGCGGGCAACATACCATCCGGTCGGTACGGCGAGCGGGTCTCAGTTTCGCCGGGCAGCGGATTCTCGCGGCGAGGCGGCAGCTGATCGAGCAGCGGGTTGCTCCGCGATCGGGACGGCCGAGATCTGCTGGACGACCGGGGCGCCGAAAGGGAGCTTCTGCTATTCCGTCGAGTCCAAAGAGGCCCCGGTGACGATCACAACCTTCGGACCCCGTGCTCCCAGCCAGAGGTTTTGCCTACCAGGCGCTCAGCGTCCGGCGGGCCGCGGCGCGTGCGGGTCGGTGGACGGCAGCCACGCGCCCCCGTCGGGCGAAGGCAGCTCGACGCCGGTGGTCAGGGCCTCGACGATCGCCCGCACCGACGCGCGGTCGTCGTCGCGGCGGGTGACCAGCGACCAGGTCCAGTAGGGCGCCGGATCGACGATCGGGCGCTGCACCAGGCCGGCGGGCAGCGGCGTGGTCTGCCCCTTCGGCGAGTTCACCACCGGCCGCCCGAGCCGGCGCACGTGCTCGAAGAAGGCCGGGCCCGTTATCCCGGAGTCGTCGGTCCGCACGACGGTCGCGCCGGTGTCCCGGCTGAACTGGCCGGCGTAGAGGTTCCACGACGACCAGCTGACGGTGTCGGAGTCGACGAGGACCAGCGTCTCGCTCGCGGCGACCGGTGAAGTGTCGGAGCCGGCGGACACCGCGTAGAGCCGGTCCGCGCCGACCAGGCGCGCGTCGAGGTTCTGCGCGGCCAGGTCCGGCTGCTGAACCCAGCAGACGGCGATGTCGATGCTGCCGTCGGCCACTCGCCCGGCCTGGGCGTGCGAAGGCAGCACCCAGGCGTCGACCTGCAGGCTCGCGATCCCGGAGCTGCGCTCGACGAGCCCGGCGGGCAGCCAGTTGACGTACCCCAGCCGCACGACCTCGGTGCGCCTGAGCCGCACCGCGTGCTGACGCAGGTCGTCGGCCCGGTCCAGCAGCTCGCGGGCGCCCGGCAGGAGCGCCTCCCCCGCCGCGGTGATCGCCATGAGCCGCCGGTCGCGGTCGAACAGCCGCACGCCGAGGTCCCGTTCCAGCGCCTTGATCTGCTGGGACAACGACGGCCCGGCGATGTGCAGCCGCTCGGCGGCGCGGCCGAAGTTCATTTCTTCGGCGACGGTGACGAAGTACCGAAGCTGGCGCAGTTCCACGACGTCATCCTAAATCGCGCACGCCCGGGGAAATGCGGTGAGCCACGCCGCGGGAGTGTGGTCGAATACCGTCGTGATCAGGAACTGGGTTCGGCGGCATCGAGAGAACAAGACGGCAGGGGCTCCCCTCCGGGCCCGTCGTCACGCGACACTCGAAGCGCCGCAACCGGGCGACGTGCGGGTGTCCGCGTCGGTCGGCCCTTCCGGCGAAGTCGTCGCGCTGTGGTCCGCGGCCGACGACCACTCGGCGTTGGCGGCACGAGTCACCACGCACACCCCGAAAATGGCCGTCACCGCACGGATTCCATCGCTACCCGCGGCCTACTCCTCCGTACAGCCCCTGCCCGACGGCCGGGTGCTCGTCGTCGGCTCCCGGTGCACGTGGCGGCCCGAAGGACCGGACCGCAACGCGATCGTGTTCGACGCCGACGGCGAGATGCTGCTGGAGCAGACCCTCGGTGACGGCATCGCCCACGTGCAGACGACACGCCGAGGCGAGACCTGGGTGGGTTACTTCGACGAAGGAATCCTCGGCAACCTGGGCTGGGGAGAAACGGCGGGCCCGCCGCCGTTGGGCGCCACGGGGCTGAACCGGTTCTCCCCGGAGCTGACCCCTGCCTGGCGATACCCCGCCTGGGACGAGGACACCTGGGGCGGGATCAGCGACTGCTACGCGCTCAACGTCGCCGAAGACACCGTGTGGACCTGCTACTACACCGACTTCCCCGTCGTCCGGATCCACCAGGGCGCCGTGACGGGCTGGCACAACGAGGTCCGCGGCGCCAAGGCGCTCACCGTCGGCGGATCCCGCGTCGTGTTGTACGGCGGCTACGCGCCCGATCGGCACCGGCTCGTCGTCGGCACCCTGGCCGGCGACCGGCTCGAGGTGACGGGCGAGCACCAGCTCGTCCAGCCCGACGGCCGGCCGCTGCCGCCCGCGACGCAGGTCGTCGGCAGAGACGCCGACCTGCACATCCTCACCGGCAACGCCTGGTTGCGGCTCTCCGTCGACGACCTCCCCGGCGAACCGGCGCCCTGACCCCGTTCACGGTCCGCAGAACTTTCGCTCGGCTTCGAAGGGGTCCGGGGGAACGACCACCTGGGTCCGGTGCCAGGCGCCGGTCAGGTTCTCCCGGAAACGCTTGAGCGTCAACGGTTCCCGGGTCGACCGCCGGATCTCCGCGAGGTCGCCGCAGCCGAGCGCGTGCCGCGCGGCGGCCACCTGGTCCGGGGTGACAGCGCCGGGCACGGCGAAGTTTCCCGACGGGTGCAGCGGTGCCTCGGGAGCGGCGTAGTCGGCGAGCAGCCAGGCGTTGCCGAGCGGTTTCGAGTGGCCCGGTTTCCCCGTGGGGAACGCGAACCGGGCGCCGATCGGGTTGGCCAGGCCCCAGAAGTCGACGATCCCGACGTCGACAGGCGCGAGCATCCCGGCCGTGCCGAGGTAAACGCCGACGACCATGACGCCGGCCGTCACTCCGGTGCGCAGGGGCGTGACGATGACTTCGCGGCCCGGGCCGAGCCCGTGGTAGACCAGGGACCGCCGACCCGACGCGGCTTCGGCCGTCACGACGTCCTTGAGCGCCTGGAGCTTCCGGACGTAAGTCGCCGAGCCGGTGGGATTCGCATTCCCGGTCCACGTGACGTAGTACGCGCGCTCGTCGTCGATTCCGCTCGCGGAGCCGCCGGAATACCGGAGCAAACCCGCGCTGCAGGACGCCCACACCGCCACGACCAGCACGGCCGCACCGGTGGTTTTCGACCGCGGCACCACAAGAACCGGCAGCAAAACGAGGAACAGGGCCGGTAGGACCATGCGCGCGTGCATGTAGTCGCCGCCGACTTTCACCACGTACGCCAAGTGCAACACGCCCGCCACCACCGGTACGAACACCACCACCGGATCGGCTCGCGTGCCGAACCGGTACAACAGCACGGCAACCACGATCAACGGCAGCCACAAGAAGCAGGGACCGGCGAAATCCGCGACGTAGGCGAACCCGCGGGTCCACATCGACTCGCCCGCGTTCTTCGTGAGCGCGGGCATCGGCACGAGAATGCCGTAGAAACCCATCCGGAAGATCTCGTAGGCGACCGGCAAGGCGGCCGCGGCTCCGGCGGCGCCCAGTGTCAAGCGCCGGCCGGGCCGGACGGTCACCCACACCGCGGCGAGGAACACCGCGGACACGAGGGCCTGGTCCGGCCGCACCAGCGGGCCGAGCCCGATCGTGAAGGCCGCGAACAGGACCGCTTTCGCCGGCGCCTTCGTGCGCAGGCGGACGAGAAGCCACCAGCACGCCGCCAGCCAGAACGTGGTGAGCCCGGTCTCCAGGCCGGACGTCGCGTACTCCCAGACCGGCCGCAGACCCAGCAGCACCAGGACGCCGCAGGGCAACACCACCGCGGCGCGGCCTCGGCTGTGCAGCCGGGAGGTGGCATCGACCGCGAGGCCGAACCCGGCCGTGGTGAGCACCAGGCCGAGGACCCACGAGAGCGTCGAGGTGTCCGGCTGTCCGAAGAGGAACCCGGCCAGCACGAGCAGCCACTGCCACAGCGCGCTGGTCGATGTCTCCGCGCGCTCGCCGAGGGAGTAGACCGGCCCGTTTCCCGCGAGGATCTGCTCCACCGCGCGGGTGAAGATCAGCGCGTCGTCGCAGATCCAGCGGGTCGAATACCCCAGCACCGCGATGAGCGACGCCGCGGCCACCACGTTCCAGCGGGTTCTCCTCCCCTTCACGTCGGGGGTGGTGTCGAATCGGTCGAGCAGGATGGTCATTCGCCGGGCCCTCCAAGGAATCTCTCGGAGCCCAAGCTAGGAACGGATCATGCGCGCAGGCCCGTCCTTCTGTCACAAGACCGCACGACTCCGCGACAGGTCCGCACGGATCCGCCGGGCACCCGCCCCCGCGGCCTTAGGATCGGGCGGGACTTGATCTCTGGAGGGGCCCATGCCACGACTCCTGCTCGTCGAGGACGACCGGGCGTTGGCCGAAGCGCTCACGCTGGCGCTCGAGGCGCTGGGGCACGACGTCGTCGTCGCGCCGACCGGCGAACGAGCACTGGAAGCGGTGTTCACCGACCGGCTCGACCTCGACTTCGTCCTGCTCGACGTCATGCTGCCCGGCATGGACGGCTTCGACGTCTGCCGCCGGATCCGCGCCAAGAGCCGGCTCCCGCTGATCCTGCTCACCGCGCGGGGCGACCCGATCGACGTCGTGGCCGGGCTGGAGTGCGGCGCCGACGACTACGTGGTCAAACCCGTCGAGCCCCGGGTGATCGACGCGCGGATCAAGGCCGTCGGCCGCCGCGCCGTCACCGCTCCCGGGTCCCCGGCGGGCCTGCTGCGCGTGGGGAAGCTGGAGATCGACGCCGGGGCGATGAGCGTGACCCGCGAGGGCGCCGAACTGGCGCTCACCGCCACCGAGATCCGGCTGCTCGTCGAGTTCGCCGGGCACCCGAACCAGGTACTGAGCCGCCAGGCGCTGTTGAAACGCGTGTGGGACTACGGGTACGTCGGCGACTCGCGCATCGTCGACGCTGCGGTCGCGCGGCTGCGGGCCAAGATCGAGGACGACCCGGCGAACCCGGTGCTGCTGCGGACCGTGCGCGGGCTCGGCTACCGGCTGGTGAACCCGTGAAGCGGCCGGCTTTCGGGCTCCGGGCGAGGGTGACGGCGGCGGTTGTGCTGGTGACGACGCTGGCGACCGCGTCAATGGCCTTCGCGGCGACGCAGCTGCAGAAGGACGACGCGGTCGGCGGATTCACCTTCGCCGCGGAGTCCTCGTTCGGCGCGATGTTCGAGCAGACGTGGCGTGGGCTCGAACAGGCGATGGCGGGCAACGGCACGGTCGACGACTTCGCCCGGCTGATGGACGGCAGGACGACGGACTGGACGCTCTTCACCAAGCGGCCCGAAGGCACGGCCGAAATGGTGACCTACGGCTCGCACGATCTCGTGTGGGCCGCAAAACCGCTGCCCTTCCGCGTTGCCGACCGGGAAGCGGTCGTGGCGTCGGTCGCCGACCGGGTCCTGGTGCGCACGGCCAAGACGGCGGACCTGCTGACCGCGACCACGGTCGACCCGGTCAGCGGCCGGAAGCTCCTGGTGGTCAGCGGGAACTTCGTCGAGTACTGGGTGGTGCAGGTCTTCGACCTCTCCCCGCTCGAGGTGAGCCTGGCCGACCAGGCGCGGAAGCTGGTGTCCATCGCGCTCGGCGTGGCCGCGCTCGGGGTCGTCGCCGCGGTCTTCTCCGCCTGGCACATCCAGCGTCCGGTCCGCCGGGTCGCCTCCGCCGCCCGCGAACTGGGCGACGGCACCCTCGACGTGCGCGTCCCGGTCCGGGGCCGGGACGAGCTCGCCGACCTCGCCGCGTCGTTCAACACCATGGCCCGGCGCGTCAGCGAGTCGATCGGCGCACTGCGGGCCAAGGACCGGCAGCAACAGCGGTTCGTCGCCGACGTCGCCCACGACCTGCGGACCCCGGTCGCCGCGCTGGTCGCCACCGCCGACACCCTCGACCACACGAACCCCGGGACCCGGACGCGGGCGGCGCGGCTGCTGCGCACCCAAGCCCTGCGGCTGGCCAACCTCGTCGAGGACCTGATGGAGATCTCCCGCTTCGACGCCGGCTCCACGGACTTCCGTCCCGAGCTGCTCGACCTGCGGCCGCTCGTCGAGGACGCGATCGAGGTGAGCGTGCCGGACGCGGCGGTCGAGGTCACGAGCCGGGGCGAGACGACCGTGGAAGCCGACCCGCGCCGCGTCCACACCATCGTGCGCAACCTGCTGGTGAACGCCGTCCGTCACGGGCGGACCCCGGTCGCCGTGGTCATCGACGGCACGGCAGACGACGTCACGATCACGGTGTCCGACTCCGGCCCGGGCATCCCTTCGGACCTGCTCCCGATCGTGTTCGACCGGTTCGTCCGCGGCGACCGCGCCCGCCAGGAGACCGAAGGCAGCGGGCTGGGGCTGTCCATCGCCCGGGAGAACGCCCTCGTCCACGGCGGCGACCTGACCGGCCACAACGAGGGCGGCGCCGTCTTCACCCTGACCCTCCCCCGGCGCGGCGCGGTCAGTGCGGGCGGGACAGGTCCCCGGGCTTGAACGCCTTCACCGTGTCGGTGACGGGCCGGTCGAGCTCCGCCTTGTGCTCGGCCGGGTAGACCCAGCGGAGCCCGGCCGTCGAGCCGGCGCCGATGGACTCGGTCTCGTAGAAGATCTTGCCGTCACCTTGGTAGCCGGAGACGGTGTACCCGCCGCTGGTGGCGGTCCGGAAGGTCACCCGGCCGCCGTCGCCTTCCACGGACGCGACCAGCTGGGCCAGCTCGTCCGCGGGGCTGCGGCCGCCCGAGTTGGTGCCCCACACCGTCAGCGTCGCGCCGAGGTCGGCCTGGGTGAACCGCATCCCCTCGCCGTTCTCCGGGACCCACGACGACGCCGTGTAGCCCGGCGGCACCTGGGTGGTGAACCCGAAGCGGGCGTTCGTGTACGTCGTCCCGGCACCGGGCTGCGCCGAGGTCGACGGCGCCGTCGAGGAAGCGGCCGGGGTCGTCCGGCCCAGCATCGTCAGGAACTTCGGCTGCAGCAGGTCGTCCAGTTCGCCGTAGGGCAACGCCACCGGTTCGTTCCCGGCCGCCGTGGCGCAGCCGAGGTCGTACCAGAGGATCTCGAACTCGGCGCCGGTCGCGGTGAACCCGAACGTCGCGCCCGGCACGTGGTCACCGCCGCCGGGCCGCTCGGCGGCGTCCATGCCGACCTGCCGTTCCGCATCGCCGGCCACCGTGGGCACGGTGCAGAACCCGTTCTTCGTGTGCGGCGCCAGCCGCTGGGTCAGCGTCCGCATCCCGGCGGCCGTCAGGATCTCCGGCCGGAACACGTCCTGCGGGACCAGCACCTTCCCCGTGGTGAGGTCGACGGAGATCGCTTCGGGGAACCGCCAGGTGGTGTGCCCCAGCACGCCCGAGTCGAGATCGTGGTCGTACCGCACGGAAAGCAGGCCCGGCGTCTGCAGCAGCACCCGCGCGGACGAGCGCAGCCCGGCCGTTTCGCCCTCCTCCCGGAACCGCTCCAGCGTGCTCGGGACGGCGACCGCGTCCCGCACCGACTTCAGCCGCTGGTCGACCGGCGCTCGCAACGCGTCGTTGATCCGCTGCCGGAGCGCGGCGTCCGAGCCGCCGGACACCTGCGGGTACTGGAGCTCGTGGCTGACCGGCAGTGCCGGGTCGCGCCCGGACAGGGTCTGCATGGCGACCGTCAGCGCGGCCGGCGGCGGGGTGGGCGGGTCGTCCCCGCGCGGGAAGATCACCAGCCCGCCGGCGACCAGCCCGCCGAGGATCGCGACGGCGATCGCGATCTTGCCGGCCACCGCCGCGGTCACCCCCGTGCCGGTGCCCGCCGTCACGCCGGCCCCGGCGCCGGCCGCCGCGACCGGCGCGGCGGCCGTGCCGGCTCCGGTGAGGAGCGCCAGCGGGGTGAGCGCCGTCAGCGCCGCGGCCGAGCCGGCCAGCCGCTTCCAGCCGCGTTTCTCCCAGTTCTTCCCGTAGGCCTTGCGGGCCACGGTTTCCAGCTCGGTGACGAAGGCGGCCGCCGTCGCCGGCCGCCACGCCGGGTCCTTCGCCATGCCCCGCGCGATCAGCGGGCGCAGCGCCTCGGGCACCGCGTCCAGCGGCACCGGCGCTCCGCCGTGCAGGGCGCGCAGCTGCTCGCTCGTGTCCGCTTCGAACGGCTTGTGCCCGGTGACGCACTGGTAGAACACACACGTGGCCGCGTAGACGTCGGTGGCGGGCAGGCCGGCCCGGCCGGCCCACTGCTCCGGCGCCATGTAGGCCGGGGACCCGGCGGTCAGTCCGTTGTGTCCGTCCAAAGTGGCCAGTCCGAAGTCGACCAGCTTCGACTCGCCCTCCCGCGACACCAGGACGTTGCCCGGCTTGTAGTCCCGGTGGACGACGCCGACCGCGTGCGCGTCGGCCAGGCCGAGCAGTGAGCCCTTGAGGATCGCCAAAGCCGCCTCGGGCGCCAGGACGTTCTCCGCCACCAGCAAGGCGCGCAGCGACACGCCGGGCACCGCTTCCATGATCAGCGCGGCGCCCTGCGGGGTCTCGGCGAAGTCGAAGAGCCGGACCACGTGGGGACTCCGCACGCCGGACAGCAGCCACGCCTCCCGCCGGAACCCGTCCGCGATCCGCGGGTCGGCGAGGAACTCCGCGCGCAGGTACTTGATCGCCACCATCTTCCCGGACGCCTCGTGCTTGGCCAGCACGACCCGCCCGAACCCGCCGGTGCCGAGCACGTCCACCTCGGCGTACCCGGGCACCTGCCACGTGTCGGTCATGCCTGCCGCTCCCCCACCCCTCGAACGAAGCCCAGCAGGACGGTAGCGGACCACGTCCGGACCGCGTGGCAATTCACGCAAAGGTGTCACTCTTGGCTGGTCACCGGCGAGTGCCGGCACCCTCAGTTCGGACGGCTGCGGGGCGCGGCCGAGCGAGGCGGCGTCGAGCGCATGTGGTCCCGCACCGGCGCCAGCAGCCCGGCGAGGGTGACGACGTCGTGATGGGACAGCGGCTCGAAGAGCAGGCCGCCGACCACCTCGACGTGCCCGGGCAGCACCTCGGCGAGCCGCTCGCGGCCGGCGTCGGTGATCGTGACCGTGGTGCTCCGCTCGTCGTCCGGCGACGGCGCGCGCACCACCAAGCCCGCCTTCTCGAGCAGGCCCGCCTGGTAGGTGAGACCACTGCGGCTGTAGACCACGCCGTCGGCCAGGTCGGTCATGCGGTGGCTGCCCGTCGGCGAGTCGCCGAGCCGGGCCAGCAGCTGGAACTGCACGTAGCTGAGCTCGCCTGCCTCACGCAGCTGCTGCTCGACCGCGTGCCGGAGCAGGCTGGTCACCTCGATCAGGTCGAAGTAGGCGCCGAGCTGCACGGGGTCGAGCGAGGGTCGGGCGTCGGACATGACCGCAGCCTACTGCTTTGAATTCGAAGGGGTTCCTGCTGCAGACTGGCGCCATGTCGTTGTCCGACGTGGGCGCCGCGGTCCGCTGGTTGCGCGAACACGCCGAGCCCACCGCCGGCGGGCCGCGGCGGCGGACCCGGGGACTGCGCCGGGAAGAGCTCGCCGAGCTGGCCGGAGTGTCCGCGGACTACATCCGACGCCTGGAGCAGGGACGGCGTCACCCGTCGGCCGGTGTGGTGTCCGCGATCGCCCGCGCGTTGCGGATCGGGCGGGCGGACTACGAGCGGCTCTGCGCGCTCGCCGGTTACGCCGCGGTCGACGGGCAGGTGCCGCGCGAAGCCGGGGCGGCGGCGGTCCGGCTGTTGGAGCGGTTCGACGGCACCCCGGCGTTCCTGACCGACGCGGCGTGGAACGTCATCGCCGTGAACCGCGCATGGCTGGCGCTGGGCGGCGGAGCGGCGGCCGGGTCCGCCCGGGACTGGAACGTCGCGTGGCGCACGTTCCGCAACGCCCGCGGGGAGATCGAGCGCAGCGCGGAGGACCAGGCCGGGTTCCAGGCCGTGCTCGCCGCCCGGCTCCGCGACACGCACCTGCGTCACCCGGCCGACGCGGCGCTCGGCGAGCTCGTCGACGAGCTGCGGACCACCAGCAACCGGTTCGACACCCTGTGGCGCACGCCGAAAACGGTCTCCGCGTACGAGAACCGGGCGGTGTTCCGGCATCCCGACGGTGGTGCCATCACGCTCGACGGCGCGCTGCTCGACGTGCCCGGCGACAACCTGATGGCCGTGGTCCTCACCCCGGCGCCGCACTCGGCCGACGCGGCCCGGCTCGGCGACGTCGTCCGCGCCGCCGTCGGCCCGGCCGTGGTCAAGGTGGGCCAAACCGGCCCAGGCTGAACCGGCCCGCGGCCACGATCCTGAGGTCCGTGTGGATCAAGGGATCTTCGTGACCGACCTCACTTGCTTCGAATTCGAAGCAGCAGTACCGTGACCCCAGTTGCTTCGAATTCGAAGCAAACCAGCTCGAGCAGAGATGAGAACTCCGATGAAGGCAGTGCGTTTCCACGACTACGGCGCCCCCGACGTCCTGCGCTACGAGGACGTCGAGCAGCCGGTTCCCGGAGCCGGGCAGGTCCGGATCCGCGTCGCCGCGACGTCGTTCAACTCCGTCGACGGCAACATCCGCGGCGGCTTCATGCGTGAACCCATCCCGGTGGCGCTGCCCCACACCCCCGGCATCGACGTCGCAGGCACGGTCGACGCGCTGGGCGAAGGGGTCGACGGCCTCCAGGTCGGCGACGCGGTCATCGGCTTCCTGCCGATGGACGGCACCGGCGCGGCGGCCGAGTACGTGCTGGCGCCGGCCGAGGTCCTGACGCCCGCACCCGGGAGCGTCCCGCTGGCCGACGCGGCCGCGCTGCCGGTGGTCGGGCTGACGGCGCGGCAGGCGCTGTTCGACCACGGCAACCTTCGGCCCGGGCAGCGGGTGCTGGTCAACGGCGCCGGTGGCGCGGTCGGCGGGTACGCCGTGCAGCTGGCCAAGGGCGCCGGGGCCTACGTGATCGCCACGGCGAGCCCGCGCAGCGGGGACGCGGTCAAGTCGGCCGGCGCCGACGAAGTGGTCGACCACACGACCACCGGTGTCACCGCGGCGGTGACCGAGCCGGTCGACCTCGTGCTCAACCTGGCGCCGGTCGACCCGGCGGAGCTGGCCGCGCTGGCCACGCTGGTCCGCCCGGGCGGCGCCGTGGTGAACACGACGGTCTGGATGCCCGCTCCCGCCGACGAGGCACGCGACGTGCGCGGCATCAACCTGTTCGTCCGCAGCGACGCCGGGCAGCTGGCCGAGCTGGTGGCCATGGTCGACCGCGGCGAGCTGCGTGTCGACGTCGCCGAGCGGGTGCCGCTGGCCGAGCTGCCGGCACTGCACGCACGAGCGGCCGAGGGCGCGGTGCACGGCAAGATCGTCGTCGTTCCGGCCTGACCATCCCGCGAGCCGGAAGAACCCGGCTTAGAATGCACCATGGCTATCGCGAAACCACCCATCGTGTCGGCAGCGGAATGGGCCGAGGCGCAAAGTTCGCTGGCAAAGCAGGAGAAGGCCGCCTCGGCCGCGCTGCAGAGCGTGATCGCAGCCCGCAAACGCATGCCCATGGTCCGCGTCGAACAGGACTATTCGTTCGAAGGGCCCGACGGAGAGGTTTCCCTGGCCGACCTCTTCGAGGGTCGCAAACAGCTGATCCTGTACCGGTTCTTCTTCGAAGAAGGCGTGGCCGGCTGGCCCGAAGCAGGGTGCTCCGGCTGCTCCTCCTGGGTCGACGGGGTCGCCGACCTGCACCTCCTGCACGCCCGGGACATCACCTTCGCGATGGCGTCACCGGCGCCGCGGAGCAACTTGCGGACCTACGCCGAACGCATGGGCTGGACGGACATTCCCTGGTACACGATTCGCACCGAGTCCTTCACCGAAGATTTCGGTTCGACGGAGTGGTTCGCCCTGAACATGTTCCTGCGCGAGGGCGACGACATCTACCGCACCTATTACCTGAACCACGGGCCGACAGTCAGCCAAATCGGCAGTATCGCCGCGCTGTATTCGTTGACGCCCTACGGCGGCCAGGTGGAGGGCGAAGACGTCCCCGACGGCTGGCCGCAGGAGGACTTCGCCTACTGGCTCCGCCCCCATGACGAGTTCCACGAGCCCGCGCCGGTGGCCCGGGAGAAGTAGCGCGGAGGGGCCGCCGATCCGATGCGGACCGCATCGGATCGGCGGCGGTCACCGGCTCACCGCGGCCTGGTCGGCGGGGTGGTGCCGGTCCGTTCGTCGCCGTAGCCGAGCCAGGTTCCGATCGGGGCGCGCTGCCCGACGCCCGGGCGGCCGTAGTCGCACACGCCGTCGGGGAACGTCGCCCGCAGCCGCTTCCAGTCCGCCGTGCTGAACGGGACCGGGTAGTCGCGGGGGTTCAGCGGCTTCAGCCGGCACTTCAGCACGTCGAGCGCCAAGCTCTCCCCCGCGACCATCCGGGTGTTGGCCGCCACCGGGTACTGCGCGCCGCACTGGCCGCTCGCCGGGTACGTCAGCTTCTCGGTGATCCGCGACGCGGGCGAGAGGTAACAGCCGTCGCCGAGGTCGCCCGGCCGGTTCGCCAGCACCTTCTGCTGCCGGCTCCGGTGCGAACCGTCGGCGTCGATCGCGGTCAGCCAGCGGTCCATCGCGTTGAGCTCGTAGACACTCGCGGCTGCCGCTTCGGCCGCGGTGGCGTGGTTTTCGATGATGACCTGGTTGCCCGCGGTGCCGTTGGCGCGCAGCAGCCGTTGCCGCATCACGTAGGACCACTCGGTGGTGTGGATGTCGTTGCCGAACCCGGCGAGGTCGAGGTCGGTCCGCTGGTCGATGATCGGCGTCTCCCGCAGACCCTGCGACGCCGAGTTCACGATGTCGTCGGCGTACACCGTGTTGAGCGCCTTCGGATCGGCCGCGATCCGCTGCGGCACGGGCTTTCCGGTGTAGTCGAGGCCGCCGATGCCCGCGTTGAGGTCGACGAACTGCGCCGCGGTGATCGTCCCGGCCTTCAGCGCGGCCAAGCCGTACTGCACCCCGGTGCTGTCCAGCGGGCTGCGCACGAACCCGGTCCTCGGATCCCGGCCGATCTGGTTGACCAGCTGCTCGGCGGAGCTGCACTTCACGCCGCGCGGGTTGGTGACCGGGTCCCACCGCACCGCGACCGGGATGGCCGCGTTGCAGCTGCCGGTCGCGGTGGCGCGGCTGGCGAAGGTCTGGGTCCAGGAGACGCAGGTGTCGTAGCTGGCGAAGCCCGCGACGGCCTGCTTCTGCGCCGCGGTGAACGACGCGCCGGGCCCGGCGAAGTACTGCTCCAGCAGCCGGCAGTCCGACACCGGGCCCGCCGTGCTCAGCGGGTCCGGGAACGAGACGCCGGGGATGATGCCGTCGACGATGCCGGGGTAGTTCTCCGCGATGTCGTACTGCTGGATCGCCCCGCCCGAGCCGCCCCAGCCGATGGTGTGGGCGACCGGGCCGTAGGTCTCGACGAAGTGCTCCTTGACCATCATCGCCGCTTCGGCCGAGATGATCGGGCTGCAGTTGTTGTCGAGCACGTTCAGGGTCGACGACGCGACCGCGTACCCCTGGGCCAGGAAGAGGTCGTTGACCACGCCGCCGGTCGAGGTGCCCTGGTGGTACCCCGCGTTGCAGCCGCCGCCGAAGGTGTAGACCAGCTTCCCGTTCCAGGCGGCGTCCGGCGCAACGGGCGACGGCGTGCCGTCGTAGAGCGCCGCCATCTCGTAGACGGCGCGGTCGATCGTGCCGCGCTCGACGCGGACCACGTACGGCACCGCGTGCCCGCCGACCGTGGCCGTCGCGAGGTCCGCGGGCCGGCTCGCCGGGTCGGCCAGCGGCGCGAACACACCGGCGGTGGTCTTGTACTGGTAGCTCACCTGGGTCGGCGCGCTGCACAACGGCTGCGTCGCCGCGGGCAGGCCGAACGCCTGGGTCTCGCAGTAGAACGGGTGCTGCTGGGCGCCGGAGAAGACCGGCCCGGTGCTCGGGTGGTTGGTGACCCGCAGGTTCGCCCGCTGGTCCCGGCCGGGCCCGCTGGTCCTGGCGCTCACGTCGTTGACGCCGTTGCGCAGGCCGGTCACCAGCCCGAGCAGGCTGCCGTCCGGCTGGGCGCGGAAGCTCGCGGTGACGTCGTGGCCGTTCTCGCTGACGCTGACCCGCGTCCGCTCTGGTGCGACGACCTTGAGCAGGACCTGTCCCCCGCTGACGAGCGCGGGCCGCGGGTTCGACACCGTCTCGATCGTCAGCTGCCGCCCGGGTGGGCTGTCGGCCAGCGCGGGCGCGGTCCCCAGCAGGAGGACGGGCGCGGTCAGGCTGACCACCACGATGGATGAGCGCACAGCACGGTTGGTCACCGGAGACTCCGCTCGCTTCTGGCGTCGCGTCGTCGCGACACCGGGCAGCTGCCGGTATAGCACCTGCGGCCCGGCCGGAACAATCAGCCGAGCCCGCGTCAGGTCGACACCAAGGTCGGTGGAACGCCTTTCACGGGAAGGAGTAGGTGACGTGCGTCAGCTCTTCGGACAGCTCCCACAGCCGCCGTCCGATGGCGGGATCGATGGCGGCGGGCGGCATTTCCGCGACGTGCGGGGCGCCGCGCAGCTCGCCACGGCCGTCCGGCACGACGAAGTCGCCCGGCTTCGTCGCGGGGTTCGTCGCGGCGTCGAGGGACGGACGAGCGGCGTCGGCCGGGCTCTGGCCCACAAATCGCTCGAGCACCATGGACGCCACGACCTGCAGGTACTTCGGCAGGTGCTGCTGGAGTCCCGTGTTGCTCGTGCCGGGGTGCACGGCGACGGCGGTGAGCCCGGTTCCGGCCGCCCGCCGCGCCAGTTCGAGCGTGAACACGACGTTCGCCAGCTTCGACTTCGTGTAGGCGGCCATCCCCGAGTAGGACGCCTTGCTCAGCGGGTCGTCCAGCGTCGCCCCCTTGTTCCGCGCGACCTTCGCGCTGACCGTCACGACCCTCGCGGCGGGCGCGGCCGACAAGGCGGGCAGCAGCCGCCCGGTCAGCGCGAAGTGCCCGAGGTGGTTCGTGCCGAAGGTCAGCTCGAAGCGGTCCGCCGTCTCGCGGCGCTCCGGCACGGCCATCACACCGGCGTTGTTGACCAGCAGGTCCAGCGGCCGTCCGGCGGCGAGCACCGCGGACGCGGCGCTGTCGATCGAGGCCAGCGAGGCGAGGTCGAGGACGAGCCCCTCGACCTTGGCGGTGCCGACAGCCTCGCGAACGGTCTCGACGGCCTGGTCGACCTTGGTCTTCGACCGGCCGGCGACGACCACTTCGGCACCGGCGTCGGCCAGCGCCAGGGCCGTTTCCAGGCCGATTCCGCCGGTGCTGCCGGTGACCAGGGCGCGTTTCCCGGTTTGCGGAGGGAGGACCATGGCGACTCCTTAGTGAACGTTCATTCAATACTGTGCGCTCAGGTAAGCACGCCTTCGCCGAAGTTGTCAAATGAACGTTCACTCAATAAGGCTGGAAGGTAGTCCCGGCGAGCGCCGCTCTCCTGAAGACAGCCCGCGATCGAGGCCGTCACGAAGTCGAACCGGTGAGGATCGACCCGATCGGGCCGGCGGGCGGTCCCGCCCGCTTCGCGGCCGCCAAACTGCCGATGCTCACGATCACCACCGCCCGGCGCGCCACGGTCGTCGAAGCCGGTCGAGCCCAGCCACCTCAATGGTCTAAACATCGGTTCTTTACCGAATTTCACCCGTCTGGTACACCTAACTTGCGGGAAAAATCCGCTATTCGTCATATCTCTGCGGTGATCTTGCGAGACCTTCCCCGCCGCCACGGGCCCACCTCACCTCGGAAGGTGCTCCATGAGGTCGATCAGCCTGCTTCCCGTCGTGGTGCTGCTGGGCGCCGCGCTCACCGTCACCTCCCCGGCGCTCGCCGCCCCGGGGGACGCCGCCTTCTCCCCCGCCGCCGGGCGGCTCGACGTCGACTACGCCGGTTACCTGGCCAAACACGACATCGTCTACAACCGGCCGAACACCAACCCGAACTACGGCCTGACCGTCGGCAACGGCCGCACCGGGGCGATGGCCTGGCAGCAGAACGGCCTGACCATGCAGGTGTCGAACGTCGACGCCTCCCAGCAGACCGCGTTCGGCGCCGGCCTGGTCAACCTCGCCACCACCCCGGCGATGGACTCCGGCTACAGCACCTACCAGCAGCGGCTTTCCCTCTACGACGGGACGCTGACCACGAAGTACGACAGCAACCGCACTGTCACCGTCATGGGCCGGCCCGGCTCCGAGGTCATGGGCATCCACGTCGACGACACCCGAGGCGGGGTGAGCGCGGTGACGCTGGAGCTGTCGCTCTGGGACGTCGCGAACCTCGGCAACATCGGCGACGTCCCGGACATCACTACTTGGCGCCAGGTCTCGAGCTACGCCGACGCGTCGGGCGCCGGGATCAGCCGCGGCCAGACCGACCCGCAGAAGTTCGGCTACACCTTGGCCGCGACCGTCGAAGGCGCGAACTACAGCGCCTCGGTCGTGAACAACAGCCGGGTGCGGCTCACGATCACGCCGACCTCGAGCTACACCGTCTGGTTCACCGCGAGCACCCGGCTCAACGCCGCGGGCAACAACTCGGTCGACGAGGCGAAGAACGCGCTCAACGCGGTCAAGTCGACCGGCTACCAAAGCACCTACAACGCCTACCGGAACTGGTGGCACGGCTTCTGGAGCAAGTCTTTCGTCCAGTACGGCGGGCTCGGCGGCGACGCCGACTACCTCGAGAACGTCTACTACCTCTCGACGTACCTGATCGCCGCGGGCGGGTACGGCAACTACCCGTACCACTTCATCAACGGCGTCTTCCGCGCGACCGGCGACCAGACGAAGTGGAGCAACGCCTACTGGTACTGGAACCAGCGCGACGTCTACAACTCGTTCCTCGCCTCGAACCACGTCGACCTGATGACCACCTTCAACAGCCTCTACAGCCGCAACTACACCGCGCTGAAGTCGTACACGCAGACGCGCTACGGCGTGGACGGGTTGTGGGTGCCGGAAACCATGGGCTGGGACGGCAACGCCCGCGGCACGGTGAACAGCGACTACACGAAGAACATCCTGTCCACGGGGTACGAAGCCGCGTACAACATGTACCTGCAGTACCGGTACACCAACGACGACAACTACCTGCGAAACGTCGCTTACCCGTTCATCCGGGAAACCGCGAAGTTCTACTCCCGCATGCTTTCCGTCGACGGCAACGGCAAGTACCACATGGCGAATTCGAACGCCCACGAGACGTACTGGAACGTCCCGAACGCCATCACCGACCTGGCCGCCGTACGCAGCATCTTCCCCATCGCCATCCAGGTTTCGCAGCAGCTCGGCGCCGACGCGAACCTGCGCCCGGAATGGCAGCGCGTCCTCGACAACCTCGTCGCGTACCCGCAGCAGAACGGCGCCTACCAGCCGCACCAGCCGCCGCTGTCGCAGACGCGCAACGGCGAGAACGTCGCGTCGGAGCTGATCTGGCCGTACAACGTCACCGGCATCGGCGCGCCCGACTACCAGACCGCGCTGACCACCTGGAACGCCCGGCCGTTCCCCTACGGCAACGTCTGGGCGAACGACGCCGTGCAGGCCGCGCGGCTCGGCCTCGGCGACCAGACGTTCACCGGCATGAAACGGATGCTGCAGCAGTACCAGAACTACCCGAACGGGTTCACCAGCAACACCAACGGGGTCTTCGAGTACCACGGCGTCAACCTCTCCGCGATGAACGAAGCCCTGCTGCAGTCCTACAACGACAAGATCCGCGTGTTCCCGGCGGCGCCGGCGAACTCGTCGTTCGTCGGCAAGTTCACTCTGCTGGCGAAGAACGGCTTCCTCGTCAGCTCCGAGCGCGAGGCGAACGAGACGAAGTACGTCGGCCTGCGCAGCCAGTGGGGCGCGACCGCCCACGTCGTCAACCCGTGGAGCGGCCAGCAGGTCCGCGTGCGGCGCGCGCCGGACAGCACGATCGTGCTGACCACCGCGGCTGCGGAGTTCGACGTCCCGACCACCAGCGGCACCACGTACATCGTCGAACGCACCGCGAAGCCGCTGACGTCGTACTCGACGACGCGGCTGACGGGCAGCCCGAACCAGGGCGCGAAGACACTGAGCGGGACGGCGTCCACCCTCGGCCTCAACACGGGCGGCGGCGGCCTGGTCAACGACACGGACGTGAGCTACGACAGCAACTGGTTCCCCACCACGAACCGCGGCTACGGCGACTACAACGACGACACCCACCACTCGACCACGGTCGGCGCCACGGCGACGTACACGTTCACCGGAACAGGGCTCCAGTACCTGTCGGAACGCAACGGCGACATGGGCACGGTCGACGTCTACCTGGACAACACGTTCCAGGCCACGGTCAACCTCCACGCCGACGGCGCCCGGCAGGTGCAGCAGGTCGTGTGGCAGAAGAGCGGGCTGGCGTCCGGGCAGCACACGATCCGGATCGTCAACCGCAGCACGTCGGTCGGCATGATCGACGCCTTCCGCATCACGTGACCGTTCCTATCTCGCCCGAACCAGCGCGGTCACCACTTCCGGATGCACGATCAGGACGGCGCTCACCATGGCGCCGACCAGGACCACGCCGAGAACCACCAACCGCGCGAGGCGATACAAGCGATCACCGGCGATCCGATCGGCCAGCACCAGCGCGATCCGGTCCGGCAGCTGCATGGGCCGGGCAGCGTCGGATGAGCGGTTCGAAACGTCTTGCCCGCGACCATCACGAAAAAGCATGAAACCCCTCCAGATCGACGGAACCAATTCCGACTGCGAGGGAATCGATTCGATGTGCCGACGGTCTCACGGCGCTCGACGCCTGCCAAGCCAAGCGAACAGTGGTTTCGCACACGATTACGAGAACGATTCAGAAACGCTCGACGCCGAACGAGAGCAAGCAGCAGCACACTGTCCAATTAGGATTCGAGCCTCTGGCAAGTCCTCAAAGGACGGACATCCAGACCCCTGAGTCACCGGGCGTGACCACTTCGATTCCGCCCGGTGACCACCCGTACGCCGAACCGGCCATGACTCTTTCGCCATGGCAACTATCCCCGATAGCCTGCTGACACCCACCACCGCGCAAGGGAGCCTCGTGACTTCAGCAGGGCACGCACCGGACCTCCTGTCTCCGGAGTTCGCCGCCGATCCGTACACCGCTTACGACGCCATGCTCGAGCA
This sequence comes from Amycolatopsis sp. NPDC104587, assembly GCF_055583645.1. NCBI lineage: Bacteria > Bacillati > Actinomycetota > Actinomycetes > Pseudonocardiales > Pseudonocardiaceae > Amycolatopsis > Amycolatopsis sp. NPDC104587. Next base: position 66,645 of record NZ_JBVJNO010000009.1, read on the forward strand.
TTCGCCGGTGACCTGGCACGAAAGCATGCAGAGCTACGTCCTCTCGCGCTACGAGGACGTGTCCCGCGCCTTCAAGGACGGGGTCTTCACCACCGAGAACTACGGCTGGCAGCTGGAACCCGTCCACGGCCGGACGATCCTGCAGATGAGCGGCCGCGAGCACTCGACCCGCCGGGCGCTGGTGGCCCCGGCCTTCCGGGGCAGCGAGCTGGAGCACAAGTTCCGCCCGGTGATCGAACGGAACTCGGCGGAGCTCATCAACGCCTTCCGCGGCCGAGGGTCGGCCGACCTCGTCAGCGACTACGCCCGGCACTTCCCGATCAACGTCATCGTCGACATGCTGGGCCTGGATCGCAGCGACCACGCGCGGTTCCAGCGCTGGTACATCGCGATCATCGCCTTCCTCGGCAACCTCAGCCAGGACGAAGACGTCACCGCGGCCGGCCTGCGGACCCACGACGAGCTCGCAGAGTACATGATCCCGGTCATCCGGCACCGCCGCGAAAACCCCGGTGACGACCTGCTTTCGACGCTGTGCGCCACCGAGGTGGACGGCACCACCATGAGCGACGAGGACATCAAGGCGTTCTGCAGCCTGCTGCTCGCCGCCGGGGGCGAGACCACCGACAAGGCGATCGCCGGCCTGTTCCGGAACCTGCTCGCCCACCCTGACCAGCTCGAGGCCGTGCGCGCGGACCGTAGCCTCGTCCCGAAGGCCTTCGCCGAAACCCTGCGGTACACGCCGCCGGTGCACATGATCATGCGGCAGCCGGCCGAAGACATCGAGATCGACGGGCAGCGGATCCCGGCCGGCAGCACGGTGACCTGCCTCATCGGCGCCGCGAACCGTGATCCGCGGCGCTTCGCGAACCCCGGCGCGTTCGACATCTTCCGCACCGACCTGCCGACCGAAACCGCCTTCTCGGCGGCGGCGAGCCACCTGTCCTTCGCACTGGGCCGCCACTTCTGCGTCGGCGCGCTGCTGGCGAAGACCGAGATCGAGGTCGGCGTCAACCAGCTGCTCGACGCGATGCCGGACCTGCGGCTCGCCGACGGCGCGGAGGCGGCCGAGCAAGGCGTGTTCACCCGCGGACCGGCGTCACTGCCGGTCGTCTTCACCCCGGCGTAGCCGTCGACGCGCTCCGGCCCACCGGGATCGGCGGGCCGGAGCCGGTGTCACCAGCCGCCCGATGCGGCGACGTGGACCGGGGTGAACACCACCGGCAGGCGCTCGAGCCCGCGCATCCACACCGAAGGCCGCCACACCAGGTCCTCCGCCGGGATCGCCAGCTCCAGGTCCGGCAGCCGGTCCAGCAGCACCTCGACCGTGGTGCGCGCGATGACCTCCGCCACTTCCGGCGCCGGGTACGGGCAGCCGTGCTCACCGTGGCCGAACGACATGTGCGCGTGGTTGCCCAGCGCTCCCGCCGCCGCGTCGGGCCGCGCGTGCGGGTCGGCGTTGCCCGCCGCCAGACCCAGCACCACCAGGTCGCCCTGCCGGATGCGGACGCCGCTGAGCACCGTGTCCCGCGTCGCGAAGCGGCCGATGAAGTTCTGCGTGGGCGTGTCGTGCCAGAGAACCTCGTTGAGGGCTTGGCCGACGCTGCCCCGGCCACCCGACAGCGTCATCGCGAACCGGCTGTCGGTCAGCATCAGGCGGATGGTGTTGCCGATCCAGTTCGCCGTCGGCTGCTGGGCCGCGGCCGTCACCACGAGCAGGTCCTGGACGACCTCGTCGTCGGTCAGGTTCGCCGGGTCCCGCATCATCGACGTCGGCACGTCCGCGCCCGGCTGCTGGTGCTTCACCGCCACCAGCCGCGCCATCGCCTCCTGCACCCGGACGTACGCGGGCAGCGCCTCGGGGCCGACGTCCAGCGACAGCGCGACGTCGCGCACCAGCGCGGGGGCCTCCGAGTCGGGCATGCCGTACATCTTCGCGACCGCGAGCAGCGGTGCCTGCTGGGCGAACTGCGCGATCAGGTCCGCTTCGCCGCTGCCGGCGAACGCGTCGACGAGCCGGTCCGCGATGCGCTCGCAGTGCGCGCTCAGGTCGAACTGGTCGACCGCCGACAGCGCGTCGCCGATCGCGCCCGCCCGCCGCCGGTGTTCCGCGGCCTCGGTGAACATCACCGACGGATTGTGCATGACGTAGGGCAGCAGCGGCCAGTCTTCGGGGACGTTCTCCCACTGGTTCCACCGGCGGCTGTCGCGGGCGAACAGCTGCGAGTCCTGGCACACCTGGTGGATCTCGCGGTAGCCGGTCAGCAGCCACGCGGGGACGTCGTTGTCGAGCAGGACCGGAACGACGCCGCCGTACTGCCGCCGGATCCGGGCGTACAGCGCGGCGGGATCCTTCTGGAACTCCGGTCCGTACAACCGGACCCGGTCCGCGGCGACCGGCTCCGTCGCCGGGGTGCTGGTCTGGAAACCGGTCACGATGCGCCCTCCCGGACTTTGGACAGGGTGTAGAGGTGGTCGACGAGCGAGATCAGCACCTGCTTGGCCGAGTCCCGGTCGCGGGCGTCGCAGTCGACGAGCGGCACCTCGCCGTCCAGGTCGAGCGCGGCGCGGACGTCGTCGAGGCTGTGCTTGGGCGGGCCGAAGTTGTTGCGGGCCACGATGAACGGCGTCCCGTGGTGTTCGAGCCGGTCGATCGCGTACCACGATTCGGCCAGGCGGCGGGCATCCACCAGGACGACGGCGCCGAGCGTGCCGGCGAAGAGGCTGTCCCAGAGGAACCAGAACCGCTCCTGGCCCGGGGCGCCGAACAGGTAGAGGATCAGCTGCTCGTCGAGGCTGATCCGGCCGAAGTCGAACGCCACCGTGGTGGTCGTCTTGGCCTGCACCCCCCGGATGCTGTCGACGCCGACCCCGGCCTGGGTCATCGTCTCTTCGGTGCTCAGCGGCCGGATCTCGCTGACCGACCGGACCATCGTCGTCTTGCCGACGCCGAAGCCGCCGACGATGACGATCTTCAGTCCGTCGGACGCGGTGTCGGCCAGGGGCAGCCGTTCGTCTGTTTCAGAGATTGCGGAGTCCAACGAGCACCTTCTTGAGGAATTCCGAGTCGGAGGTCCGTCCCGCGGCCGGGGCCGTGGTTCGAGACGACGGATGTCGGGCGGACACCTTGCCCGTGGCCAGCAGGTCCGCGAGCAAGATCTTGACCACGCTCACCGGGAGGGACAGATCGGACGACAGCTCCACGACGGACGTCGGCTTCGCGGCGATCTCGAGGATCCGGACGTGCTCGGACTGCATGCCCGCCGACGGCAGCGACTCCCGGACGATCAGCGTGACGAGGTCGAGGTCGATGTCGTCCGCGCTGCTGCGCCCGCCCGTGACCGTGTAGAGCCGGTCCGGGTCTTCCCCGTCGAGCGCCGAACGGGTCACGAAGCCGGGTGGTCGGCCGCCGTGAAGCGCGGCGGGGCGGTGAAGACCGAGCCGATCTGTTCCACCAGCTCGTCCATGTTGTGGCCGATCAGGCCCACGTCGGCGTCTTCGGTGGCGATCACGGCCAGGTGCGAGCCGACCCCGGCCTCCACGATGAAGAGGATCCCGCCGTGGAACTCGGTCATCGAGTTCCGCACGCCGCCGGTGCCGTCGCCGAACTCGACGGACGCGCCGTGCGCCAGCGCCTGGACCCCGGCCGCGATCGCGGCCAGCTGGTCGGCGCGGTCGACGGTGAGGCCCTGCGTGTGGCAGAGCTTCAGGCCGTCACGCGACAGCACGAGAGCGTGACAGGCGCCGGCGGTGTTGCCGACGAGGTTTTCGAGGAGCCATTCGAGGCTCTTGTCCGAGTCAGTCATCGAATCCGGGGACCGGTCTGACGGGTCCCCTCGCTCCAATCTGGCGGGGTTCGGGGGTGCGGGTCACGCGTCTTCGCCGGTTTCCGCCGGGGAGGCGGTGTGGCGCGACGGCGTGGTCCCGCCGCTGCGCCGCTGCTGGAAGGCCCCGAACCGGGAACCGGTGTCCCGTTCGGCGCGGGCCGTGCTCGGCGTGGGCGACGGCGGCCGGCGTGACGCGGCGGTCAGCGTCTGCCCGCGCGAGCGCTTCGGCAGTTCCGACGGCTCGGTCAGCTCGCCGGTGATCTCGTGGCTCGTGTCGGGGCCGGGCCACGCGACGGCGGCGGCCGGTTCTTCCCGCTCCGGCAGGGCATCCGGGCGCGGCTGCGTGATCAGCTGGGTCGGGATCCGCATGACGACGCCGATCCCGCCGCGCGAGGAGGGCCGGAAGAACACGTGCAGCTGGTGCTTGCGCGCCAGGCAGCCGACCACGGCGAGCCCGAGCCGCGTCCCCGACATCGAGGTCAGGTCGAGCGGCTGGTCGAGGGACACCGCGCGCTCGGCGCGGACGAGAGCCTGCGCCTTCATGCCGAGGCCACCGTCTTCGATGGTGATGACTGCCCCGTTGTGCAGATCTTCGACATAAACGTGCACTTCTTCCGACGGCGCCGAGAACTTCGTGGCGTTGTCCATCAGTTCGGCGAGCGCGTGCATGACGTCTTCCGCGGCATAGCCGACGACGGCCACCCCGCTCGCGGAATGCACGCGGACCCGCTGATAGGCGCCGATCCGGCCGAGCGCGCCGCGCAGGATGCTCTCCATCCGGATCGGTTTTGTCCAGCGGCGGCCCGAGCGCGCGCCGGTGAGCACGGCGATGCTGTCGGCCAGCCGGCCCGCCTGCGCCGTGCTGTGGTCGACTTTGAGGAGATCCCCGAGCATCGCGTCCGACGAGCGGTTTTCCATTTCCCGCAGGTCGCCGAGGGTGCTGGTCGCCAGCGCCTGCAACCGGCCCGCGGCGTTCGCGCAGGCAGCGGTCGCGGCCGCGCGACGGCGTTCCCCGACGGCGACTTCGTCGACCACCAGCCGCAGGACGCGCTGGTGGAGTTCGTCGGCGGGGCGCGGGACTTCGGCGAGCACGCTGTCCGCCGGCGCGCCCCCGCGCAGCCTCGCGACGGCGTCGGGCACCGTCCGGTCGAGCAGCCGGGCCAGCTCACCGTCGCTGAACCGGACAAACTCGCGGGCCTGCCGGGCCTCGTCGAGCGCGGCCTGCGTCCGGCCGGTCTCGTGCGCGACCTGATCGGTGCGGCGCAACGCGAAGAACACCGCGACACAGGCGGCGATCCCGGTGAACGCGCCCGCGACGGCGACGACAATCCCCTGACCACCGGAAATCGACAGGGATATCCACGTCCAGATCGCCGCGGCGACGACCGCGGTGACCACCACCCCGATTACGGCCCGGCCGACCGACTGGCGTTCTTCCCGATGCTGTGCGGGCGGTCGTTCCGACATCGCTCCACTTCCTCGAGTCCGATTGGTGTCCGAACAGTACTCGGTTTGCCGACGGAGATCACGGATCGGTTTCAGCGCGCCCGCAACGGCGGCGACAGTAACGCCGACGTGATCGACAGCACCGCGCGGGTCCGGTAATTGCCCGTGCGGCCGTTCACCGATCGTCGCTTCCGGTAATGCGGCTTTCCCGGAAAACCGCATTTCCGGGCGGCCGAGTCTCGGCCTTGTGCGAGCAGGCGGCCGTCAGGTCCCGGTCGGCGGCGCGCTCATCGCCGCCGCCAGGAACGTGACCGCGAAGCGCCGGGCCGCCGCCGGGGACGACTCGGCCGGGGCGTGCTGGTTGTGGATCTCGACGCGGTCCACGGCCGTGACGGCCAGGATGCCCCGGATCCGGAACCACAGCTCCGCCGGGGACAGCTCGGGCAGGGCCCGGCCGAACGCCGCCAGGTAGCGGTCGCGGACCGCGTCCTCGGCCGGGCCGGTCCACTCGCGCATCTCCCCGGCCGGGTCGCCGATGATCCGCACGATCAGCCGGGACGTCCGGGCGCCGCCCTCGTCACCGGCCGGCATCCCGTCGAACAGCGGCCCCGCGAACGCCTCCACCAAATCCGCGACCGACGGGTCCGGGGTCCGGGCGAGCAGCCGGTCGAGGCCGGCGGCCTGCGCGGCGGTGATGGGTTCGACCACCCGGCGGACGACCGCGGTGAGGAGCTCGGCCTTCGAGCCGAAGTGGTACCCGATGGCGGCCAGGTTCGCTCCGGCGAGATCGGTGACGGCGCGGATCGAGGTACCCCGGAACCCGCGCTCGGCGAAGAGGTGTTCGGCCGCGTCGAGGAGCTGAGTGCGGGTGTCGGGCGACGCCATGTCAGCTACCATACACACGTATGATTCAAACGAACGTATGAATGAGAGCCGTCATGAAACTGCTCGTCTACGGCGCCGGCGTGCTCGGCAGCCAGTTCGCCGTCCGGATGCACGAGGCCGGGCACGACGTCTCGCTCCTCGCCCGGGGCGCGCGCCTGGCCGCCCTGCGCAGGCACGGCGTTCAGCTCGCCGAGGGTGACAGCCCGGCTGTCCGGCAGGTCGCGGTGCCGGTGGTCGAGCACCCGGCCGGCCGGTACGACCTGATCGCCGTCCTCGTCCGCACCCACCAGGTGGACGCGGTGCTGGCGGCACTCGCCGGCGTCGAAGGCGACGTGCTGTTCCTGCTCAACTGGGCGGCCGGCGCGGAGCCACTGGGCGAGGTGATCGGACTCGACCGCGTGCTGCTCGGCTTCTTCACCGCCGGCGGCACGATGGACGGCGACGTCGTCCGCCACCGCGCGACCGGCCTCGTGAACCGCCTGACCCCGATGCCGATCGGCGAGCCCGGCGGGCGCGCCACCCCGCGGCTGGACCGGATCGTCCGGACGTTCCGAGCCGCCGGGATCACCGCGAAGCCCGAGCCGCGGATGGACGCGTGGCTCAAGACGCACGCGGCGTACGCGGTGCCCCTCGAGCAGGCGACCCACGCGGCGGGCGGCCCGGCGGCCCTGGCCGCCGACCCGGCCGCGATCCGCGCCATGATCCGGGTGATGCGAGAGAGCCTGGCCGCCCTGCCGACGCCGGTGGTCCCCCGCGCGTTCGGTGCGCTGCGGATGGTGCCGGAACGATTGCTGGTGCCGGTGTTCAGCCGGTTCTTGCGGAGCCCTACGGCCGCCCACAGCGGCCTCGCCGTCGCCTCGCCGGCTGCGCTGGCCGAACTGGAGCGGATGGCCGAACAGATGCGCGGCTACGAGAAAGCCCGGTGACGCTCAGCTTTCGAGGGCGGCGACCTCGCGGACGGCGCCGGTGACGGCCCGGAAATCCTTGCGCAGGATCGCGCCGTGGTTGCTGGCGACCTTCTCGCTGGTGATGTTCGGGTTCCGGCCGATGACGGCGTCGAGGCTGACGCGGATCCGCTCCTGCTCGTCCCCCTTGCTGCCGAGGGAAGTCCCCGAAGCGACGACGTAGCGGACCGGCACGGTGATGCCGTCCAGCACCGGGCCCAGCTCGCGCTCGCGGGAGAGCTTGCCGAGCTCGATGTTGCTCTCGGCCTGCTGCGCGGCGGTCATCCGCGGGGCCAGGCCGGTCGGGCGCAGCAGCGGCAGGAACCAGCTCATCCGCTTGAAGAGCTTGCGGATCCGCTCCTCCATGGCGTCGTCCAGCCAGTCGTGCGGGTAGGCGCCATCGACCAGGACGGCGCCCAGCGTCCGCTCGGGGTTGCGGTGCGCCCAGTGCGCGCCGACGACGGCGCCGTAGGACCAGCCGACCACGACGGCCCGCTCCACCCCACGGGCGGCGAGCACGGCATCGACGTCCCGGACGGCGGCTTCGAAGGAGTAGTCGGCGGAGCGCCCGGACTTACCGCGGGCCCGCTCGTCGAAGGTGATGCGGCGGAAGCCGTCCCCGAGGTCGGCGAGGACGCGCTTCCAGTAGCCCTGGGTGGCGAACTGGCCGTTGAGGTAGAGGACCGGGACGCCGGGGCCACCGGAGTCGGTGACGGCGAGCGTCGTGTCTTCGACCGGCACCATGCCGGTCCAGTGGGAGTCGGTCGAGGAGATGCTGTTGCTTGTCATGAGGACCACTGTCGGCGGCGACCCTGACACGGGGACGACACAGCCCTGACACGTCACCGAAGGCGTAGTCCGCACCCACGAAGTCGACCATGAACGGGTAGCCGATCGACTGGCCCAGGTTTCCGGATCCGGTCGACGCTTGTTCGACCGGTAGACCACACCTGTGCGCACGGTACGGCCATCCGTCGTGGCGTACCCGCCGACGTCGCGGAAGTTCTTGGCGCCTTCCAGGTCCACCGCATGGACGACGGCAGCCGGGTCCGCCCACGCCGGCGCCTCCACCCCGCTGACCACCGCGGTCATCACCGGCCGCCACCCTGACACGGCGGACGAACCGCGGGCGTCCGCCGTGTGCTGACATGCTGGGCGCCATGACCGACCCGCGTGACCAGTGGCGTGCTTTCCACTTCTCCCAGAGCAACCCGACCGGGCCGGGCCAGGGCGACGTCGCCGCGCTGCTCCGTCGCGTCGCCGACGCGGTCGAGGCCCTCGGCGACATCCAGGTCCACGACATCACCTTCACGTCGGAGGCAACCGGCGGCGAGGACGACCTCACGATGACGGTGTACTACGACCGCGAGCAGCCGTCGGTGTAGGCAAGCCCGACGCGGAAATCCAGGGCACCCCCGCAGGCGACCTGGACAGAAGTCCGAATTATCTGATTGGATCTCCCCCGGAGCGTTTTACAACGTTGTAAAAATGGAGGGTCCCCGCCGATGAGAAGAGCCGCTTCCGTTCTCCTCGCCCTGCTGGTGGCGCTGGGCGTCGCCTCGGGCACGCCGCCCGCTGGTGCCGCCGAGGCCGTGCACGGCCTGAAAGCCGAGTACTTCACGCCGTCGACGCCGGACGCGCACGACTTCGCCAACCTCGCCGGCACCGCGCTCGACGGGGAGGTCGACCACCCCGATTTGACCTCGGTATTCGGCCTGGTCGCCGGGCGCACCGAGCACACCACCGCCCGGTGGACCGGCCGGCTCGCCGTGCCGCGGACCGGCGACTACACCTTCTACGCCATCGGGGACAACGGGTTCCGGCTGTTCCTCGACGGCGCGCCGGTGATCGACCACTGGGTCGGCGACTGGGACTCCGAGCAGACCAGCGCGCCGGTCACGCTGACCGCCGGCAAGCAGTACGACTTCAAGCTGGAGATGTTCCAGGACACCGGCGGCGCGAACATGTTCCTGCGCTGGTCGAGCCCGGCCATCACCAAGCAGATCGTGCCGCTCTCGGCGTTCACTCCCCCGGCCGACTTCGCCGTCGTGCCGCGCACGGCGGAGGTGTCCCAGGACGGCCGCACCCTCACCACCGGCTTCGACGGCCGCGTCTCGGGCACCGGCGACCTGGCAAACCACCTGCGGATCGACGTCGACGCGACGCCGATGCCGGTCGCGTCCCTCACCACGGCCCGCGACCGGGTCACGATCCGGCTGGCCGAGCGGGTCCTCAAGGGCCAGCGGGTCACCCTCTACTACGACGGCGCGGGCGCGCTCGCGGTCAACGGCACGAAGATCGGCAAGACCGGCCGCCTCGTCGCGAACGCGTCGACGGAACGGCTCAAGACGCCGTGGGGCGAGAAGGTCGACACCCGCAACCCGCTGCCGGAGTACCCGCGGCCGCAGCTCGAGCGCGACAAGTGGGTCAACCTCAACGGCCCGTGGGAGTTCTCGGCCGCCAAGGAAGGCCAGCAGCCCACCTTCGGCAAGCGGCTGCCCGAGAAGGTCGTCGTCCCCTACCCGATCGAGTCGCAGCTCTCCGGGCTCGAACGGCACGAGGACCACATGTTCTACCGCCGCACGGTCAGCGTCCCGCGCGACTGGAAGATCGGCGGCGGGCAGCGTCTCAAGCTCAACTTCGGCGCGGTCGACTACCAGGCCAAGGTCTGGGTGAACGGCAAGCTCGTCGCCGAACACACCGGCGGCTACACGGCGTTCAGCGCGGACATCACCGACGCGCTCAAGCGCGGTGACGAGCAGGAGATCGTCGTCGCCGTCACCGACACCACCGGCCCGTACCAGCCCAAGGGCAAGCAGTCCCCCAACCCCGGCGGGATCTTCTACACGCCGTCGTCGGGCATCTGGCAGACGGTGTGGCTGGAACCCGTGGCGGACAAGGGCATCGACGAGATCAAGACGACGCCCGACCTCACCACGAACTCGCTGGCGCTGAACGTCAAGTCCGCGGGCACCGCCACCGTCACGGCGGTCGCCAAGGACGCGCGCGGCCGGCAGGTCGGCACGGTCACCGGCCCGGCGAACACGAACCTGAAGATTCCGGTGCCCAGCCCGCACCTGTGGACGCCGAACGACCCGTACCTGTACCAGCTGGAGATCAAGCTGGGCGGTGACAAGGTCAAGAGCTACTTCGGCATGCGGTCCACCGGCATCACGAACGTCAACGGCGTCCCCAAGCTGACGCTCAACGGCAAGCCGTTCTTCTCCCTGATGCAGCTGGACCAGGGCTTCTACCCGGACGGCCTGAACACCGCGCCGAGCGACGACGCCCTCGTCTTCGACCTGAAGGCGCAGAAGGACCTCGGTTTCAACGCCGTCCGCAAGCACATCAAGGTCGAGCCGGCCCGCTGGTACTACCACGCGGACCAGCTGGGACTGCTGGTGTGGCAGGACTTCGTGTCCCTCGACGACGGCAACAACCCCGGGGCGCAGCAGGCGTGGCTCAGCCAGGGCCTGGAGGAGATGCACCAGCTGCAGAACTACCCGTCCGTCTACGCCTGGATCGTGTTCAACGAGGGCTGGGGCGAGTGGGACAAGACGGCCACCGGCCGGATCGCCGACCAGGTCAAGGCCGCCGACCCGAGCCGGATCGTCAACGCCCACAGCGGGGTGAACTGCTGTGCGTCCAAGGGCGACTCGGGCCGCGGCGACGTCATCGACCACCACGACTACAACAACACCGACTCGGCCGCCTCGGACGGCAGGCGCGTCGCGATGGACGGCGAGCACGGCGGCTTCACGCTGCGCACGCCGGGTCACCAGTGGCCGGGTGCGCCGATCGCGATCTACAGCGGCGTGGCGGACAAGGCGGCGCTGACGGCGAAGTACGTCGACAACACCCGCACGTTCTACCTCGGGCAGGCCAGGGCCGAGCTGTCGGCTTCGGTCTACACACAGGTCACCGATCTCGAAGGCGAGCTCAACGGGCTGTGGACGTATGACCGCAAGCGGATCAAGGTCGACCCGGGTCCGGTTCGCGAGATCAACCGGCGGGTGATCGAAGCCGGCGCCGACGCGGGGAAGCCGTATCCCTACGCGGGCAAGGGCGACTGGAACCTCGACGAGCGCGGCGGAACAACCGCGAAGGACTCGAGCGGCGGCCGGAACCCGCTGACGCTCACCCCGTCCGGCGTGGCGTTCAAGGACGGCGCGCTGCAGTTCAGCGGCGGCTCCGCCGACACGCTCGGCCCGGTCGTCGACACGACCGGTGACTACACCGTGTCCGCGAAGGTGCGGCTCGACCAGCTGCCCGGCAACTACGCGACCGCGGTGAGCCAGGACGGCCGGGAGCAGGAGAGCCCGTTCTACCTGCAGTACGGGCAGGGCGCGTTCGCGTTCAGCACCCCCGGCGGCAACCGGGCCCGGTACGAGGTCGTGCCGGAGATCGGCCGCTGGTACGAGCTGACGGGTGTCCGGGCCGGCAACGAAATCCGGCTCTACGTCGACGGCGTGCGGGTCGCGACGGCCCCGGCCGGACCGGCGCGCGTCAGCACCGGCGCGTTCACGGTCGGCCGCGCCAAGTACAACGGCGGAAACGTCGACTTCTGGAGCGGCGCAGTCGACGACGTCCATGTGGCCGGCAAGGCGCTGACGGACACGGAGGTCGCCCTGATCTCCTGACGCCCGTCCGGGGGGGGGGGGGGGGGGGGGGGGGGGGGGGGGGGTGGTCTTGTCTTTCTTCTTCCCCCACGCACCGCATACCCGCCCGGGA
>NZ_JBVJNO010000009.1:78487-80369 GCF_055583645.1 Amycolatopsis sp. NPDC104587
GACAGGCCGCCCAGGCCCGCACCACCCCCCCCCCCCCCCCCCCCCCCCCCCCCCCCCCCCCCCCCCCCCCCCCCCCCCCCCCCCCCCCCCGCGCCGGTTCTTTCCCCGATCGGCATCAACCGATCGGGCTCGTCAGGCGTGAGTCCCCCGCGAGGACGGCTTCGCGCTGGACGAGGGGGAACCATGAACCGCAGGCTGAAGGCGGTGCTGGCCGCCGCAGTGGCTTTGGCGCCGATGCTGACGGTCACCGCCGCGGCGCGCGGCGCGGACGGCTGCGCGTGGACGCGGGCCACGCTGCCGTTGCCCGCCGGGCAGACCCGGGGATACGTCGCCGCCGCCGCGAACGACGGCTGGATCGCGGGCAGCGGTTCCTCCGGTGGCGCGATCCGGTGGCACCACGGGGTCGCCGAGAACCTCGGCCGGGCGTTCGGCAAGCAGACCGAGCTGTACGACATCAACTCCGCGGGCACCGCGGTCGGGTTGACCTACAACAACGGGTTCCAGGACAGCGCGGTCGTCTACCGGGACGGGAAGTTCACGGCTCTTCCGGTCCCGCCGGGCCGGCGTTCGGCCCGGGCCCTCGCGATCAACGACGCCGGCGACGTCGCCGGGACCGCGCTCGGCATCGGGGACACCTTCGACCTGGCGATCTGGCCGGCCGCCGCGCCGGGCACCGTGCTGACGCTCAACCCCGATCCCGCCGTCTACGGGTACGTCAGCCCGGTCGAGATCGACGAGCAGGGCCGCATCCTGGTCCGCGCGGAGAACTCGCAGGCCGACTTCTTCGTGCGGCACCCGGACGGGACGATGACCAAGCTCGCGCTGGGCACCGACTACGCCAGCGCGTTCCGGAACGGCCGCATCGCGGGGGAAAAGTACGAGAACGACCGGTTCGCGACGGTCGAATGGGACTTGACCGGCACGATCGTCCGCCAGTTCGACGTCTGGGCGATCGAGCCGGCGGTCGACTCCGGCACCCGCTCGGCCGGCACCTACCTGACCGCCGAGGGCGGCGAGGCGCTCGGGGTCTGGGAAAACGGGGTCCTCACCGACACCTTGGTCACCAACCAGGACTTCGGCCGGCCAGTGCTCACCGACGACGGTGTGGTCGCGACCACGACCGGCTCCACGGTCACGACGTTCCACCACAGCTGTTCCGCGGCCGCTTGACACGCCTCACCGAAGTTGATTTTCTCACGATTCACGCACTGAAACCTGGGGGAAAACCATGCAGCCACACTTCACCGCGCCCGTTCCGCAGAGACCGATGCCGCGGGTTCGGCCGCTCGCGGGCTGGCAGAGCGCGGCCGCGATCCTGATCATCGTGACCACCGCGGTCGACATCGCGGGCGTCGCGGGCGAATGGGGCGCCTTCCCCGCGTCCGCCTGGCTGGCGGTGAGCTGGACCTACCTCGGGTTCCAGGTCGTCACCGCGATCGTCTTCATGCGGTGGCTGTGGCTCGCCCGCGCCAACGCCGAGGTGATCGAACCCGCCCGGCACCGGCACTCGCCGATGTGGGCGGTGCTCGGCTGGATCGTGCCGATCGTCAGCTTCTGGTTCCCGCAGATGGTCGTCCGGGACGTCTGGAACGCCAGCAACCCCCAGCGGCCGCGCGGTGCGGGGCGGCTGTTCCCGACGCCGGGCGCCGAGCTGGTGTCCTGGTGGTGGGCCGCCTTCCTCGGGAACCAGCTGCTGTCCTCGGTCGGCTCCCGCCTCACCGACGACACGACGACCACGCGCGACCTCGACACCGTCGCGGGGGGGGGGGGGGGGGGGGGGGGAGGGGGGGGGGGGGGGGGGGGGGGGGGGGGGTGTCCCAACACAAAAACCAACGCCCAACCCTACCAACCGTCCACCACCCTGTCTTCCGCTGTTCTGTTC
>NZ_JBVJNO010000009.1:80378-127160 GCF_055583645.1 Amycolatopsis sp. NPDC104587
AGAAACCCCCCCACCACCCCCCCCCCCCCCCCCCCCCCCCCCCCCCCCCCCCCCCCCCCCCCCCCCCCCCCCCCCCCCCCCCTCTCCCCCCCCCCCCCCCCCCCCCGCCGCGCTGGTCATCACGATCAGCGGCCGGATCACCGCCTGGCAGACCAACCCGCAGTGACCGCCGCTAGCGCCCCGCCGTCAGGCCGCCGTCGATGGTGACGATCGTCCCGCTGATGTAGCCGGCCCGCTCGGACGCGAGGAACGCGACCAGGTCCGCGACCTCACCGGGCTCGGCGACCCGCCCCGAGGGCAGTGCGGCGAACTGGGCGTCGACGTCGGTGTTCGCGGCCCGCATGGCCGTGAACCGCTCGGTGGCCACCGGACCGGGGTTCACGCCGACCACGCGCACGCCGTGGCGCGGGGCCTCGCCGCCGAGCGCCTTGGTGAAGGCCATCAGCGCGGCGTTGCCCGCGCCACCGGCGATGTACCCGGCGGTCGGCTGCTCACCGCCGGTGCCGATGACGTTGACGATCACCCCGCGGCCCCGGTCGCGCAGCCGCGGGTACACGAGCCGGACGAGGTCGATGTAGCCGAAGACCTTGAGGTCCCACGCGTGCCGCCACCGTTCGGGCCCGACGTCCTCGAGCGTGCCGGCGGGGATGTCACCGGCGTTGTTGACGAGGACGTCGACGGCCCCGGCCGCTTCGGCGAGCCGTGCGAGGTCGGCGGCGACCCGCAGGTCGACGGCATGGGTGGTCACTTCGACACCGTGGTCCGCCCGCAGCGTCCGGGCGCGCTCTTCCAGCGCCTCGCCGTTGCGCGCGGCCAGCCGCAGGGCGCAGCCTTCGGCGGCCAACACTTCGGCGATCGCCGCGCCGATGCCTTTCGACGCGCCGGTGACCAGTGCTCGTTTGCCCGTGAGGTGGAGATCCATCCGGCCAGTCTGCTCGCCTGAACCGTCAGCTGTCTTCGCGGTAGAGGACGAGGTGCTCGTGGTACAGCACGCCGTCGCGGATGTCGCCGGTTGCGGTGAAGCCGGTGTCGTCCACGTAGTCGAGGTGGGTGCCCGTGACCGTGTACCTGCCGGTGTAGGCGCTCGTCCGGGTGCCGCGCGCTTCGTCGTAGCGGCCGTCCGGGAGCAGTTCCTGGCGGATGTGGCCGTCGGCGGTCACCCACATTCCGACGACGGGAGTTGCTTCGTTGTCCATGCTTCCAGCGTCGCCGGTCCGCCGCGGGCGAACCAGGGAGAGCTACTCCCAGGTTCACTTCCCTCGGCCGGGCCGCAGCGTCCCCGTCGCGGTCTGCCGTCCGTGGCGGTCGCGGACCGACGTCGTGGCGCCGTCGGCGCGGGCGACCAGGCCCTGGTGGTCGAACAGCGGCGCCACGAGGCAGTACTCGAAGTCCAGGTCGCCGGTGGCGCCCTTCGCCCGGGCCGCTTCGGCCATGGCGAGGGCCTGGAGCGGGCCGTGGGTGAGCAGGCCGGGATAACCCTCGACGTCACGGCTGTAGTCACGGTCGTAGTGGATGCGGTGCGAGTTGTACGTCAACGCCGAGAAGCGGAACAGCAGCGTCGGCGTCACGTCGAGCGCCCACTCGCCGTCGGCGGGCGGGACCTCCGGGCCGTCGTCGGACGCGGCCAAGGCGCTCGACTCTTCGCGGTAGACGACGTCCTGCCGCTCGTCGACCACCACCTGGCCGCGCTGCCGGATCCGGTGGGCGACCACGACGAACGTCAGCGCGCCCGACCGGCCGTGCTTCTCCGTCGTGGAAAGGACTTCCGAGTGCCGGGTGGCGGGCTCGCCGCACCGCAGCGCCCCGGTCGTCCGGACCCGGCCGCCCGCCCACATGCGCCGCCGGCTCGGTCCCGGCGGGGCGAGGACCGTGCCCCGCACCGGGTGCCCGTCCGGGCCGAGGTCCGCTTGCGCGGGCCGGTCGAGCAGGTACAGCCAGTGCCACAGCAGGGGAAGGCCCGCCTCGACGTCGGGCAGCGGCACGCCGAGCAGCGCGGCGAGCGCCTCGGCCGGCTCGGGCTGGATCAGCTCCATGCTTGTCCTTCCGGCTCAGGACGGGATCGGGTGGCGCTTGACCAGCTGGCGTGCGATCACGGTCCGCTGGATCTCGTTCGTGCCCTCCCCGACGATCATCAGGGGCGCGTCGCGGAAGTACCGCTCGACGTCGAACTCCGTGGAATAGCCGTAGCCGCCGTGGATCCGCACGGCGTCGAGCGCGATCTGCATCGCCGTCTCGGACGCGAAGAGCTTCGCCATGCCGGCCTCCAGGTCGGCGCGCTCGCCGGAGTCGTACCGGCGGGCGGCGTGGTGCACGAGCTGGCGCGCGGCCTCGAGCTTCGTGGCCATGTCGGCGAGCAGGTTGCCGACCGACTGGTGCTGCCAGATCGGCTTGCCGAAGCTCTCGCGTTCCTGGGCGTAACGCAGGGAATCTTCGAGGGCGGCACGCCCGACACCCAGCGCACGGCAGGCGACCTGGATGCGGCCGATTTCGAGCCCGCGCATCATCTGCGTGAACCCGTGGCCCTCTTCCGCGCCGAGCAACGCCGTCGCCGGGACGCGGAAGTCGTCGAAGGTCAGCTCGCAGCTCTCGACGCCCTTGTAGCCGAGCTTCGGCAGGTCGCGCGAGACGTGGAAGCCGGGGCCGGGCTCGGCGAGCAGGATGCTGATGCCGCCGTGCGCGGGTTCCGCGGCGGGATCGGTCTTGCACAGCAGGGCGATCAGCTGCGACCGGCGGGCGTTCGTGATCCACGTCTTCGAGCCGTTGACGACGTAGGCGTCACCGTCGCGGCGGGCCGTGGTGCGCAGGGCCTGCAGGTCGGAGCCGCCGCCGGGTTCGGTCAGAGCCATCGTCGCGCGGATCTCGCCGGTCGCCATCTTCGGCAGGTAGGCGTCTTTCTGTTCGGGTGTGCCGTGCTCGAGCAGGAGCTTCGCGACGACGGTGTGCCCGCCCATCGCCCCGGCGAGGCTCATCCAGCCGCGCGACAGCTCCTCGGTGACGGCGGCGTAGCACCGCGCGGAGACGTGCGCCTCGCCCCACGGCTCGGGGATCGCGAGGCCGAAGATGCCCATCTCCTTCATCTGGCCGATGAGCTTCTCCGGGTACACGTCGCCGTGGTCGAGCTCCTGCGCGACGGGCCGCACCTCCCGGTCGACGAACGCCCCCACCACGGCGACGATCGCCTCTTCCTCTTCGGTGAGCCCGTCCATGACGACTTCCTCTCTGCGGCCGGCCTGCTCACCCCATCATCGCCGGTGAACGCCGCCCCCGCGCCGGACGCCGGCCCTCCGCGCAGCTTCGGACGCGGAGGGCCGATCCCAGCTGACGAACGCCGTCGCTCAGGCCGGGCAGAACGTGTCGTGCGCCGGGCGCTTGCCGGTGGCCAGATAGTCGCTCACCGCGGTGTTGCCGCACTGGTTCGCGCCGTTGAGGTAGGCCACGTGACCACCCTGGTCGGCCGTCACCAACCGGGCGCGGTCGCCGAACGCCGCGCGGAGACGCAGGGCGCCGGGCATCGGCGTCGCCGGGTCGCGGAGGTTCTGCAGCATCAGCACGTTCGCCGGGCCGTGATCGGTGATCCGCACCCGCGGCTCGGCCGGTGACGGCCAGAACGCGCACGGCCGGATGTTCGCCGCGTACGGGCCGTACATCGGGTAGCGGACCCGGTCGACCTCGACGTTGCGCTGGTAGGTCGCCACCGACTGCGGCCACCGCGAATCACCGCAGACCACCGCGAGGTACCCCGACGCGAAGTTGTCGGTACCCTCGGCGGCCGCCGAAGACGACGCCCCGGTCCCGTCGAACTTGTGCCAGAACTTCGCGATGGCGGGCAAGGTGACGTCCGCGCGGAGCAGGGCCGCGGTGAGCGTGCGGAACGTCGTGCCGTCGTACCCCTGCTCCGGAGCCCGGTCCAGGCGCTCGGCGAGCTCGAAGTACTTCGCCTTGACGGCCGCCGGGCTCGTGCCCAGGCCGTACTGGCCCGGGTCGGCCGCGGCGATCTTCGCGAACTCCGGGAAGCGAATTTCGAAGCCCAGACCCTGGCTCCGCAGCGCTTCGACGTCGTAGCCCTCCGGCCCGAGGCTGCTGTCCAGCACGATCCGGTCGCTGCGCTGGGGGAACAGCGTCGTGTACACCGCACCGAGGTACGTCCCGTAGGAATCGCCGTAGTACGACAGCTTCGGCTCACCCAGCGCCGTCCGGATCCGGTCCATGTCGCGCGCGGTGTTCGCGGTGGTGACGAACGGCAGCATGGACGCCGTTTTCGACGTCAGACACTGCCGGGCGACGGTTTTTGCGGCCGCGGCCGCCTTCGTGACGTCCGCCGGGCCGTGCGGGAAGGGCGGGTTCACGCTCGTCGTGCGTTGCTCGGGCGTCAGGTCGCAGGTCACCGGGGTGCTGTGGCCGATCCCGCGCGGGTCGAACCCGATCACGTCGTAGGCGTCGCGCACCTGCTGCGGCAGTCCGGACGCCATGAGCGTGCCCGGGAAGCTCAGGCCGTCGAGGCCGGGGCCACCCTGGTTGACCAGCAGGACACCGCGGCGCTGGGCGGGTTTCGCGCTCGCCAGGCGTGAGATCGCGACGCTGATCTTTCGCCCGTCCGGGTGACGGTAGTCCAGGGGCACGTCGAGGTTCGCGCACTGCAGGCCGGGTTTCGCGACGTCGGCCGGGCACGGCCCCCACGCCACCGGAGCCGCGCTTGTCGCGTCCGCCGCGGACACTCCCGAAACCACCGCGGCGAGGGCGAGCGCCGCCGGCAAGATCTTCGTTTTCATCACCATGGTTTCACCGCACCACCGCGCGGCCGGAGGGCCCTGTGCCATCTGTCATGGGGCGTTCCCGGCCGGTCCTGCCTAGGGTGACGGGGTGAGCGAGCGTGATCCGGGCCGGTTCTCCGTGCGGCAGTGGCCGGACTGGAGCTTCTGGGCGAACCGGCGGCGCCGGGTCGCCCCCGTCGTGGTGAACGGCCTCGCGCTGCTGGTGCTGATCCGCCGGGTCGTGATGATCGTCCACGAGCCGCACGGTACGGCGCGCACGGTGCTCGCGCTCGCCGCGATCACCTGTTACGGCGCCTGCTACGTGTTCGCGCTGTGGTCCGGGCCGGCGGCGCCCCGTCGGCAGCGGGCGGCCCTGGTGGCCGTGGTGTTCGGCTTCGGCCTCGCCCCCGCCCTGATTCTCGGCTCGCCCGAGTACCTGACGGATCTGACCTTCGCCGTCGCGCTCGGCCTGATGCTGCTGCCGCTGTGCTATTCGGTCCCGCTCGGGTTCGCGACGGCGGCGGCGCAGCTCGTCTGGATGCGAGCCGGGCCAGGGCACGTGAGCTGGAGCCAGGTCGCCGCGCTCGGCGGGGTCACCGCGGCGCTCGGGGTGGTCTTCGCGCTGACGTTCACCGTCGGGCACCTGCGGGTCGCCCGCGCGCAGATCCGGCGGCTGGCCGTGGACTCCGAACGCGAACGGGTCGCCCGCGAGCTGCACGACATCCTCGGCCACAACCTCTCGACGATGGCCGTCAAGCTCGGGCTGGCCCGGCGGATCCTGGAGTCGGCCGCCGACCCCGAGCTCGCGCTGAGCGAGGTCCGCGACCTGGAAACCCTGTGCCACCAGTCGCTCGCCGACGTCCGCGCCACCGTCTCGGGGTACCGGGAGGTGTCGCTCGCCGCCGAGCTCTCGGGCGCCCGCCTGGCCTTGCGAGCCGCGGGTGTCCAGGCCGAACTGCCGTCGTCGGCCGACGACGTCGAGCCCGAGCTGCGGGGCGTTTTCGGTTACGTCGTGCGGGAAGCGGTCACCAACGTGCTGCGCCACTCCGACGCCGGGCACTGCCGCGTCCGGCTCGGCCCCGGCTGGGTCGAGGTCACCGACGACGGCACGGTCACCGCGGAACCGGCGGCCGGGCACGGCCTGACCGGGCTCGCCGAGCGGCTGGCCGCGATCTCGGGCCGGCTCGAACACGGCCGCGGCCCGCGCGGCGGCTACCGGGTCTTCGCCGAGGCGGGCGCCGCGTGATCCGCGTCCTGCTGGCCGACGACCAGGCCCTCGTCCGCGGTGCGCTGGTGTCCATGCTCCGCCTGGAACCGGACATCGAGGTCGTCGCCGAGGTCGGCTCGGGCACCGAGGTCCTCCCGGCGGCCCAGCGCACGCAGCCCGACCTGGCCCTGCTCGACGTCCAGATGCCCGGCCGCGACGGGCTCGCCGTCACCGCCGAGCTCCGGCACGCGCTGCCGGCGTGCCGCGTCCTGATCTGCACGACCTTCAGCCGTCCCGGGTACCTCGCCCGCGCGCTGTCCGCGGGCGCGGCCGGGTTCGTCGTCAAGGATTCGCGGCCGGAGCAGCTGCTCAACGCGATCCGCCGGGTCCACGCCGGACTGCGCTTCATCGACCCGGCGCTCGCGGCCGAGTCCCTGGCCATCGGCACGAGCCCGCTGACGGACCGCGAAGCCGACGTCCTCCGCGCGACGGCCGAGGGCGGCACGGTCGCGGACATCGCGAAGACGCTCGGCCTCACCGCCGGAACGGTCCGCAACCACCTCTCGTCGGCGATCGGCAAGACCGAAGCCCGCACCCGCGCCGAAGCCGCGCGCCTCGCCGAGACCAACGGCTGGCTCTGAGCTCGGTTCAGGACAGGCGCCGTCGGGCATACGTCCGTCGAGCAAGCTGCAGCTACGCCTCGGCGGTCAGGAGCAGCAGCCTTCGGGCTGAGCGGCTTTGTCGACCTGGCCGGTCTCCGCGTCGGGCGTGCAGCACGTGGCCGGAGTCGCGACGCTATCGGTGCCGAAGGCTTGCGAATCGGCCTTCACGGTGTAGACCTCCCACGGCTCCTGGCCGGGGCCGTGCACCCACACCTTGTCCTGCACGGCGTAGCAGCACGTCGTGTTGTCCTCGGTCAGGGTCTCCATGCCCTCGCCGGTCAGGCGCTTACTGGCCTCGTTCACCTGGTCGGTCGACTCGACCTCGACGCCGAGGTGGTCCATGACCGTCGCCTGGCCCGGCTCCCCCTCCAGCAGCACGAGCTTGAGCGCGGGCTCGGCGATCGCGAAGTTCGCGTAACCGGGCCGGAGCTTGGCCGGCTCGGCGCCGAACAGCTTCGAGTAGAAGTCGATCGAGCCTTCGAGGTCGCCGACCCGCAGCGCGAGCTGAATCCGTGACATCCCATCCTCCTTGGATAGACGTTCATCAAATCAGGACGCGACTTAGATTGCTCTCTAGATAGACACCTGTCAACATAGACGCATGCCGAAACAGCTCCCGCTCGTTGCGCCGGACGAGTGCTGCTCCCCGCTGGCCCGCGAACCCCTGTCCGTCGACCAGGCGGCCGAGCTGGCGAAGCTGTTCAAGGCGATGGCCGAGCCGGTCCGGCTGCGCCTGCTGTCGCTGATCGCCTCCCACGCGGGCGGCGAAGCGTGCGTGTGCGACCTGACCGACGCGTTCGACCTGACCGGCCCGACCATCTCCCACCACCTCAAGGTGCTGCGCGAATCCGGGCTGATCACCGGCGAGCGCCGCGGGACCTGGGTGTACTACCGCGTCCACCCCGAGGTGCTGGCCCGCCTCTCGGCCGTGCTAATGCCCGGCGACACCCCGGTTCCGGTATGACCGACGCACCGACGGGCCGCTCCCGGGCCGCGGCGACCGCCGGCTGCCGATGACCGTCCGCCTGACCGGCCCGAACCGTTCATGACGCGCGAGTTCCCGCCACGGCCAGCGCCTGCCGTTCATCTCCTATTCACCCCATAGTTGTTTACCGGGCATTCGAACCCCACCGGCATGGCCGACGGGAAGGATCGCGATGAGCAGCCCAACCCTGGACACGCTCGCCTCCGAACAGCTCGACTCCCACCTCGCCCAGCTCGAAGACCGCCTGAGCCACGAATACGCCGAGGTAGCTCAGCCTCGGCTGCACGACCTCATCAGCCACGAACGCGCCCGGTTCACCGGCGCCCGCGTCCATGCCTTCGTGCCGATCCTGATCGAACGGGCCGTCCACACGACGCTGACCGAGAACCACCGGACCTAGTCGCCGGTCAAGGGATGTCGAGCAGCCACAGGTCGCCCGCCGCGGTGATCGCGTGGTGGCTGTCGGGCGTTGCCGCGATGCGGTACGAGTAGGGCATCGTGATCACCCCCGTGCCGCGCCGGGTCGCCGGGTCGATGACGTACAGCAGCGGCGCCGGGTCCATGGTCGGGCTGGCGCGGCTGACGAGCAGCCGCCGGCCGTCCGGGGTGAGGGCGAGCGACGTCGCCCCGCTGGTCCCGGGCGGTGGCGGGCCGAGGTCGACCGGCGTGGTCTTCAGGGTCGCCGTGTCGATCACCGTCAGCGCGCTGTGTGCGTCGGACTCGGTCTGGTTGACGACCCACACCGTGTGCCGCAGCGGGTCCGCCACCAGGTTCCCCGGCCCCGCTCCGGTGTCTACAGTGGACACAGCAGCGTGCCGGGCGGTGTCGACGACCGAGACCGTGTTCTCGTCGAAGTTGGCCACGTACGCGCGATCCCCGTCGAGCGCGATGCCGTCCGGGTCGACCCCGACCGGGACCGAGGCGACGACCGTGCCCTTCTCGATGTCGACCGCGACCGCGGAACCCTTGTCGTAAGCGCTCGGGCCGGAGATGACGGCCCATGCCGTGCGCCCGTCCGCCGACACGGCGACGTCGAGCGGCTGCCCGGCCAGCCGGACCGTCGAACGGACCTGGGCCGTCACCGGGTCGAGGATCGTGAGCGCGCCCGCCGGGGTCTTGGCCGGGCCGGTGCTCGCCACGACGAGACGGCGGCCGTCCCGGCTGAGCGCCAGGGCCATCGGGTGCGGCGCGACCGGAAGCGTCGTGGTCACCGTGCCCGTGCTCAGGTCGACCACCGCGACGTCGCTGCCGGGCCGGTCGGCCGGGCCGGCGTTGCCGACGTAGACGTGCTTGCCGTCCGGGGTGACGGCCACCCCCGACGCCCAGTTCACCGGCGCCCCGATCTTCCGGCCGGCCAGCTGCAGGGCAGGTGCGGAGAGGTCCGGCGCCGCGGCCGGTTCGGGGTGGCTCTCGGCCAGGCTCGAGAAGCCGACCGCGGCCAGGAGAACCACCGCGACCACCGGAAGCACGGCGAACGGCCAGCCCCGCGGCCCCAGCGGCGCCAAATGCGTGCGCTCGGCGCCGGGCGCGGGCGCGTCGTACAGCGCCGTGTCGCGGTGCCGCCGCTGCGCGCCGGTGAGGTTGGCTTTCGTGACGCCCAGCCGCCCGGCCGCGACCGCCGTCACCTCGAGGGCGACCAGGGCGCCGCAGGACAGGACGGCGACCAGCAGGCGAATACCCCAGCCGGCCGGCCAGGACGCGCCGAGCACGCCGAACGTCGCGGCCAGCCCACCACCGAACCCGGCCACGGCCACGAGCGCCCCGGTCAGCTGCCGCCGGGTGCGGCGCCGGTCGTCGCGGGCGTCGTCGAGGTCGTCGAGCTGCCGCTGCCGGTCCCGGACGTCCTCGGCCTCCCAGCCGGCCAGCTCGTGGGCGCGGTGCAGGCGGACCGCCAGCCGCAGCCGGCCGGCGTCGTCCTCGTGCTCCCTCAGCCGGGTGAACGTCGTGCCGGCGAGACCTTGGCCCACCGCCAGCAGGACCGCCAGCCCCGCGCCGGACCAGAACGGCTGCACGGCCAGCACCGCCGGGTCGGCCACCACGGCGAGCACGGTCAGCACCACCAGCGCCGCGAGCACCCACGCCGCCGGCCGTACCGTCCCCCGCACGCGGTTCGCGCGGCCGCGGGCGCGCTCGTCCTCGACCCGGTCGAGCAGGACCCGCAACTGGGCTTCGCGGTCGATCACGCTGCCTCTCCGGGGCCGGATCTGGGACCATGGTCACCGAGCACCACCGGGAAACGCAACCACCCGGGAAGGACCCGATGGACGGACCCGACGCGCAGGTCACCGCGTTGCCCTCCATGATCCGCACGGAGTCCGGCTACCGCGTCTTCGATCCGCGGCTGCTGGCCGCGGGACACACCCTGACCCCGGCCGGCGGGGTGACCCACCGCCGTGACGAGCTCCTCGGGCTCATCGCCATCGTGCTCGTCCTGGCCCCGGCCATCGCCTTCCCGTTCTTCTTCTCCAGCGGCGCCTTCTGGTCGGTCGTGCTGTGGGTCGTCCTCGGCGTCGGCGCCGGCCTGGTCCTCGTCGGGTTCGAACTGGCCTTCGACGCCGGCGACGTCGTGGAAAAACACCGCAAGCGGACGGGCGGTGATCCGTCGGTCCAGGTGAGCGACGGCCAGGACCAGGCCATGCGCATCTGCGCGCTGGGCGAACGAATCGCGAAGACGACCGCGTGGCGCACCGGCGCGTTCGACACCGACCGGCGGCTGGCGCACGTCGTGTGGAACGCGGCGCGCCGGGCACTCCAGCTCGAGTCCGCGAGAACGGACCAAGCCGAGGACAAGCGGCGCGGAGCCGATGCGGCGAGCCGCGCCGAAGCCGGCCGCGGCATCACGGCCGGCGAGCGCGAACTCGGTTCGCTCGAAGAACAGCTCCGCACGATCAAAGGGGCGGCCGACGCGATCGAGTTCAAAGTGGACCCGAACCGGCCCGCGCCCCGGCCGTCCGCCACCGCGGCCCGCTGGGCCGACCCGCTGCAGGACGCGGAGCTGATGGTCTTGGAAGTCAGCGCGCTGCGCGACTACCTGTGACGTGGCGCCTGTTCGTGTTTGTGCGCACCTCGGTCGTGAGTACCTCCGCCGCGACGAGCGCCATCCGCGAACTGGGCGGTCCAAACCTCCCACCGGCGAGAGATGCCCCACGTCCTCCGGCTCGTGACGTTCTCCGGCCGGCCGGGTCCATCAGGTGTCCAGCGGGACCTGCCCGCGCCCGGACCCGAAGGAGCCCCATGACGAACCCGGCCGGCACCACCAAAAAGACCTCGGACGCCACCGTGGTCGAGCGCGAAACCGGCGCCCTGTCCTCCGCGCACGGCGTCACGACCATCTCCGACGTCGTCGTCCAGAAGGTCGCCGGCCTCGCCACCCGCGAGGTCGCCGGCGTCCACGCGCTCGGCGGCGGCGCTTCGCGGGCGTTCAACGCCCTGCGCGAGCGGATCCCCGGCGCGACCGCCTCGGCCGGCCAGGGTGTGGCCGTCGAGGTCGGCGAGCGGCAGGCCGCGATCGACCTGCAGATCCTCGTCGAGTACGGCGTCTCCATCGCCGATGTCGCCCGCGCGGTGCGGCGCAACGTCATCACTGCGGTCGAAACGATCACCGGCCTCGATGTCGTCGAGGTCAACATCGGTGTCTCCGACGTCCACCTCCCCGGTGACGACGAGGGCGCCGACACGACCGAAACCGGCCGGGTCCGGTGACCGGCGGCGTCGCGAACGCCGCCGGCATCGCCACGCTCGTGACGGCGCTCCCGCAGGTGGCGGCCCTGCACAGCGGCCACTTCGGCGAGATCGCCACGCTCTTGCCGGGCCGTCGCGTCCCCGGTGTCCGGATCCGGCCCGGGGAGATCACCGTCGGCGTCACCGGCCGGTACCCGGCCACCGCCGCCGAGATCGGCGCGGCGGTCCGCCTCGCCCTCGGGCCGGTCGACCGGCCGGTGCACGTCCACATCGGCGACATCGCCGGACCGGCCGCGACCGTGGTCGCCGCCGCTGTGAAGGAGATCCCGTGAACCACACTCTGACCGGCCTGGTGACCGGCCTCGTCCTGGGCCTCGCCGCCGCTTTCGGTGGCTTCGGCGCCTTCCTCGTGGTCCTCGTCCTCGGCGGGCTCGGCCTGCTGGTCGGCCGGTTCCTCGACGGCAAGCTCGACATCTCGGCGCTCTCGGGCCGGGACCGGGGATGACGGTCGCGGTGGCACTGAACTGTCGCCGCCGAGTTCTCCCGCAGTACCAAGCCGGAGCCCGCTGACGTCTCACCGTCGCGCAAAAGGCCGGCCGCCGCCACGGCCCTGGAGTGATCCGGCGGTGGCGACGACCGGCGGACGCCGCCGCTTCGGCGTCCCCGGCGGCGGATCTCCTGCAACCCGCCGCCAGACTGTGGTCCCTCTCCGAGCCCGGACAGGAAAGGACGGCCGCCCCGGGCTCCAGAAGGTCTGTGGAGTCCGGGGCAGCCGCCCGGTGCCGGCCACCCGTCGGTGGCCAAGCCGGTGTTACTTGTTGGTGCCCGGGGTGAGCACCTTGTCGATCACGAAGACGGTGGCGTTCTTGGTGGGGATGTTGCCACACAGGATCTTCGCGCCGTTGACGGTCATGTTCTCGCCCGAGCCCTCGATCTTCAGCGGACCACCGGCGGTGTTCAGCGACTCCAGCGTGCCAGCGGAAGCGAGGCCCTTGGCGTCGTAACGCTTGCCGACGACGTGGTACTGCAGGATCGGCGACAGCTCGGCCGGCTTGCCCGCCAGCTCGGCGAACTTCGCGTCACCCAGCGCGGCGAACGCCGGGTCGGCCGGCGCGAACACCGTGATCGACGGCGCGCTGTTGAGCGTGTCCACCAGGTTGGTGGCCTTCACCGCGGCGACCAGCTTGGTCAGCAGCGGGTTCGTCGACGCCGCCGACGCGACCGGCTGCGGGCCCATCGAGTCCAGCGAACCCGGAGCGGAACCCTGCGGCAGCTGCGAGCAGGCCGGGCCGAAGACGTCGGCGTTGGTGGTCATGCCGTCGCCACCGGCGGCGGCGCTGGAGGACGGGGCGGCCATCGAGGAGGACGGAGCCGGGGCGCTGGAGGAACCCGACGACGCGGTGTCGCTGCTGCCGCAGGCGGTCAGGGTCAGCGCGGCGGCCGCGGTCAGGCCGATTCCGGCAATACGAAGGTTACGCACGAAAAATCACTCCAATTAATTACGCGGCTGAGGCTGCCGAAGTGGCGAAAACCTCTTGTTGCTGACTATTCGGCGCCCGACGGGAACCGGATTGGTGGTTCGGAAGAAATTCTCAGGCGGCGGTGAAGGTGACGTTGTGCCAGCCGGTCGCGCCGTTGGGCACGGTGCCCGCGCGCTCTTCGGTCTGGGTGTAGCCGGACTTGTCGGTGGCGCGGCAGAACACCTGGTGCACCCCGGCGGGCAGGTCGATCTCCGTCCACCACATCCGCCACGTGTTGAGGTTCACCTGCTGAGACAGGGTGGTCGGCTGCCAGGGGCCCTGGTCGATCCGGACCTCGACCTTGTCGATCCCGGTGTGCTGGGCCCACGCCACCCCGGCGACGCGGACCTTTCCTTTTTGGACGTTGGCGAAGCCGCGGTGCGAGTCGATCCGCGACTCCGTCTTGATCGGCGCTTCCCGGCTCCAGCTCCGCTTGAGCCAGTAGGCCTGCCGTGCCGCCCAAGTGGTGACTTCGATGTCCACGACCCACTTCGTCGCCGACACGTAACCGTACAGCCCCGGGGTGACCAGCCGCGCCGGGAAGCCGTGTTCCAGCGGCAACGGCTCGCCGTTCATCCCGATGGCCAGCATCGCACCCCGGTTGCGGTCGGCCGCCGCCGCGACCGGCGTCCCGGACGTCCAACCGTCCACACTGGTGCAGAACAGCTGCTCGGCGCCGGGTTTCACACCCGCTTCGGCGAGCAGGTCGGCCAGGTCGACACCGATGAAGTTCGACGTCGACACGTAGTCGCCACCGACCTCGTTGGACACACAGGTCATCGTGACGGTCCGCTCGACCAGGGGCCGGTTGCGGATGTCGTTGTAGCTGTAGCGGACTTCGCGGTCGACCATGCCGTGCAGCCGCAGGCTCCAGTCCTCGGTCCGCACCTGCGGCACCGACAACGCCGTGTCCACGCGGTAGAACTTGTCGTTCGGCGTCAGGAACGGCGGGGTGCCGAGCTTCGAGAAGTCGGCGTCGGCCGGGATCATCGGCGCGGTCCGCGCCGGGACCAGCTTGCCGACCGCTTCACGGGACGCCGTGGCATCACGCGACGAGCTGATCAGCTGGCCGCCGAGCCCGGCGGCTCCGGCACCGACGACAACTCCGGCGCCGCCGAGCAGGAACGACCGGCGCGACGTCCCGGTCTTCTCGTCCGAGTCCGGCTCCCGCCAGACGCGAGGCGCGATCCGGTGCAGCAGCAGGAAAACGGCGACACCCACGAGGAGACTGGCGATCGGGGCGAGCAACGCCACGAGCGTCAGGTCAGGGCGTTCGAAGACGGCGAAGGCGCCGACCAGGCCGAAGAGGGCGATGAGCACAGTGCCGGGCACCGGTGACCGTCGAGAAAGGACACCCGCCAGCGCGGCCACCCCGACCATGACCACGGCCATGCTGCCCAGCAGCACCAGCTTGTCGTAGGTGCCGAAGGTGCGGACGGCGAAGTCCTTCAGCTCGACCGGGGTGAGGTCGATGGCGCCGTTGCCGACGGCGAGGTAGGGCGAAGCGTTGACGCTGATGAAGCCCGCGACCAGGTGCCCAGCCGCCAGCGCCGCGGCGAGGGCCAGGACTCCGGTGAACGCGGCCGCGAAGAACCGGAGGCGGGCACGTGGCGGCTGTGACGGAGCTTCCGGGATCTCGAGCTCGGTGGCGGTCATACCGGTAGTTCGACGCGGCCCGCCCGAAGTATTGGTCCGGCCCGGCTATCCACTGAAAGAGTGATCCGTGCGAGCACAAGAAGGCTCCGGCACTCACGGGCAGGTGATGACCTGGCCGGCGTAGGTCAGCCCGGCGCCGAACCCGAACAGCAGCACCGGCGCGCCCGTCGGGATCTCCCGGCGCTCGACGAGCTTCGACAGCGCCAGCGGGATGCTCGCGGCCGAGGTGTTGCCGGACTCCGTGACGTCCGTCGCGATCACCGCGCCGGTCGCCCCGATCTTGCGGGCCAGCGCCGCGATGATGCGGACGTTGGCCTGGTGGGTGACCACACCGCCCAGCGCGGCCGGGTCGACACCGGCGCGCCGGCAGGCCTCGCGGGCGATCGGGGCCAGTGCGGTGGTGGCCCACCGGAACACCGCCTGCCCCTCCTGCCGGAACACCGCGGGCAGCGCACCGGGCCCCGCCGCTTCGAGCGTGATGCAGTGCCCTTGGGCCGGCTCCGAGCCCCACACCACCGGCCCGATGCCGGCCGAAGCCCGCTCGACGACGGCGGCGCCCGCGGCGTCGCCGAAGATCACACACGTCGTCCGGTCGGTCCAGTCGAGGAAGTCGCTCATCTTGTCGGCGCCGACGACGATCGCCCGGGTCGCGGCGCCCGCCCGGATGGCGTGGTCGGCCGCGGCCAGCGCGTAGGAGAAGCCCGAGCACGCCGCGTTGAGGTCGAACGCCCCGGGCGCGGTGATCCCCAGCCGCTCGGCGACCCGGCAGGCGAGGTTGGGCATCCGGTCGAACGCGGTGCACGTGGCGACGATCACCAGGTCGACGTCGGCGGCGCCGTAACCGGACCGCAGCAGAGCGGCACCCGCGGCGGCCGTCGCCATGTCGGCGACCGAGTCACCGGGGGCCGCGACCCGGCGGGCGCGCACGCCCACCCGCTCGCGGATCCACGCGTCCGACGTTCCCAGCCGGTCCGCCAGCTCGTCGTTCGTCACCGTCCGGCTCGGCTGGTAGTGCCCGAACGAGACCGCTTTCGAGCCTGCCATCGTTTCTCCTCATCGGTTCCCCTCCCGTTCGGACCGGACGGCGTCCCGGCTTGCCCGATCCATTGTGGACAGCGAGTTTTCGCTCGTCCGTGTGGGTGACCGCCTGGTTTTTTCGTCACAGCACCAATCCGCGCGGGCCGGTCGGGACGAACTCCCCGTGACACGCCGCCGACCGCGGCACGTGACTCGGCGCCCGCCGGGAAGGACAGGTGCCATGACCGCCCGCGCAGTCGCGTACCGCACCAGCGCCGAACCGGCGCCGGAACCGGTGAGCACACCGGAACAGCTGCTCGCCCGCTCCGCGCTCGGGGACGAGCAGGCCTTCGCCGCGCTTTACGACCACCTGGCCGGGCCGATCTTCGGCACCGTGTTCCAGGTGCTGCGCTCCCGGGCGTATGCGGAAGAGGTCACCCAGGAGGTCCTGCTCGAGATCTGGCGCAAGGCGGCGGCGTTCGACGCCACGCGCGGCCGGGTGCGGACCTGGGCGCTGACCATCGCGCACCGGCGGGCGATCGACCGGGTCCGGTCCGAGCAGTCCGCGACCGATCGGGAAGAGCGAGCCGACCGGCTGGACCTGCGCCGCCCCTACGACGACGTCACCGAGACGACGCTGGACCAGCTCGACCGGGCTCGGGTCCGCGCCGCGCTGGCGGTGCTGACCGACCTCCAGCGGGAGTCGATCCTGCTCGCCTACTTTCAGGGTTACACCTGCCGGGAGGTGTCCGAAAAACTCGGTGTCGCGATCGGCACCGTCAAGACCCGCATGCGGGACGGGCTCGTCCGCCTGCGCGACGCTCTGGGAGTGCACCGATGACCACCGCCGACGCCCACCTCCTCGCCGGCGCCTACGCCCTCGACGCGGTCGACGACCTCGAACGCGCCGCCTTCACCCGGCACCTGAGCGAATGCCCCGCGTGCGCGGGCGAGGTCGCCGAGCTCCGGGCCACCGCCGCCCTGCTGGGCGCCGCCGCGGCCGTCCTTCCCGGCCCGGGCCTGCGCGGGCAGGTGCTCGCCGAGATCGCCCAGACGCGGCAGCTGCCGCCCCGCGTCACCCCCGAGCCGGCTGCCCCGGTCCGGCGCTCCCCCTGGCGCAAGCGCGCGTTGATCGGGGTGGCGTCGGTAGCCGCCGCGGCGGCGGTGCTCGCCGGCGGCATCAGCATCGGGCTGGACCAGTCGGTCTCCGGCCGTCCGGTGCCGGTGGCCGAGGGCGGCGCGGTGACCTCCGCGTCCGACGCGACCACCGTGCGCACGGCCGCGGTCGGCGGCGGCTCGGTCTCCGCCACCGCCTCCCGGCAGCTCGGCCGGGTCTTCGTCGCCGCGCAGGCGCTGCCGCGGCTGGATCCCGGCCACGCCTACGAAGTGTGGCTGACCGGTTCGGGCGCGCCGCGGTCGGCGGGACTGATCGCCCCCGCAGGCACCGTCGAGGTCGCGCTCCCCGCCGGCGCCGACGGTGTGTCGGTGACCGTCGAGCCCGCCACCGGGTCACTGCAGCCGACCACTCCGTCGGTGGCGGACCTCGCCGTGGGCTGACCGCGCTCGGCGCCGCGAAACCCGATCGGGGAACCCACCCATCCGCGGCGGGCACAGCCCCGAAAGGGGACTGTCCACGAAGGATCCATCCCCCGGGCGCCGGCTGGCTCGGGTGTCGCCCGTCGCACCCGCGCGGGCGGGGAGGAGCTCATCCGTGTTTGGCAAGCGTTATGCCGCTTCGATGATCAACCGGAGCGCCGAAAACGACCAGGACCGCCGCCGTTTCCTCAAGGCGGCCGGGATGACCGGGCTCGGGGTGGTCGGCGCGGGCGCGCTCGGCGGCCTCGCCACCGGGACCGCATCCGCCGCGACCGCCCGGCCCACGGCTGCGGCCGCCGCCGCGTCGGCTGAGGTCAGTGACGGTGCCGTCCTCAACTTCGCGCTCAACCTGGAGTACTTGGAAGCCGAGTTCTACCTGCACGCCGTCACCGGCAAGGGCCTCGCCGACTCGATGACCACCGGCACCGGCACCCGCGGCGGCGTCACCGGCGGCCGGGCGGTGCGGTTCACGACGAAGGCCGCGAAGCAGTACGCCCAGGAGATCGCGGGCGACGAGAAAGCCCACGTCCAGTTCCTGCGCTCCGCACTCGGCTCGGCCGCGGTCAGCCGTCCCGCGATCGACCTGCAGTCGAGCTTCACCGCCGCCGCGCAGGCCGCCGGCCTGGTCAAGCCCGGCCACAGCTTCGACGCGTTCGCGTGCGAGGAGAACTTCCTGCTCGCGGCGTTCCTGTTCGAGGACGTCGGCGTCACGGCGTACAAGGGCGCCGCGCCGCTGATCACGAACAAGACGTACCTCGAAGCGGCAGCGGGGATCCTCGCGGTGGAGGCCTACCACGCGGCCAACATCCGCAGTGCCCTTTACCAGCACAGCGGCGGCATCCTCGGGCTCGGCCTGCTCGGCCGCGACCTGCGCGAAGCCAGCGTCAAGCTGTCCAACGCCCGCGACAGCCTCGACGGCCCCACCGACGACGACCAGGGCGTCATCGACAACCACGGCCAAGCCAACATCGTCCCCACCGACGCCAACGGCATCGCCTACAGCCGCTCGCCCGGTCAGGTCCTCAACATCGTCTACCTGACGAACAAGGCCGCCACCTCCGGCGGGTTCTTCCCCAAGGGCGTCAACGGCGAAGTGAACACCAGCGCCGCCAACTGATCCGACCGGGGTGCGGGATCGCCGTCGGGGCGGTCCCGCACCCCGCACCTCGCGGGTCATCTGTGATCGGGTCGTTTGTGCAGCGGTTCGCCGGGTAGCCGATTAATGGCCGTGCACAGCAGGTGCGGTACCCCGAACAGCAGAAGGAGCTGACCGCGGCATGAGCACGATCACCAAGTCCGTCGACGTCGAAGCCGACGTGAGCACCGTCTACAACCAGTGGACGCAGTTCGCCGACTTCCCCCGTTTCATGGACGGTGTCGACCGCATCGAGCAGCTGGACAACACCCACACGCACTGGACCGTCAGCGTGGCCGGGGTCAAGCGCCAGTTCGACGCGACGATCACCGAGCAGAACCGTGACGAGCGGATCGCCTGGAAGTCCGACTCCGGGCCCAACCACGCGGGAGTCGTGACGGTCCACCGCCTCGACGACACCCACACGCGGGTCACCGTCCAGATGGACATCGACCCCGAGGGCTTCGTGGAGAACGTCGCCGACAAGACCGGCATCCTCGACCACCGGGTCCAGGGCGACCTCGACCGTTTCAAGAAGTTCATCGAGGTCCGCGACGGCCAGGAGACCGGCGCCTGGCGCGGTGACGTCGACCGTCCCGCCCAGCACTGATCACTCCCCCGGAACGCCGGCGTGGGAGAGGCACCGTGGCCTCTCCCGCGCCGGTCCCACACCACGGGCATCGCTCCCGGCAAAGCGGGTACTCCTCCGTCATGACAGACGACGACCATGGCGCCGACAGCCCACAGCCGCCCGAACCCGATCCCGAACCCCGGACTTTGGACCGCGGACTCGCCCCGCAGTCGGAGGCCCCGGAGATCACCTCGACCCACCCCCTCGACCGCGGACTCGCCCCACCCGACGACGAAGAGTGAGCGGCCCGGCGTGCTTCAGGGGCGGGCAGCGAGCTCACGGCCGGTGCGGAAGAACCGGACGACGGCGTCCGCGCCACCGAGCTCGGCGGTCCCGGCGGAGAACACCGCCACCAGTGTCTTCACCGCCTCCGCGTCGAGGGCCATCACCTCGCCCGGCCGCACGCCCGGACCGCCGCCGTACACCCCGGCGGGCTCCCCGGCCTCGAGGCCGGCCGCCGCGGCCACGTCGTCGTACGAGCGCCCGTTGAGAGAGAACCGCCCGGCTTCGGTAAGAAGTTCGTCACCTTCGACGCGCCGGTCGGGCCCGGCCGAGGTGGCGAAACCGGCTTCGACCACGCGCAACTCGATCCTCCCGGTCGCGCGGTGCTGAGGTCCGGTGAGCAGTAGCTCCGCGGCCCCGTGCAGGAAGCGCCGGGTGAGTCTGCCGCGACCGCACAGTGTCCGCGAACCAGCGAGGCGTCCGGGCAACCACCGGAAGGCTCGTGGCCTGGGGCGTCACGTGCGGCCGTCCTCGGCGCTTTCCGCGACTGGCACACCTCCTGACGGCTCGGACGTCATCACGGTCTTGTGTGCTGGCTCTCGCGCTGTACTGTACAGGTATGAACAGGCTTGGACAGGTTCACTTCGGGAAGCGGGACCGGCTGATCGCCGAGCTCGCCGCGCAGATCCGCTCGGGCCGGCTCGCGCACGGGGCGCGGCTGCCCGGTGAAGTCGAGCTGGCCGGCCAGTACCAGGTCAGCCGGGGCACCGTGCGGAGCGCGCTGTCCGAGCTGCAGCGGCGGGATCTCATCGCCACCCGGAGCGGGATCGGCTCGTTCGTCACCTTCGACGGGGTCGAACTGGACCAGTCCGTCGGCTGGGCGACCGCCCTCGCCGGGTCGGGCTTCGCCATCGGCACCCAGCTGCTCGGCATCGAGCGGGTCGCGGACGCCGCACTGACCGAGCGGTTCGCCGTACCGGAGTTCGTGGCCGTGCGGCGGTTGCGCCGCGACCGGGAAGCCGGCCCCGTCTCCTACGAGGTCTCGCTCGTGCCCGCCACCGGCACGCTTGCCGACCTGCCCGAGCGCGGTCTGGTGCGCGGCTCGCTCACCGCCACCCTCACCGACGCCGGCCTCGTCGCCACCGGCGGTGACCAGTGGCTCGGCGCCGAACCGCTCGCCTCCGACGCCGCCGCGCTGCTGGAGCGTCCCGCGGGCACCCTCTTCCTGCTCGCCACGCGCACGAGCACCGACGCGGACGGCGGGCTGGTCGAACACGTCGTGAGCCTGCTCGACCCGGCCCGGTTCCGCTTCCACCTGGGCTTCGGTGACCGGTGAACGCCCGCGACCGCGCCCTCGGCGCCTTCACCGGACTCGCCCTCGGCGACGCGCTCGGCATGCCCACCCAGTCGTTCTCCCCGGCGCAGATCGCCGCCCACTACGGCGTGGTCGACACCCTGCTCGACGCCGTGCCCGAACAGCCGATCGCGCCGAACCTGCCCGCCGGCACGATCACCGACGACACCGAGCAGGCCGTCCTGGTCGCCGGGCTGCTGCTCGACGGCCACGGCCGGATCGACCCGCACGTCTTCGCGAAGGCGCTGCTGGACTGGGAAGCCGACATGATCCGGCGCGAGCTGTCCGACCTGCTCGGGCCGTCCACCAAACGCGCCCTGCAGCTGCTGGAGTCGGGCACCCCGCCGGAGCGGGCCGGCCGGTTCGGCACCACCAACGGCGCGGCCATGCGCGTCACGCCGATCGCCATCGCCACTCCGCCGGAGCTCGGCACGCTGCTCGACGCCGTCGTCGCGGCCAGCGAGCTGACGCACAACACGAGTCTCGGCATCGGTGGCGCCGCCGCGGTCGCCGCCGCCGTGTCGGCCGGCATCGACGGCGCGGACCTGCCGCAGGCGCTGGACTTCGCCGAAGAAGCCGCGGCCGCGGCGGCGCCGCGAGGCCACTGGAGCGCCGGCGGCGAGATCGCCGCGCGGATCCGGTGGGCCCGGCGCTTTGTACGCGGTATGGACGCCGACGAGCTGACTACCGCCGTCACCGGCGTGATCGGCACCTCGGTCGCCGCCCAGGAGTCCGTCGTCGCGGCCTTCGCGATCGCCGAAGCGCTGGGCGACCGGCCAGAGAAAGCGCTTACCTTCGCGGCCGGCGTGGGCGGCGACACCGACACCGTCGCCGCCATGTGCGGGGCGATCCTCGGCGCCCGGCACGGCCTGGCCGGACTCCCGGCCGACCTCGTCGAAACCGTGCGGAAAGTCAACCGCCTGGACCTCGAACCCGTCGTCGACGGGCTGCTCGACCTGCGCAACCCGGCCCAAAGGAGTCGCCGATGACCACCACCGAAACACCCGCCGAAACCGACGGCGCCCTGGAAACCCGCGGGATCGAGCCGGTGCCCGAAGCCGAGCGGACCGGCCGTCCCATGCAGCTGTTCTGGGTCTGGTTCGCGGCGAACATCTCGATCCTCGGCCTGCCGCTGGGCGCGACGCTCGTCGCCGTCTGGCACCTCGCGTTCTGGCAGGCCGCGATCGTCGCCTTGCTCGGCGCGGTCGGCTCGTTCGCGATCGTCGGCGCCGTCTCCATCGCCGGCCGCCGCGGCGGCGCGCCCGGGCTGACGCTGTCCCGCGCGGTCTTCGGGGTCCGTGGCAACGCGGGCCCGACCGTGGTCTCGCTGATTTCCCGGCTGGGCTGGGAAACCGTCAACACGACGACGGCCGCGTTCGCGCTGCTGTCCTTGTGCGCCATCGTGTTCGGCACCGATTCCCGGGCCAAGTCGGTGCCCGTGCTCACGATCGCCTGCATCGCGGTCTTCGTCGTGTGCACCGTGATCGTGTCCGGGCTCGGGCACCGCGTGCTCGTGGCGGTCCAGCGGTGGGCGACCTGGATCTTCGGGGCGCTCAACATCGTCGTCGGAGCCGCGCTGGTGACCACAGTGGACTGGCACGCGGTCGGCTCGGCGTCGCCGGCCTCGCTCGGCGCGATGATCGCCGGGATCGGCACGATCGCGGCGGGCACGGGCATCGGCTGGGCCAACGCGTCGGCGGACATGTCGCGCTACCAGCACCCGGCCGTGCGCGCCGGCTCCCTCGTCGCCTCCGCCGCCGTCGGCGCCGGAATTCCCTTGGTGCTGCTCATCTCGCTGGGCAGCCTGCTGTCGGCGGACGACCCGGCGCTGGCGCAGGCCGGTGACCCGGTCGCCGCGATCCGGGCGATGCTGCCGGCCTGGATGGCGGTGCCGTACCTGATCGCCGCGTTCGGCGGGCTGCTGCTGTCGAACCACCTGTCGGTGTACTCGGCCGGGTTGACCACGCTGACCCTCGGCGTCCGGATCAAGCGCGTCTACGCCGTTGTCGTCGATGTCGTGGTGACCACCGTGGGCGCGATCTACTTCATGCTGGTCGCCGACAACTTCTACGACCCGTTCATCGCGTTCATCAGCCTGCTGGCCGTGCCGATCACCGCGTGGGTCGGCGTGTTCGTCACCGACATGACGCGCCGCCGGAGCTACGACCCGGACGCCCTGATGGACATGCGCCGCACCAGCCGTTACTGGTACCGCGGCGGGGTCGAGCCGCGGGCGCTCGGGGCATGGGCGGTGGCCATCGTGGTGGGCTACCAGTTCACGACCGCGGGCTCGGGCGACGACGTCTGGTTCACCGGGCTCTTCGCCGGGAGCTGGCCCGGCCAGAACGGTCTCGGCTGGGTGATCACCTTCGTCGTCGCCGCCGGCCTCTACGGTCTGTCCGGCGGCGCCCGGCGCGGAGCCGGCCGATGACGGGACGGCTGGTCCACACGGGACAGGTGGTCGTGGACCTGGTCATGCGCGTCCCGGCCCTGCCCGCGCCCGGTGGCGACGTCCTGGCCGCGGACACCGCGCTCCACGCGGGCGGCGGCTTCAACGTCATGGCCGCCGCCGCTCGCTCGGGCGCGCGGGTCGTCTACGCCGGGGCCCACGGCACGGGCCGGTTCGGCGACCAAGCGCGGGCCGCACTCGCCGCCGCGGGCGTCGGAGTCGTCCAGCCGGTCACCGCCGAGGTGGACACCGGCGTGTGCGTGGTGCTCGTGGACGACTCCGGCGAGCGGACGTTCGTGACCGCAACCGGCGCGGAAGGCAGGCTGCCCCCGGACGGGTTGTCCGGCGTGCGGACGACCGCGGAAGACCTGGTCTACGTGACCGGCTACAGCCTCGCGCACGAGTCGAACCGGGACGCGCTGCGCAAGTGGCTGCCCGGTCTCGACGGGCCGCGCGTGCTGTTCGACCCGGGACCGCTGGCCGCCGATGCCGGCGATCTCGCCGCGGTCCTCCCCAGCGTGGACATCCTGTCCGCCAACCTGGCCGAGGCCCGCGCGCTCAGCGGCGAGACCGACGCCCGCGCGGCGGCGAAGGCGCTCGCGTCCCGGCTCCCGGCCGATGCGGCGGTCATCGTGCGCACCGGCGCGGACGGCTGCGTGCTCGCCCAGAACGGCACGGTCACGGTGGTGCCGGGCTTCCCGGTCACCCCGGTGGACACCAACGGCGCCGGTGACGCCCACTGCGGCGTCCTCGCCGCCGCGCTGCTGACCGGCGCGGACCTGACCACCGCGGCGATCCGGGCGAACGCGGCCGCGGCGTTGTCGGTGCTCGAGCCCGGTCCGGCCACCGCCCCCCCGGCCGAGCGGATCGACCGGTTCCTCGCCTCGGCGCGTGAATGAGCAATGCGGTGCGGAGGCGACCGGATGCGACGTGCGTCACCTCGAGCGAGATCAATAGCGGTCACATCCTGACCGGTATTGAGGGCACAGTTCAGGTCAGTCGCTCGCACGAACCGCAGGAGGGTCCCATGGCCGTCAGCACGCTCACCCACCTCAACTTCACCGGCAACGCCCGGCCGGCACTGGAGTTCTACCGATCCGTCTTCGGCGGCCACCTCATGCTCATGGAGCACGGCGCCCAGCTCGGGAGCCCGACCGACGACCGCGACACCGGCTACGTGCCGATGGCCGCGGACGACCCCGACGCCGGCCGCGTCGCCTTCGGCATGGTGGTGGCCGAAAACGGGTTCCGCATCGCCGCCTACGACGTCCTCGGCACCACCGGCGCCACCCAAGCCGGAGGCATCGCCGCACCTCCCGGCCCGGCTTCACCGCGCGCCCACGGAGTCACCCACACCGAGCCGTTCTTCGTGCTGCTCAACGGCGACTCCCTCGACGAGCTGACCCCGCTGTGGCAAGGACTGTCCCAGGACGGCACCGTGATCGCCGACCTCGGCCCCGCGCCGTTCGCGCCGGTCTACGGCATGGTCACCGACCGGTTCGGCGTCACCTGGGTCTTCGGTCTCACCCAGGGTGGCTGACCCGGGTCCGGCCGACGCGCCGCCGTAACACCTTCGGGTGACTTGTCACCGGTCGGGTGGGAGAAGCCCGTTCGGGTGGGCATTCCCTTCCGTTGCGACTTCGCGCGGCGAGAGAGGTGCCCATGTTTCCCGAGGACGAACGGCGCGCGCTCGAGCGGATCGAAGCCGAGCTCTCGGCCACCGATCCCGCCCTCGCCGACCGGTTCTGCCGGCCGCCCGACAGGTGGCGGTGGTTCTTCGTGCTGCTGGCGGTCACCGGCGTGTGCGCGCTCGTCGTGGGAGTCCTCGTGGGCAGCGGAAGCCTGACGGTGGTGGGGATCGTGACGATCGGCGTGCTCGCCGTCGAGCACTTTTCCCGGCGGCCCGGCAAGCCTGACGGGTGACCTCGGACCCCCACCCCCGCCGGCGATCAGGTCCAGGCTTCGAACCCCGCCGGCGGCCGCACCTCGATCGGCACGCCGATCGCGACCCAGCTCATTCCCCGCCAGGACGTGGTGCTGCACTTGAACCACAAGCAGATGGGCGTCGGCGGCGACAACAGCCGGGTCCTCCCCCGCACCGGGCGAAGGGCCGGCAGGACGACCACCGTCCGGATGCCGCGCCAGGCGGATCGAGCCGTCAGGAGAACGGGGAACGGCCGACGGAGTTCCCGACGGCGCCGGGCGACGGCGGGGGGTCGTCGATGATGTTGACGTAGCGGTACGCCTGGTAGTTGCCGTTCGCGTGGCTGTCGAGGGTGGCGTCGTTGATGTTGGCCGTGGCGCGCTTCACCGGGGTCGCGCCGAACGAGTAGTACTCGAAGTTCCCCTTGTCGTCGAGCCACTTGTGGAACAGCAGGACGTGTTCGGTGGTCGAGTTCAGGATGTCCCCGGCCTGGAGCTCGGAGCGGTCGATCTTCTCACCGTAGTAGGGCAGCGTGTAGGTGCTCGCGCTCCAGCTCAGGTGCCAGGCCATCGAGACGTACCCGGAGCAGTCGCGGCGGTAGACGCGCCCGTCACCCGGCCCGGGTGAAAACCCGTTGTCACCGGGGGCGAAGTGGTCCGGGTCGTAGTACGGCCCGGGCTTGTGGTCGACCCAGTACTGCGCCCGGGCGATGATCTCCGACCGGGTGATCTTGACCTCGTTCTCGGGGTCGCACTTGTTGCCGTCCGCCTTCTGGCAGTCCAGGCCGGTGCGGTCGACCTGGTTCACCGGGTCGTTCGCGGCGTAGGCGTACCGGTTGAGGCCGACGGTGGCTTCGCCGTCGATGGTGGGGTCGGGCGAGATGAACCGGCCGAGCTGGGGGTCGTAGTAGCGGGCGTTGAGGTACACCAGCCCGGTCGTGTCCTGGCGTTCGGCGATGAAGCCGCGCGCTTCGAAGG
Organism: Amycolatopsis sp. NPDC104587; assembly: GCF_055583645.1. Lineage (NCBI taxonomy): Bacteria > Bacillati > Actinomycetota > Actinomycetes > Pseudonocardiales > Pseudonocardiaceae > Amycolatopsis > Amycolatopsis sp. NPDC104587. The sequence goes on from NZ_JBVJNO010000009.1 coordinate 106,146, forward strand.
GCAGCGTCCCGCCGGCCGACAGGACCTCGCCGAACGGCCGGTACTTCTTGCGGTGGACCTCCACCCCCGCCGCGTCGGTCTCGGCCTGCACCGAGCCCTGGACGTCGGTGTGCACCCAGTACTTCGTCCCGCCGTCGACCCGGGCCACCGGCGTGCCCTCGATCGAGACGTACTTGGTGGTCGTGCCGGCGGTGACGTTCACCTCGTAGTCGACGCCGAGGTAGCGGCGGGTGACCCCGCCCTCGACCGCCTGGAGGCGGGTGTCGTCGGCGTCGTAGGTGTAGGTCGACGTGACCCCGTCCTTGACGACCGAAGCGAGCAGCCCGTCGCCGTTCCAGGTGAGGGTGCGGCCGGCGCCGGAGGTCATGTTGCCCGCCGCGTCGTAGGTGTAGGTGCTCCCCCCGGCGGTGGTCACCGCGTGCGGGCGCGCCGGATCGTAGGCGTAGGCACCGGTCCGGGAGTTCGACGCGATGTTGCCGGTCGCGTCGTAGGTGAGGGACTGGTCGTTCGCCGGGCCGGCGTCGTCGGTCGCGCTGGTGAGCCGGCCGCCGTCGTCGTAGGTGTAGGTCCAGCTCTCGTCGGGGAACGGACTGGTGACCTTGGTGATGTTGCCGCTCGCGTCGCGGGTGAACTCGTTGTCCTGCACGACGTTCGGGCCCGACTTCGTCTCGATGCCGGTGAGCCGGCCGCGTTGTGGGTCGTGCGGACGGGTGGTCGTGGTGCCGTTGGCGTTGGCGATCGCCGTGACCTTGCCGTCGGCGTTGTAGGTCGCCGAGGTGACGTAGCCGGGGATCGCCGTGAGCCGGCCCGCGCTGTCGTAGCGCAACGGCGCCGCCGCGGTCCCCTGCGTGTCCCCGTCGGGGTAGGTGGTCCACAGCTTGCGGTCGCCCGCGTCGAAGCCGTACCGGAACTCGTAGCTCGTGCCGCCCACGGTCCGCACGGTCTTGACGGTGTGGCCAAGGACGTCGTAGTCGAACGTCCGGGTGCCGGCCGCGTCGGTGTTCGCGGTGACCTTGCCGAGGTTGGCGTAGCCGGCGCGGACCTGGTCGTAGGTCCAGGACACGGTCGCGGCGACCGCGGTGCCCGCGTTGGTGGTCTTGGTGGTCTTGCGCCCCAGCTTGTCGTTGGTGAACGTCGTGCGCTGGTTGTTCGCGTCGGTCTGGGCGACCGCGCGGCCGGCGTCGTCCCACTCGTAGGTGGTGACGCCCTTGTCCGGGTCCGCCACCTTCGTCTGCCGCCCGAACGAGTCGGTGGTGTAGGTGATGACGGCCCCGGCCGGGTCGGTGGACTTCGCGAGGTTGCCCCGCAGGTCGTAGACGTACCGCGCGGTCACGGGCGTGCCGCCGGCCGTCTCCTGGCGCTCGGCGCGCTTGCCGTAGGCGTCCAGGCGCTCGGTCGTGGCGTGGCCGTTCTCGTCGGTGCTGGTGGTCGACCACGGGGCGTAGCTCTTGGTCTGGACCGCACCATCCGGCAGCGTGGTCCTGGTCGCCCGGTCGAGCCCGTCGTAGGCGGTGAGCGTCGGGTACGTCACCGGCTGCGCGGTGCCCGCGACCCAGTAGTAGGGCGCGGTCTTCGACGCGACCTGGCCACGGGCGTTGTACACCGAATCGACGTGGATGTCCCCGGTCGCCGCGTCCGGGCCCTTCGCCACGGTGCGGTACGGGCGCTGCAGGCCGTCGACGTAGCGGCGGCTCCACCGCGGCGCGTTCGTCCCGTCCGCGGCCGGCGTCTCGACCTGCTCGTACTGCTTGGCCGGATCGCCGACGTCCACCCACTCGTGGCGTTCGAACTTGCCGCCGGGCTGGGTGGTTTCGGCCGCCCGGCACAGCGCGTCGTAGGTCACCGTGGTCGCCTGCCGGTTGAGGTCGTTCACCCGGGTCGGCGTCCCGCAGACGGGATCCCACGTCGCGTCGACCGGCTGGGACAGCGCGTTGGTCTCCACGGTCTGGAACACGTGGTACGTCGGGTCGTAGCCGAGCGTGGTGCGCCCGCCGAGCGCGTCGACCTCCGCGGTGAGGTTGCCCCACGCGTCGTACTCCTTGCCGGTCCCGACGAACGCGTCCTGGGTCGACAGCCACTGCGCCGACGACGTCGCGTAACCGGCCGCGGGAGCCTGGTCCCACGCCGCGCCGTCGTACCCGGTGCGGGTTTCGGTGAGCTTCGTCCCGCCCGCGCCGGCACCCGCGACGACCTTGACCGAGGCCGGCTTGTTCACGATGTAGGCGGCCGTGTTGGGCACGAACGTGGTCACCGTCGTGCGTTCGTCACCCGCCTGCTCGTCGTCGCCGGTCTCGATCTGGGTCACCACTTCGCCGTAGGCGTTGTACGCCCGGCTCGTGGAGGTGCGCTTGCAGTCCGCGCCGGGGCAGACCGCGCTCCTGCCGGTGTAGGCGGTTTCCGTCGTGCCGGTCGGCAGCACCGTCCTCGGCACGGTCGTGCCGTTGGTGGCGTAGTCGGTGGCCGTCGAGCTCAGCAGCGCGCCGTCGCCACCGTGGTTCTCGACGCGTTCCGGCTGACCGATCGCGGCGAGGTCCTGGCGGAACGTCGTGTCGACGTACGGGCACTGCGTCTCGCCCGCGTTGCAGGGCTTGGTTTCCCGCTGCGTGCGGAACCCGAGGAACGTGCGCTCCGGGTGGTTGTAGGCCCCGCCGGAGTAGCTGTAGTTCGTGGTCGCGGCGCCGCCCGGGCCGGGGTTGTCGGTCACCGCGGACACCGTCTGGGTGAGCGGTGGGTTGTTCGTGTTCGCCCACGCCGACGACGGCTGGTAGCTCACCGTCGCCTTGTCCCCCCACTCGTTGGTCCGGGAGGTCAGCACGTCGGTCGCCGCGCCGCCCATGTTCCAGACGTGGCGTCCCGTATTGAGGCCGATGTTGGTGCGGTAGAGCTCCACCATCTCCGTGCGCATGTCACCGTTGACGTCCATTTCGAGGAAGTCGCTGGTGCACTTGCCCTTGCTGCAGGAGTAGGTGCCCATCGTCGGGTCGCTCGCGCCGGGTGTGAAGCCGGAACCGGTGGACAGCCAGATGTCGCGTTTCGTCGACGCCCCCAGGAATCCCGGGGAGAGGGCGACCATGTCCATCCGGTGGTCGCCGTTGACGTCCATCGCGAGCTGCTTGGACGTCTCGGCGTAGGCCATGCTCGTGTCGGTGGCGCCCAGTTTGTAGCCGTAGCCGGTGGACAGCCACGTCCGGCGGGTGTACGTGCCGAGCAGCGGGTAGAGCTCGACCATGTCGACTTTGTCGTCGTCGTTGACGTCCATCATCAGGAACCGGCTGCCGGCGCCGTTGGCGTTCTGCTGGCTCCAGGAGATGCCGGTGTCGGCCGCCCCGGAGACGAAGCCCGTGCCGGTGGACAGCCAGATGTGCCGGTTGCCGGCGCCGAAGAGCGCGGGCGACAGCTCGACGAAGTCGGTTTTGCCGTCACCGTTGACGTCGGCGGCCTCGAACTGCCGGTCCGCGTCGTAGGCGATACCGGCGTCGTTGGAGGCGAGCGAGAAGGTGGTGCCGTCCGAAAGCCACGTCGCACGGCAGAAGTTCACCGGGAAGATGCCGCAGGAATACAGTTCCAGGACGTCGGCCTTGCCGTCGCCGTTGACGTCCATCGGGAGGAAACGCGCGTTCGCGTCGTTGCGCCCCTGGGCCGCGCCGGTCGAGCCCGCGGTGAAGCCGGTGCCGGTGGACACCCACAGCTGCCGCGCCATGCCCAGGCCGGAAGGCGAGAACTCGAGCAGGTCGGCCTTGCCGTCACCGGTGAAGTCGCCGGGCAGGTAGCGCGCGTTCTGGTTGAGCGACGTCGCCCCTTCGGTCGACGCGAGCGTGAAGTCGGTGCCGGTGGACAGCCACGTCTTGCGTTGGTAGGACCCGAAGTTCGGCCACAGCTCCAGCATGTCGGTCTTGCCGTCGCCGTTGATGTCCATCGGGAAGTCCTTGGCGTCGTCGCTGGCCCCGGTGAACGCCTTGTTGTCGGCGCCGGAGACGAACGCGGGCGCGCCGGCCTGGTAGGTCGCCGTCACGGGTGGCATCGCGGTGCCGCCCGTGACGGTGCCGGCGGCGTCCAGGACGGCGTCGGTGCCGAACTGCTGCACGGCCGACAGCAGTGACCGTCCCGTCGCGTCACTGGTGGCGTAGGTCAGCTTGTACGCGCGGACCCGGCTGCCGCTGACGCCCACGTCGATGGTCTTGATGCGGCCCTGGACGGTCCGGATGCCGCCGTTGCCCATCGCGCGCAGGTCGGTGTCGGTGCGCTGCTCGTAGCGGAACTTGATCGTGGTCCCGTTGTAGGTGACCGAATCGAGGTACTCCCAGCAGCACGCGAACTGGTCGGCCGCCCAGTTGTAGGTGACCGTGTTGCCCTTCGTGTCGACGACCTGGCTCAGGCCCCACCGGGAGACGAGATCGGTCCCGGCGGACAGCACCGGCGCGTAGACGCGCTTGACGCCGTCCTTCTCGGTCAGGGTCCACCGGCCGGCGGCCCCGGCGCCGGTCAGCGCGAACTTCCGGAAGGACTCGTTCTTGGTCGCGTGCGTCCCGCCCGAGGTGCAGCTCGGGCTCACGCTGCCGGCGACGCAGGGCACGAGCTCCTCGCCGTCCGCGAGGTAGACGTCCGAGGCGTCGTACTTGGGGGCGCCCTTGCCGGGCCCGGTCCGCTCGATCTCGCTGAGGCCGCTCAGCGTCCAGCCGACCCCGGCCAGCCCGTTGAGGGCGGACGAGTCGTAGGCCAGGGAGAACTGCGGGGTGATGTCGTGGAAGGCCGGGACCCGGATCGCGATCGAGTCGGTGAACGTGCCGTTCCCGTCGACCCGCCACGACTTGTCGGGCACCTGCGGCTCCGGCGTCTTGGCGACGTCGGCGAGCGAGGTGCGCTCCTTGTCCTTGGCCGGCCCGCCATCGGCCGGCGCGGTCACCGCCCCCGCCGTGCTCACGCTGCCGGCCAGCAGCACGACGACGACCAGAAACCCGCGCAGCGCGCGGCCGACCCCTACCGACCTCATGGCCTGACCCCCAGGCACTCGGAGCGGACGGGCTGGCCGTCCGGACGACTGCGCCGCGCGGCCTTGATCCGTCGGCTTGATCGGCTTGAGAGTACATCGCAGTCCGTGCACTTGAAAGGGGTTGTGTCACGACAGAGCTACGGATCGCTACCTCGCCCGTGGCATCTCGATCACGCACAGTCAGTAGTCGACCAGCCGCGGTGCGAGCTGCTTCACTCGGGACCGGTCCCCGGCACGGTGCGCTAGGAACGGGACGGCCGTCCCCGGCCGCCGGCAGTGTGGAAAGGAAGCCATGCCCGATTTCAACGAGGTGAACCCCGCGGTCATCGCCGAGTTCCGCGCCAACGGCGGCGAGGTCGGCGGCCCCTTCGCCGGTGACACCCTCATTCTGGTGCACCACTTCGGCGCCCGGTCGGGCACCGAACGCGTTTCGCCTCTGGCCTGCTACTCCGAGGGCGAGCGCTTGTTCGTCTTCGCCTGCAAAGCCGGCTTGCCCGAGAACCCGGCGTGGTACCACAACCTGATGGCCCACCCCGAGGTCACGGCCGAGCTGGGCGACGAGACGTTCCCCGTGCGCGCCAAGGAGATCAAGGGCGCGGAGCGCGACGAGATCTACGCCAAGAACGTCGCGCAACGACCCCAGTTCGCCGAGTACCAGGCCAACGTCACCCGGCTCATCCCGGTCGTCGAGCTGGTCCGCCGCTAGCCGGCGAAACGCCAGGTCGTGGATCCCCGCCGGCTGCGGACGCACCCGGGTTCCCCCGGTGCTATCGGGGAGCTTTCCGACGTGCCAAGTAGTGGTGCCACACCAGCATCGTTCCGATGGTGCGGTACGGGGCCCACTCGCCGGTCGCCGCGGCGACCTCGGTCGCAGGCGTGCCGCGAGGGAAGCCTTTGAGCGTCTTGAACCCGTTCACCGCCGCCAAATCGCCCATCGGGAAGAGATCGAGACGGTGCAGGACGAGAATCAGGTAGACGTCGACGGTCCAGTTGCCGATGCCCTTCAGTCTGACCAAGCGTTCCCGGATCGCGTCATCGGGCAAGGTGGCGAGTTCGGCGAGATCCAGGTTCCCGTCGGCGATCTCCTGAGCCAGTCCTCGCACATAGCCGATCTTCTGGCGGCTGAAATACGTGGCGCGCAGCTCCTCGTCGCTGAGCGCGAGGACGTTCTCCGGCGTGATCGTGCCGATTCGGTCGCGGAGCTTTTCCAGTGCGGCCTTGGCCGACGCCAGGGACACCTGCTGTTCGAGGATGAACCACACGAACGACTCGAAGGTGTTGGCGCGATCCCAGAACTCCGGGTAGCCGTACTCGCCGACGATCCGGGCCAGGTCGGGATCGTCGGCCGCCACCTTGTCACACAAGCCGGGCAAATCGGCGCCGGTGAACGTCCGGATCGTCAGGTCGGTCATGGGCACAGTCTTCACCTGACGCACCGGAGCCCGCTTCTCGGCTGAAGAGCGGACGAAATCTCCGACGTTGGTTCGTTGACGTGAACGGGGCCGGCCGACCGCGTCAGGGCTGGTGCCGGTACAGCAGCAAGGCGGTGTCGTCCGGCAGGAACGTCTCGGGCTGGATCGCCAGCAGGGCGTCGGCGACCGTGTCGACGTTCTCGCCGCCCAGCTCCGCGAGCAGCGCGCCGGCGCGGTCGATGCCGTCGTCGATGTACTGGCGCCGCGCCTCGACCAGGCCGTCGGTGTACAGCAGCAACAGCGAACCGGCCGGCAGCAGCACGCTGGCCTGAACGCGCGCGCCGCGGGCCGGCACCCCCAACGGCGTGCCCACCGCCTCGCCGAGCCGTCGGTGACCGCCGGCGCCCGGGACGCTCAGCAACGCCGGCGGATGCCCCGCCGACGCGTAGTCGAGATGACCGGTGCGCACGTGCACCACCGCGCAGAAGACGGTGGTGCAGAACGCGCCTTCCAGATCGGCGGCGAACGTGCTCAGCGACGTCAGCGTCTCCGCCGGACCACGGTTCTCCAGCAACAGCACCCGCGCGGCGCTGCGCAGCTGCCCCATCACCGTCGCCGCCTTCAGGCCCTTGCCCACGACGTCGCCCACCATCAGCGCGCACCGGTCCCCCGGCAGCGGGACGACGTCGTGGAAGTCGCCCCCCACGACCAGCAACGGGGCCTCGTCCGGGCGGCGCGAAGCGTCGTCGTGGGCCGGCCGGTAGCGCACCGCGATGTTCGCGGGCAGGTCGTGCGTGGGGCCGAGCATCGCGTGCTGCAGAGCGAGCGCGATCTCGGCGGTGCGGCGCCGCTCGCGTTCACGGTCGAGCTCGTCCTCGGTCCGGGAGGTGATGTCGGTGATCACCATCGCGACCAGCCGCTCCGAGCCTTCGCCGTCGAGGGCGAAGGCCGCGACCTCGAGGTCACGGCCGGTCTTCTCCAGGCGCTGGACGCGGCGGACCGTGCGGCCCGTGCGCCAGACCTGCTCGTACAGGGCGTCCCACGGGGCGGACTCCTCGGGCGGCAACCGCTCGCTGACCGCATCACCAGAGGGATCGGCCATGCCGGTGTGCACGACTACCGCGCTGTTGGCGTACACGCACACGAAGCCCGCTGGTGTGTCGCGGCGCATCACGACAACGCCGTAGGGAGCGCGGTCCAGCACCTCCCGGCTCCACCGGTGCTCGAGCCCTTCGCTCGCGCTCACGCCGGAAAGATCCCGGTCGCGCACCCGTGATCGCTCACTGAGTACACCATGGCGAAACCTCGCAGCTCGTGGACCGGCCATGACCGGGAAGCTGCCTGCTGAACTTCGCCGTCGCGGACTCTACGGGAGATCGACCGTTCACCGCTCGACGGCGTCCAGGCAGTACCGCAGCAGGCTCTCCACCTCGGAGGCGGACGCGTGGGTGTGCGGGAGCAGGTGCCGGGGGCGTTCGCGGCGGTCGTGCCAGAACCGGCCCGTCGGTGGGGCGGGCCGGGTCGCGCCGAGCCAGATCGCGGTGTCGGCGCCCTCGTCGGGCGTGCGCAGCAGCGGCCCGACGAGCCGCCGGAAGGCCGGCAGCGAGGTGGCGAGCCCGGGGGTGTCGGCCCAGCCGGGGTGGAGGCTGTGCACGCCGATGCCGTCCGCGCGCCAGCGCTCGGCGAGCAGCGGCGTCAGTTCCACCTGCATGCGTTTCGTGCGCGCGTAGGCGGTCGCACCCCGGTAGCGGCCGGTGAGGTACTCCGGGTCGTCGACGGCGAGGGACTGCGTGTACATCCCGCCGGAGGACATCAGGATCACCCGCGCGTCCGCGGACGCGCGCAATGCGGGGCGGAGCAGCTCGGTCAGCAGCAGCGGCCCGAGCACGTGCGTGGCCAGCGTGACTTCGTGCCCGTCCACGCTTTCGTCCCGTCGGGGCGGCAGCACACCGGCGTTGTGCACGACGATGTCCACGCGCGGCTCCCGGGCGGCGAACTCGCGCACCGACGCGAAGTCGGCCAGATCGCACCGGGCGGTTCGGACCTTGGCCTCCGGCACCGCGGCACGGACGCGGGCGAGCGCGTCTTCACCGCGCCCGAGGTCGCGGACGACCAGGACGACCTCGGCACCCAGCCGGGCCAGTCCTCTCGCGACAGCTTCGCCGAGGCCTGAGCTCGCCCCGGTCACCAGGGCCACCCGGCCGCGCAGTGCGTCCGGAGGCGGGTCGGCGGCCGGCCATGTCCGGCGGCGCAGCAGGTAACCCGCGCGCGAGTAGCCGAGGACCACGGAACGGTCGAGGAGGGTGTCGATCACGGCAGTCCGATCAGTTGAGCACGACGATCGCGGCGTTGAGCGACGTCGCGAAGAGGGTCCACGCAAGGTAAGGCAGCTGGAGCACCGCGGCGGCCGGCGAGCGGCGGCGGAACACCAGCGCCGTCCCGGCGATCACGAGATCCAGCGCCACGATCTCCACCAGGGCCACGGTGTAGGCGCCCGCGGCGAAGAACAACGGCGTCCACGCCGCGTTGAGCACGAGGCCGGCCGCGTACCAGGCGAACTCGCGCCGCGTGCCGCCCGCGCGCCAGAACAGCCAGCCGGACAGGGCGATCAGGAGGTAGAGCACGGTCCACACCGGACCGAACAGCCAGCCGGGCGGCGCCCACGGCGGCTGGTTCAGCCCGTCGTAGACGGCCCGCGACCGCGTGGCCGCGAAGCTGCCGACCGCGGCGACCACCGCCACCACGGCGACGAAGCCGGCCAGCACGACGGGCGCGGGAGCCGAACGGTGCACGGTCGTCATACCGGTTCTCCCACGGTCGGGCGCTCGGCCGGGGCACTCGCCCGGCCGAGCAGATGGGCGAGTGCGTCGTCGAGCCGCGGGTGCCGGAACACGTGCCCGGCTTCGATCAGCCGGCCCGGTCGCACCCGCTGGTCGGCGAAGGCCAGTTCGCGGGCGCCGTCGCGGCCGAGCACCAGCTCCGGGCCGAACCGCGGCACCTTCAGCACCGCCGGTCGCGCGAGGACCCGAGCCAGCACCCGGGTGTAGTCGGCGTTGCGGAGGGGCTCCGGGCTCACCGCGTTGACGACGCCTTCGAGCGTGCGATCGGTGAGCGCGCGCAGGTAGACGTCGGTCAGGTCGTCGAGGCCGATCCACGGTGTCCACTGCCGGCCCGCGCCGAGCGGCCCGCCCAGCCCGGCCGCGAACAGCGGGTACTGCAGCCGCAACACGCCACCGCGCGGGCTGAGCACCAGCCCGGTGCGCACCCGGACGACGCGGATCCCGGCGCCGGCCGCGGGCTCGGCGGCCGCCTCCCATTCGTCGACGACGCCGGCCAGGAACCCGTCGCCGCGGGCCGTGTCCTCGCCCAGCACTTCGTCTCCCCGCTCGGGGCCGTAGTAGCCGACTGCGGACGCCGAGACGAACACACCGGGCCCGTCGGGCGTGCGGGCGGCCAGTTCGGCGAGCGCCCGGGTCGGGCCGAGCCGGCTGTCGCGCACGGCGCGCCGGTGGCGCCCGTCGAACCGCCCGGCCACCGAGGCCCCGGCCAGGTGCACCACCGCGTCCACCCCGGTGAGCAGCTTCTCCTCGGGATCCTCCGGCCGCCACGTCCGTTCGTCGGGGGTACGGGCTTCGCGGCGGACCAGGCGGATCACGCGGTGGCCGCCGGTGGTCAGCAGCGCGGTCAGCGCCGAGCCGACGAGCCCGCTCGCGCCGGTCACCGCGACGGTGAGCGGCTCGTGCCAGTACCGCCGCTGCGCGGCGAGGTCCTCGGCCAGCTGCCGGTGGCGGTAGGCGAACATGGCCCGCAGGAACGCCGCCGGCAGCGGTGTCTCGACGCGGTCGGTGACAACCGTGCGGTCGGGTCCGTCGGCCTCGAACCGATGGGTGTGCCGCCAAGGCAGCACCGACGCCAGCACCGGGGTGGCGAGCCGGTCGACGAACTGGTGCGGCGGCCGGTAGCCCGCGGCCTGGTGCGCCGCGGCCCAGCGAAGGCCGCCGGGAAGGACGAGCGCGGCCGTGCCGTCTCGCAGCGAGTCCGCTTCCGAGCCGACTCGCACCGGCTGCCACGGCGGGGTCAGCCGCGTGATCGCCCCGGGCAGGCCGTGCCAGGCGAACACCTCGTCCAGCGGGGCCGGCACCACGGCGGAGAACTCCGCGCTCATCGACACCTCCGATGCACATTCGACTCAAGGACGGGTTTCACGGTAGTCATTCACCGCGAAATCTGCCGATCCAGGACGCATTCTTCGATTCATCTTCGATGCAAGCACATACGGAGACTCTCCGGCGACACCGCGCGCCACAACGGACCGCCCGGATCGGGCTGCTCGTCGCCTCCCCTGGCCTGCATCCTCACTGACCGGATCTGCCTGAGCCTGCGCTGGGCCGACCGCAGCATCGAGGAAACCCGGGGCTCGGGAACGGAAGCGGCGGTGACGCCGCCTCGTGAACCCTGCCTGGTCGTCATCGGCGCCCCGGGGTCAGCCGCCGAACCCGGCCAGCGCCGCGGTGAAGGACAGCGGCAGGGGCTCACCCACCGTCGGCAGCCCCCGCCAGCCGGGGCCGGCCGGACGCACCGGCACGCCTTCGCTGTGCAGAACCCGCAAGATCCGCACGTCCGCGGACTGCGCCGTCATCGACCAGACCACCACGTCGCTCGGCGCGAACCGGCCGGTGACCACGCGCAGGACGTCGAGCGGCACCAGGCCACCCAGGAACATCGCCGGCGCCCCGTCGTCGTTCAGCGCGGCGCTGAGCATCTTGACCGGCAGCTCGTGGCGCTCCGCCGGGCCGCAGACGAAGACGACCGGGGAAAGACCGGCCCGCCCCGGCGCCGGCGCCGGGTACCGGTCCACCGCCCCGGAAGCCGCCGCCGCCAGCGCCCATTCCGCGGCCATGGCGTTCCGGTCACCATCGCGCGCCCACCGCTCCCCGATGGCGCGCAGCACCGGCGCGACGACGTCGGTCCACGTCTTCGCCACCCCCAAGCTGCCGAGCGCGTCGTCGACCAGACCGCCCATGGTGGCCAGGTCGAGCTGCTCCGCCGTCTCGGCGAGCCGGCGCCGGCGCTGCCCGGCGGTCACCCCGGCGGCCGAGCGCTCCAGCACCAGCCGCGCGGCGTCGCCCGCGCTGGTCCCCTGGGCCTGCAGAGCCCGCATCCGCCGCAGCCGGTCGACGTCCTCGAGCGTGTACCGGCGCCGGCCGTTGGCTTCCCGCTCCGCGGCGCCGATCCCGTACCGCTGTTCCCAGGTGCGCAGCGTCACCTGCGACACCCCGAGTGTCCGAGCCACCTCGCTCGAGCTGAAGAACCGCGTCCCGGCGGTGTTGCCCATCCGGCCTCCTCGTGGAGGCGTATTGAATCACGAAGTGGCCGTGTCACCCGTCGACCGGCACCGCACCCCCGGTCAGCGTCCCGAGCCGAAGATCGTTGTGGGCGTCGCCCGGCGCTCGGCGGCTTCCACAACCGACCAGCGCAGGGGCGCGTAAGCCGAGGAGTCGTTCGAGATCGTCACGGCCACCGCCGGCAGCGGCGGGGAACTGGATCCCGCCGTAGCGGCTGCCCATGCCCGAGCCCCGGAAAACGAAGGTGGCGGTGATCTCCGCCGAGGTGCAGACACCGACGGCCGATACCGGCCGCTCGTCGTCGATGACCCGTTGGATCCGGCAGCAGGCCGCCCCGCCCCACGATCCGGCAAACCGGCAGTGACCGGCGTCACGGCAGCCGACCGGAACCGGAAGTCCGCGATCGATTCGCGGAGACTCCCGGGTCCCGGACGACCAGGCGTCAGTCGAGCACGCTCTTGACGGCGTCCTTGACCTTCTCGCCCGCTTGCTTGACGTTCGCTTTCCCCTGCTCGGCCCGGCCTTCCGCCTGCCACTGCTCGTTGTCCGTGGCCTTGCCCACGGCTTCCTTCGCCTTGCCCTTGAGCTCTTCGGCCTTGTTCTCCAGCTTGTCGTTCACGTTTCCTCCCACGTCCGGTGTCCTGGAGCTGCTACCCGGTAACGCCCCTCGCCAATCCGCCACCTGGATCACCGGCGCCCGGGTCTCGCTGCCCCGTGCTAGCGTCGCCCGGCATGGATTTCGACCGGGTTGCGCACATCATGGCGACCGCCCTGCGTGAGGGCGCGGGCGAAAGGGAAGCCGTGCTGCGGGTGCGGGTCGCCGGCGGGCTGGCCATCGACGCGTGGAGCCCGGCGAAGGAGTGGGTGCGGACCGGTGACCTGAGCGGCCTGTTCGGCTCGCGGCCGGGAACGTACGAGCTGCACTTGAGCGCGGACGGCGCGTACCACCTCACCGCCGGTGGGGCGCTCGCCCCGGACGAGGACGGCTGGCTCGTGTTCGACGACCGCTTCCGCTACCCCAACCACCCGCGCCCCGGGCTCCGCCGTCCCCCAGCGGCCGATCCGGTCGGAGCGCCGACGGACCCCGCCGTGCTCGCGGAGATCACCCGGTTGTGCGCCGAGTTCGCGCGGCACTACGAGCGTGTCAAGGGCCACACTCCCCCGTGGCCGTCCGGCCGCACCGAAGCGGACCTCGCGGCGGCGGAAAGACGCATCGGCGTCCGCCTGCCCGACGACCTGCGCGCGCTGTACCGCGTGGCGGACGGTGATCCTGAGCAAACCGGCCTGCTGGGTCCTTATTCGTGCACCCCGCTGAACCGCGTGCTCGCCGAATACCTCGAAGGCTCGCCCGGCTCATACGGCTGGGAAGACAGCGTCACCGACTCCGGCGTGGTGTTCGAGACCCCGCCGTTCGGTCACGTCAAACGGTTTTCCCGCAGCGACTGGTGGCTCACCTTCGGCGGTGACCGGGCGATGAACCACCTGTGCGCGGATCTTGATCCCGGCCCTTCGGGTCGCGCCGGTCAGGTCCTGGAGTACGGCCGCGACATCCACGGCCCGCTGCGCTGGGTCGCGCCCTCGATCACCGCGATGCTGACCGAGGTCGTCGACGCGCTGCGCGCGGGCCGGTACGAGGACTACGCGGGCGAGGTGTTCCTCGACCCGGAGGTTTCGTTGCGCGACAACATGTTCCGCGAGCACAGCGAGGTGCTGAACGTCCCGGTGCTCGGTGACCTGGCCACGCACGAGATCGCCGGGCGTGAGCTGGTGCAGCAGCTGTACGTCAACGACGCGGACACGCTCGACCTCACCGTGTTGCAGGGGTTTCCGAACCTCCGTGAGCTGCGGATCAACCGCGCCACCCACGTCACCGGCGACCTGTCCCCGTTCCCGGCTCTGGAGGCGTTGACGATCGAAGCGGACCGCGCCGACCTGGACGCGCTGGCCGGGCACCGTCTGTGGCGGCTGGAAGTCAAGGGGCTCAAGCATTCCGTGGACGTGGCGCAGCTGGCGGCCCTGCCGAGCCTGATCCACGTCGACGTTCGCGGGGTCGAAGTGGCCGGGCTGCACCGGATCGCGCACCAGCGGCACGTCCGGGTCCTCGGCGTCGATCCGGCGCAGCTCGCCTCACTCCTCGAATCCGGCGCCCCGCTTCCCTCGCTGGCGGCGCTGCACGTCGATCGCCGAACGCCGCTGGCCGAGGCCCGGGCGCTCTGGGGCCGCTTCGCTCCGGACGTGACGCCGCCGTGGCACGCGGAGACCAGCGGAGCCGTGTAGGCGGTTGAGGACGGCGAGTTCGGGGTACCTGCGCAGTCCGCTCACCTTCCGCACGACCGAGGACGATCATGTCGGAGTCGACCACGCCCGAACCCTCGCCGGCCGAGCTGCGCGCACTGGCTGCGGACGCCGAAGCGCTCGCCACCCGGACGGCGCAGGTCGCCGCCCGGTTGCAGACCACGCCCGACGACAGCCTGCACCGGCTCGCCCGGCCCGTCGCCAAGGCGACCCACGACCTGAGCGACTACACCGACGAGCTCTCCCGGACCGCCGAGAGCCTCGCCCGGGTCCGCGTTTCCCGCGATCCCGGCCTGTGCGACGTCCCGTGGGGCATCTGCCCGGCCCACGGCGTCACGCTGCGCGCCGGCGGCGACCGTGCTTGGTGCGCCGCCCCCGGTTGCGACCGCGAGTGGGACTACGACCGGCTCCACACACCCTGCGCGGAACCGGCAACCGCGATCGTCACCGACGAAGACGGCGCGACCGGCAAACTGTGCGCGATCCACGCGCGAGACGCCGGCGACCGGCTGGCCGGCTGCACCATCTCCGATCTGGGCCACCAGGCGCCGGCCGGCTGACGCGACCTCGGTCGTCTTTCGGCACCGGCAGCCGGCACCTCGGCGGACATCGATGTGTCGACAACGGGCTTCGGGGACCGCCGTCGCAGTGTCGTCACCCCCGCCGTGTTCAGGCTCGCCTGCCCGTGTGGGAGGGGTAGTCGGGCAGGGTGATGACGTCGACCGGCGGTGCCGTGGTGCGGATCCGGTTCAGGACCTTGCCCGCGGGCCCGGCGAGGACACGCAAGCCGGCCTGCAGCAGCGCGCGCTGCCACGCGGTGTGCGGATGTCCGATCCGGGGCATGACGGCGGCCTGGGCGCGGTCGGTCTGCGGGCGCAGGATGTGTTCGTAACGGGTGAAGGCCGCGGGAACGTCGTGCGGAGTGGCGGCCAGCTCGCCGGCCAGGACATAGGCACCGGCCAGCGCGTTCGTGGTGCCGGTGCCGAACGGGCCCGCGCACCAGGCGGCGTCACCGAGCACCGCGACCCGCCCGTGGTGCCAGGCGGGGAGGCGGACCTGGGTGATCTGGTCGACGTAGAGGGGCGCGTCGTCCAGGGCGGCGAGGATCCGCGGGGCCTGCCAGCCGACGTCACGATAAGTCGCCCGCAGGATCGCGGTGATGCTGCCGGAGTCGAGCTGGTCGAGACCGCGCAGGCCGGTGCGCAGGGTCAGCATGGCCCGGGTGGTGCCGACGTTGTCGGGCCGCAGGTGCACCAGGCGGCCGTGCCCGGCCACGTGGATGCGCCACTGGCGGTCATCGTCGGCGGTGCGCGGGATCGTGGCGTAGGCGAAGAGAAGCCCGAGCTCGTGCAGCGCCGGTTCCGGAAAGACCAGATCACGACTCCGCGACCGTGAGCCCTCGGCGATGACGACGGCGCCGAACCGGCGCCCGGCGCCGTGCGCGAACTCCACGTCGACACCACGGTCGCCGTCGTGCAGGGCGGTGATCCGGTCGCCGAAGACGTACTCGACCGCGTCGGCGGAGTGCTCCCGGAGCAGCCGGGCGAGCTGTCCGCGCAGGATCTCCAGTTCCGCGGTGGGGCCGGTGTCCGCTTCACCGCCGCCCGCGGGGAACCGGGCGTAGGCGCGGCCGTCGGCGTCGACGAAGGACTGGCCGGTTTCGCTGGTGTGGTGGCGGGCGACGGAGTCGTCCAGCCCCATGCGACGCAGTACGGTGCGCCCGACGCCTCGGATGTCGATGTTCTGCCCCCCCCGTCGCGCAGGTGCCCGGCGCGCTCGACGACGGTGACGTCCCATCCTGCCGAGGCCAGCCAGGACGCGGCGGCCGGTCCGGCGATGCTCGCGCCGGACACCAAGATGCTCGGGATGCTCATCCCGGGCGCGTACCCGGTCACCCGCCCGGCAACACCGCACCCGCGCGGGTGATCTTCGCGAAAGCCCGGTTCACCCGGCAAGCACCGGGTAGTCCTCCGGTCAGCGGCCGGCCCGGCCGTCGACGGAAGGGATTGCCCGATGACCGATGTGAGCCGTCTGCCCGCCGTCGTCGCCGAAAACTGGGACTGGCAGATACGCGGAGCGTGCCGCGGCATGGACGCTGCGGTCTTCTTCCACTTCGACAACGAGCGCGGCTTCGCCCGCCGAAGCCGCGAACAGTCGGCCAAGGAAATCTGCTCGAGCTGCCCGGTCCGGGCCGAGTGCCTCGAGCACGCCATCTCGACCGAAGAAACCTACGGCATCTGGGGCGGCGTCGGTGAAGACGCACTGCGCCGGCTGATCGCCGCCAAACGACGCTCATCCGGACCGGTCACCCCGCCCGCCGGGTGACCCGGCCGGTGGTAGTTCGAACACCCCGTTCTCGACGGACAACGGACGCGGTGGGGGGCGCTGACTTCACGTCCCCAAGCCGGGATTCCCGCTCGCGCACGTTCGAAGCGGTACCGGTGCAGGAGAAGGCGCGCCTCCTGAGCCTTCGTCGACCGTGACGTCGTTGACGCGTGCCACCGGTTCGCTTTGACGTGCCGGGTGGCCGACTTCGCCGTCCCGGTCGACTGCGCTCTTCGACCGCGGGTTACGGCCGTTCTCCGTGGGGTAACCCGATCGTGTCCGAGCACGATCAGGCGCCCCCTAAGGAGCGACCATGGCGGGAAAGTTCGAGGTATACCAGGACAAAGCCGGTAAGCACCGCTTCCGCTTGAAGGCGGGCAACGGCGAGGTCGTCGCCTCTGGCGAAGCCTACGAGACGAAGGCCGCCGCGAAAGCCGGCTGTGAGGCTGTGCAGCGCGCCGCGGACGGCGCGGCCATCGTCGAAGTCGAAGCCTGAGCCGGCGCCAGGCCGGTTGGGCAAGACAAGTCCGCCGGCGGACACGGAACCGCGAGTGCGCTGTCCCACTTCCGTCGGCGGCCGGCGGCGACCACCGTCCTCCGCGAAGAACCTGCTCCGCTCGTCAGGTGTTTCGGCTTCCAGGCGTGGGTATCCGACCTCCACGGACCTCGACCGGCGGGGCCGCAACAGCTACTGGGAGTCCAATGTCGACTGGGTACGCGAAGGTGACGAACGACCAGACCGAGACCCTGGTGCTGGACGTCGAGGACGATCTTGCCGAGCTGTCGTGGGTTCGGCGCTGGGCGCGATCCGCGCTGGGCGACCTGCCGGAGCAGGACGTGGTCGAGGCGGTCATGGTCCTGGACGAACTGGTGTCCAACGCGCTTCGGCACGGGACACCACCCCGTCAGGTGCGGTTGCTGCGCCGGTCGAACTGGCTCCGCGTCGAAGTCGACGACTCGTGCTTGGATCCCGCGTGCCCGCGTCCGCCGTCGGAAACGGGCGGCCGTGGACTCGCCCTCGTCGAACGGTGCTCGGTCGCCTGGGGTCAGGACCAGCGCGGTACGGGAAAGACGGTCTGGGCGGAAGTCGTTCCCACCGCACAACCGGCTCCCGAGGGCTGAACCTCGTCGGCGGTGTTTCGGGCACCGCCGCGATGGGCACCTCCACCCGCGCCAGGCTTCAGCAGCGAGGCCCCGGGAGGAAACTGTGCCATCGTCCGTCTTGACCGCTTCTCCCCACGAACCGGTCGACGCACCTCTGCTCGCTTTCGAACGCTTCGTCCGCCTCAACCACGTCACCGTGTTCCGGCTGGTCGCCTGTCTGCTGGGCGACGCCGTGGAGGCCGAGTCAGTCACCGAAGAGCTGTTCGTCGCGCTGTGGCGCCGGCAAGGTCGCGATCCGAGTGTCACCGATCTTCTGTGCGACGCGGTCGACCGCTGCGTCGACCGCCCGGCTGCGACGTTGTTGCTCGGCGTGCTGTGTCGTGTCGGCCGCCTCGACCGGACGGCGTGGCTGCTCCACGATGTCCTCGACTTCCCCACCGCGAGGACGGCCGAGCTGCTCACCGTGACCGAGCCGGATCTGAGGGACGGACTCCGGCGGGCACGGCTTGCGCTGAGCCGAGTCCTGGCACCGTGACCGCCGGCCCGTCCGGGAACCGGCCGTGCGAACACGATCCAGCCGCCGCGTGGGACGACCGCGAGGGAGCGAGCGCACCGTGCCCCGGTTGTGCCGCGCTGCGGGCCGAGATCGTGAGGCTCCGCCACTGCCTGAACCTGATCGCCGCCGCCGACGTCCGGCCGGCGCCCGGTCTCGTCGACCGGATCATCTTTCGGATCCGGTCCGCGGGATGACCGGCGATGCGACGGCTTCGTCCGAAGACGTCGCTTTGTAGCACAGCGTCAAACTCGCACTGCGGTCGCGGCCGGGATCTTCAACCGCTATCTTGACCCCTCGACGGCTGGCGTATCCGCCACCGGTTCCCCAGGAGGAGCATCCGATGGTCAACGCCGGCTACTACGCGGGCTGGGGCACCTTGAGCCTGATCAACGCGGGACTCGCCCAGAGCAAGAACCGCAGCGGCCTGGTGTGGTTCCTGCTGTCCCTCTTGCTCGGGCCGATCGCGACGTTCTTGATCGTCTTCCTCAGCCCCGCGCCGGCAAAGGCCTGACGGAAGCCCCGCGCGCTCGAGCCGATCGGCCACTCCCGGTGGGCGCGGGGATCGACGTCACCCGAACCGGGCCGTCATGCTCGTCGAACTCTTCGACGCCGAGCATCGCGCGCACCAGAGGGCGGGCAGCCGGGGCCATGCTGACGCCACGGGAATCGCACTGCAGCAGTGGAAACCGGAACCAGAACGCTCCGCACCACCAGTTGACCTGCCGTACCAGCAGCCGGTCGACGTCCGAAACGGCGTGCCAACCCGGGGTGGACATCCGGGCGAGCAGCGGCCGGGCTCGGGCGGGCAGCTGTCCCATCAGCTCGGCCAAGTCGTTCCGGACGTCTTCGCTGTCAGCCCAGTCTCGCCCGCCGGTCTCGTAGTTCACCGTCTCGTATTTCATCCGAATCGTTCCCCCAGCCGCAGCGCTCGGTCATTCGGTGCCAGAGTGCCCACGAACCGCTCGTTTCACACGACCACCTTCAGGCCTTCCGTTTGTGCTGCAGCGCGCCGGGTACACCCCGAATCCGGGTGCCAGGCCGAAGGAGCGTGCCGCGATGACCGCCATTTCCGTCCTGCGCGTCGCGGCCGGAGAGCTGCCGTCGGGCGCTGCGGCCCGCCGGCTGGCAGCCGAAGTGTTCGCGGACGTTTCAGCCGCCCGGCACGTCGATCTGTTGCTGCTCGTGGACGAACTCGTGACGGACGCACAGCGCCACGGCGGACGGCTGCGGGAGGTGTACCTGTGCCGGTTCGACATGCCGACGACCGCCCACATCGAGGTGATCTCCACTCCGCCGGCCGTGCCACGCCGCAATGCGGCGGAGTCGGACGATGCCGCGCTCGGCCGGTTGATGCTCGACGAGCTGGCGGCGGCCTGGGGCGTCCAACGCGAGGGCGACGACTGGATGACGTGGGCGGAAGTGTGAGCCGTCGTCACCACCGAGTGAAAACGAGTGTTTGGACAACCCCCGCCGAGGGCATCCCGGCCGCGAGGTCGGCCGCCACCAATCCCGGTGGCGAACCTCGGGAAAAGGAGTTCTCCACCGTGATCGTTCTCGGCGTCATCCTGATCGTCCTCGGGTTCCTCATCAGCATCCCCGTGCTGTACACGATCGGCATCGTGCTCGCCGTCGCCGGCGTCGTGCTGGCCATCCTCGGCGGCACCGGGCGCAAGATCGGCGGCCGCGCGCACTGGTTCTGAGGCCGAAGTGCACACGTTCACGTGCCCGGAATGCGCCAACCTGCTGTTCTTCGAAAACGACCGGTGCGTGGTCTGCGGAACTGCCGTTTGCTACGACCGCCAGAGCCGCGCAATGGTCAAGACCGTCGAGTCCCACCCGTGCGCGAACGCCGACCGGGCCGGGTGCAACTGGACCGCCGTCGAGGGCGAGCTGTGCGACTGCTGCGCCTTGACGAGAACCCGGCCCGACGACGGCGAAACCGCCGCCCGCAGCGCTTTTCGCAGCGCCGAAGCGGCCAAGCGCCGGCTTCTCCACCAGCTTGACGATCTCCGCCTGCCGGTGGTCGACCGCACGGTCGACCACCGGCACGGCTTGGCGTTCGACCTGCTGTCCAGCGCCGGCCGCCCGGTGACGACCGGGCACGCCGACGGAGTCGTCACGATCGACCTCGCCGAGGCCGAGGACAGCCACCGCGAAGCCCTCCGCGCCCGGCTCCACGAGCCGTACCGCACACTGCTCGGGCACTTCCGGCACGAAGTCGGGCATTGGTACTGGGAAAGGCTGATCGCGGGCCGCCCCGCGCTGACGGAGTTCCGGCAGCTGTTCGGCGACGAACGCGCCGACTACCAGCAAGCCTTGGCCGACCACTACGCGAAGCCGCCCGGCCGCGACTGGGCAGACAGCCACATCAGCCACTACGCGGCCGCGCACCCGTGGGAAGACTGGGCGGAGACCTTCGCTCACCTGCTGCACATCCGCGACACCGTGCAAACCGCCGCGGCACTGGGAGTGCTCGTGGCGGGCAGCCCGATCGAGCCGCACCAGGCGACGTCGGTCGACGCCGTCCCCGAGGACCACTTGGACGACCTCGACGGCCTGCTGGAAACCTGGGTCCCGTTGTCCCGTGCCCTCAACCAGCTCAACCGCAGTATGGGCAAGGAAGACCCCTACCCGTTCGTCGTTTCCGCTCCCGTCCACGCCAAGCTGCGCTTCGCCGACGACGTGATCGTCGCGCAGCGAAGCCGGTGAGGCAGATCGGCTGGCATCACCCGCAGGGGTGGCTTCACCGGAACGGCGGTTGAACTCTCCGCCGGCGGGTTACAGATGATCAAGCAGTCAGGCGAGGGGCGTGGCTGCGAAGAGGGGAATCAGGGGAGCGGAGGCGCGGGGAAACGTCGCCGCAGCAGTGGGGGGGGGGGGGGGGGGGGGGGGGGGGGGGGCGGGGGGGGGGGGGGGGGGGCGGGGGGGGGGGGGGGGGTGGGGTGGGGCTTTGCGGGGGGGGGAGGGTGGGGGGCGCAGGCGCGCGGG
>NZ_JBVJNO010000009.1:127170-141238 GCF_055583645.1 Amycolatopsis sp. NPDC104587
AGAAGGGCGAGGGAGTGAGTATGAGCGGGCGCGCGGAACGGCCTCCACACCCCCCCCCGCCCCCCCCCCCCCCCCCCCCCCCCCCCCCCCCCCCCCCCCCCCCCCCCCCCCCCCCCCCCCCGCCGCACACCATCGAGGTCGACCGCCGCGCGCCGACGGCTTCCATCGTCAGCAGGGTGACCGCCGAAGGTCAACGTCCTCGACGGCGGCGCTGACCGGACTTCCCGAAACTCAGAGGTCCACGGCGTTGTTGTCGCCCGGGTCCGGCCGGTTTCCCGTCAGCCGGGCCTTCGCCATTTCGAACAGGGCCCGGGGTTTGCCGCCGGGGGTGTTCCAGTACTCGGCGGAGTCCGCGTCCACCTTCAGCAGGACGACATCGGGGTCGTCCGGGCCGTTCGGGAACCAGGCCTGGACGAACTCGTTCCACAGCTCCTTCTTGCGAGCGGCGTCATCGACCACGGACGCGGTCCCGCTCAGCGACAGCCAGGAGCTGGAACCCGCGAAGCTGACGTTGATTTGGTCGTCCCGGCCGACGTCGGCCACCAGGTCGGCGGTCCTGGCGACGAAGAACCAGGCGGTGCCGTCGAAATCCACCTGCTGGCTGGTCATGGGCCTGCTGGTCAGCTTGCCGCCGGCGCCCCGGCTGGTGATCATCGCCGTGCGGACCTCTCGCGCGATCGTGGTCACGATCCGGTGTTCGTCTTCGCTCATGGTTCTCCTCCGTCACTTTTGTGTTCGGTCAGGCCGTTTCCCTGGCCCGCTTGAACCGTCGCGCGCCGTCCGTCAAGTCGACGATGGGCGCCGGGTAGTCGAGTGCGCGCCGCTCGTCGCCCGGCAGCTTCCACGGTTCGTGCACCCGGCCGCCCGGGACGTGCGCGAGCTCGGGAACGTAGCGGCGGACGTACTCACCGTCCGGGTCGTAGCGTTTGGCCTGGGCCAGTGGGTTGAGCACCCGGTTCGGCCGGGTGTCCGTGCCGGTCCCGGCGACCCACTGCCAGTTCAGCTGGTTGTTGGCGACGTCGCAGTCCACCAGGAGCTCGGTGAAGTGCCGGGCACCCAGCCGCCAGTCCAGGTAGAGCGTCTTGGTCAGGAAGCTCGCCGTGATGAGCCGGGCCCGGTTGTGCATCCAGCCTTCCCGGGCGAGCTGCCGCATCCCCGCGTCCACGACCGGGTAACCGGTCCGGCCCTCCTGCCAGGCCACGAAATCCCGCTTGGACTCGCGCCACCGGTCACCGTGCGGCCGGTAGTCCCGGGTCGCGCATTCCGGCCGGGCGGCGAGCACCTGGTGGTGGAAGTCGCGCCACGCCAGCTGCCGCGCGAACGCGCGGGCCCCTGCCGACCCCGTCCCGACCCGGTCCAGCAGCTCCGTGACCGAGACCGTGCCGAAGTGCAGATGCGGGGACAAGCGCGAAGTCCCCTCCTCGGCCAACGCGTCGTGGCTGTCGGCATAGCCGTCGACGCCATCGCGCAGCCACGATGTCACCAGCTTGCGTCCGGCTCGTTCGCCGCCTTCCGGGAGCTTCGGTGACGGCGAGCCGCCATCCAGCTGCCGTGCGCCGGGCACCTTCCCGGCGGCCATCCGCGGCACCTTCACCGAGGACGGCGCCCGCAGGACCACGCGCCGGTCGGCTGCTTGCCACTTCCGCGCGTACGGGGTGAAGACCGCGAAGTGGGCTTTTCCGCCGGTGGGAGTGATGGATCCGGGCGCGACCGCGGTGACGACGGTGTCGTGGACGTGCAACGCCACGCCGAGCTGCTCGAGCCGTTCCGCCAGTCTTCCTTCACGTGCGGTGGCGAACCTGCTCACGTCGGCGGCGACGTGCACCTCGCCGACGTCGTGGCGGCGCACGATTTCCAGCACTTCCTCGACCGGCTCGCCGTGCCGGACCACCAGCCGTCCCCCGCGGTCACGGAGGCTTCGGTCGAGGTCGGCCAAGCAGTCCGCGAGGAAGGCCGCCCGGTTCGGGCACCCGAAGGAGCGCCCTATCCGATCGTCCACCACGAACAGCGGAATGCAGCGGCCAGCGGCCGCGGCCGCGTGCAGCACGGGGTTGTCATGCACCCGCAGGTCCCGGGTGAAGAGCGCGAGCGACGTCGCCACGTCACCGGTCCGAGTCCGACTCGACCGGCATGCCGGTCATCTTGCGCACCAGTTCCTGTGCGTGGGCGTACGCGTCCCCGGCTCCGGCCCGGTATTCAAGAGACCGGACGCGCTCGGTGAGGCCTTCTCCGTCTCGGGCGTGCTGCTCGGCGCCGGCCAGCACGGCCAGCAGCCGGACGGCGTCGAGCACCGGGGATTTTGCGCTGTCAACGGACATCTGCGAACTCACCTGCATCTCGTGGGCTTGACCGATCCGGCTCGGGTTACCCGCAAAATCGGCAACGATGCCCGGCAGGTCGAAGTCCGGTCGAAAATGACCCGGGAGAGTGAATTCGGCGGACCGGCCGACGGCTCGTCGGCAACTATTCTTCGAGATCCCGCTCCGGCAGGTCGCCGAGCGCGGCGAAGCCGGACAGGTACGGCGCGATTTCTCCGTGCACCGTCCACGCGCGCAGCTGACCGGCCGACCTGCGGGACATCAAGGCACGCGTCAGATCGAACGCGTCGGCACGGACGACGGTGGCGACGCGCTCGGCAGGTCCCCGGGAAACCCACTGCCAGGTGCCACCGTCCAGCAGAATCGGTGGACGGTCGGCGACCGCGGCCCGGAACCGCTCGGCGAAGTCGTCCCGCAAGCTCGACAGTCCGGGAGTGGTGCGTCCGCCGGGAACCCGGAGGGCGCCGCGGAGATCCTGCTCGTGGATCAGGACGTCGTTCAGCGGACGGCTGGTGTGCTCACGCATCCACCGCCGCATCGGCTCGACCAGGCCCGCCCATTCCTCGAGCAGCGCCACGACGGACTTGTTCGCACGCCGGTCCACCTGCCGCTGCGTCCACGCCTCGTTGTGGTCGCCGGGCTCGTCACCCGCCAGCACGTCGGCGTCGAGCCCGACCATGTGCGCAAGAAGGTCCCGCACCGTCCACTCGGGACAAGCCGGGACCAGCTCGGTCGCCTCCCCCGAGGAAAGATCTCCGGTCAAACCGGTCACCCGGTGCTGCGCGTTCGTCCACTCCTCGACGGGATCCACTCCCCCAGTCCAGCACGACCGTCCGCCGCTCGCCGGGCGACACCCCGTCCGGCACGAGCTTTCGCTCGAGGGCGGTGCTCAGCCGTCCAGCTCGGAATGCTTCTCGGTCAACGTCCGGGCGATCTGGCCCAGCTTGACGTTGAGCTCCTGCGACGTGCGGCGCAGGATGTCGAACGCCTCGTCGGCCGACACCCCGCGGCGGCTCATCAGGATCCCCTTCGCCTGCCCGATCACGTCACGGCTGTCGACGGCGCGCCGCAGATGGTGCTCGCGCAAAGCCGCGGCGGTGTGGGCGGCCGCCCCGGCCAAGGCAACCGACGCGTGGGCGGACAGGATCAGCGCGTGGTCGACGGCGCCGGCGCCGAACGCACCGACCTTCCGGCCGTAGAGGTTGATCGCCCCAGGTGGGCGGTTCGACTCGCGGTCCGGCAGCAACGTCGTGGCCAGCAACGACCCGAAGCCGAGCTCGGCCGCTCGCGGCCCGAACTCCGGGAACGTCGAAGACCGGGCGAGGTCGTCGGCCAGCACGTGGCCGGGGCCGTTGTGCCCGGCCGCGGCCACGCAGGGTCCTTCGCCGGTCCGGTACTGGATCCGGTCCAGCTCCTCCGCCGTCTCTTCGGTGCTCACCGGAGTGTGGAACCCGCCACCCGGTGAGCGGAGGGTGATGCTCACCAGGTCCGCCTCGGGCACGATCCGCAACGCCGCGGTGACCACCCGCTCCATCGCCTCGTGCAGCGTGTCCGCGGCCAGCAGGGCTTCCGCCAGCGCCCCGAACCGGTACGCGAGCGGCCCGTCCGCCGGCACCGGGCAGCGGTTCCAGCCGTCTCCGCCGGGTTCGGCGCAGAACGCGACCCGGTCTGCCGCCCAGTCTTCGCCGGACTGCTCCCCGATCTCGGTCACGGGTACTTCCCCTCCCTGGTTCATCCGCTCCCCCGGCCACATCGCGCCCCACTCCACGCAGACGCCGAAGCCTGGCGGTGGTGCCGGCTGCTGGCTGAACCGGCACCACCTCTTCAGCCGCCTCGCGCGCACGCGAGACGCGTCGGCTTACCCGATCCGGGCACCCGTCATGCGTGAACTCCCCGACGAACCGGACGACAGTGGCCCACATCACGGCCCGCATTCCCGGCGCGGTCAGATGATCACGACGCGGCGGCCTCGCGTGTGACCGGCCTGGCTGTCGGCGTGTGCTGCCGCCGCCTCGGCGAGCGGGTACGACTTCTCGACCGGGATGCGGAGCTCGCCCCGCGCGATCAGGGCGACGGCCTCGGTGAGCGCCTCGGGCACGCTGCCGGCCACGCCGGAGAACCGAACGCCGAACCGCGGGGCGGCCAGGTCGGCGATCGAGATCACCTTCCCCGGGTCCCCGGTCAGCGCCACCAGCTCACCGAGCACGCCCGAGCCGGCCAGGTCCAGCGCCGCGTCTACCCGGCCGAGGGCCCGCACCCGGTCGGCCCACCCTTCGCCGTAGGTCGTGGCCACCGCGCCCAGCCCGCGCAGGTAGTCCTGGTTCGCCGCCCCGGCCGTGCCGATCACCCTGATCCCGCGGGCGCGGGCGATCTGCAGCACCGCCGTTCCCACCCCGCCGGCGGCTCCGCTGACCAGGAGCGTCTGCCCGGCCTCGACGCCCACTTCGCGCAGGACGCGCACCGCGGTCTCCACCACCGACGGATACCCGGCCGCCTCGGCGAACGTCAGCTCCTCGGGCATCCGCGCCCACGCCGACAGCACCGCGAACTCCGCGTACGTGCTCGTCCCCTCCCCGAACACGAAGTCGCCGGCCGCGACCCCGACGACTCCGGCGCCGACCTCGTCCACCACCCCGGCGGCGTCCAGCCCGACCCCGGCAGGCAGCACGACCGGGTGCGCCCCGAGCACCTGGCCCTCCCGCAACCGCCAGTCGACGGGGTTCACGCCCGCCGCCCGCACCGCGACCCGGACCTGCCCGGGTCCGGCGTGGGGTTCCTCGGCGTCGACCAGACGCAGGACCTCGGGACCGCCGAACTCGGCGAAGCTGATCATCTTCATGCCCCGAACATAGCACTAACGGTTAGCTTTTAAGAACAGGTAGCTTTAGCGACCTGATAGTCTCCGCCGGTGACCGCGCCACCAGGACGCCGCGAGCGCAAGAAAGCCGCGACCCGGCAGAAGATCGCCGAGACCGCCTTGCGCCTGTTCCTCGACCGCGAGTACGACACGGTGGGCATCCGCGACGTGGCCGCCGAAGCCGATGTCGCCGTCACCACCGTCTTCGCCCACTTCGCCTCGAAAGAGGCACTGGTGTTCGCACAGGACGAGGACTTCGAACAGCGCCTCACCCGGGCCGTCACCGACCGCGCCGGTGAACCGCTCATCCCCGCGCTGCACCGCGAAGTCCACGCCATGGTCCGCCACTGCGCGGCGCGCGACCGGGCTCCTCTCCGGCGCATGATCAGCTCTTCGGCCGCACTGCTGGCCTACGAGGACGCCATGCTGCTGCGGTACGCCGACGCACTGGCCACGACCATCACCACCGACCTGGACCGCTCTCCCACCGCGTGCCGGGCCATCGCACGGTTCGTCGTCGACGCCTACGCGATCGCCCGCGACGCCGCCGAGCCCGGGGCCGCGCTGGACGAGATCTTCCGGATGATCGAAGCCGCCTGGGAAGCTCCGAGGTGACGACCGCGGCGGTCACCCGTCGAAGCGGAGATACACCGTGCGGTGGTAGTCCCCGGCAGCGGCGTTCGGACCGCTCTCCGGACCCAGCGACGTGACGCTGTGGAACTTGTTGCCGATCGGTGCGATCCCGTCGAGCAGCGAGAGGCCGCCGGCGGGGTAGGCGACCACGGCGTGCTGTGGATCCGGCCCCATCGCCGGCGTGAACAACCGCAGGTACATACCCTCTTCCCCGGCGACCATCGTGACCGCGCCTTCGACGGTGTCCAGCACGGCCCAGCAGGTCCGCGCGTGGTAGCCCTTGAACTCCGGGTACGCGAACCCGCTCGCCCCGGTCGCGGTGTCGTCGTACGGCTTGCGCCAAACATCGGTCGACACGCCGCGCAGCCGGTTCTTGTAGACGCGGTAGGGCCCGTCCCCGAGCCAGGTGAGGCCCCGGACGTTCGCCTCCGGGTAGTCGAAGTTCACCCCGAGGAAGTCGTGGTCGCCGGTGGCGCGGTAGTGATAGTCCAGCCGCAGCCAGCCGTTGGCGTCGAGGCGCCAGCGCACCGACGTCAGGTCGCCGCTGTAGTCCGCTCGCGCGACCCAGCCGGTGCCGTCACGGAAATGACTGAACCCGGTGAGCGCCGCCGTCCCGTGAGCCGGGGCGGGACCGTTGGCCAGTGACACCGGCGTGCCTCCGCGGCGCACACCGGCCAGCCGTCCGTCGGCCTTGCCGACGGTGACCCGGACGGCTCCGGCGACGAGCGTCACCGCGGTGGCGGTCTCGGTCGCGGTCACTCCGCCCGTGGTCGCCGGCCTGACCAGGCGCGCGGCGAAGTCCGGCGCCTTCCGGATGCGCCACGTCCAGCCGGCGACCTCCCTGCCGGCCGGGTCGGTCACGCTCAGCCGCAGCGCGTCGGCACCGGTCCAGTCGGCGGGCAGGCCGAGCGTCACCGCACCGGTCGCCCCCGGCGCGACGTCCGGCGCGCCGGCCTGGCCCTGGGACAGGACCCGGTGGCCGGTTCCCGCGCCCGGCGCCGGGAAAGCCACCAGCTGCCAGGCGAACCGGCACTCCCGGAGGTTCGTGAAGTCGTACCGGTTGACCAGCTTCACGGTCTTGTCGAACGACGCCGGGAACACCGAGTCGTAGTAGGCCGGGCTGGCCAGCTGGACCGGCGACCAGATGTCCTTGATCGTGAAGAAGCTGCCTTCCTTCTCCCGGTACGGCCCCAGGATCCCGTCGGGGGCGCGGCTGCCGTTGGTGTCGAGCGTCCCGTCGCGGTCGTCCCGCGCGACGCTTTCGTCGACGAGCGCCCAGATGAACCCGCCCGCCGAGCGCTGGGCGCCGTCCATGAGCTTCCAGTAGTCGTTCAGGCCGGCCCCGGCGCCGCCGTCGTAGAGTCCGTGCAGGAACTCGGTCGGCATGAAGACCGTGGTGCCGGCGGCCTTGCTCGCGGTGCTGCTGTAGGTCTGGTAATGGCTCGTGTCGACGCCGCTGAACGTCGTCCACGGGTGCAGCACCGCCCGCCGCTGCGGGTCGTACCGGCCGAAGTCGTCGTCCAGCGCGGTGTTCCAGCCGCCTTCGTTCCCGTTGTCCCAGAACAGGATCGACGGGTGGTTGACGTCGCGCTCCACCAGGGCCTCGACCAGCGGCGCCCCGACGGCCTCGTCGTAGTGACGCTGCCAGCCGGTCAGCTCGTCCAGGACGTAGAGCCCGAGCTCGTCGCAGAGGTCGAGGAAAAAACCGTCCGGCGGGTAGTGCGACATCCGGACGGCGTTCATGTTCATGTCCTTCATCAGCCCGATGTCGAGCCGGGCAAGACGAGGACTGGACGCCCGGCCCGACGTCGGCCAGAAGGTGTGCCGGTTCGCTCCCTTGAGGACGATCCGCTTCCCGTTGACGTAGACGCCGTCGCCGGCCCGGACCTCGATCGTGCGGAAGCCGAAGCGCTCGGCGGTGCTGTGCAGCGGCACTCCGGTGGCGTCCACAAGAGACAGTTCGACTCGGTGGAGGTTCGGTGTTTCGGCCGTCCACAACGCCGGTCGCGCCGCGGTGGTGGTCAAGGTCGCGCCGGTGGCGCCGCTCGCGACGGCGACCGAAAACGCCCCGCCGACGGCCGTGCCGTCGAGCCCGCGCAGCTGCGCGGTCACCCGGGCCGCCGCGGTCACCCCCGCGAGCGTGACGTGGGCGGTGAAGGTCCCGTCCGCGCGGGCGTCGATCGCGACGCGGTCGATCCGGGCAGCCGGGTACGCCTCCAGGAACACCGGCCGGAAGATCCCGCCGAAGTTCCAGAAGTCGCCGCGGCGCTCGGCGTCGTTCACCGAGTTGTCGGCCGACTCCTTGCTGACGGTCGCCTCGAGCAGGTTCGGCTCGCCGAGCCGCAGCAGGGCCGTGACGTCGTGGCGGAAACGGTAGAAGCCGCCCTGGTGCACCGGTCCCGCCGAGACGCCGTTGACCCGCACGTCGGCGTCGGTCATGGCGGCCTCGAATACCAGGAAGATCCGGCGGCCGGCCCAGGACGCCGGCGGCGTGAACGAGTGCCGGTAATTGCCCTTCTCCGCCGGAACCAGATCCCCGCCGTAGTGGTAGCTGCCGAAGCCGTGGCATTCCCAGTTCGACGGCGTCGGGATCGTGGTCCACTCCCCCGCACGCCGGCCCGCCGTGACCCGGAAATCCCAGTCGACGGTGTGGTCGGCGTCGCTGCCGGTGAGGAGCAGCGTTTCCGTCACCGGGCCGGATCCGGCCGCCGCGGCGACTCCGGACGCCGGCAGTCCCGCCGCGGCCACGCCGGCCGCACTGATCGCCAAAGCCTGCCGACGGGTGAGTTCCACCAGACCTCCCCAAGCCAAATCTGATATATGACACACCGTACAACGAAAAACGCTCACCGAGCGGACAAGCAACCGGACAGGTCTTGACGTTTCGGTCTCGCGCCCACAACAGTGGGGCGGCCCTCTTCGGCCGAGCCACCCGTGAAAGGCAGGAGCATGGTCTCCTCGAACGTCCGCCGCCGGCTCCTCGGTGTCCTGGCCGCGGTGGTCGCCGCCGCCGCGATCGTCGCGCCCGCGACCGCCGCCACCGGCTCGACCGTGGTCGGCGTGGCTTCCGGACGCTGCCTGGACGTCGTCGGCAACAGCACCGCGGCGAAGACGCGCGTCAACATCTACGACTGCGTCGGGCAGGCCAACCAGGCCTGGACGTTCACAGCGGCCGGCGAGCTGCGGGTGTACGACGGCGCGATGTGCCTCGACGTCGCCGGTGCGAGCACCACTTCTCCGGCCGACGCGCAGATCTACCCCTGCAACGGCGGCGCGAACCAGAAGTGGCGGATCAACGCCGACGGCACCATCACCGGCGTCCAGTCGGGCCTCTGCCTGGACGTCACCGGGGCGGGCACCGCGAACAGCACCCTCGTCGGGATGTACACCTGCAACGGCGGCGGCAACCAGAAGTGGCGGACCGCCCTCGGTGACACCCAGCCGCCGAGCGTGCCGGGCAACCCGCGGGTGAGCGACCTGGTCTGCGACGCCGTGACGTTCTCGTGGAACGCGTCCACCGACAACGTGGGCGTCGCGTTCTACGACGTCTACCACGACGGCCAGCTGATGAAGTCGGTGAGCACCCTGTCGACCAGCCTGACCGTGGTCGGCGGGGTGACCTGGGGGCTGTACGTCAACGCGCGGGACGCCGCGGGCAACGTCTCGCAGGCCAGCACCACCGTGCCGATCACGCCGCCGCAGTGCCAGCCGGACACCCAGGCGCCGAGCGCGCCGACCGGCCTGACCGGCCGCGCGTCCGGCACGACGGTGACGCTGAACTGGACCGCGGCCACGGACAACATCGGCGTGCGGGCCTACGACGTCTACCGCGGCGGGGCCAAGGTCGGCGCGGTCACCGGGACCGCCACCGCGCCGCCCGCGACCACCTTCGTCGACAGCGGCCTGGCGGCGAACACGAGCTACCCGTACTACGTCGTCGCGCGCGACGCCCAGGCGAACGTGTCCTCGCCCAGCGCGGCCACGACCGTGACGACCGGCGCGGCCTGCGGCGACTCTGTCTGCGCGGTGACGCAGATCGCCACCGACACCGACATCCCGTGGGGCCTGGTGACCCTGTCGGACGGCACGATCCTCTACAGCCGGCGCGACGCCCACGACATCGTCCACCTGAACCCCGCCACCGGGGCCAAGACCAGCGTGGGCACGGTCCCCAGCGTCGACAACACCGACGGTGAGGGCGGGCTGCTCGGCCTGGCCGTCTCGAGCAGTTTCGCCAGTGACCACTGGCTCTACATCATGCACACGTCGCCGTCCGACAACCGGATCGTGCGGATCAAGCTGGAGAACGACCGGCTCGGCACCGAGCAGGTCCTGCTCAGCGGGTTGCTGCGCAACAAGTTCCACAACGGCGGCCGGCTGCGCTTCGGCCCCGACGGCAAGCTCTACGCCAGCACCGGCGACGCCCAGAACGGCGACAACGCGCAGAACAAGGCCAGTCTCAACGGCAAGGTCCTGCGCCTCAACCCGGACGGCAGCGTCCCTTCGGACAACCCGTTCGGCAACCCGGTGTGGAGCTACGGCCACCGCAACCCGCAGGGGCTGGCGTTCGACTCCCAGGGCCGGCTGTGGGAGCAGGAGTTCGGCAACGCGGTGATGGACGAGACCAACCTGATCACCAAGGGCGGCAACTACGGCTGGCCCGCCTGCGAAGGCACCTCCGGGACGTGCGGCACCGCCGGGTTCATCGCGCCAAAGCGGACGTACTCCACGGCGGACGGGTCCTGCTCCGGCATCGCCATCGTCCGCGACGTGCTCTACGTCGCGTGCGAACGCGGGACCCGGATGTACCGCGAAGTGATCAGCGGCAGCGAGCTGACCGACGTCCAGGCCTACTTCAACGGCACCTACGGGCGCCTGCGCACCGTGGAACTCGCGCCCGACGGCGGCCTGTGGCTGACGACGACGAACAACGGCGACAAGGACAGCATCCCCGACAACAGCAACGAAAAGATCTTCCACGTCACCCTGGGCGGATAGCCGGCGGACCGGGACGGGAGCGTCAGCGCCCGGCCCGGTCCACGGACGCCACGACCAACGCCGCACAGCGGGCCAGCGAGATGTGCCGCACCCGGGCCATCTCCCTCAGCTCACGGCCGGCTCGCTCGGTACTGAGGCCCTGAGCAGCGAGAACGGCGACCGCACGGTCGACGTCGCTGACGGGAACGGCCATCTTCTTGCGAATCCACACTGCGAGACCCTCCGGTGCCGGCACTTCGATCCGGCCCTGGGTACCCCGTCCGCACTCGTCGTAATCACGTCCCGAGAGCGGCCGCGAGGGCCCGGCGGGACCGGGTCCCCAGCTTCTGCATCGCCCGGGCGACGTGGTGCTCCACCGTGCGCGGGGACAAGTGCAGGGTCTCGGCGATCGCCCGGTTCGTCATCCCGCCGGAGGCCAGCTCGGCGACCTCCCGTTCGCGCGGGGACAACGCGTCGTCGTAGGCCGGGCGGCCGCGGCCGCGAAGGAGCTCGGCATCCCCCGTCACCGAGCGCAGGCGGCCGCGGACCCGGGTCGCGTCCCACGCCGCTCCGAGCCGGGTGAACGTCGCCAGTGCCGCTTCGAGGTGCCGGGCACCGGCCGCGCCCTCCAGCGCCAGCGCCGCCGGGTACGGGGCCGCCAGCCGCGCGTACAGCGCCGACGCGCGCTCGAACGCCACGGGTTCGCCGTCGGCCAGCAGGGCCCGGGTCCACCGCAGCGCCGCGGCGGCCATCGGACAGCTCCGGCCCCGCAGGCCGGCGGCGAACTGCCCCGCGGCGTCGGCCGCCCGGTCGGGAGCCCCGGCCGCGAGCCAGGCTTGCGTGGCGACCGGGACCAGCCGGGCCGCCCAGACCCAGATCCCCTTGCCCACCAGCGATCCCCACGCCTGCTCGACCGTCGCGACGGCGTCCCCGACCCGGCCCTGGGCCAGGTCCATGCGGGCCCGGGTGGCCGCCGCGGCCGCGGCGTAAGGCACGAACGCGAAGCCTTCCCGGCCGGGCCAGACGTCTTCGGCCTCGGCCCAGTCGCCGCGCGCCACGGCCAGCTGGACGAGCACCAGGCGGGCGTCCGAATGGACACCGGCGTCCGACATGCCGCGGCGGCACCGCTCGGCCAGCCCGTCCCAGGCGCCGCGCTCGAAGTCGTACAGCAGCCGGGTGCCGCGGTCGCACTGCTCGAAGAACGGCGACCCGAGCACGTCCGCGCACCGGCGGGCCTGGTCGAGGATCTCGCCCGCGGCCCGGTACCGGCCCGCGAACACCGCCCCGACCGCGGTGTTCGTGAGCCCGCGAGCCAGGTACTCGTTGTGCCGGGGGTTCAGTCCGGCCCGGGGCGGCCGCACCCGCCGCAACGGGGCCGCGTCCCCGCAGGCGACGGCCAGTGACGTCCGCGCGGCGGCGACGGCGGCCCGCGAGACGTCGTCGTCGGCGACCCGGCCGGCCCGCGCCAGCCAGGCTTCGTGTTCGGTGAGGCCGGCCCCCGGCTGGAACGGGTTGGCCAGCGCGGTCATCGCGCGCACGAGCAGCGCCGGCCG
Organism: Amycolatopsis sp. NPDC104587; assembly: GCF_055583645.1. Lineage (NCBI taxonomy): Bacteria > Bacillati > Actinomycetota > Actinomycetes > Pseudonocardiales > Pseudonocardiaceae > Amycolatopsis > Amycolatopsis sp. NPDC104587. The sequence goes on from NZ_JBVJNO010000009.1 coordinate 139,509, forward strand.
CTCACGCAGCTCGCCGATGGCCCGTTCCAGCTCTTCCCAGCCTTCCGCGCGGTTGAGCTGCTTGTGCAGCAGCACGCCGAGCTCGAGCCGGATTTCGCCGCGCACCCCGGGTGCGAGCCCGGGCAGGCCGACGATCTCGCGCAGCACCGCCACGGTCCGGGGCGAGGGCAGGGTCAAGATCGCGTTGCGGGACAGCCGCAGCGCGAGGCGGGCCCGCACCTCCTCGCCGATCTCCGCGGAGGCGAGCACCGGCCGCACGACGTCGACGACCGCTTCCGGGTCGGCGAACGCACCCGCGTCCCCGGCGGCGCGTTCGACCGCGCGCAGCCACTCCTCGGTCGCCCCGCCCCGGCGGCGGTGTTCGGCGACGTGCGCCCACGGAACGGGGTCGCGGCGGCCCAGCACGTCCGCGGCGTGCAGGTGCAGGCGCCGCCGCCGCGGGCCCGGCAGCCGGGCCCGGACGGCGGCGGCCGCGAGTGGCACGGCGAACCCGTGGTCCCCCCGGTCGTCCGCCACGAGCAGGGCGCCGGCCTCGGCCAGCGCGGTTTCGGCGTCTTCGACGGACAGCCCGGCCGCGGTGGCCAGGTCCGCGACGGCCGCCGGACCGCCGAGCACGCTGGCCGTCGCCACCAGGGCGGACGCGGCCGGGGACAGCGCGGCGAGCCGGGTGGCGGTCAGCTGCGCGAGCCGGGCTGGCACCCCGAGCGCGTCGACGTCCTGGGTCGTGAACGGCCCATCGCCCGAGCCCGTCGCACCGAGCAGCTCCAGCAGGTCGGCGACGACCTGGACGTTGCCGCCGGAAAGCTGCGCGAGCCGGGCCACCACCTGGCGCGGGCAGCGCTCGGGCCCGAGCCGCGCGTGGACCAGCTCCTGCACCCGGCCGTCGGTCCAGGGCGCGGTGCGGTCGTGGCGCACGGAGAGCGCAGCCGGCAGCGCGAGCCCGGGTCCCAGCGGAAGGTCGGGATCGGCGAGCTCCTCCGGGCGCGCCGTGACGACGGTGACGCAGCCGCTCCCCGCCCGCTCCACCCAGTCGCGCACCAGGGCGACGAACCCGGCGGGCGCGCGCTGGACGTCCTCGACGACCAGCAGCGCGGGCGCCTCCCGAGCCAGGCGTTCGCGCCACGCGCCGGCGTCGTCGCGCTTCGCGGGATCCGGCGGCGGGCCGACCCCCACGGCGGACCGCACGAGCGGGCTGTGCGCGGAGGTGAACGACAAGTCCACATGGGACACACGCGCTTCGCGGGCGAGGGCGACCAGCTCCGCGGTCCGCGTGGTCTTCCCGGTTCCCGCGGCGCCGGTGACCAGCACCAGCAGCGGCCGGTCCCGCTCCCCCAGCAGGGTCTGCCGCACGAGCCCGGCCGTGGACCGGGCGTGGTCGCCGGGGGTGCGGGGGCTCATCGGCGCATCGTAGGCCGGGCCCGGGAGGAGGACACCAGCCGAAAGGTGGGCCCCGGCATTTGTTTGAGTATCCGTAGTTCCCGGCTCGCGCATGGCCGGGCGGGCGGCTCCGGAGCGAGGATCTCCTCCGGCAGAGCTGCGGCGCCGGCGGACGATCCCGCGTCCCGATCGCGCGGTCGGACGGCGCCGAACCTGCCGGCACGAAGACGCCACCGCTGTCCGTGCCCGAGGGGGGGGGGGGCGGCTCGCCCAGCCGGGAAGAGGTCCACCCCCCCCCCCCCCCCCGGGGGCGACACCGAAGAAACCATCGGAGCCCCCCGGGGGCCCAGAAG
>NZ_JBVJNO010000009.1:141248-195574 GCF_055583645.1 Amycolatopsis sp. NPDC104587
GGCACCGAGAAACATCCCCCCTCCCTGGTCGGGCGGCAAGGCGCCACCAACCCTACCGACAAAAAACCCCCCCTCTTCCCCCCCCCCCACGCCCCCCCCCCCCCCCCCCACCCCCCCCCCCCCCTCCCCACCCACCTCCTCCCTGGAGCACGACCATGAACGACTCGCCGGTCCGACGCGGCCTCAAGCGCTTCGCCGCCCCCGTCCTGGGCGTCTGCGCCACGCTCGCCCTCGTCACCGTCCCGCCCGCCTCCGCCTTGACCGCCCACCCGAGGACCGCCGGCCACCCCCTCGGCCCCGGCGGCGACGTCACCACCGCGGCCGCGCCCGCCCAGCCCGCCGCCGACGTCCTGCCGGTGACGAAGTCCTGCACGAGCGCGCTGCGGATCCGTGCCCAGCGGATGACCGCCGCCCAGCTGAGCGCGACCTGCTCGAGCCTCACCGGGCAGGACTCCTACTTCCACCAGCTGGTCAAGGACAGCGGCCCGGTCGCCGGCGACCGCAACACGGCGCTGGAGGTGGACGTGTTCGACTCCCGCGCCGACTACCAGTACTACGCGCCCTCGATGTTCGGCATCAGCACCGACAACGGCGGCGTCTACCTCGAAGGCGACCCGTCGGCGGCGGGCAACCAGGCCCGGTTCGTCGCCTACCGCGACGACACGAAGCCGGCGTTCGAGATCAAGAACCTCAACCACGAGTACACCCACTACCTCGACGGCCGGTTCGACATGTACGGCGACTACCAGGCGAACACCTCGACGCCGACGCAGTGGTGGATCGAAGGCCTGGCCGAATACGTGAGCTACAGCTACCGAAAGGTCTTCTACGGCCAGGCCGCGACCGAAGCCGGGAAGCGCACGTACGCGTTGAGCACGCTGTTCGACAACTCGCCGGGCAACGATCAGACGCGCACGTACGTCTGGGGTTACCTGGCGGTCTGGTACATGGCCGAGAACCACCCCGCCGACGTCACCAAGCTGCTCGGCTACTACCGCACGGGCGCGTGGAGCGCCGCGCGCACGTTCCTGAAGCAGACGATCGGCACCCGCTACGACACCGACTGGTACCGCTGGCTGCTCACCTGAGCCTGCTCCGACCGGCCGCCGAGGTGCCGGCGAGCTACCGTTGCCGAGGAGGAAGCCCGCAGCGGAGGGGAGTTCGTCGTGGCCGCCGAGCCGTTCGAGGTCAGCGTCACCGACGCCGAGATCGCGGATCTGCGCGACCGGTTGCGCCGGACTCGGTGGCCCGAACCCGAGCCGGTGCCCGACTGGTCCCAGGGCGTCCCGCTGGCTTACACGCGGGAGCTGTGCCGCAGCTGGGCCGAAGACTACGACTTCGGTTTCGCGAAGCGGGTCAACGCCTTCCCCCAGTACCGGGACACCGTCGACGGGCTGGGCGTCCACTTCCTGCACGTCCGCTCACCGGAACCGGACGCGTTCCCGCTGGTGCTCACGCACGGGTGGCCGGGATCGGTGCTCGAGTTCCTGGACGTCCTCGGCCCGCTGACCGACCCCCGGGCGCACGGCGGGGACCCGGCGGACGCCTTCCACGTGGTCGCGCCGTCCCTGCCCGGGTACGGCTGGAGTGACAAGCCGTCGACGACCGGGTGGGGCGTCACGCGCATCGCGCGCGCCTGGGACACGCTGATGGGTTCACTCGGCTACGAGCGCTACGGCGCGCAGGGCGGTGACTGGGGGTCGGCGGTGTCCGGCGCACTGGGCGAAGTGGCGCCGGAACGGGTCGCCGCCGTGCACCTGAACCTCGGGTCGGTGGCGGCGGGCACGTTCGATGACCCGACGCCCGCGGAACGGGCGAATCTCGAGGCCGAGAGGGAGTTCCAGCGCACCGGCCGGGGGTACTCGGCAGTGCAGGCGACCCGGCCGCAGACCCTCGGGTACGGCCTCACCGACTCCCCGGCGGGTCAGGCCGCCTGGATCGCCGAGAAGTTCCGGGCGTGGACCGACCACGACGGCGACCACGAGGACGCGGTGTCCCGGCAGAAGATCCTCGACGAGATCTCGGTGTACTGGTTCACCGCGTCGGCCACGTCGTCGGCGCGCCTGTACTGGGAGAGCTTCGCCCGCTTCCGGGACAAGGTCACCGCACCGTCCGGGCTGTCGGTCTACCCGCGAGACATCACCCGGCCGTCGCGGCGGGAGGCCGAGCTGCGGTTCACCGACCTCCGCTGGTTCGAGGAACTGCCGCGAGGGGGCCATTTCGCCGCGCTGGAGCAACCGGAGTCGCTGGTCGACCAGGTCCGCGGGTTCTTCCGCCTCTTCCGCTGACGACCGTGGCCGGGTGACGCTGCTGTTGGGCGCCTACGCGCTCAACTGCCTGCTTCAGGTGTTGTCGGCCGTCTACCTCCGGACCGACCTCTACCTCCGCGAAAACCTGGCCTGGGTTTCGACTCCCGGCCGGAACGGCGCAGGCCTTCCGGCGTGACGGCGGCCGTCGTGTGGTTCGGCCCGGTCGCCGCCGGGCTCGTCGTGGTGCTCGTCGGCCACCCCGGGATCGGCTCCTTCCGGCGACCGGCACTTCGGGATCCACCCGGCGATCCTGCTGCTGTCCCTCCTCGGGTTGGCCGCGGTGCCGCGTTCCTCGCACTGCTCTCGATCACGATGATCGTCACGCTGGTCATCGTCCACCAGCGAGCGCGATCCGCGCAGGCGGCAGACCACGTTTTGCCCGTGGCTCGAACGGGTATCGATCACTGAGTTCGCCAGAACGGACCGAGGGGGGTCATCAGTCTCTTGACGATCACTACCGGCGTGCGCCGATCCGGTTCCTGAACCGTGCAGGCCAAAACTGTGAACCGACGACTGCTGCTGACGCTCGCGCTAGCGGGAGCGGCGTCCGCCTGCGGCACTCACCAGCCGAGTCCGGCCGACCGGACGACACCACGCCAGCCGGCCTCTTCACCGGATCCCACCCCGAAACCCACGCCTTCGCCGTCTTCGAGAGCGGACACCACACCCCCGCTCCTCGTCGGCTTCTGCGGCACGCCGGGCTCTCCTGCCCTCGGCGCCATGACGGGCGACCTGACCGTCGCGAGCCGGAAGCTCCGCGACACGATCAGCACCTACCCTCCCGGGCGCCCGGTCCAACCGGTCGTCGAGCTCATCGCCACGACCGCGCACCGCTCACCCGGCGCGGACGGCAGGTACCGCAGCCGGTGCACCGACGAAACGGTGCGGCACTACCTCGACGCCGCGCGGGAGCTCGACGGCGTGCTCCTGCTCAACATCCAGCCGGGGCAGGCCGACTTCCTGCCCGAAGTGCAGGCGTACGAGCGATGGCTCACCGAACCCGACGTCGGCGTCGCTCTCGATCCCGAATGGGCGGTGGATCCCGGGGTCGTCCCCGGCGAAGAGTTCGGCAACACCACCGGGTCCGAACTCGACGACGTGGCGAGCTACCTCGGGAAGCTGGTCGAAGACCATCGGCTGCCGGACAAGGTCATGGCCTACCACCAGGTGGCGTCGTCCGTGGTCCGCGACGAAGGGTCGTTGGGCGTCCACAGCGGTGTCTCGGCACTCAAAGTGGTGGACGGGATCGGCTCGGCCTCCGCCAAGAGCGCGACCTGGCGGAAACTGACCAGCGATCTCCCCGACCAGGTCCGGACGGGTTTCAAACTCTTCTTCGACGAAGACACGCGAAACGGCTCCGCGCTGATGACGCCCTCGCAAGTGCTGGCCCTCGAGCCGACGCCGTCCTACGTCGTCTACGAATAAACGTTCTCCTTGCCCGGTGCGGCCCTGAGCCGAAACCATCGCGTGGATCCGGGGCCTACCAACCGGATGCGAGCCGCTCCGCGGCCCGACCGGGCTTTCGCCGTACCTACCAGGGCAGTTCGCCGCTCTCGTCCTGGAGGGTTCCGGTCGGGCCGTCCGCAGCGAGCACGGCCAGGCGCACGACCGTCTTGGCACTCTCGGCCGGCGGCCGTCCGATGCCGAACGCGGCGGTCATGTCGGTGGCGGTCGTGCCGGGCTCGACGGCGTTGAACTTGATGCCCGGCTGCGACTTCGCGTACTGGACCGTCAGCATGGTCGCCGCGGCCTTGGACGCGGAGTAGAGCGCGAGCGGCAGCCCGAACTCCGGCCGGTCCGGGTTGGTCACCGCCCAGAACGAACCGGCGCTGCTGGACACCGTGACCACGGTCGGGTTCGAGGACTTGCGCAGCAGCGGCAACGCGGCTTCGGTGACCCGCACGAGCCCGACGGCGTTGGTGTCGAACACCCGCAACGCCGTCGGGCCGTCGAGGGAGTCGCCACCGAGGACACCCGCGTTGTTGACCAGAACGTCGAGGCGCCCCTCGGCGGCGTCGATCGTCGCCAAGGCTCTGGTCACCGAAGCCTCGTCGGTGACGTCGAGCTGCACGAACCGCGCACCGAGCTCGGCTGCGGCTTTCTCGCCCCGCTCGGCGTCGCGGGCACCGACGTAGACGGTGTGGCCGTGCTGCAGAAGCTGTTTCGCGGTCTCGAACCCGATGCCCTTGTTGGCGCCGGTGATCAGGGTGACGGTCATGGATCTTCCTCTCAGCGGGTGAGCTGCCGGCGCAGCTCGCCGGCGTCGTGCAGGGCGGCCATGTGGACGAACCGTCCGTTGTGGACCCGGTAGATGGCGTATTCGGTGATCTCGAACGAGGCTCCGGTCGGTGCCACGCCGAGCCATTCCCGCACCGGGGTGCCGGTGTTGACCAGGCGCGCGGCCAGGCGGTCGCCGTCGAAGAGCAGGTCCTGGAGCTCCCAGTGCAGATCGGGAACCGCGGCCACGTCGGCCTTCTGGACGGCGATGAGGTCGTCGCGGGTGGCCGGCTCACCGTTGAGGGTCGTCCGGTCGTCGATGAACTCGGCCATCCGGTCGAACTCGTGGGCGTTGAGCTCGCCCAGGTAGCGCTCGTAGAACTCGCGCAGGTCGCGGTCGGGCATCTGCCGCCTCCGCTCTCGGTCCGATTTCCGCATCGATCGATGCAGAACTCGACCATAGCAGATTTCGCATCGATCACTACAGAAGTGGCGGCCGGCTCAGGAAAGCGGCCAGGCGCGCAACGCCGCGTCGGCCATCTCCTCCAGCTCGGCGCGGCCGACACCGCCGGCCGCCTGCACGGCGATGCCGTAGGCCAGCGCCGTGAGGTAGCGGGCCAGCAGGGCCGGGTCCGCTCCGGGCGGCAGGTCACCGTCATCGACGGCTCGCGCGAACCGGTCACGGAGGGCCCGGTACCCGTCCTCACGCCAGTCGACCAGCAGATCACGGGCGCCGCGACCGGTGTCTCCGGTGACCAGAGCCCCTTGGACACCCAGGCAGCCGTGCGGACCGGCCGGCCGGGTGGTCGTCCTGATCGCCCCCGCGATGAGCGCGGTCGCGACTTCGAGCGCCGTGGGCCGGTCCAGCGCTCGCACGACATACGCGCTCGGGCCCTCGGTGTAGCGCTCCAGCGCCCTGCGGAACAGCTCTTCCTTGTTGCCGAAGGTCGCATACATGCTGGTGGTGGAAATCCCCATGGCCTCGGTCAACGCGACCAGGCTCGCCCCCTCGTAGCCGTGTTCCCAAAAAACGAGCAGGGCGCGCTCGAGTGCCTCGTCGGGGTCGAATCCCCGTGGCCGCCCCGTCGAGCGACGCCGTCCGGTCTCCACGGCGACAGCCTACTCCTTTTCGCATCGATCACTACGAAAATTGGCGGAGGCTGGGCACCTGCGAGCGCTGCAGGAGCTGTACGAGCAAGAACCCGAGATCGCCGGGGTGTTCCCCGTTCCGGCCCACCCCGCAGCGCATGATCGCCGCCACCGCCGCCGGGCTGCCGAACACGTCCTGAAGCGAGCCGTCCCGGCGCAGCGCACTCAGCCAGGCCCACAGCGGAGCGTACAGCGCGGAGAACCCTCCGCCCGGTCAGGTGAATCGCCGTCGCCGACGAGTGTCACAACCGCGCCGTTCACTCCCGAGGTCCGATGATCCTGCTGGCGATCCGAACCCGAGACCCCGGAGGCGACAGCCATTCTCTACGCCCTGGCCGCCCTGTTCCTGATCGCGGCACTGGTCAGCATCCGCCAGGACCGTCGGCGGTTCCGCAACGCGGTCCTGCTCGGCTTGGCCGTCGCCGGCCTGGTCATCGCGCTCCTCGACGACATCGACCGGCTTCCCCCGGAAACCGCCGGCGTCGTCGTGTTCTTCGTCCTCCTGGCACCACTGATCACGGTGCTGGTCCTGACGGTCTTCCTGCTCGCGAACGGGGTGACCATGATCCGGCGCGAGAGCCGGTCCCTGGGCAACCTCCTGTCCTTCCTCGCCGGCCTGGGGCTGCTGGGCCTCGTGGTTCTGCTGGTCGCCGCCGAGTACACCCAGCACCCCACCATCGGAGCCGTGGCCGTGGCCGCGCTGGCCGCGGTGTCCTACGTCGGCTTCCTGTTCTGCTGCTACCTGGGTTACGCCTTCCTGTACAGCCGGCTGCGCGTCCGTCCCGGCGTGGACTTCGTGATCGTGCTCGGCTCCCGCATCATCGCCGGCCGGATCCCGCCGCTGCTGGCCGCCCGGCTCGACAAGACGATCGCCCTGTACCGGGACGAGCGCGACCGGGGCGGCGACCCGGTGATCGTCGCCTCCGGTGGCCAGGGACCGGACGAAAACCAGCCCGAATCCCACGCCATGGCCGACTACCTCATCGCCCACGGCGTTCCCGACGACAAAGTGCTCCGCGAAGACCGCTCGGCGACCACGGCGCAGAACCTCGCGTTCAGCCGCGAACTCATGCGGCAGCACCGGCCCGGGCACCGGTGCGTGGTCGTCACCAACAACTTCCACGCCTTCCGCGCCGCGATCCTCGCCCGCACGGCGAAGGTGAACGGACAGGTCGTCGGCGCACCGACCGCCCTCTACTACTGGCCCAGCGCCACCATCCGGGAGTTCACCGCCATCCTCATGGAGCACCGGCTCGTCAACTTCGGCGTGACGGGGTTGCTCGCGCTCACCGGCTTCCTGGCCGCGCTCCCCTGAACTCGCCTCCGACGCCCAGCCGGACCACCGCCCCGATGCCGGGTCTCGGAACTGAAATTCGGAAATGCGGGCAACAGGAGAAACCGGGCTCCATCGTCGGGGCCGGCGTCGCGGCGCGCGACCTTAGCCGAACACCGCGCCGCCCGCCACCCGTCGGTCACGAATTGCATTAATCCCGACCAGTACCGAAAAATCGCCGTCTACGCGAATTCGACCAAGGTCTTCCGCCATTCGACGACGCCTGCTCTGCCGAATGGCACAATCCGACGTGCCCGTTCCGCCGACAGGGTGACAGCGGCCAACCATGACTCTTTGTGATGCACCTGCTGTCCACGAGGGCAAATCACTCCCACGCGCTTGACAACGGCAGAAATTCGGCTCACAAGACAGATTCATGAATTACATTATTGTTGTTCAAGAATTGCACCCATGACGCCTTGACCGTGGAACGGCAACGATCGTAAGGTCGAGATCGCCCAGATCGGGAAGGTTCGTAAATTGACTCGAATCATTCATCAATTGGCATTCAATGAGAATCATTGGCCCCTGTTGCCGGGAGTGCCGGAAGCGCTGGCCGGCTCACTCGCCACCATCAACCTGACCGGTGACGCACTCGCCGCGCGGCTGGAACGGCGACTGGCCGAGGACCTCGGGACGCCGGCGGGCCGGGTGGTCGCCGGCGCGGGTTCCGGGGCTCTGCTGCAGCAGTTCCTGACCGCGCACTGCGCGCCGGGCTCGACCGTGGTGCACACCGAGCCGTCGTTCGACCTCTACCCGCTGCTGATCCGCAACGCGGGAGCGGAGCCGGTCGCGGTGCCCGCGGTTGAAGACGACCGGCAGGATTTCGCCGCCCTCGCCGGAGCCGTCGACGAGCGGACCCGGGTCGTGCTGGTGTGCAACCCGAACAACCCGACCGGCGAAGTCCTGGGCTTGCCGTGGCTGCGATCCCTGCTCGCCGCGCTGCCGCCGCACGTGCTCGTGCTGGTCGACGAGGCGTACCGCGAATTTGCCGATCCCGTCCTGATCGGGGACGCGACAACGTTGTCGGATCCGCGCCTGACCGTGGTCCGCACCTTCTCCAAGTCGCACGGCCTGCTCGGCCTGCGAGTCGGTTACCTCGTAGGGGCGGAAGAAGTGGTGGGGCCCCTGCGGCGGACGGCGCCGTTCCACCGCGTGCCCACCGTCGCGCAAGCCGCCGCGCTGGCCGCTCTCGACGCCGGTGACCGGATGCGCGCGCAGTGCCGGGAGGTGGCCGCGGAACGGGACCGGGTCCGCGCGGGCCTGCGCGAACTGGGCTTCGACGTCCCGCTCAGCGGGGGGAACTACCTCTGGGTGCGGCTCGGGTCGCGCAACCAGGTGTTCATCACGCACCTGGCCGAACACGGGGTGGCGGTGCGGGAAGTCGCCGGTGGCGTCCGCGTGAGCACCGGGCTTCCCGAGGCCAACGACGCCGTGCTCGCCGCGGCCCGCTCGTTCACCACCCACCCGCTCGTCACGGAGGCCGCGCGATGACCGGCACGATGAGCCAGGCGCTCGAGGCAGGCGACCGGTCCGAGGTGATCCGCGGCGCCCTCGTCGGGCGGCGGTCCGGGGCCGGTGACCGGTTCGATGAGCTGACGCACTACGCCATGGCCGTGCCGGGCAAGCTGCTGCGCCCGTTGATGCTCGTCACGGCCGCGGAAGCGGTCGGCGGCGCCGCCGAGAACACGCTGCCCGCGGCGGTGGCGGTCGAACACCTGCACGTGGCCTCGTTGGTGCACGACGACATCATCGACGGCGACGACCTGCGCCGCGGCCGCCCTTCGGTGCACGCGCGCTACGGCGTCGCGGACGCCATCGTCACCGGGGACGCCCTGCTGTTCGACCTGTTCGCCGCGGTCGCCGAAAGCCGCGCACCGGCGCAGGTGGTGGTGGCGGTCGTCGACGAGCTGGCTCGCTCGGGCGGTGATCTGTGCCGTGGGCAGGTGCTGGAGTCGGCGATGACACCGCCGGGACCGCATCGGCCGGGGAGCCGGTTGGCGGACTACCTCGACGTCGCCGCGTTGAAGACGGGGGCGTTGTTCCGCGCCGCGTGCCGGGCCGGCGCGCTGCTCGGCGGCGGTTCGGCCGAGCAGGTCGACCTGCTCGGTGACTACGGCCGGCACACCGGCGTGGCCTTCCAGATGTACGACGATCTGCTGCCCTACCTGGACTCCGCCCGGACCGGCAAGCCCGACGCCAGCGACGCCGCCAACCTCCGGCCGACCTGGCCGGTGCTGATCGCGCACCGCGACGGCCGGCCGGAACACCGGAAGGCCGTCGAGACCGCGCTTTCCGGCTCGCTCAGCCCGGCCGAGGCACTCGAGTCGCTGCGGCTCGCGGTGATCGGCAGTGGCGCGCTCGACACCGCTCGCCACCTCGCGCGGGAGCGCTCCGGCATCGCGGTGGCGCGCCTGCGGGAGCTGCCGGGAGCCGAGGCCGCCGACCGGCTGGCCGGCATCGCCGAGCTCGCCGTCGACCGTGACCACTGAGGCACGCGCCCCCGGGATCGCCCGGCGGACGGTACGGGGACGGGCGCAGGCGCACTGGGAGACGTGGCGGCCCTACACGACGTGCTACCCGGCCCTGCTCGGGCTCGCCGGCGTGCTGCTCGCCGGGGGCCGGCACCCCGCGGAGATCGCCGCCGCGGTGCTCGCTCCGGTGCTGGGCTGGATTTCCGGGCACTACCTCGGCGACTACTTCGACCGGCACCTGGACGCGATCGCGAAGCCGCAGCGGCCGATCCCGTCCGGGCGGTTGTCCCCCACCGCGGCGCTGACCGCGGGCATCGGCTGCGCGACGGCGTCGTTGGCGGTCGCGGTCGCGCTCAACTGGCGCATCCTGCCGGTCTTCGCGCTGGCGATGGGCGGCGTCGTCGCCTACAGCGCCGTCTTCAAGCGGATGGGGTTCAGCGGGAACCTGAGCCGGGGTGTGCTGTCGGCGCTGGCGCTGGTGATCGGCGCGATGACCGCCGTCCCCTGGCCGCCGATGGCGCTGCTGCCGGTGGCTGCGGGATTTTTGCTGCACGACACCGCGTCCAACCTGATCGGCACGGTGCGGGACGTCGACGGCGACCGGGCCGGCGGCTACCACTCGGTGCCGGTGCGGCACGGCGTCGCGACCGCGGTCAAGCTCGCGAGCGGGCTGTGGCTGGCGGGCACCACCGCGGTCGGCCTCGGCGCCCTGGTCGCCGCGCGGCCGGGCGCGCAGCTCGCGCTGGTCGTCGTGGCCGCGTTGCTCGGCGGCTGCGCGTTCTCGGTGGCACGGCCGGTGTCGCTCACGGCCCGGCGAGCCCTCCGCTCGCACGAGCTCCTGGTCGCCGAACGCCTGGTGCTGACCGCCGCGGTGGTCGCGGGGGCCGCCGGCGCCGGCACCGCCTTGCCGGTGCTGGTGCCGGCGCTCGTCTTCTCACTCGCTCTGCAAAGCCGGATGCGGTCCCGGCACGAGTTCCCGGATGGCACACCGAACAAGGGAGAGAGGCCATGACCTCGGTCCACACCGGCACGGTGGAGGAACTGGAAACCGCCATCTCGGCGGGGGCGCGGGACCTGTTCGGGGCCCAGCGTGCGGACGGGGTGTTCGACTTCGGGGCGAGCACCCTGCGCTCCACGCTCGCGACCGCGGGGGCGATCACCGCGCTGCACTTCGCCGACCCGGGCGGCGCCGCGGACCTGATCGAAACGGGCGCCGACCGGCTGCGCCGCACCCGCAACGACGACGGGGGCTGGGCGATGGTGCCCGGCCTGCCGAGTGAGCCGGGCCCGACCGCGGTGTCGGCGGCGGCCCTGCACCTGATCGACCCGGCCGGCAACGCACCGGTAGTGGAGGCCGGGCGGCGATGGATGGCGGACTACGGCGGCCTGGAGGCGATCCCGCACCCGGAAGTCGTGCTGTGGTGCCGCCAGTTCTACGGGTTCGCCGGCTGGCTCGCCCCGGAGCGGATGCGCCGGTTCCCGCTGGAGCTCGCGCTGGTTCCGGGCCTGTACCGGCGGTTGTTCGACCTGCGGCTGCCGATGGCCTCGGCGCTCGGGCTCGCGCAGGTCCGGCACCGGCCGCTGACCCGGCTGCAGCGATCGCTGGCCCGCCGGGCGGAGCCGAACGCGCTGCTGGGCATCCGGCAGGCCTTCGAACACGAGGGGTCCGCCGGCTCCTGGTCGGAAGACGCCTGGGTCACCGGGCTGGTCTGCATCGGCCTCGCGCGGGCCGGGCTCGGCCAGGACATGGTCGACGCGGCGGTGCGGTGGTTCCGTCGCACCATGCATCCCGACGGCTCGTGGGCGACGACCCCGCTGGACGCGGCCTGGACGATGTACGCGGTCCGCGGTCTGATCGAGGCCGGCTATCGCGACGACGAACGGCTGGCGGTGTCGCGGGACCTGTTCGTGCGCCTCCAGCAGCACCGGCCGTTCCTCGCGTTCGCGTGTCCGCCGGGGTTCTGGGGCTGGTCGGGTGCGGTGGGGTGGCCAGCGGTGCTGGAGACCGGCGAAATCGTCTCCGCCCTGGCGAAGCTGCCCGGGCGTGGACAGGCCGACGCCGTCCGCACGGGCGCGGCCTGGCTCGGGGATCGCCAGGACAGCCGTGGTTCATGGGGACTCTGCGTGCGCAACACCAAGGTCGCCAACAGCGGCCCGTGCCCGATGACGACGGCGCAGGCCGTCGATGCCCTGCTCGACGCCGGTGTTTCCGCGGCGGACAAACGGATCCGGCGCGCGGTGCGGTGGCTGGGCCGGGCGCAGCTGTCCGACGGCAGTTACGAGTCGGTGTGGTACCGCGAGCACACGATGGGCACCGCGGCGGTGCTGGAAACCTTCGCTCGCTGCGGCGCCGCCGACGGCGAAGCGGGGACCCGCGCGCGGTCGTGGCTGCTCGGCACGCGCAACGACGACGGCTCGTGGGGTGACGGCCACGGCGCTGCCGGCACCGTCGAGGAGACCGGCTGGGCGGTGTCGTCCCTGCTGGCGGCCGGCGAGGAACCGGCCGCGGTGGCGGCCGGGATCCGCTGGCTGCTCGACGTCCGCGCCGATGGCGGCGGGTGGCCCGCCGAGCCGGTGCACGAATACGTCCGGCGGGTGAGCCGCTACGCCAACCCGGGGTTCACGAACGGCATGGCGTTGCGGGCCCTGGGCCGCTACCGGGCGGTGACCCGATGACCGCGCCGGACGTCGTCGTCTGCGGAGCCGGCGTGGCGGGCCTCGCCGCCGCCTGCGCACTGGGCCGGCTGGGGCAGCGAGTCCTCGTGCTGGAGAAACAGCCCGTGCCCGCGCCCGTGGCCAAGGGAGAGGTGCTGCAGCCGGGTTCGCTGGCGATCCTGCACGACTGGGGCGTGACCGACCGGCTCGAAGCCGCCGGGGCGGTGCGGCTGTCGCGCCTGGTTGCCCGCGCCGCGGACGGCTCACCACGCATGGTGCTCGACTACGCCCGGCTTCCGGCCGCGCAGCCGTGGTTGCTGGCCCACGACTACCAGGCGATCCTCGACGCGTTGACCGACGCGCTCCCGAACAGCGTCGAGGTGCGCCGAAACGTGCACGTCCGCGAACCGCTGCGGACCGGCGGCCGGGTGGCCGGCGTCCGGTGCGACGACGGGGACATCCCCGCCGCGCTCGTCGTGGCCGCCGACGGCATGTCCTCCCGGTTGCGCACCGCCGCCGGGCTGAGCGCGCGGCGGCAGGACTACCCGCATCGCTTGGCGGCGTTCGAACTGCACGACGTCGCCGAGCTCGAACCGGACTTCTCGGCCTACGTCACCGACGGCGGGTTGCGGCTGCACTACCCCCTGCCCGGCCGCCGGGTCCGGCTCTACGCCCAGGTCGGCCCCGGCGAGCTGCGCGGGATCGGCCCGGACGGGCTGCGGACGTGGGCGGACGGCGTGCTCGACGGCTGTCCCGGCCTGGCGCCGCTGGCCGCGGCGTTCCGTGCCGGGCTCGAGCGCCGTCAGGTGCTGCCGGTGTCCCGGTCGACGGCGGAAACCTTGGTCGCGCCGGGGATCGCGCTGGTCGGCGAGAGCGGGCACTCGGTGCACCCGATGGCGGCGCAGGGCATGAACAGCTCGATCGCGGACGCCCACGAGCTGGCCACGATGGTGCGCCAAGGCGGCACACTGGCCGCCGACGTCCTCGACCACGCGTTGCGCCGCTACGACGAAGCGCGCCGGGCCAACCTGGCCCACATCGGGCGGACGAGCCACAACGCCGCGCGGATGATCACGACCCGGTCCTGGGTCGGCCGCCGGGCGCTGGCCGGCACCGGCCGCAACGACCGTCTCCGGCACGAAGTCATGCACACGATGTCGGGGCTCGGGGTGCGCCGGCTCACCCCGCTGGACCGGCTGCACCAGATCGAACTGCTGCCCGACCCGCGTGCGACCCGGCTCCCCGCCTGGGTGAACCGGGCGGTCTCCGTGGAGCCGGCCCGATGAGTCCGGACCGGTCCGGACCGGTGCGTTTTCCCCGAGGCATCAGGGAAAACGCACCGGGGGACTCACCCGCGGGCGTACTCCAGGATCACCAGGCCGTTCGCCCCCTCGATCCGCCCACACGGTTTCAGACCGGCAGCGGTGGCGAGCGCGTCGAAGTCCTCCGGCCGCCGTTCCCGGCCGCCGAGCAGGGTCAGCGACTGCAGGTCGAACGACGAGTTGTTCTTGGCGTGCTCCGCGCCGGCGAGCACCTCCACCACGAGCACCCGGCCGTCCTCCGGAACCGCCTCCGCGCAGCGGCTCAGGATCCGGGTGGCGTCCGCGTCGGGCCAGTCGGTCAGCACGCGGGAAACCATCAGCACGTGGTATCCGGTGGGAAGTGGGTCGAAGAAGCTGCCGCCGGCGAACTTCGCCCGGTCGCCCAGCCGGGCGAGGAACTCCTCGGCCTCCGGCCGGACCTCGGGCAGGTCCAGCACCGCGCCGCTCAGGTGGGGGTGCGCGGTCAGCACGGCCGCCAGCAGCGCGCCGGTGCCGCCGCCCACGTCGAGCACGCTCGGCACGGCGCTCCAGTCGTGGCGGGCGGCGACCTCGGGACCGGTCTGCCAGGCGAACCCGGCCATCGTCGCGCCGAAGAACGACCGCAGCTCTTCGTCGTCGCGGTAGTCCGCCCAGAAGTCCCGGCCGTGCACCGCACCGTAGGCCGAGGCGCCGGTGCGCACGGCGTGCAGCATCCCGCTGTAGGCCAGATCCATCTTCAGGCCGGGACCGTCGGCGTCGAGCCACGACCGCAGCAGCGCGTTCTGCTCGTCCAGCAGGGCCCGGGACACCGGGGTCAGCTCGTGCTCGCCCGGTGCGGGCTCGGCGAACAGCCCGACCGCCACGAGGTGGCGCAGCAGGCGGGCCAGCGCGTCCGGATCGGTGCCGGACGCCTGCGCCAGCGCCGCTGTCGTGGTGCACCCGTCCCGCACCAGCTCGGGCAGCTTCAACGCGACCGCGGACCGCACCGCGAACGGCGTGGCGAGGTCGACGAGAGCGGCGAGGGCGGCGGTGCCGGTGGTCTCACTGGTCACGGTGGTCCTTTCGGGAATGTCCCGGAGAGGGATTCGATGACCTTCTGAAGATGGCACGAAAAACCGGCTCGGACAAGTTTCCGGGGATATTCGACCATCCGTTCCGCGCGATGCGGAACGGCTGTCAGGAATGAGTGGAAAATGATTTCTCTTGACGTTCGCCCCCTCACCGGGGCGCTGGGCGCCGAGATCCGCGGGGTTGCGCTCGCCGACGTCGACGACGCCCTGTTCGACCGGATCCACCAGCTGCTGCTCGAGCACCTGGTGCTGTTCTTCCGCGACGAAGCCGGGCTCACCCCCGCCGATCACAAGGCCTTCGGCAGCCGCTTCGGGCCGCTCGAAGTGCACCAGTTCCTGCCCAAGCTGGCCGAGCACGAAGAAATCGTCGTCCTCGACTCCGACCAGGGCGCCAAGGCGGACGTGTGGCACACCGACGTCACCTACGCCGCATCCCCGCCGATCGCCTCGATCCTGCAGATCGTGCAGTCGCCGGAAGTCGGTGGCGACACGATGTGGAGCAACCAGTACCTGGCCTACGAGGCGTTGTCCGAACCGGTCCGGGAACTGGCCGACGGGCTCACCGCGCTGCACGTGTTCGAATACGGGTCGTTCCGCAGCGAGGCCGAGCACCCCGTGGTCCGCGTGCACCCGGAAACCGGCAGGCGATCCCTCTACGTCAACCGGATGTTCACCAAGCGCATCCCGCAGCTGACCGCCGAAGAGAGCGCGGCGGTGCTGGCCACCCTGTTCGCCGTGTCCGAGAGCCCGCAACGGGTGTGCCGGTTCCGGTGGACCGAGGGCGCGGTCGCCCTCTGGGACAACCGCGCCACCCAGCACCACGCCGTCAACGACTATTCGGCACGCCGGGTCGGCCGGCGGGTGACGGTGCTCGGCGACGAGCCCAAGGGCGACGGCGCACGCTGGCCGCACCACCGGGTCGCCGGCATGAGCGCGACCGCCGTCAAGGACTGACGCCGTGGACGACCGGGACTTCATGGCGTTGTACTGGCAGGATCCGCACCGCGCGCTGGCCTACGCCCGCGAGCACACCCCCGTGCGCGAGGTGACCTTCGAGACCGGGCCGACCTGGCTCGTCACGCGGTACGCCGACGTGCGGGCCGGGCTCGCCGACCCGCGGCTGGCGAAGGACTACCGCGCCGCGCTGCCCGCCGAAGAACGCGCGACCGCCCCTCCGGGACTGCCCGCGCCCATGTCGCACATGCTCACCTCGCTCGACCCGCCCGACCACACGCGGCTGCGCAGCCTGGTCACCCAGGCGTTCACCGTGCGCCGGGTGGCCGAACTGCGCCCTCGCGTCGAGGCCATCGCCAAGGACCTGCTTTCCGGCCTGCCCACCGGCGAACCGGTGGACCTCGTGGCCGGCTACGCGATCCCGCTGCCGATGGAGGTGATCTGCGCGCTGATCGGCGTGCCGGAGCTGGACCGGGAGGACTTCGCCCACTGGTCGACGGTGCTGATCGACGAATGCCCCGAACCCGAGCTGGTCCGCGCCTCGAACCAGCTGGCGGACTACCTGGGCGGGCTCGTGGCGCTGCGCCGCAAGAACCCGGACGACGCTTTGCTGTCCGGGCTCATCGAGGCGTCCGACGGTGGCGAACGCCTGTCCGACATCGAGATCGTCGCGATGGCGATGCTGCTGCTGATGGCCGGCCACGAGACGACGGCGGTGTTCGTCACCAACAGCGTGCGGGCCCTGCTGGCCGACCCGGCGGCGCGGCGGCGGCTGAAGCCGGGTGCCGCGGCGGAGCTGGTCGAGGAGCTGCTGCGCTGGGTCTCCCCCGCTCTCAACGCGTCGCTGCGGTTCGCCACCGAGGACGTGGAGATCGGCGGTGTCACGATCCCCCGCGGCGCCTCGGTCACCCTCTCCACGGGGGCCGCCAACCGCGACCCCGGCCGGTTCGCCGACGCGGCCGCCCTCGACCCGGATCGCGAACCCGCCGGACACGTCGCGTTCGGGCACGGCATCCACCGCTGCCTCGGCGCGGCGCTGGTGCGACTGGAAGCGGAGGTCGCTCTCACCGCGTTGTTCGGCCGCTTCCCGGAACTTCGCGCCGCCGCCCCCGAGGACGAACTGACGTTCCGCCGTAGCGTGCACGTCCACGCGCCGAGAACCTTCCCCGTGGTGCTCGGACAGCCGTCCGACGCGAGCTGAGCGGCCCGAAGCGTCAGCGGACTGCTTTGCGCGCGTTGATGTACGCACTCGACGGAGCCAGGAACGAGAGGACCACGCCGGCCACCGCGGCGAGGACGCTGACGTACGTGACCCACGTGCTCTGGCCCACCAGGACCGACAAAACCTGGAGGACGGTGATGACCGTCAGCACGATGCGGGCCCAGTTGCGGCCGGCGCGGAGCTTGAACGCGAACAACAGGTACAGCAGGGCGATCACCACGGCGATCACCACCGCCACGACGAGGCCGATCGTGACGGCCTGGTCGATCTGCGCCTCGGTCAGGCCGGTGCCGTTCCGCCTGCTGGCGTCCCGGGTGGCCGTGGCCAGGGCGTCCCTGTTGCCGAAGACCAGGACGCCGCCGATGAGGCTGATCACCGTGGAGGCGATGAACGCCCAGAACGAGGCCTCGATCGTGCTGGGCCGAGGCGGGGCACCGGCACCCGAAGCGGATGCGCCGGACGAAGCCGGATAACTCGGGTATTCACTCATCAGATCAACTTGGCACACCCGTCCGGGCCCCGCCCGCTGAACACGAAAGGCCGGCTCGACCGTCCGGAGCCGACGATGAAAAGCGATAGTGACACCACGAAAAGTCACGAATTTCGCGGTTTCGCCGAACGGGTTCCGCCGGCCGGGGCGGCTTCCGCACGAAGATGCAGTTCCTCGACGCCCGGACGCGGCGGCTACCAGCCACTGCCGTCTTGTCCTGAGCAGTCGTGGACAACGGAACACACGAGGACACGCTGCGCAGGATCGTCCAAAAAGGACGGGAGGATGCCGTGGCGCAGGAGCACTCGGGCCCGGCGGCGTGCCTCGGCGGCCTCCTCTACCAGCCTCATGATGCTGCGCCGCGGTGTCGGGTACGTGCGCCGCGCTCGTGCGGTGGTCGCTGACCTGCAGCACGATCCGCTCCGGCCGGGCGGTGATGCGGGCCGGCGAGCAGCCGTCGCCGTGCAGCACAGCGTTGGACACCAGCTCGTCGAGCGCCATGACCAGGTTGATCACGCGGGCTTCGGTCAGCTCGGGCGCGGGGTCGCGGTGTTGTCGCTGGTCGTGCCGGACTGCCTTTTCGCCGGCCCCGGAAGTCCGTGGCCCCCTCGGTGCGCGCGCAACTACTCCAGCACTGCGCCCTGTGGGCGATCGACCGAGGTCAACTCGGCCCAGACCGTCTTGCCGTTTTCGTGCTGAGCCTGGCCCCACACCATCGCGCACGACTCGATCAGCGTCAGCCCCCGTCCGCCGTCCTCGGCCGGCGGACGGGGGCATGCTCCGTCCACGCAGGAGTCGTCGACCTCGATGCGCAGCCAGCCCGGCCGGCGTTTGAGCCGGACCTGACGCGGCGGGGTGCCGTGGCGCAGGGCGTTGGACACCAGCTCGTCCAGCACCATGATCATGTCGGTGAGCTCCCGCGCGGGGATGTCCTCGAGGGCGGTGCGCGCCCAGCCGCGGACCCGGGCCAGTTCGGCCAGGTCGTCGGCCACGTCGAGGATGCTGACCTCGACCTGCTTTTCGGTGTGTTGGGCACGGTCAGCCGTCATCAACGATCCAATCCGGTTCGGCGCCCCGACTCCCCCAGGGCAACACAGCCACTGGACTTATGCCCCGTTCGGCGGGTGGCCAACCACGGACAGCGGTACGGCATCCGGGCGCGCAGACCGGCCGTCACGGGCAGCCTTCTCGCTGTGACGGATCCGTCACAGCGGGGTGAAGGTCGAGCCCGCTTGGCAAGAGCTGTCGGTGCCTCCGGGTAGTCTCATCGTGCGACGTCGTTGAGCACCCAGCCCCGTCGCTTCACCCCCGTCGGCACCGGCTCCGGCGGTCGCCTCGCACGCGACCGGCCTCACAGTGCCAGGGGCCACCGCATCACGGGCTGGAGCACCATGGCCGTCGACGACGCGTCCTCGCGTGCGCTGTTCACCATCGAGACTGCCGACCGCGGCGACGTGGTGGTAGTCGAAGCGTCCGGCGAGCTGGACTTGGCCGCGGAGCCGCTGCTGGGCGCCACCCTCACCCAGGCCGAGACCCGACGACGGCCGGTGATCGTGGACATGACCGCCGTGACGTTCTGCGCGTCGTGCATCCTCGGGCAGCTGGCGGCCACGGCGGTCCGGCTGACCGAGGCCGGGCTGCCCCTGGTGGTGGCCACCGACGTCGATGCCGTTCTGCGCCCGCTGACGCTGCTGGGCATGGACCGCTACCTCACGATCACTGCCTCCTTGGCCGCGGCTCTGACCACGGTCAAGGCGGCCCTGACCTCGGATCCGCTCGAGCCGGAACCAAGCTGAGCTTGCGACGCCGGAACACCCGTTCGGCGTCCCGCAACCGTTAGGCGGACGATCCGCATGACCGAACCCACCACCCTCTGCTGCACCACCTGCGAGCACCCCGACGTCAGCGTCGTGGTCGCCACCGGCGCGCTCGACCTGCACACCGACCCGCAGCTGGAAGTCGAACTGGCCACCACCGACCCCGACCTGCCACTGATCGCCGACCTGCAGGCGGTGACGTTCTGCGCGGCCAGCAGCGTGGGCCTGCTCGACGCCGCCCATGAGAGCCACGCGCACCGCGACGACCTGCTGGCCCGCGGCGGGTTCGTCCTGGTGACCCGCCAACGGGCCGTGCTGCGCCCGGTGCAGGCGCTGGGCCTGGACCGGAAACTGACCGTGGTCCCCACCATGGCGCGGGCACGGGCCTGGCTGGGTCTGCCCCCGGCCCTTGCGGCGATGTCTCGATGACCGAACGAGAGCACCGCCGGATCCGCTCCGGTGCGCGACACGACCGGAGGCCCGGGCCTCACCATTGCCACCATGGCGGCGCCATCGACCGCACCGACCCGCGCGCGAAAAACCATTCCGGATCAGGCCCAATCCCTCCCGGAGATGTCCTGTTGTGCCCGCAGAGGCCGAATCCATGAGCAGATCCTTCTGATCGGATTGCCACGCACGAGACCGTGGTGCGATCGACGCCCGTCGCGTCGCGGAAGTGACGGGACCGCCCGAAGCGCCCCCTTCGGTGACCTCTCGGAAGATGCGGTCATCGTTCGACCGGGACATTCAGCACCACACCCGGTGCTGCTATCCGGCGGCGTGCGAGCTGTCTGCTTCGACGCCACGGACCATCCGCGCCTGCTCCGGCCCGGCGTGGCCACCGGTGGCGCGCACCCCGGCGAGCACGATCGCGGTGACCCGCCGCGCGTCGGCTCGGGTGAACACACGGGCGCCGCGCCCGAGGAACAGGTGGACGGGACCGCTGAGCAGCTCGAGGAGAAAGTACGAATCGACCGGTGGCAGCTCGCCGGCCCGGATCGCCGTTTCCACCCGCCGGCGCAGCGTCGCTTGGCGCCGGGCGAAGACCTCGTCGACGACAGTCTGCAGCTGGGGATCCTCCCTGGCCGAGCTCATCACGTTCAGCAGGGCCCGTCCGTGCGGGCTCGCCAGGGAGGCGGCGAGGGCTTCGAGAAAGTCGACGAGGTCGGCTTCGATGTCACCGGAGTCGTGCAAGGGTGCCGCATCGGCGCTGAAGGCGGTCAGCGCGTCGGCGACCAGGGCCGTGCGGTCGGGCCAGTTGCGATAGACGCTGGTCTTGTTGACCCCGGCCTGCTCGGCGACGTCCTCGTAGCGCAGGCCTCGGATTCCGTCCCGCGCGACCAGCTCGACGGCGGCCTCGAGCATCTGCCGGCGCAGCCGGGCGGTCCGCCCACCCGGCCGGCGGGCGGGTTCTCGCTCGGGTCCGTCGTCGGCCACGGACGACACCCTACAGCGGCTGCACTGAGCGCAGCCGGGCGTTGCGCTCCTCGATGGCCTCCCAAGTGGCAGGAACCATGAGGTCGGCGCCGCCGCGCGCGAACTCCTGGGCCGCCGCCGCGTGGGGGCGCTGGCGCTGCTCGTAGGCGTTGAACGCCGCCTCGAGGTCATCTTCGTGGCGACCGAGCTCCTCGGTGAGCGTCCACGCCCCGAGCAGGGCCAGCGAGGTGCCGCGCCCGGCCATCGGCGTCGCGCAGTGCGCGGCGTCCCCGATCAGCACGACCCGTCCCCGGTGCCAGCTCGGCATGAGGATCTGGACGAGCACGTCGAAGTAGAGGTTCGGGTCGTCCTGGGCCGTCGCGACCAGCTCGGGAACCTTCCAGTCCTCGATCCCGGCGAAGGCCTCGGCCAGGACTCGCTTCTGCGCGCCCAGGTCGTGGTGGTCGTAGTCGATCGGCTCGGACCGGAACTCGAAGATCCCCAACGCCTTGTCGCGGTAGCGGGCCACACCAGCGAAGCACCCCGGCAGGTTGAGGACCTCCGTCACGCGGTCGCCGGAAGCCACCTGGCCGGGCGCGTCCCCGATCGCGACGTACACCCCGAGGTGCTCGGCGAAGTCCTTCTCCGGGCCGAACACCAGCCGGCGCACCGCCGAATGCGCCCCGTCGGCGCCGACGACGAGGTCGTAAGCGGCCTCGCGGCCGGAGGCAAAGGTGACCACTACTCGGCTCCCCTCGTCGGCCAGCACCGCGATCGACTCTTCGAAGCGCAGGTCGACCTGCTCGGGCAAGGCCTGCCGCAGAACGGCCATGAGGTCCTCACGGGGGATCTCGATGTCGTCGGAGCTCTCGTTGATCTCCGACATCACCAGGGAGGCCACGGCCGCGCCGGAGCGGTCGACGAACGTCGTCTGCTCGGTCATCGTGATCCGGTGCTCGAGTACCGCGTCGAGGATGCCCATCCTGCGCGCGGTCTCGATGGCCTCGCCGCGAACGTCGATCGGCGAGCCGTTGACGCGCAGGTGGTCGGCCCGTTCGACGATCTCCACTGTGTGCCCGGCCCGCGCGAGATCGATGCCCGCACTCAGCCCGGCCGCTCCTGCCCCACTGACCAGGATCCGCATGTCCGCCCCTTCGTCCGTTGACCCACCAGTAAAGCAACGCTTTGTTGCTTTAATCAGGCTAACACTCTCTTAAGGCAACGACAAGGTGAGTTAGAGAACGAGGGGGTGCGGCCTGGGCGAACACCGTCTGATGCCGGGCCCGGTCGGCTGCAGCCGAACTTCGGTGCGCCCCGGTCCGCCGGAGTTCCGCGCTGCCTGGTCCGCCTCGTTCACCGCGAAGCTCAGCAGCGCCTTCTCCGCCACGCGCACCAAGAGCAGTCCGAATCGGGAACGACACGCCGCCTACCGCGAACTCGCCACCCGCGAACCGGTCTTCGCCGGCATCGCTTACGACCGGATCGCCGACGCCACGGCGCTCTGCTCGCCGGCGACCTCGGTATCCGTCGCGCCATCCAGCCCTCATGGCACCTCGACCGGCTCCCCTCGATCAAGGACGTCCGCGCCCGCGCCGAAGCTGGACGCGAACGGCCCGCACGACCGGGGGTCCGCTCTCGGCGTCCATCGATCAGGCCTCATCCCCGGACGACGATCGACGCCAGCGGGGTCGTGTCGCAGCCTGCTCGGAGCACGCATGGCCGCATATTCGGCTGCCGGGCCTCGCGGGCGCCGCCGAGCGGTGGCGCCCCGGCGGAAGGTCGGCTCGGAGTCGCCGTTCCGAGCGGGTTTACAACGAGCGCAGTCTCTGTCACAAACGCATATTCGACTATTTCAAGAGGCTCATTCGACAACTTGGTTTCATGACCGTCACCCGAAAGGCCCCCTCCCTGAGTCGCTGCCGCACCGGGTGCCACCCGGCTCCGGCGGCGCTTCGACCACCGTGCGGACGACGTACCCGCATATCACCGTGACCAGCAAAAACGAGGATAAGTGTCGCCATCCTCGCTTTCCGCACCCTGTCTGATTGCCTTTTCGCCAGCACTGACCAGTCCCACTCCGGGTAGTGCATACGGCGGACTCGGAGACGCGCGAACAGCGGGGGTCTAATCGGGTGATGTGCCAAGGCCGAGTAGCACGTCGATCAGGTCGTGGGTAGCATCGGATGAAGCGTGATCATCAAAACCGCTCGCGGGTCGAACCCGCACCGCCAGCAACCATCGTCCCCGTAAGAATGGGACATGGAATCCAGGTGAACCAACGGATCGTCGAGCAATTTCAGTCAGTTGAGCACCTTTACCGATACGCGCCCGATTCGTCCCGTCTCAGACATCCGACGACCAGGCCAACTCCGCATTCACAGGGGGATCCTTTCGGCATGCCCGTGAACTTGAACACGTTGCTGTCCGGCCATCCACCGCACTCGACAGCCGTCATCCACGAGGAACGCTCTCTCAGCTATGGCGAACTCGACGAAAGATGTAAAGAACTTGTGTGCGAGCTGGATCGCCACCAGGTTCACCACGGCGAGGCCGTAGCGGTTTCCTGCAGTGAACGCGTCAACGCATTGATCGCCCTGGTCGCGTGCCTGCAAAGGGAGGTCAACTACGTTCCGGTGGATCCGCTGGCACCGGCGAGCGTCAATGCCGGCATCTGCCGGGCGATGGGAGCCCGGCTGATCGTCCGGGAAGAGGAAAGCGGCCTCCTGCGCCTGGACGAATTGTCCGAAACGGCGGACCGCGCACCCCGTTCACCAGGTGCGGAAAACATCGCCTACACATTGCCCACTTCGGGGACGACCGGCGTACCGAAGGGTGTGCAGGTCTCCCGAACCGTACTGGCCGCACACCTCTCGTCGATACGGGAAACGTTCGGTGTGGTGCCCGGTGACCGGGTCCTGTGGTTTGCCGCGCCGCACGTGGACGTTTCGATCGAGCAGGCTCTTCTCCCGCTGAGCGTCGGTGCGACGATCGTCGCACGGAGCGCGGCACCCCCGAGGTTCGTCGAGCTCGCGGCGCTGCTGGCCCGCCATCGGGTCACCGTGGCGAACCTGCCTGCCGGGTACTGGAACGCCTTCGCGCTCGCACTGCGCCCCGAAGACGTCGCCGCGTGCTCCGGGCTTCGCTTGATGATCTCGGGCAGCGAACGGATGTCCCCCGGTTCGGTGCGGGCCTGGCAGGAAAAGCTGCCGCACGTTCCGCTCGTCAACGCCTACGGCCCCACCGAATGCGCGATCACGGCGACGACCTACCACGTGCCGGAAGCGTTTCCCCCGGACGTGACCGACGTCCCGATCGGCTCGGCCTGCGGCGAACGGTCTCTGTACGTGGTGGACGAGCACCTGGACCCGGTACCCGATGGTGAGCCGGGTGAACTGTGCGTCGGCGGCCCGCTGCTGGCCGACGGCTACCACGGCGACTCCGAAGCGACCGACGCGGCGTTCGTGCCGGACCCCTTCGCCGACGACGACCACGCACGGATGTACCGCACGGGTGACCTCGTCCGCCGCTCCCCCGCCGGAAACCTGGACTTCCTGGGACGGATCGACGACCAGGTCAAGATCCGCGGTTTCCGGGTCGAGCCCGCACGAACCGCACAGGTGCTGGAGCGGCATCCCGCCGTGCGGTCGTGCGCCGTGCTCGGCCGCCCCGCGCCGAGCGGCGGCACCGTACTCGTCGCCTACGTCGTGGCGCCGGACTGCGACGCCGCAGAACTCTTGGCGCACGCGGAAAAGGCGCTGCCTCCGCCGCAGGTTCCCCGAGTCCACCTTCTGGATGCGCTCCCGCTCACCGCGGACGGGAAGCTCGACCGCCGCGCGCTGCCGGAGCCCGCCGACGAGCCGGAGCCGGCCACGTCGAGGCCCCTGACCTCCACAGAAGCCCGGCTCGCCGCGGTCTGGCGCGAGGTCCTCGCCGTTGACCAGGTGGGCCCCGGCGACAACTTCTTCGCGCTGGGCGGCGACTCACTCCGTGCGCTGACCACCATCGCCCGCCTGACCGAAGAGTACGGCGCCGACGTTCCCGCCCAAGCCGTCTTCTCCGCGCCGACTCTCGCGGACCTCGCGGTGGAGCTCGACCAGGTCGGCCCGTCTGCCGCGGCCGCGGTGCCCGAGACACGAGCCGGAGACCACGAGCACGCGCTGTCCAGCGGCCAGGAATCGTTGTGGTTCCTGAACAGCTGGGCTCCGGACAGTCCCGTCTACAACGTGCCGTGGTGCTTCCACCTGGACGGGCCGGTGGATCCCGGGCTGCTGGAGCAGTCCCTCAACGCACTGGTTCGGCGGCACGCGCCCCTCCGCTCGGCGTTCCCCAGCCCTTGGGGCGAACCGCGCCGGACGGACCTGCCTGACCTGTGGGTGCCGCTGGAGCGGCACGACCTGCGCGACGCCGGTCCCGAAGACGCCGCCGCGATCGTCCGGCAGGCCGCCCGGACACCGTTCGACCTGGCCCGGGGCCCGCTGATGCGGACCGTCCTCCTGCGCCGTGGTGAGGAGGAGTCCGACCTGATGGTCGTCGTCCACCACATCGTCTGGGACGAGCTGTCGCTCGCGGTGTTCGAGGCCGAGCTGGCGGAGATCTACACCGCGGGCGGCCGAACCCCGCTCCCCCCGCTCCGCCGGCAGTACCAGGACTTCGTCGAGCTCCGGGCGAACCGAGCGGAAACCGACGTGTTCCACGACGATGTCGCCTACTGGCGACGACGGCTGGCCGGTCTGGCGCCGGTCCACGGCCTTCCTCGACCGGAAGACCAGGGTTACCGGGGCGACACCGTCACCTTCGGCCTCGACATCGAGACCACCCGGCGGATCCGCGCTCTGGCTCGCGCCGAGGGAGTCACCCCCTTCCTGGTCCTGGCCACGGCCTGTGCCGTGGTGCTGGGCGAGCGCGCTCGGCAGGACGACATCGTCCTCGGCACTCCCGTCAGCGGCCGCCCGGCCGGCTTCGAGGGCCTCGTCGGCTACTTCGTCAACCTGATCGCGCTGAGGTTCGACCTCGGCGGGCACCTCGGCTTCCGGGAGCTGCTGCGCAAGGTCCGCACCACCGTCCTGCCGGACTTCGGTCACCAGGACGTGCCCTTCGACGTCGTCGAACGTGCTGTGCACAGCCAAGAAGGCCATCGCGAACCACTGGTGCGGGTCGCCTTCGAGATGCACACCCACGAACACCGCGACATCCGGCTCGGGCCGGTGACCGCGACTCGCGAGCTCGTGTCCACCGGAACCGCGAAGTTCGACCTCGGCTGGCAGGTGACCGATCACGGCGACGAACTGGACGGGGTCGTCGAGTTCAGCTCCGGCCGCTTCGACCGGGCGACCGCTCGGGCCGTGGTCGAGGACTGGACGTCACTGCTGGGCCGCGTCACCGCCACCGGGGACGACGCGCCGGACACGGACCGGAGGAGGAACTCCATGACTGCCCCGCCGCCCGACGCCGGAACGGCCCGGTGGAACGACACGGCGGCGGACTTCCCCCGCGCCACCACACTGCACGAACTGGTGCGCGCGGCCCTGCGCCGCGAGCCCGAGACCGTCGCCGTCGTGGCCGGCGACCGGGTCTTGACCCGAGGCGCTCTGGATTCGGCGACGGACGAGCTGGCGCGACGGCTGCGTGCGGCGGGAGTGACCCCCGGGACGGTTGTCGGCGTGCTCGCGGAACGCTCTCCGGAGCTGGTCGTGGCGCTACTGGCGGTGCTCAAGGCGGGTGCCGCCTACCTGCCCCTGGACCCCGAGTACCCGCCGGACCGGATCAGCGTGATGGTCACCGACGTCGACGCCCCGGTCGTCCTGTGCCAGAAAGCGCTCGCCGGGCTGGTTCCCCCCGGCGTCTCCGCGCTGCCGCTGGACGACGCACCTCGCGGTGGACCCGGCGGGGAGCTCCCCGCCGCGGCCGGGCCGCTCGACCCCGCCTACGTGATCTTCACCTCCGGATCCACCGGGCGGCCGAAGGCCGTGGTCACCCAGCACCGCGCGATCTGCAACCGGTTGAACTGGATGCAACGCCGCTTCCGGCTCGGCGCCGACGACGTGGTGCTGCAGAAGACCTCGGCCGGTTTCGACGTCTCGGTCTGGGAGTTCTTCTGGCCGCTGCTCACCGGGGCGAAGCTGGTGCTGGCCCGCCCCGGCGGGCATCGCGACCCCGCCTACCTGCGCGACGTCATCCGGGAGCACGAAGTCACGACCGTCCACTTCGTACCGTCCATGCTGGCGGCCTTCCTCGACCAGGAGGACGTCGACGGATGCCGGTCACTGCGCCGCACGATCTGCAGTGGTGAGGCGCTGCCGCCGGCGCTGGTCAACGACTTCCTCTCCCGGATGCCCGGCGAGCTGCACAACCTCTACGGCCCCACCGAGTCGGCGATCGACGTCAGCGCCTGGGAATGCCACCCCCTGCCCGCCGACGCGCGCGCGACACCGATCGGACGGCCCATCGACAACGTCCGGCTGCACGTGCTGGACGCCGACGGACGTCCGGTCGCGGCCGGCGACGAAGGCGAGCTGCACATCGGCGGCGCCGGCCTGGCGCTGGGGTACCTCGGCCGGCCCGCCCTCACGGCCGACCGGTTCGTGCCCGACCCGTTCTCCGACACGGGCGAACGCCTGTACCGCACCGGTGACATCGTCCGGCACCGCGACGACGGCGAACTGGAGTTCGTCGGACGGTACGACGACCAGGTCAAGATCCGGGGTCAGCGCGTCGAGCTGGGCGAGATCGAGGTGGTGCTCGAGCGCCATCCCCGGGTCGCGCGGGCGGCCGCGACGGTGCAGGACCACCGGGTGCACGCCCACGTGGTGCTCGCCCCGGGCCCGGCCCCGGCCGAGGGGGAACTGGTCACCCACGTGCGCACCATCCTCCCCGAACACATGGTGCCCACCGGGTGGTCGCTGCTGCCGGCTCTGCCGTTGACCGCCAACGGCAAGATCGACCGCACGGCACTGCGCGCCGCCCTCACCTCCGCCCCGATCGTGGCGACGCCCGCCACGGAAGGCGATCACGCCGTGGAGGACGTCCTCGCCAGAATCTGGTCGCTCGTGCTGGAGCTGCCCGAGCTGAGCCACGACCAGGACCTGTTCGCTTCCGGCGCCCACTCCCTGAACACCCTGCGGGCCCGGGCGCGGATCACGTTCGCCCTGCGCACCGAGCTCCCCATCCGGACCTACTTCGAGTCCAGGACGATCAGCGGGCAGGCCGGCCGGCTGCGGGAGCAAGCCGGTCCGGACTCGAAGATCGACGCGCGAGCGAGCGCGATCCGTGCCCTGCCGGCGATGGACGAAGCCGAATGGGTACGCGCGGTCGCCGAGATCAGCACGGAGGTGGGCTGAGATGACCGGCACCTGGATTCCCGTGACGAAGGCCGGCGCCACCACGGGACCGCTGGCCCCGGGCCAGCGAGCACTCTGGTTCCTCGACCGCTTCGCCCCGGGCACGGCGACTTACAACATCCCGTGGGCCCTGCGGCTGCGCGGGCCACTCGACACCCCGTTGCTGCAGCGCAGCCTCGACGCCGTGGTGCGGCGGCACGAAGCTCTCCGGACCACGTTCTCCGGTGCGCTGGGCGAGCCTCGCCAGGTGGTCCACCCGACGATGCCCGTGCCCGTCGAAGAGCACGACCTCCGCTCCGCCCGCGATCCCGCGGCCGCGGCGGCCGCCCGGCTGGAGGAGCTGGCGCGGCGCGGCTTCGACCTCGAACACGGCCCGCTGCTGCGCGCCGCGCTGGTGCGCGCGGAGGCCGGGGAAGCGACTTTGCTGGTCGTGTTCCACCACATCGTCTTCGACGAGCTGTCGACCGCGGTGTTCGAACGTGAGCTGAGCGAGCACTACGCCGCCGCGGCAACCGGGGCCGGGACGCTCCCGCGGCCACCGATGGTGCAGTACCTCGACTTCGCCCGGTATCAGCAGGACCTCGCCGGCGCACCGGAGGCCGCGAAGAGACTCGATCGGTGGCGCGAACGGCTCGCCGGCGCGCCGACTGTCCTGGAACTGCCCACCGACCGGCCTCGCCCGACGGTGCGGAAGTTCACCGGCGCCACCGTGTCCGCGGACCTGCCGGCCCCGGTCGCGGCGCGCGTGCGTGCGTTGGCGGCCGCCGAAGGCACCACGCCGTACGTGGTCCTGCTCGCCGCTTTCGCCGCCCTGTTGCGGCTCGACACCGGGCAAGAGGACCTCGTGATCGGCAGTCCGGCCGCAGGCCGCGACCGCTTCGAGTGGGAAGACCTGATCGGCTACTTCGTCACCATGCTGCCGCTGCGCGTCGACGCCGGGGGCGACCCGGCGTTCCGTGACCTGCTTCGCCGGGTCAACCTCGCCGTGCTCGACGACCTCGACCACCAGGAAGTGCCGTTCGAGTCCATTGTGGACGCCGTGCTCGCCGACCGCCCGGCCGACCACTCGCCGCTGGCGCAGGTGGTGTTCGGAATGCACGACGAGCGTTCCGCACACCGGGAGGTCACCCTCGGACCGGTGCGGGGCACGCGGCTGTCGCTGGACACCGGGACGGCCAAGTTCGACCTCATCTGGTCGGTGTCCGACCGGAGCACCGGATTCGGGGTGGAGGTCGAATACGACACAGCCCTGTTCGACGAAGCCACGATCGACCGAACCGTGCACCGGTGGCTGCTGTTGCTCGACGCTGTCACGCAGGACGTGCAGCAGCCGATCACCGCCCTCGACCTGCTCACGCCCGCGGACCGCACGATCGTCGGCCCCGTCGCCCCCGCGCCGACCGGCACGGCGGTCGCGCTGCACACCCGGTTCGAACAGGCAGCGGCACAGCACCCCGGCCGGGTCGCCGTTTCGGTGAACGGCGAGTCACGGACCTACGCGGAGCTCGATGCCGGAGCCAACCGGGTCGCCCATCGGCTGCGCGCGCTCGGCGTCGAACCCGGTGATCGGGTGGGACTGCGCCTCGAACCGTCCGCGGCCCAGGTCGAAGCCGTCCTCGGGGTGTTGAAGGCCGGTGCTGCCTACGTCCCGGTGAACCCCATGGATCCGGCCGAACGAGCGGACCTCGTCTTCACCGACGCCGGAGTCCGGCTGACCCTGTCCGACGAAGACGTCCACGCCGCGAGATCGGAACCGGCGGACAACCCCGGTATCGCCGTCTCGGCGGACGACCCGGCCTACGTCATCTACACCTCCGGCTCCACGGGCCGCCCCAAAGGCGTGGAGGTGACCCACCACAACGTGGTCGCCCTTTTCGACGCGACGTCGCCGGAATACGGGTTCGCCGCCGACGACGTCTGGACCGTGTTCCACTCCTACGCCTTCGACTTCTCGGTCTGGGAGCTTTGGGGCGCGCTGCTGCACGGAGCCCGCGCGGTGCTGGTGCCGTTCGCGGTCAGCCGCACGCCGGAGGAGTTCGCCCGGCTGCTGGCGGACGAGCGGGTCACCGTGCTCAGCCAGACCCCGTCGGCACTGGGGCAGCTCACCGCGGCGCTGGCCGAGCGGCCGCGAACGCTGCCGGACCTGCGGCTGGTCGTGCTCGGCGGGGAGGCCCTGCGACCGCACCACGTCGCCGGCTGGTTCCGGCACGCGGACGCGCCGAAGGCCCTGCTGTGCAACATGTACGGCATCACCGAGACCACGGTGCACGTGACCCGGCACGACATCGCCGGCCCGGAGGACTTCACCACCAGCGTGATCGGCCGGCCGCTCCCGCACCTGTCGGTCGCGGTGCTCACCCCCGCCGGGCAGCCGGCGCCGATCGGGATCACCGGCGAGATGTTCGTCGGCGGCACGGGCGTCGCCAACGGCTACGTGGGCAATCCCGGGCTGACGGCTCGGCGGTTCGTCACCAGCCCGGTCGCCGGTGACGGTTCGCGGTGGTACCGCTCGGGCGACCTCGCCCGCTGGCGGCCCGACGGCACTCTCGAGTACCGGGGCCGGTCGGACCACCAGGTCAAGATCCGCGGGTTCCGGATCGAGCCCGGCGAGATCGAACACGTGCTCGCCGAACACCCGGCGGTGACCGGATGCGCGGTGCTGCCCCGGACCGAGCCCGGCGGCGCGCACCAGTACCTGGTCGCCTACGCCGCGACCGGTGACGGGCACACCTCCTCGGCCGAGCTGCGGGCCCACCTCGTGTCCCGGCTTCCCGCACACCTCGTTCCCGCGGTGATCACCCCGCTGGCGGACCTGCCGTTGACCCCCAACGGCAAGCTCGACCAATCGGCTCTGCCCGCGGCCACGCGGACACCCGAGGAGCAGGTTCGCCACGAGCCACCGCGCACCGAGCGGGAACGGCTGCTGGCGCGGGTGTGGCAGGAAGTGCTGCGGGTGGAGCGGGTCGGGCGCACCGACAACTTCTTCGAGCTCGGCGGCGACTCGATCCGCAGTGTGGACGTCGCGGGCCGGATGCGCGCCCACGGGTTCGACCTGAGCCTGACAGCTTTGTTCGCCAGCCCGGTGCTGGCCGATCTGGCCGCGGCGGCCCTCCCGGTCGGCTCGGCCGGGGACGCGGTCCCGAGCGCGGCGTTCGACCTCGTCTCCGCCGGCGACCGGGCGCACCTGCCGCCGGACGTGGTCGACGCCTACCCGATGACGTCCATGCAGCTGGCGATGGTCTACCACATGGAGCTGGAACCGGGCCGCAGCCCGTACCAGAACGTGAACAGCTACCGGATGTCCGGCGCCTTCGACGAGCACGCGATGAGCGTCGCACTCGCCGAAGTCACCACCCGGCACCCGGTGCTGCGCACGTCGTTCGACCTGGTGTCCGCCGGCGTGCCGATGCAGCTCGTGCACGAGACGGCCACCGTCGACCTGACCGTGGAAGACCTGCGCGGCTTGGACTCCTCCACCCAGCACGAGCGCGTCGTCGAACTGGCGAACCGGGAGTGGGCCAAGCCGTTCGACGTGACTCGCGCGCCGATGCTGCGGGTGTTCATCCAGCGGCTCGCCGCCGGCACCTACCAGTTCACCCTCGTCGAACACCACGCCATCCTCGACGGCTGGAGCTTCACCTCGCTGCTGGCCGAGCTCCTGCGCCGGCACGCCGAACTGCGCGACGATCCCCGGCCCCGGCCGGCACCGGAGCCCGTCACCTCGTTTCGCGACTACGTCGCGCTGGAGCGGGCGACGGCGGAATCGGCGGCCTCGAAGCGGTTCTGGGCCGACCGGCTCGCCGGGGTCCGGCCGACCACGTTGCCCCGCACCGGCAGCAGCGATGCGCGCGCGGCCGACTCGGGAGTGCTGGAGCGCGAGCTGCCCGAAGCCCTGGGCGCCCGGCTTCGGCGGTTCGCGGCCGAGCACGGCGTAGGGGTCAAAAGCGCCGCGCTGGCGGCCCACGTCGTGGCACTGGCCAAGCTCACCGGCGACCGCGAAATCGTCACCGGGCTGACGGTCAACGGACGGCCGGAAGACGACACCGGCACCGATGCCAAAGGCGTGTTCCTCAACACCGTCCCCCTCCGCGCCGTTCCGGCCCCCGACTGGCCCACCCTGGTCCAGGACCTCCACCGGCAGGAGACCGAACTGCTTCCCCACCGGCGCACGCCGCACAGCGAGATCGTCCGGCACCTGGCCGGTCCCGCGCTGGAGTGCAGCTTCACGTTCAACCGGTTCCACGCGCTCGGCGCACTGTCCACATCGGACGCCGCGATCATCGACCCGCGACTGGGTGTGGAACCGACCGTGCGCCGCGAGCCGAACCACTTTCCGCTCAACGTGGCGCTCGTCCAGGACCCGGGCTCGGACCGGTCACTGCTGATCGCCGACAGCGGCACCCAGGCGCTGTCCGCCGAGCAGCTGCACCGCTACGCCGCCGACTACGCGACCGCTGTGGACGTCATGACCGGCGCCCCGTGGTCGGCCCCCTTCGCCTGACGAGCACCGGAGGATCCCGTGCACGAAAACCGACAGTTCGCCGTCGTCGTCAACGACCACGCCCAGTACTCCGTCTGGCCCGCGGACACCGAGCCGCCCGCGGGCTGGCACGCCACCGGCACCACCGGGACCCGGCCGGAGTGCCTGGAGCAGATCGACCGGGTCTGGACGGGTCTGCGGCCCGAATCCCTGCGCACCGCGAGCGGGGCATCCCGCTGATGCCCCGGTCGAGCGCCTTCGGCCGGCCGGGAGGAGGGTTCGGATGCTGCGCGATCCCGCGTTCCGCGTGCTGTTCTGCTTCCAGGTGCTGACCGGCTTCGCCAGCAACAGCCTGTTCCTCTCGCTGGGGGTGTGGGCCAAGGACCTGACCGGCAGCAACTCCGCGGCGGGGCTGGTGTTCTTCTGCGTGGTCCTGCCGGTGGCCTTCGGGCCGCTGATCGGGTACGCCGTCGATCACCTTCGCCGCAGATCGGTGCTGCTGACCGTCAACTGTGCCGCGGTCGTCCTGGTGCCGTCGCTGCTGCTGGTGCGCTCGGTCTCGAGCCTGTGGCTGATCTACGTCGTGGCCGGCGCGTACGGCCTCGCCGCCGTCTTCCTGCGGTCCGCCCAAGCCGGAATCGTCAAGACCCTGGTCGCCCACGACGACCTGGCCGTCGCCAACGCCTACCTGCGTTCCGCCGGGGAGGTGATGCGGGTCGTCAGTCCCTTGTTCGGGGTCGGGCTGTACGCCTTCCTCGGGGGCCGCACCCTGGCGCTCGTCGTCGCGGTCGTGTTCCTGCTGGCCGCGGTCACGCTGCTCCGGCTACGGGTCGCCGAGGCCGCGCCCGCGTCCGCCGACGTCCCGCGGAGTGTGGTGCGGAGGGTCGGCGCCGGGCTGACCCACCTGTGGTCCCAGCCGCGGCTGGTGGTGATGACGACCGCGATCGGCCTGGCGTTCGGGGTCGTCGGGTTCTTCGACAGCTCGGACTTCGCCGTCGTCAGCGAAGGGCTGGGCAAGCCCGCGTCGTTCCTGGGCGTGCTCACCAGTGTCCAAGGCGTCGGCAGCGTGGCCGGCGGCGCCACCGCGGCGGTGCTGATCAGGCGGCTCGGCGAGTCCGCGACCGCCGGGGCCGGGCTGGCCGGGATGGCCTTGGGCGCGCTCGGCATGACCCAGCAGTCGCCGGTCGTCGTGTTCGCGGCGTTCGCCGCGTTCGGCGTCGGGGTGCCCTGGCTCGTCGTCGGTTACACCACAGCCTGGCAACGGGACACCCCACCCCACCTCGTCGGCCGGGTCGCCACCGCCGCCGACCTGTCGATCCTGGGCCCGCAAGCACTTTCCATCCCGGTCGGCGCACTGCTCATCGAAGCCGTGCCCTACCGCCTGCTGCTGGCCGTCTGCTTCGTGGTGCTGCTCACCGCCGGCGTCACCCTCGTCCTGCGGCGCCGAACGGACGCTCGACCCGGCGTCCGCTCGGAAACTTCTTCGTCAACGTCCAGTTAGGAGTCTGCCCATGTCCCGCCAGAAAGGCACCGGCCCCGGCGCGTTCAGCCCCGAAGGTGACCCCGTCGAGCTGTACTCCATCCTCCGCGCCGGTCGCACGCCCGACGTCGTCAACAGCGCGCTGCCGCCTTCGGCGTTCGTGCTCGAGCTCGGCGCCGGCGCCGGTCGGCTGACCCATCCGCTCGTCGAGCTCGGCCACAAGGTCGTCGCCGTCGACCACAGTCCCGACATGCTCGCCCACATCCGCGGCGCCGAGACCGTGTGCGCCGAGATCACCGACCTCGACCTCGGCACCCGCTTCGACGCGGTCGTGCTGGGTTCCTGCCTGGTCAACCTCACCGACGCCGAGGTGCGGTACGAGATGCTCGCGACCGCGCGCCGGCACGTCCGGGACGGCGGCCAGGTCATCATCGAACGCGCGCTGCCCGAATGGTTCACCGGGGTCGGTGAACCCCGGGAATGGGACGAGCTGACCGCGACGCTCGTGCGCGCCGACCACCTGACCCCGCACCTCGTGCGCGCCCTCATGCACTACAGCTGGCGGGGCCGGGAGTGGACCCACCTGCAGCACGTGCAGTTCCTCGACGACGCCGAGCTGGACCTGTACCTCACCGCCACCGGGCTGGGCCGAGCCGGCTGGCTGACCGACGACATGTCCTGGTGCACCGCCGCTCCCGTGTCCTGACCGACCGCCCCGGAAGGAGCAGAAGACCATGCCGAACCCGGCCACCCGGGGCGACTGGTTCTGGTTGCCCGAACCCCGGCCGGACGCCGCTGTCCGGCTCTACTGCTTCCCGCACGCCGGCGGCGACGCACCGGCCTTCGCCGACCTCGCCCGCGAACTGCCCGAGCAGGTCGAGGTCTGGGCCCTGCGCATGCCCGGCCGCGCCGGACGGGCCCACCACCCACCGCCCCCGACGTTCGACGCACTCCTCGACTCGGTCACGCACGCGGTCGTGACATCCCTCGACCGGCCCTGGGCCGTACTGGGACAGAGCATCGGCGGCCTGCTCGCCTACGAGACGGCCCGCGCCCTCGCACCGGTGTCCGCCCCGCTCGCCTGCACCGTGCTCGGGTTCGCCGCGCCCCACACCCTGGATTCGCCGGGTGGCACGACCGCCGCCGACGCCGACGAGCTCATCGACTTCCTGCTCGGTGACGACGACCACGCGGCGGCGATCCTGCGGCATCCGGTGCTGCGCGAACACGCCCGCCACGTCCTGCGCTCCGACCTGGGTCTGCTCGGCTCCTACCGCCATCGGGCCGAACCGGTCTACGGGCAGCCTCTGCACGTCGTGCGTGGCACCGACGACACCTCGTTGTCGCGCCGGGACGCCGAGGCGTGGCACGAGCTGTGCACGGGTCACGTCACCACGGCCGAGCTGCCGGCGGGCCACCTGATCCTGCAGTCGGGCGCGGCGGCGGTGCGCGCGGTGGCCCGTACCACGACCGAACTGCTCACCGCCCGGCTCTGAACCCCGGCGCCGGGCCCGCGCCCAAGACCTTCCAGGAGAAGCCATGACCGGAGTGGCCACCACCCTCGACCTCACCGATCCCGCGTTCTGGGCCGCCGAGGACTGCCACCGGGTGCTGCGCGAGCTGCGTCACGCGGCACCCGTGCACCTGATCGAATCCGCGGAAGAGGGACCACTGTGGTGCGTCCTGTCACACCGGCTCGCGAGCGCCGTGCTCAACGACGCAGCGACGTTCAGCTCGCAGAGCGGGTCCCTGCTCGGCGCGGGAAAAGGCAACACACCCGCCGGCGCCGGCAAGATGATGGCGCTCACCGATCCCCCGAAGCACCGCGACCTGCGCCGGCTCGTCCTGCCGTTCTTCACCAAGAGCAAGGCCACCGAACTCACCGGCCGGGTACACCAGCTGACGAGCGAAGTCGTCGAAGCCGCGATGGAGCGTGGCGACACCGACTTCGTGCGCGGCATCAGCACCGCGACGCCGCTGGCGGTGATGTGCGACCTGATCGGTGTCCCCGAAGGCGACCGAGACCACGTCGTCCGCCTGTGCGACGCGGCGTTCCTGGGCACCACGCCGGCCACCCGCAGCGCCGCGCACCAGAACCTGCTGCCGTACCTGTTCCAGCTGGCCCTTCGGCGTCGCGCCGACCCGCAGGACGACATCATCAGCACCCTGGCCACCCACCGCGTCGACGATGAGCTGCTCCCGCTCGAGGAGGTGCTGCTCAACTGCGACAACATCCTGGTGGGGGGAATCCAGACCGTCCGGCACACCGCCACGATGGCGATGCTCACGCTCATCGACCACCCCGAGGCGTGGGAGACCCTGGCCGCGCCGGGCTGCGATTCCGCGCTCGCCGTGGAGGAGCTGCTGCGGTGGACCTCGGTCGGCCTGCACGTGCTGCGCACGGCGACTCGCGACGTCGAGCTGGCGGGCCGGACCATCCGCGCCGGTGACCGGGTCGTGGTGTGGCCACCGGCGGCGAACCGGGACGAGACGGAGTTCGAGGCGCCGGACCGGCTGGACCTGCGCCGATCACCGAACCGCCATCTCGCGTTCGGCTGGGGTCCCCACTACTGCATCGGCGCCCCGCTGGCTCGTGTCGAACTGGCTTGCCTGTTCACGGTTCTCGCGCGACGAGCCGCACCGCCCGGCCTGGACGCCCCTCCGGAGTACAACCAGTCCATCATCAACTTCGGACTCGACACCCTGGAGGTGCGTCTCTCGCCACGTCGCTGACTCCCGGTTGACGGCAGTGCCGCACGAACGACGGCTCACGGCCGGGCGAACCGCGTCCGGATGGCGTCGGCGACCTGGTCGGCGTGTTTCGCCATGATGGTGAAGTGGTCGCCGTCGAGGACTTGGTTCTCGTGCGGCTGCGGCCACGCGTGGCGCCACTCGGCGTCCTCGAGCGGATCGGCGCCGGCGGGCGTCTGTGGTGGAGCGACGGCGGTGAGCATCAGCACCGGCACGGACAGCGCGGGGTCGAGGCGCCATTCCTCGTTGTGCAGCCCGATGTAGAGCGCGGACGCGGTGATCTTCTCGAACGAATAGTTCTCGCGCCGCGTCACTTCCTGGTACTGCCGCTGGAAGAACTGCTGCAGCCGCACCGGGATGTGGTCGCCGGTGTAGGTGTCGATCAGCACCACGCCGAGGGGCCGCGGGGCGCCGGCGCGCTCGATCGCGGCGGCCACGGCGTGCGCCTGGGCGCCCCCTGACGAGTAGCCGACCAGCACGTACGGCTCGTCACCGCCGGCCCGGCCGACGGCGTCGGCGAGCGTGTCGACCAGTGCGGTCCACGACGCCGCCACCGGCGCGTCCGTCGTGTACCCGGGCGGCACGATCACCGTCACGTCGGCGACGCCGGCGAAGTGCGCCGCCATGGCGCTGTAGTTCAGCACCGGCTCCCAGGTGGAGATCGACGGCAGGCAGATGAGCTTCGGCATGAGGTGTCCGCGCGCCAGTTCCGTGACGCGCACGCCGGCGGCCAATTCCTCGACCGTCGTCCCTCGTTCGCGGACCGCGGCGGCGGCCGAGGCGAGCGCGGTCGCGGCCGGGTACTGCCCGCTCTCCGCCAGCGCGGCGTAGACACCGGCGAAGTCGCGGCCGGACGACGGGGTTTCGCGCGGGTGGTCGAGCCGGGCGAGCAGGTCCTGGGCGCCCGCGCGCGGGGTGGCGTGGTCGAACACCCACGTCACCGGCAGCTGCACCCCCGTGGCCCGGCTGAGCCGGTTGCGCAGTTCCACCGCCGTCAGGGAGTCGAACCCCGCTTCGCGGTACACCTTCGTCGCGCCGAGCCCGCCGTCTTCGGTGTCCCGGCCCAGGACGACGGCCGCCTCGCGGCGGACGAGGTCGGTGAGCACCTCCAGCTTCGCCCCGGCGTCCAGGCCGGTGAGGTCCGGCGCACCCGGCTTCGGCGCGGCCGTGCGCGGTGCGAGGTCCCGCAGCAGCGGGTCGACCGTGCCCGCGCGCAGCGCCGCATGGTCGAGCAGCACGGGCACCAGGACCGGCTCGGTCGACGTCAGGGCCGCGTCCAGCAGCGCGAGGCACGTCTCTTCCGGCATCACGCGCAGTCCTGACCGGGCGGTCCACTGCGCTTCGCGAGCCGTGCGCTGCTCGTCCGCTTCCCGGTAGCTCCACAGGCCCCACGCGAGGGAAGTCGCGGGCAGACCGGCCGCGCGGCGGCGGGCGGCGAGGGCGTCCAGGGACGCGTTGGCCGCGGCGTAGGCGCCCTGGCCGGGGCTGCTCAGCACCCCCGCGGCCGACGAGAACAGCACGAACGCCCGCAGGTCGCTCTCGCGCGTGAGTTCGTCGAGGTATTCGGCGGCCTCGCTCTTCGGTCGCCGCACGGCGGTCAGCCGCTCCCGCGTGAGGTCGTCGATCAGGGCGTCGTCGAACATGCCGGCGGCGTGGACCACCGCGGTCAGCGGCCCGGCCGACGCGACCAGCTCGCGCAGCTGGTCCCGATCGGTGACGTCGCACGCGACAGTGCGCACCGACGCCCCCGCCGCCGCCAGCTCGGCGACCAGCGACGCGTTCGCGCCGGTCCGCGAAGCCAGGACCAGCCGGCGGATCCCGTGCGTGGCAACGAGGTGCTTCGCGACGGTTCCGCCCAGCACGCCGGTGCCGCCGGTGATCAGCACCGTCCCGGCCGGGTCGAGCGGGGCGGCTTCGCCGGTGTGCTCGAGCCGCTTCAGCCGGGGCGCGACGAGCGAGCCGTCCCGCACGGCCAACTGCCACTCCCCCGTGTCCAGCACGTCGGGGATCTCGTCGCCGGGGAGGTCCAAGAGCAGGAACCGGTCCGGCAGCTCGGCCTGGGCACTGCGCACCAGGCCCCACGCCGCAGCCGCGCGCGGGTCCGTCTCGGCGTCCCGCGTGACGACCACCAGCCGCGTGGGGCCCGTGCCGAACCGCTGGAGTGCGTCGAGGACGTCACCGAGGTCGCCCGCCCGCAGCACCGCCCACGGCTCGTCCGTCACCTCGCCGGCCGAGGGCAGTTCGACCGGTCCCGGCACCGGCGAAACCGGTACCCAGTCCACCACCAGGGGTTTCGGCGCGAACGACACCGGTCGTGTCACCAGTGATCCGGCCGAGAACACGGGCGCGCCCGTCTCGTCGGCGATCACGACCGCGACACCGTCCGCCGAGACGGTCAGCTTCACGCGCACCGCGGACCCGGCGGTCCCGGGCACGGCGACGTCCTTCCACGCGAAGGCGATCCCCGGCTCGCCGTCGGCGAGGAAAGCGGGATGCAGGGCCGCGTCCAGCAGGGCGGGGTGGATCGCGAACCCGCCCGGCTCGGCCTCGATCGCGACCTCGGCGTAGAAGCACCCGTCCGCCCGCCACGCCGCGCGCAGCCCCTGGAACGCCGGGCCGTAGTCGTACCCCAGATCGGCGAGCTTCGCGTAGAAGTCCTGCAGCCCCACCGGTTCCGCACCGGCCGGTGGCCACGGCCCCGGCGGTTCCGGGACGTCCGCTTCGGCGCCGAGTGTGCCGGTGGCGTGCCGGGTCCACTCCGGACCGAGGCGGGAGTGGATCTCGAAGGCGCGGCCGCTCACCGCGACCTGCACCGCCACCTTCTCCGCGCCCAGCACCAGCGGCGTCTCCATCACCAGCTCGCGCACGACCGGCTGGTCCACGCGGCGGCCGGCCTGCACCGCCAGTTCGACGAACAGCGATCCAGGCGCCAGCACGGTGCCCGAAACCGCGTGTTCGGACAGCCACGGCTGCGTCTCCCGGGACAGCTCACCGGTCAGCACCAGGCCGCCGGACGGGCTCGCGACGGCCGCGCCGAGCACCGGGTGCCGCACGCCTTCCAGACCCAGCCGCGTGGGGTCGCCGTGGGTCTCGGGGCGCAGCCAGAAGTGCCGGTGCTCGAAGACCGTGGTCGGCACCGGGACCGGCCGGACCTCGGGCAGCACCGACGTCCAGTCGACGTCGGCGCCGTGGGCGAACAGCTCCGCCAGGGTCCGGGCCAGCCGGTCCGGGCCGCCGTCGTCGCGGCGCAGCACCCCGGTGACCGCCGCATCCGGCAACGTCCCGGAGATCGACGAAGCCAGCACCGGGTGGGTGCTCACCTCGACGAACAGCCCGAACCCGGCCAGCTCGGCGACGGCGTCGGCGAAGCGCACCCGGTGGACCAGGTTGCGTCCCCAGTACCCGGCGCCGGGTGGCTCCCGCACCCAGTCGGCGTCCACAGTGGACATCCAGGGGACGGTCGGCACGCGGCCGCGGACGTCGGCCAGCAGCTCCACCACCCGGTCCGCGATCGGTTGCGCGTGGCGCGTGTGCGAGGCGAACGAAGACGCCACCGCGCGCACCCGCACCCCGCGCTCGCGGTAGTGCTGTTCGACCTCGGCGATCGCGTCGTGGCTCCCGGCCAGCACCACCGAGTCCGGGCCGTTGACCGCGGCGATCTCGATCCCGTCCGGGACGTCCACCTGCTCCACCGGCAGGCCGACGGTCACCAGTCCCCCGCCGCGGCCCAGTTCGGCGCCCGCCGCCGCCCGCAGCGACACGACCTTCGCCGCGTCCTCCAGCGTCAGCGCGCCCGAGACGCACGCCGCCGCGATCTCCCCCTGTGAGTGTCCGACCACCGCGTCCGGCCGCACCCCGCAGGACTCCAGCAGCGCGGCGAGGGACACCATCACGGCGAAGGTGACCGGCTGCAGCACCTCGACCCGGTCCAGCGACCCCGCGCCCAGCACCACGTCCCGCAGCGACCAGTCCACCCAGGGCGCCAGCGCACGCTCGCACTCCGCCATCCGGGCCGCGAACACCGGCTGGGCGCGCCACAGGTCCCGGCCCATGCCGACCCACTGCGCGCCCTGGCCGGGGAACACGAACACCGTCTTCGGCTCCTCGGCCGCCTCGCCGGTGACGACCCCGGCCGAGGTCCGGCCCGCGGCGAGGTCCCGCAGCCCGGCGACGGGGTCCGCGCCGAGCACGACGGCGCGGTGCTCCCAGCGCGCCCGGCCGGTCACCAGCGCCCGGGCGACGCCCGCCCGCTCCGCCCGGGTCGTCGTCAGGTGCTCGACCAGCTTCGCGGCCTGGGCGGCCAGCGCCGTGGCGGACCGCGCCGAGACGACGAGCGGCCAAGCCCCAGGTGCCTCAGCGGGCAGTTCCTCGGTCCCGGCTGGAGCTTCTTCGAGGATGACGTGCGCGTTCGTCCCGGCGACGCCAAAGGAGGACACCGCGGCCCGCCGCGGGTGCCCGTCGGGCTTCCAGGCGACCGGCTCGGTCAGCAGCTCGACCTCGCCGCGCGACCAGTCGACCTGGTCGGTGGGCCGTTCGACGTTGAGCGTGCGCGGCAGCAGCTCGTGCCGCATGGACAGGACCATCTTGATCACCCCGACCACCCCGGCCGCCGCCTGGGTGTGGCCGAGGTTGGACTTGACCGACCCGAGCAGCAGCGGCCGGCCGCGGCGCTGCTGCCCGTAGGTCGCCAGCAGCGCCTGCGCTTCGATCGGGTCGCCGAGCACGGTCCCGGTGCCGTGCGCCTCCACGGCGTCCACTTCGGACGGCTGGACGCCGGCGTCGGCGAGCGCTTGCCGGATCACCTGCTGCTGCGCCGGGCCGTTGGGCGCGGTCAGCCCGTTGGACGCGCCGTCGGAGTTGACCGCGGAACCGCGCAGCACCGCCAGGATCGGCTTTCCGGCGCGCTGCGCGTCGGAAAGCCGTTGCAGCACCAGGACTCCGGCCCCTTCGGACCAGCCGGTGCCGTCGGCGTCGGCGGAAAACGACTTGCACAGCCCGTCGGAGGCGAGGCCGCCCTGCTTGGAGATCTCGGTGAACACACCAGGCGTGGCCATCACCGTGACCCCGCCGGCCAGCGCGGTCGAACACTCGCCGGCTCGCAGGGCGCGCTGGGCGAGGTGCAGCGACACCAGGGACGAGGAACACGCCGTGTCGACCGTGAGCGACGGCCCTTGTGCCCCCAGCACGTACGAGACGCGGCCGGACAGCGCCGCCGGAGCAGTGCCGGTGAGCAGGAACCCTTCCGACTCGCCTTCGGCACCGATCCCGTAGGACTGCATGGAAGCGCCGATGAAGACGCCGAGATCGCTGCCCCGCAACGAGGTCGGGTCGATCCCCGCTCGTTCCAGGGCCTCCCAGGCGGTTTCCAGCACCAGCCGCTGCTGGGGGTCCATGGCCAGCGCTTCGCGGGGCGAGATGCCGAAGAAGTCCGCGTCGAACGCGCCCGCGTCGTGCAGGAACGATCCGCGCCGGGTCACCGACTTGCCGGTGCCGAACAGCGCGTCCAGATCCCAGCCGCGGTCGGCGGGGAACTCGCCGACGGAGTCGCGGCCGTGCGCGAGCAGGTCCCAGAACTGCCCGGGCTCGGCGATGCCGCCGGGCAGCCGCAGGCCGATCCCGACGATCGCGACGGCCTCGCCGCGCTCGGCCTCCAGCTGCGCCACGCGGTCCCGGGCCCGGCGCAGCTCGACGGTCATCCGCTTGAAGTACTCGACGCTCTTGTCGTCCACACCGGCCTCCACCGCCGTCACCCGAGTTCCTGGTCGAGGAATTCGAAGAGGTTGTCCTTGGTGACCTCGTCGAGGTCGCCGTTGCGCGCCGGTTCCGCCACCGGGAGCGCGTCGAGCAGTTCTCGCAGGCGCGCGGCCACGACGGCCACCGCGGGATCGGCCGCGTCGAGCGCGCCGAGCTCCGCGCCGAGCCGGTCGAGCCGGGCCGGCCAGGCGGGTTCGGTGGCGGGCTCGGCCAGCTGGTCGTGCAGGTGCCCGGCCAGCGCCGTGGCGTTCGGGTGGTCGAAGACCACCGTCGCGGGCAGAGCCGCGCCG
This sequence comes from Amycolatopsis sp. NPDC104587, assembly GCF_055583645.1. Lineage (NCBI taxonomy): Bacteria > Bacillati > Actinomycetota > Actinomycetes > Pseudonocardiales > Pseudonocardiaceae > Amycolatopsis > Amycolatopsis sp. NPDC104587. Next base: position 183,748 of record NZ_JBVJNO010000009.1, read on the forward strand.
GTGGCCGCGCCGAGCCGGTTGCGCAGTTCGACCGCGGTCAGCGAGTCGAACCCGGCGTCGCGGAAGGACCGGGTCCGGCCGATTTCCCCGCCGAGCACGGCGGCGGCCTCCGTGCGGACGAGGTCGAGCAGGCGCGCCCGCCGTTCCGGCTCGGCCAGCCCGGTCAGGTCGAGCCGGGACCGCTTCGGCGCGGGCGCGACGCCCGCGAACGCGGAGAGCACGGCAGGCAGGTCTCCCGCTCGTGCGCGGAGGGCGGGCTTGTCCAGCCGGATGGGCACGAGGTCCGCTCTCGGCGCGGTCAGTGCGGCGTCGAGCAGGCGCATGGCTCGGTCCGGGGCCAGCGCACGGACTCCCGAACGGCTCATCCGGTCGGCGTCGACCTCGGTCAGCCGGGCCGCCATGCCGGTGTCCCACGCGCCCCAGGCCAGTGAGACGGCCGGATGCCCGGCGGCGCGCCGCCGGGCCGCGAGGGCGTCCAAGGCCGCGTTCGCGGCGGCGTAGTTGCCCTGCCCGGCGCCGCCGAGCACCCCGGCGGCCGAGGAGAACAGCACGAACGCGGCCAGGGCCCGGTCGCGGGTCAGCTCGTCGAGGTGCAGCGCGGCGTCCAGCTTCGGCCGGAGCACCCGGTCCACCGAGTCGGCGTCCATTGTGGACACCGTCGTGTCGGCGACCACGCCCGCCGCGTGCACCACGGCGGTCAGCGGCGCCGGGACGGCGTCGAGCAGGGCACGCACCTGGTCCCGGTCCGCGACGTCGCAGGCGAGCAGCATCACCTCCGCGCCGAGGGCCTCGAGCCGCTCGCGCAGTTCGGTCGCCTCCGGAGCCGTGCGTGCGGCCAGCACGACGCTGCGCACGCCGTACGTGGTGACGAAGTGTTCCGCCACGACGCCGCCCAGCGCGCCGGTACCGCCGGTGATCAGCACCGATCCGGCCGGGTCCGGCCGCCGGGGCAAGGTGAGGACGTTCTTGCCGACGTGCCGGGCCTGGGACATCGCCCGGAAGGCGTCGACGGCGTGGCCGACGTCCCACCGGGTGATCGGCGGCAGCACCAGCGCACCGTCGGCGAACAGCCCGAGCAGCGTCGTCAGCATCTCCCCGATCCGGTCCGGTCCGGCTTCGTTCAGATCGAACGCCTGGTAGCCGGGGATGCCGGTGCGGACGTCGGTCTTGCCCATCTCCAGGAACCGCCCACCGGGGCGCAGCAGCCGCAGCGACGCGTCGACGGCCTCCCCGGTCAGCGCGTTGAGCACCACGTCGACCGGCGGGAACCGCCGCTCGAACCCGGTGGTCCGCGAGTCGGCGATGTGGTCGTCGGCGAGGCCGCTCTCGCGGAGCAGCGCGTGTTTGGGTGTGCTCGCCGTGGCGAACACCTCGGCACCGAGGTGCCGGGCGAGCTGCACGGCGGCAGTGCCGACCCCGCCGGTCGCCGCGTGCACCAGCACCTTCGTGCCGGTACCGAGACCGCCGAGGTCCACGAGCCCGTAGTAGGCGGTCAGGTAGGCCACCGGCACCGCCGCGGCCTGCTCGAACGTCCATTCCGCGGGGATCGGCGCGACCAGGCGCGCGTCGGTGGTCGAGACCGGGCCGAAGCTGCGCGGGAAGAGCCCGAAAACCCGTTGTCCCGGCACGAAGTCCACGTCCGGGCCGACCTCGGTGACGACGCCGGCCGCCTCGCTGCCGAGCACCGGCTCGCCGGGATAGAGGCCGAGCGTCATCAGCACATCACGGAAGTTCACGCCCGCGGCCCGCACCTCGATGCGGACCTCCCCCGCCGCCGGCGGGCGGTCCGGGCTGCGGCGCGCGGCCACCCCGTCGACAGTCCCGGACCCGGTGACCTCCAACGCCCACGCGCCGACGCCGTCGAACGCGGCCAGCCGCGGCACCCACACCCCGCCCTCGCGCACGGCGACCTGCGGTTCCCCGGCCGCGACGGCCAAGGGCAACTCCGCCGGGTCGCCGAGTTCGGCGAGGAGGTAGCGACCGGGGTCTTCGGTCTGCGCGCTGCGGACGAGACCCCAGACCGCGGCCGCGACGGGGTCTTCCCGCGCCGGGCCGGTGACCACCGCCAGGTTCCGGCCCTGCTCCTCGGCCTCGGCGATGTCCGCCAGCACCGCCGCGACGGCCTGCCGGACGTCCGGCGCCTCGACCCGGTGCACGAGCCACCCGTCGGTCGCGGCCTCCGTGGCGGCCAGCAGCCGCACCCAGTCGAGTGCGTACAGGTCGTCCACGCGGGAGCCGGGTGCGGCCGGGCGGCTGAGCAGCGAGTCCAGCGTCAGCACCGGATCGCCGTGTGAGTCGAACATCGCGAGCGCGGCCCCGCCGCCAGCGGGGGTGAGCCGGACCCGGACCGCGGTGACGTCGCGGGCGTGCAGTTTGACGCCGGTCCAGGCGAACGGCAGCCGCGGGTCGCCCGCGTCCAGCGCGCCGACGTGCAGCGCGGCGTCGAGCAGCGCCGGGTGGAGACCGAACCCGGCCGGGTCGAGCGAGTCCGGCAGGGTGACCTCGGCGTACAGCGTGGCGCCCTGCCGCCACGCGGCGCGCACCCCTCGGAAAGCCGGTCCGTAGCCGTAGCCCTGGTCCGCCAGCCGCTCGTAGAAGTCGGTGACGTCCACGGTTTCGGCGTCAGGCGGCCACTCGGTGAGCCGGTCCGGGGCGGCGGTCGCGGGGGCGAGCGTGCCGCTCGCGTGGCGGGTCCACCGGTCCCCGGTCCGGGCGTGGACGGCCACCGGGCGCCGACCATCCTCGGCCGCTCCGACGATCACCTGGACCGTCGCGGTTTCCCGGGGTTCGAGCACCAGCGCCGACTCGACGACGAGCTCGGCGACCGCCGGGCAGCCCACCCGGGCGCCCGCCTGCAGCGCGAGGTCGACCAGCACGGCACCGGGCAGCAGCGCCGTCCCGGAGATGACGTGCCCGGCGAGCCACGGCTGGGCCGCGAGCGAAACACGGCCGGTCAGCACGATCCCGCCGGTTTCGGGGTTGTCCACGGCCGCACCGAGAATCGGGTGCCGCACGTGGTCCACCCCGAGCCCGGCCGCGTCGCCGGCGCCGGGCGGCAGCCAGTACCGCTGGTGCTCGAAGGTGGTCGTCGGCATCGGTGCCTTCGGTCCGGCCGGGAGCACGGCGGCCCAGTCGACGTCGGCTCCGCGCGTGAACACCGTGCCCGCGGCGGCGAGCGCGGATTCGGCCTCCGGGCGGTCCCGGCGGGTCACGGCGACGGCGGCCGGGCCGTCGGCGAGACCCGCCATCAGGCCGGTCAGGGTGCCGCCGGGACCGAGCTCCAGCACGGTGCGCACCGGCAACGCGGCCACGGCGTCGGCGAACCGGACCGTCCGGCGCACCTGGGCGGTCCAGTAGTCCGGCGAGCAGGCTTCGTCGTCGGACAACGGTTTCCCGGTCACCGAAGAGATCAGCGGCACGGTGGGCGGGCGGAAGTCCAGTGCCGCGGCGACCGCGCGGAACTCGGCCAGCATCGGTTCCATGAGCACCGAGTGGAACGCGTGGCCGGTGGCGAGGTCCCGGCACCGGTGGCCGGCTTCGGTGAGCGTGCCGACGGCCTCGGCGATCCGGTCGCCGTCGCCGGAGAGCACCACGGAGGCCGGTCCGTTGACGGCCGCCAGATCGAGGTCACCGCACAGGGCGCGGACCTCGGCCTCCCCGGCGGCGACCGCGACCATCCGGCCCTCGCCAGGCAGGTCTTGCATCAGCCGGCCACGCGCGGCGACCAGCTTCGCCGCGTCCGGCAGGGTCAGCACCCCGGCGACGTGGGCGGCGCTCAGCTCGCCGATGGAGTGGCCCAGCAGCACCGACGGCCGGATGTCCCACGCCGCCAGCAACTCCGCCATCGCCACTTCCACCGCGAACAGCGCCGGTTGGGTGTGCACCGTGGCGTCCAGGTCGCCGCCTTCGAAGACGATCTCACGCAGCGGCAAGGCGAACTCGGCGCACACGGCGTCGAACGCGTCGCGGAACACGGGGAACGCTTCGTAAAGCTCTCGGCCCATCCCCGGCCGCTGCGCGCCCTGCCCGGCGAAGGCGAACGCCACTGCGCCGTCGCCCGCCGGGACGGACGCGGGCAGTGACCGCAGGGCCTCGGCGGCCTGTGCGGGATCCTCGGCGACGACGACCGCCCGGTGTTCCCAGTGCGCCCGCGCGGCGAGGGTCCGGGCGACGGCGGGCAGGTCGGCGTGCAGGTGCGCGGCGATCCGCTCGGCCTGCGCGGCGAGCCCGGTTTCGGTGCGGGCCGAGATCACGAGCGGCACCGGGCCGGTCGCCGTCTCGGCCTCGGGTTCCCGCCGCGGGCCTTCTTCGATGATCACGTGCGCGTTGGTGCCGGAGACGCCGAACGAGGAGATTCCCGCGCGTCGCGGGCGTTCGCCGCGCGGCCAGGCGACGGGTTCGGTCAGCAGCGCCACCGCCCCCGCGGTCCAGTCGACCTTGGCGCTCGGGGTGGCGGCGTGCAGGGTGCGCGGCAGCAGGCCTTCGCGCAACGCCAGCACCATCTTGATCACGCCGGTGACCCCGGCCGCGGCCTGCGTGTGGCCGAGGTTCGACTTCACCGAGCCGAGGTGCACGGGTTCGGATCGGTCCTGGCCGTAGACCGCCATGACCGCCTGCGCCTCGATCGGATCACCGAGTACCGTGCCGGTGCCGTGTGCCTCGACGGCGTCCACTTCGGACGGTGTCAGTCCGGCGTTCGCCAGTGCCTGCCGGAGGACCTTCTCCTGCGCGGGCCCGTTCGGTGCGGTGAGCCCGTTCGACGCGCCGTCCTGGTTCACCGCGCTTCCCCGCAGCACGGCCAGGATCTCGCGGCCTTCACGCCGGGCGTCGGACAGCCGTTGCAGCGCCAGGACGCCGACGCCTTCGGCCCAGCCGGTGCCGTCGGCGTCGGCGGAGAACGAGCGGCAGCGCCCGTCCGGGGACAGGCCGCGCTGGCGGGCGAACTCGACAAACCCGCCCGGGGTGCCCATCACCGTGGCGCCGCCGGCCAGCGCCATCGAGCACTCCCCCGATCGCAGCGACTGCGCGGCCAGGTGCAGCGCCACGAGCGACGACGAGCACGCGGTGTCGATCGAGACCGCCGGGCCCTGCGCCCCGAGCACGTACGCCACACGACCGGCCGCGACGCTGGCCGCGGTGCCGGTGCCGAGCAGGCCTTCGAGGTGTTCGGCGCGCGTCCCGCTCGCGTAGTCGTGGTACATCAGGCCGGTGAAGACCCCGATTTCCTTGCCGCGCAACGATGTCGGGTCGACGCCCGCGTGTTCCAGGGCCTCCCACGAGGTTTCCAGCAGCAACCGCTGCTGCGGATCCATCGCGAGCGCCTCGCGCGGGCTGATCCCGAAGAAGCCCGCGTCGAAGTCGCCCGCGCCGTCGAGGAAGCCGCCGTGGCGGGTGTAGGTCGTCCCGGGGGTGGCGGGGTCCGGGTCGTAGAGCGCGGCCAGGTCCCAGCCGCGGTCGGCCGGGAAGCCGCCGATGGCGTCGCCGCCGCTGGAAAGGAGGTCCCAGAACTCGCCGGGCTCGGTGATGCCACCGGGCAGGCGCAGGCCGAGGCCGACGATCGCGATCGGCTCGGTGGTCGCCACCGGCACCGCTGCTGCAGAGACCGCCGTGGTGCCCGCCAGACGTTCGCGCAGGTGCTCGGCCAGTGCGGTCGCGCTGGGGTGGTCGAACACGGTGGTCGCGGGGAGCCGGAGCTTGGTCGCCGCGGCGAGCCGGTTGCGCAGCTCGACCGCGGTCAGCGAGTCGAAGCCGAGGTCGCGGAAGGCCGTCGACGGCGGCACCGGCTCCGAACCCAGCACCGCGCCCGCTTCACGGCGCACGAGCGCCAGCAGGTCACGCTCGGGGGCCGCCGTGCGCCGGGACGGCCCGGCGAGCGCGCGCAGCACCGGCGGGATCCGGTCGCCCTGCTCGCGCAGCTTCGGCAGGTCGAACACGACCGGCACCAGCAGCGGACGCGGCGAGCGCAGAGCCGCGTCGAACATCCGCAGTCCCTGCGCGGGGGCGATGCCGGACAGCCCGGCCCGGGTCATCCTTCCCTTGTCCGCGCCGCTCAGGTGCCCGGTCATGCCGGACGGCGGTGTCCAGAAGCCCCAGGCCAGCGACCAGGACGGCAGCCCGGCCGCCCGCCGCTTCGCCACCACGGCGTCGGCGTAGGCGTTGGCGGCGGCGTAGTTGGCCTGTCCCGCGGACCCGAGCACGCCGGCCGCGGACGAGAACACGATGAACGCGTCGAGATCGCGGCTCAGCTCGTCGAGGTGGTCGAGGGCGTCGGCCTTCGGACGCAACACCGCGTCGAAGCCGGTCAAGGTGGCCAGCAGCCCGTCGTCGAGAGCGCCCGCCGCGTGGATCACGACCTTCGGGGCCAGGTCGAGAAGCTTCCGGACCTGCTCGCGGTCGGAGACGTCGCAGGTTTCGAAGCGGACGTCGGCCGCCCGCAGGCGTTCGGCCAGGCCGGCGTCGTAGCCGGACCGGGACGCGAGCACGAGGTTCCGCACGCCGTGTTCGGCGACGAGGTGTTCCGCGACGAGACCGCCGAGCGTCCCGGTGCCCCCGGTGATCAGCACCAGGCCGTCGGGGTCCCAGGCGAAGGGGTCACCCTCGTCGCGGGCTCGCGTCAGCCGAGGGACGCGCGGGCGGCCGTGCTCGATCAGGAGCTGGGTCTCCCCGGCGTCGAGCGCCGCGGCGACCAGGGCGGGCAGCTCCGGGGCGTCGTTCGCCAGCAGGAACCGGCCGGGGTGCTCGGCCTGGGCGCTGCGGACCAGGCCCCACACCGCCGCGGCGACGGGCTCGTCGGGCGGCTGGGACGTGGCGACGACGAGCTGCTCTTCGGCCCGCAGCAGCTCCAGCACCTCGTCGAGGACCAGGCGCAATGGCCGGTCGGTGGCGACGCGGCGGATCGGCCAGGAGGCCGTGGACGCGGTCGTGAGCGGTGCCTCGACCCAGTCGAGGCCGTAGAGCGGGTCGGTCGCGACCGGGCGGGTGACCAGCTCGCCGAGCGTGAGCACCGGGGCGCCCGCCGGGTCCTGCAGGGCAAGCGCGATCCCGTGCGGGGTCGGCGTCAGCCGGGCGTGGACGGTGGTCGCGCCGGTTTCGTGCACGGCCAGCCGGTTCCAGGCGAACGGCAGGCGCACGCCGTCCGCGCCGCCGAGCGCGGCGGCGTGCAGGGAGGCGTCGAGCAGCGCGGGGTGCACGGCGTACCCGGCGGGTGCCTCCGGCAGGGTCACCTCGGCGAAGATCTCCTCGCCGTGGCGCCAAACCCTTCGCACTCCCTGGAAAACCGAATCGTAGTCGTAGCCGAGGGAGGCGAGTTCGGCGTAGAACTCACCGACGTCGACGGGGTCGCCGGCCGGGGTGAAGGGGGTCGGTTCGGCGGCCGCGCCCAGGGTGCCCGTGGCGTGTCGCGCCCAGTCGCCGTCCTCGGTCCGCGCGTGGATGCTCAGCTCGCGGCCGTTGGTCACCAGCTGGATGCGGCGGGGGCGCGCGTCGAGCGCGATCGGGGCCTCGATGACCAGTTCCTCGAGACCGGGGTGCCCGGCGAGCACGCCGGCCTGCAGGGCCAGTTCGGCCAGCACCGCGCCGGGCACGAGGACTTCCCCGGCCACGATGTGGTCGGCCAGCCAAGGGTGCAGCGTGGTCGACAGCCGGCCGGTGAGCACCAGCCCGCCGGTCGCCGGGTTGTCGACGACGCCGTCGAGGATCGGGTGCGCGAGCGGCGAGCCGGTGGCGGCCGGGCGCGGGAGCAGCCAGTAGTGACGCCGCTCGAACACCGTGGTGGGCACGGCCACCGGAGGCACGTCGGGCACCACGGTGGTCCAGTCGACGTCGGCGCCGTGGGCGAAGGCTTCGCCGAGTGAGCGGAGGAACCGGGTGCGGCCGCCGTCGTCGCGGCGTAGCGAACCCACCGCGGCCGCGCCGGGCAGCGTGTCGAGCACCGCGGCGGTGAGGATCGGGTGCGGGCTGCACTCGACGAACAGACCGAATCCGCCGAGTTCGGCGACGGCCGCCGAGAACCGCACCGGTTCACGCAGGTTCCGCACCCAGTAACCGGCATCCACCGCACCGGCCCACTCGACGTCCACAGTGGACATCCACGGAATCTCGGGCGTGACGGTCTCCACCGCGCCGAGGCGCGACCGGATCTCGTCGGCCACCGCGTCCACCTGGGCGGTGTGGGAGGCGTAGTCGACGTCGATCCGGCGCACCCGGATCTCTTCCCGCCGGTAGCGTTCCTCCAGTTCCGTCAACAGATCGCGTTCACCGGCGAGCACCACCGAACGCGGCCCGTTCACCGCGGCGATTTCGACACCCTCGGGGACTTCGCCCGGGGAAATCGCCACGGACAGCATGCCGCCGCGGCCGGCCAGCCCGGTGGCGATCACCTGGCTGCGCCGGGCGACCACCTTCGCGGCGTCCGCCAGCGACAGCGCACCGGCCACGCACGCCGCCGCGATCTCCCCCTGCGAATGCCCGAGCACCGCGTCCGGCTTGAGCCCATACGACTGCCACAACGCGGCCAGCGACACCATCACCGCCCACGAAACCGGCTGCACGACGTCCACCCGGTCCAGCGGCCCGCAGAAGACGACGTCGCGCAGCGACCAGTCCACGAAGGGCGCCAGCGCGCGCTCGCACTCGGCCATCCGCGCGGCGAAGACCGGCTCGGACTCCCACAGTTCGCGGCCCATGCCGGGCCACTGGGCGCCCTGGCCCGGGAACACCAGCACCGTCCGGCCGGACCCGGCCGTCACGGGGGTCGCCGCCCGCAGCGCGGCCGCAGCGTCCACGGCGGACTCCGCGACCACGACCGCCCGGTGGTTCCACACCGAACGGCCGGTCACCTGCGCGCGAGCCGTCCGGACCAGCGACGCGCCGGTCTCCAGGTGCTCGGCCAGCTTCGCCGTCTGCGCGGCCAAACCGGACTCCGTCCGCGCCGAGACGACCAGCGGAACCGGCCCGGCGACAGGCGGTTCCGCGACCGGCTCGGTCCGCGGTCCTTCCTCCAGGACGACGTGCGCGTTCGTCCCGGACATGCCGAACGACGACACCCCGGCCCGGCGCGGACGGCCCGTCCCCGGCCAGCCGGTCCGCTCGGTCACCAGCCGGACCCCTCCGCTCGACCAGTCGACCTGGCCGGTCGGGCGCTCGGCGTGCAGGGTTCGCGGCAGCTCGCCGTGCCGCATCGCCAGGACCATCTTGATCACCCCGATCACCCCGGCCGAGGCCTGGGTGTGGCCGAGGTTCGACTTCACCGAGCCGAGCCACAACGGCGTCTCGCGGCCCTGGCCGTAGGTCGCCAGCACCGCCTGCGCCTCGATCGGGTCCCCCAGCACCGTGCCGGTGCCGTGCGCCTCCACGGCATCCACTTCGGACGGTTCCAGCCGCGCGTTGGCCAACGCCTGGCGGATCACCTTCTCCTGCGCCGGACCGTTGGGCGCGGTCAGCCCGTTGGACGCGCCGTCCTGGTTGACGGCGCTGCCGCGCAGGACCGCCAGGATCTCCCGGCCGTCGCGCTCCGCTTCGGAAAGCCGTTGCAGCACCACGACTCCCACGCCTTCGGCCCAGCCGGTGCCGTCGGCGTCGGCGGAGAAGGGCTTGCACCGGCCGTCCGCGGCCAGGCCGCCCTGCCGGGCGAACTCGACGAACCCGGTCGGCGTGGCCATCACGGTGGTCCCGCCCGCGAGGGCCGTCGAGCACTCTCCCGACCGCAGCGACTGTGCGGCAAGATGCAGCGCGACCAGCGACGACGAGCACGCCGTATCCACGGTGACCGCCGGGCCCTGCGTCCCCAGGACGTAGGACAGCCGTCCGGAAAGGACACTCGACGAGACGCCGGTCAGCAGGAAGCCGGCCGAGTCCGGTGAGGACATTCCGTAGGCCTGCGTCGCCGCGCCGACGAAGACACCGAGTTCGCTGCCGCGCACCGACTTGGGTGCGATCCCGGCGCGTTCCAGCGCCTCCCACGACGTCTCCAGCAGCAACCGCTGCTGCGGGTCCATGGCCAGGGCCTCGCGCGGGCTGATGCCGAAGAACCCGGCGTCGAACAACCCCGCGTCGCTCAGGAAGCCGCCGCGGGTGCCGGCCGCGTCGAACTCCGGGTCGAGGTCCCAGCCGCGGTCGTCCGGCGCCGCGCCGATCACGTCCCGGCCTTCGGCGAGCAGGTCCCAGAACTCCTCCGGCGTCTCGACGCCGCCCGGTAGCCGCACGCCCAGGCCGACGATCGCGATCGGTTCGTCGGCGGCGGCGCGCTGCTCGGCCGGTTCGGACACGGGGGCCGCGCCGCTCAGCTCGGCGTGCAGGAACGCGCCGAGCCGGTGGGCGTCGGGGTGGTCGAACGCGACGGTGGCCGGCAGCCGGATCCCGGTCGCCGCGCTGAGCCGGTCGCGCAGTTCCACGGACGTCAGCGAGTCGAACCCGGCGTCCCGGAACGCCTGCTCCCCGTCGATCGGCCCGGCGAGCGCGAGCACCGCGGCGGCCTCGGCCCGCACCAGCTCGACGAGCTCGGCCGCCGAACGGTGTGCCACCGGCGCCGCGGTGGTGTTCTCTTCCGCCGGTTCGACGACCCGCGACAGCAGCGGGCTCGGTCGCGCGGCGGTGAACAGCGCGCCGAAGCGTGGCCAGTCGATCCGGGCCACGACGGCCGCCGTCCGGCCGCTGCCGACGACCTCGGCCAGCGCGCGCACGGCGGATTCCGGCTTCATCGTGAGCACGGCACGGCGGCGCAGCTCGGCCTCGCCGTCGGCCGCCATGCCTGTGCCACCCCAGGCGCCCCAGGCGATCGCGGTCGCGGTGAGGCCTCGGGCGCGGCGGTTGCCGGCCACGGCGTCGAGCACGGCGTTCGCCGCGGCGTACGCGCTTTGCCCGGCGGCTCCCCACACCCCGGCGATGGAGGAGAACAGCACAAACGCGTCCAGCGGCCGGTCGTCCAGCAGCTCGTCGAGTACAACCGCGCCGCCGACCTTCGCGGCCAGCACGTCGTCGTAGTGGGCCCGGTCGAACTCGTCGATCCGGTGCAACCCGCCAGGCACCCCGGCGGCGTGCACCACGGCGTCGGGCGCGTACAGCGCCAGCACCTCGGCGACCCCGTCCCGATCGGTGATGTCGCAGGCCACCGGGATGATCCGCGGGTCGTCACTGGCACCGCCGCCGCGGCTGAGCAGCACCACGCGCTCGGCCCCGGCGGTCAGCGCCCACGCGGCGACGTGCCCGCCGAGCGCGCCGGTGCCGCCGGTGATCAGGACCGTGCCTCGCGGCGTCCACCGGGCCGAGCCGCCCGGCAGCGGGACGAGCCGCCGTCCGAACGTCCCGTCGGCGCGGATCGCCACCTGGTCCTCGTCGCCGCCGAGCACGCCGAGCAGGGCGTCCACCGGGGTTCCGGGCGGCAGGTCGATCAGGCCGCCCCACTGGTGCGGCCGCTCCAGGGCCGCGACGCGGCCGAAGCCCCACAGTTCCGAGGCGGCGAGGTCCACGGCTTCCGTCGCGTCGACCGCGACGGCACCGCGGGTCGCCACCCAGACGCGGGCGTCCGGGTACGCGTACAGCGTCGCCACCAGGTCGTCCACGGACGGCGACACGCACAGCACACCGTCCGGGACACTCTCGGTGCCCAGGGCCGCCGCGAGGTCGTCGTCGCCGAGCACGAGCCATCGCCCAGCGGGCGGCTGGGAGCGGTCCGGCAGGCGCTGCCAGGTGACCTCGTACCGCCACGGGTCCACAGTGGACCGAGGGTCGGGGGCGAGGCAGTGGTGGGGGGGGGGGGGGGGGGGGGGGTTGGGGTGGGGGGAGGGGGGAGGGGGGGGGGGGGGGTGCTCTCCTCCGCCTGTGCCTCGCG
>NZ_JBVJNO010000009.1:195584-322272 GCF_055583645.1 Amycolatopsis sp. NPDC104587
GAAAAAGAGCCATCGCCGGGTGGGGGGGGGGGGGGGGTTGGGAGGGTGTTGCCGGGTGACCCCGCACCCCCGCGGTTCCACGGGGGACCGGCTCTCGTCCCCCCCCCAGTAGTGCCGGTGCCGGAACGCGGTCTTCGGCACCGGCACGAGCGGCCCGGGCGGGATGACGGCGTTCCACTCGACGTCGGCGCCGCGGGTGAACAGCTCGCCCAGCGCGGTGAGCGCGGTGCGCACTTCCGGCCGGTTCCGCCGTGTCAACGCCACGCCGGGGACGCCGAGGGGGCCCAGCAGCCCGGTCAGCACCCCGCCGGGGCCGAGTTCGAGGACCGTGCCGGCGTCCAGCGCGGCGACGGCGTCGGCGAACCGGACGGGCTCGCGCACCTGGTCCACCCAGTACCGCACGGTCTCCGGCAGCGGGCCCCCGGTCATCCCGGAGACCACCGGGAACCGGGCGGGGTGGTAGGTCAGCCCGGCGGTGACCGCGGCGAACTCGGCCAGCATCGGCTCCATCAGCGCGGAATGGAACGCGTGGCTCACTTCGAGGTACTTGGCTTCCGCGCCGAGCAGGCGCACGGCGTCGGCCACGGCGTCCCGTGTTCCGGAGAGCACAATGGACTCCGGGCCGTTCACCGCGGCCACCGACACGTCGGCGAACCCGCGGACCGCTTCTTCGCCCACCGGCACGGAAGCCATGACGCCCTCGCCCGCGGGCAGGGCCTGCATCAGCCGGGCGCGCGCGGCGACCAGGACCGCCGCGTCGGGCAGCGTGAGGACGCCCGCGGCGCACGCGGCGGCGACCTCGCCGATAGAGTGGCCTACCACCGCTCGCGGCCGCAGGCCCCAGGACGTGACCAGCTCGAACATCGCGAGCTCAACGGCGAACAGGGCGGGTTGCGCGCGAACGGTAGCGTCGAGGTCTTCGCCGCCGAGCACGATTTCGCGCACCGAAAAGTCCAGGTGGCGGTCCAGTTCGGCGCACGCCGCGTCGAACGCGTCCCGGAACACCGGGAACGCCTCATGGAGCTCGCGGCCCATCCCCGGCCGCTGCGAGCCCTGCCCGGCGAAGGCGAACGCCACGGACCCGTCGGCGACCTTCCGGGCGCGGGCACCGGCCAGCGCGGCAACGGCCTCGCCAGGGCGCTCGGCGACAACGGCCAAGCGGTGTTCCCACACCGATCGCGTGGCAGCCAAGGACCGCGCGATGGCAACCAACGGCGCACCCGCGAGATGATCGGAGAGCCGAGAAACCTGTTCTGCCAATGCTTCCTCGCTGCGCGCCGAGAGCACGAGCGGAACCAACGCGTCAGGCTCGGTCTGCGGCTCGGCGATATCGGCGGCTTCGAGGATCACGTGCGCGTTGGTGCCGGAGACGCCGAACGAGGACACCCCCGCCCGCCGAGTGGGGCCTGTCCACGGCGCCGGTTCGGTCAGCAGCTCGACAGCGCCGGCGGCCCAGTCCACCTTGCCGCTCGGGTGTTCGGCGTGCAGGGTGCGGGGCAACACGCCGTGCCGCATCGCGAGGAGCACCTTGATCACCCCGGCGACCCCGGCCGCGGCCTGGGTGTGCCCGAGGTTGGACTTCACCGAGCCCAGCAGCAGCGGTCGTTCGCGGTCCTGGCCGTAGGCCGCCAGCAGCGCTGTCGCCTCGATCGGGTCCCCGAGCACGGTTCCGGTGCCGTGCGCCTCCACAGCGTCCACTTCGGACGGTTCCAGCCCGGCGTTCGCCAGCGCCTGCCGGATCACGCGCTGCTGCGCCACGCCGTTGGGCGCGGTGAGGCCGTTGGAGGCACCGTCCTGGTTGACCGCCGAGCCGCGCACGATCGCCAGCACTTCACGGCCCGCGCGCACGGCCTCGGATCGGCGCTGCACGACGAGCACGCCGACGCCCTCGGCCCAGCCGGTCCCGTCGGCCTCGTCGGCGAACGACCGGCACCGGCCGTCCGGGGAAAGCCCGCGCTGCCGGGAAAACTCCACGAAGACGTCCGGGGTGGTCAGCACGGCCGCCCCCGCGACCAGTGCCGTCGCGCACTCCCCCGCCCGCAGGGCCTGCACCGCCAGGTGCAGGGCCACCAGCGAGGACGAGCAGGCCGTGTCGACGGTGACGGCCGGGCCCTGGGCACCGAGCACATAGGACAGCCGCCCGGACAGCACGCTGGAGGCGGTGCCCGTCAGCAGATAACCCTCGGCCTCGGCCGCCCCGGCCCCGTACCGCTGGGCCGAAGCCCCGACGAACACACCCAGGTCGCTGCCGCGCGTCGACACCGGGTCGATTCCGGCGTCTTCCAGGGCTTCCCACGAGGTTTCCAGCAGAAGCCGCTGTTGGGGGTCCATCGCCAGCGCCTCGCGCGGGCTGATGCCGAAGAACTCCGCGTCGAATGCCCCGGCCTCGGCCAGGAACCCGCCGTGCCGCGTGGCGGAGGTGCCCGCCGCACCGGGGGCGAACAGGGCTTCCAGGTCCCAGCCGCGGTCGTCCGGGAACTCCGTGATCGCTTCACGGCCATCGGCCAGCAGCTCCCAGTACCGCTCGGCGCTGGTGATGCCGCCCGGCAGGCGCACGCCGAGCCCGACGATGACGATCGGGTCGTCGTCGGACGCCGCCGCCCGCGCCTCCTCCGGCGGGGTTTCCGCCGAGGTCAGCCGGGTGCGCAGCGCTTCGGCGAGCGCGGCGGCGTCGGGGTGGTCGAAGGCGATGGTGACCGGCAGCGTGACGCCGGTCGTGGCGGCGATCCGGTTGCGCAGTTCGACCGAGGTCAGCGAGTCGAACCCGGCGTCGCGGAACGCGCGGCGCGGGGCGATGTCTTCGGGCGAGTCCAGGCCGAGCACGGCCGCGGCTTCCCGGCGCACCAGCTCGACCAGCAGTTCGCGCTGCCGCACGGCGTCCAGCCCGGTCAGCGTGCGCTCGAGGCCGGTGGCCGGTGCCCCCTCCACCGGCGCGACGGCCAGCCGGTTCAGCAGCGGGCTCGGCCGGGCGGCGGCGAACATCTCCGTGAAACGCGGCCAGTCCATGTTCGTCACGACGGCGGTGGCGCGTCCGCTGCGCAGCACGGCGTCCAGTTCGGCGAGCGCCCGCTCCGGCGCCATGGGCAGGATCGCTCGCCGCCGCAGCTGCTCCGCGGCTTCACCCGCGGTCGCCATGCCGCCGTCGGCCCAGGCGCCCCAGGCGATCGACGTCGCGGTGAGCCCGCGTGAGCGCCGGTTCTCGGCGAGCGCGTCGAGCTGGGCGTTGGCGGCCGAGTAGGCGGCCTGCCGGGCCGATCCCCAGATCCCGGCGATGGAGGAGAAGAGCACGAACGCGTCCAGTGGCCGGTCGCCCAGCACCTCGTCCAGCACGGCCGCGCCGACGGCCTTGCCCGCCAGCACCTCGGCGAACGACTCCCGGTCCTGGTCCAGGAACGGGACCAGGTCTCCGGCCACACCCGCGGCGTGCACGACGGCGTCCGGCGGGTACTGCTCGACCACCGCGGCGACCGCGGCCCGGTCGGCGACGTCGCAGGCCACCGGGAGCAGCCGCGGGTCGTCGCTGGTCCCACCGCTGCGGCTCAACAGCACCGCGCGGTCGGCGCCGCGGTCCACGACCCAGCGCGCCACCCGCAGGCCGAGCGCGCCGGTGCCGCCGGTGACCAGCACGGTGCCGCGCGGGGTCCACCCCGGGCCGTCGTCGACGGCGGTCGAGGGAACCAGGCGCCGGCCGAAGGAACCGGCGGCACGGACCGCCACCTGGTCCTCGTCGCCGCCGAGCACACCGAGCACCGCGTCCACCGGCGTTGCGGGCGGCAGGTCGACCAGGCCGCCCCAGCGGTCCGGGTGCTCCAGTGCGACCACGCGCCCGAGCCCCCACCCGGCCGCCGCGGCCGGTTCGGTGACCGCATCGGACGGGCCGATGGCCACGGCACCCCGGGTCACCACCCAGATCGGACCAGTGCCCGAGCGCAGCGCGTTCTGCACCGCGGTCAGCACGAAGAACGGGTCGTTCGAGACGACCAGCACACCGTCGGCCGGCCCCTCGGTGACGGCGTCGAGTCCGGCGGCGGCCAGGGCGTCGGCGGCCCCGGGTTCGCCCACGACGAGCCAGCGGCCGCCCGCCCGCGGGCCGGGAACCAGGCCCTCCCAGGTGATCTCGTACCGCCACGGGCTCGTCTCCCGCCCGGCGGCGCGCCCGGGTGGCAACCAGTACCGCCGGTGTTCGAACGCCGTGGTCGGCACCGGCACGGTGGCCGTTTCCGGGATCAGGACGGTCCAGTCGACCCGGCCGCCGTGCTCGAAGACCTGCGTGAGCGACCGCCGGAACCGCCGCGGGCCCCCGTCGTCCCGGCGGAGCGAACCGAGCACGGCCGCGTCGGGGTGCCCGGCGTCGTCAAGGGTTTCGCTGATCGCCGAGGCCAGCACGGGGTGCGTGCCGCATTCGAGGAACAGGGCGAACCCGTCGTCGGCGAGCGTGCGGACCGCATCGGCGAAGCGGACGCGCGAGCGCAGGTTCCGTGCCCAGTAACCGGGATCCAGTTCGCGCACCCACTGATTGTCCACTGTGGAGAACCACGGGATCTTCGGGCGGCGGGCGGTGACTCCGTCCAGGGCGGCGGAAATCTCCTCGGCCACGGCGTCGACCTGACTGGTGTGCGAGGCATAGTCCACCGCCACCCGGCGCGCCCGGACACCCTCGGCCGTGTACCGCGCTTCCAGGGCGTCGAGCGCGGCCGGGGCCCCGGCGAGGACGACCGACCGCGGTCCGTTGACCGCCGCGATCTCCACGCCCTCGGGCAGCTCGCCGGGGGCCGCCGAGACCGACAGCATCCCGCCGCGCCCGGCC
Organism: Amycolatopsis sp. NPDC104587; assembly: GCF_055583645.1. Taxonomy (NCBI): domain Bacteria; kingdom Bacillati; phylum Actinomycetota; class Actinomycetes; order Pseudonocardiales; family Pseudonocardiaceae; genus Amycolatopsis; species Amycolatopsis sp. NPDC104587. The sequence goes on from NZ_JBVJNO010000009.1 coordinate 200,392, forward strand.
AGCCCGGTGGCGATCACCTTGCTGCGCAGCGCGACCACCTTCGCCGCGTCCGTCAGCGACAGCACACCCGCGACGCAGGCCGCGGCGATCTCGCCCTGCGAATGCCCGGTCACCGCGTCAGCGTGGAGCCCGTACGACTCCCACAGCGCTGCCAGCGACACCATCACCGCCCACGACACCGGCTGCACCACGTCGACCCGGTCCAGATCGCCACCGAACACGACGTCGCGCAACGACCAGTCCACAACGGACGCAAGCGCTTGCGCGCACTCGTCCATCCGTGCCGCGAACACCGGCTCGGACTCCCACAGCTCCCGGCCCATGCCCACCCACTGGGCACCCTGACCGGGGAAGACCAGCACAGTCTTCCCGTCCCCGGCGCGGGCTCCTTCGACCGTCCGCAGCTCGGCGACAGCGTCCGAAGTGGACTGCGCGAAGACGACGGCCCGGTGCTCCCACAGCGTTCGCGTGGACAGCAGCGAGTGCGCGACGCCGGTCAGGCCGGGCTGTTCGTCGTCGAGGAAGTCGGCCAGGCGCGCGGCCTGCGCGGCCAGGCCTCCGGCGGTGCGCGCGGACACGACGAGCGGCACCGGTCCGGCCGGAGTGGGCGGTTCCGGGCGCTCGGGCGCCGGGGCCTGTTCGAGGATCACGTGCGCGTTGGTGCCGGACACCCCGAAGGAGGACACCCCGGCCCGGCGGACCGCCGCTTTCCACGGCGTCGCCGAGGTGAGCAACTCGATCGCGCCGCTCGTCCAGTCGACCCGGTCGCTGGGCCGGTCGACGTGCAGGGTGCGCGGCAGCACGCCGTGCCGCATCGCCAGGATCATCTTGATCACGCCGACGACCCCCGCCGCGGCCTGGGTGTGGCCGAGGTTGGACTTCACCGAGCCGAGCCGCAACGGCCGTTCACGCTCTTGGCCGTAGGCGGCGAGCAGCGCCGTGGCCTCGATCGGGTCGCCCAGGACGGTTCCGGTGCCGTGCGCCTCGACCGCGTCCACTTCGGACGGTTCGAGCCCGGCGTTGCGCAGCGCCCGGCGGATGACGCGCTCCTGCGCGGGCCCGTTCGGCGCGGTCAGCCCGTTCGACGCGCCGTCCTGGTTCACCGCGCTCCCGCGCAGCACGGCCAGGATCTCCCGGCCCTCGCGCCGGGCGTCGGACAGCCGTTGCAAAACCAGCACTCCCACGCCCTCCGACCAGCCGGTGCCGTCGGCGGCCTGCGCGAACGACTTGCACCGGCCGTCCGCGGAAAGCCCTTGCTGGCGGGAGAACTCCACGAACACGTCCGGGGTGGCGAGCACGGTCGCGCCGCCGGCCAGCACGAGCGAGCACTCCCCCGACCGCAGGGCCTGCGCGCCGAGGTGGAGCGCCACCAGCGACGAGGAGCAGGCCGTGTCGAGGGTGACGGCCGGGCCGTGCAGGCCCAGCAGGTAGGACACACGCCCGCTGGCGACGCTGCCCGCGCTGCCGGTGCCGAGGAAGCCTTCGAGCTCGGCGGGCTGCGGGCCCCCGGCGTAGTCGTGGTACATCAGCCCGGTGAAGACCCCGGCGTCCCGCCCTCGCACCGACGCGGGGTCGATGCCCGCCCGTTCCAGCGCCTCCCACGACGTTTCCAGCAGCAGCCGCTGCTGCGGGTCCATCGCGAGCGCCTCACGCGGGCTGATCCCGAAGAAGCCCGCGTCGAAGTCGCCCGCGTCGTGGAGGAAGCTGCCGCGCCGGGTCAGCGACGTGCCGGTGCCGTCGCCGAACAAGCGGTCCAGGTCCCAGCCGCGGTCGACCGGGAAGTCCGACACCGTCTCCCGTCCTGCGGCCAGCAGGTTCCAGAACGCCTCCGGTGTCGACACCCCGCCGGGCAGGCGCAGGCCCATGCCGACGATCGCGATCGGCTCGCCGGCGCCGTCGGCCGCCTTCTTCAGCCGTTCGTTCTCCTGCAACGAGGCGCGCAGGGCCGCCACGAGCCGTTCGTTCTGCGCCGCGGCATCCATCACAGTTCTCCCAACGCGCGGCGGATCAGGTCTTCCGCGTCCATGTCGGCGAGCGTCGCCGCTTCGTCCACGACCGGCTCTTCGGTCACCGGCTTCCCGAACAGCTCGGCGTGCAGCCGGTCGCCGAGCGCGGCCGCGTTCGGGTGGTCGAACACCGCCGTCACCGGCAGCCGGGCCCCGGTCGCGGCGCCGAGCCGGTTGCGCAGCTCGACCGAGGTCAGGGAGTCGAACCCGAGCTCCCGGAACGCGGTGCCCGGCTCGATCGGACGCGCCCGGCCCAGTACCACCGCGGCCTCGCGCCGGACCAGGTCGGTCACCGCCGCCCGCTGCCGCGGTTCATCCAGTTCGGACAGCCGGTCGAGCAGATCCGCTTCCGGAGAGACGGTTTTGTGCTGCTCGGCCACGAGACCACGCCACAGTGGAGGGAGCGCACCGGATCGCAACGCCACCCGGTCCGGGAGCACCGGGACCACGACCGCGGCGTCCAGCCGCAGTGCGGCGTCGAACATCCGCATGCCGAGTGCGTTCCCGATCGGCGCGACCCCGGCCCGCACCAGGCGTTCCCGCTGGGCGCCGCTGAGGTGCCCGGTCATCGCGCTGGCCTGCTCCCACAGGCCCCAGGCCAGCGACATCCCGGCCCCGCCCGCGGCCCGCCGCCGGGTGATGGCCGCGTCGAGGAACGCGTTCGCGGCGGCGTAGTTCGCCTGCCCGGCGTTGCCGAGCACCCCGGCGGCCGAGGAGAAGACGATCAACGCCGTGTCCGACTCCCGGGTCAGCTCGTCGAGATGCGCGAAGGCGTCGACCTTCGGCTCGAACACCCGGTCCAGCGCGGCCGGGTCCAGCGCGGCGACGAGCCCGTCGGCGAGCACCCCGGCCGCGTGGACGACGACGTCCGGCGTGGTTTCGGCGAGCAACGCGCGGACCTGGTCGCGGTCGGAGACGTCGCAGGTGCGGGTCTCGAAGCGGTCGCTCGTGCCACTGCGGGAGGCCAGCACGATGTCGCGCACGCCGTGTTCGGCGGCGAGGTGCTCGGCGACGAGCGTGCCGAGGGTTCCGGTACCGCCGGTGATCAGCACCTTCGCGCTCGCGCCGATCGGGCTGCGCCCGGCCGCTCCGGCCGGGGCCAGCCGGGGTGCGAAGAACTGCCCGTCCCGGACGCTGATCTGGTTCTCCCCCTGGGCGTGCGCGGCCGCGGCGACGGCAGCGGGGTCCGTGCCCTCGCCGTCCAGCAGGACCAGCCGTCCCGGGTGCTCGACCTGGGCGGCGCGGATGAGCCCCCACACCGCGGCTTCGGAAGGGTCGGTCCGCGCCTGGCGGGTGACGACCACCAGCCGGGCGTCGTCGAGCAGCTCTTGCACGGCTTGGAGCGCACCGGTCACCGCGCGCCGCGCCCGGACGGAGTCGGCCCCCGGTCCGGGATCGACGCGGAAGACCCGCCAGTCACCGGCTTCGCCCGGCGACAGCGCAAGCGGTACCCAGTCGAGCCGGAACAGCTCCACCGGCCGCAGGTTCCCGACGTCGACCGGGCGGCTGGTCAGCTCGGCCAGGGTGAACACCTGACGTCCGTCGAGGTCGACGGCCGTGACCTCGCCCCGGCGGAGCCGCACGCGCAGCTCTCGACCGGCGCCGTGCAGGCTGAGCCCCTGCCAGGCGAAGGGCAGCTCGATCCGGCCGTCCTCCCGGGCGGCGCCCAGCGCGGCCGGGTGCAGGGTGGCGTCGAGCAGCGCGGGGTGGATCGCAAAGCCGGTCGCGTCGATTTCGATGGGCAACGCGACCTCGGCGAACAGCTCGTCTTCGCGGCGCCAGAGCGAACGCACCCCCTGGAACGCCGGTCCGTACTCGTAGCCGAGGCCGGCGAGCGTCGCGTAGAGATCGTCCACCGGTTCGGCGTCCGGCGGCGGCCACGCGAACGTCTCGCCGGTGGCGCCGGACGCGGCGAGCCTGCCGGCGGCATGCCGGGTCCAGCGGCCGTCCGCGTGCTTGGCGTGCACGCTCACCGGACGTCGGCCGTCCTCCTCCGCGCCGACCACGACCTGCACCGGTACCGCGGCCGCGTCCAGCACGAGCGGTGACTCGACCACCAGTTCCTCGAGCACCGGGCATCCGGTGACCCGGCCGCCTTGCAGGGCCAGCTCCGCCCACGCCGCGCCGGGCACCACGACCGCCCCGCCGATCGCGTGGTCGACCAGCCACGACTGCGCTTCGAGGGACAGCCGCCCGGTCAGCGCGCCGCCGCCGGTCTCGGGGTGTTCGGCGAACGCGCCCAGCACGGGGTGCGGCACCGGTTCGAGCCCGGCGCCCGTCACATCTGTCGCGGCCTTGGCCGCGGTGCGCCAGTAGCGTTCCCGCTCGAACGCCGTCACCGGGACGTCGACCAGCGGCGCTTCGGGCACCACGCGGCGCCAGTCGACGGTGCCGCCGTGCACGAACACCTCGGCCAGGGACCGGACGAACCGGCCGGCACCGCCGTCCTCGCGGCGCAGCGATCCGACGGCGACCGCGTCCGGCACGGTCTCCAGCACGGCGGCGGTCAGCACGGGGTGCGAGCTCGCTTCGACGAACAGGTCGAACCCCTGGGCGCCCAGTTCGGCGACGGCCGCTGAGAACCGGACCGGTTCCCGCAGGTTCCGCACCCAGTAGGCGGTATCGACCTCTCCGGCCCACTGGACATCCACAGTGGACATCCACGGGATCTCGGGGACCGCAGCCTTCACCTCGCCGAGCCGGGCCAGAATCTCGTCCGCCACCGTGTCCACCTGCGCGGTGTGCGAGGCGTAGTCGACGTTGATCCGCCGCACTCGGACACCGTCCTCGCGGTACCGCCGCTCGACTTCGTCGAGCACCGCGGAGGCGCCCGCCAGCACCACGGACCGCGGCCCGTTGACGGCCGCGATCTCCACATCTTCGGGCGCTTCGTCCGGCGCGACCGCCACCGACAGCATGCCCCCGCGCCCGGCCAGGCCGGCGGCGATCACCTGGCTGCGCACCGCCACCACCCGCGCCGCGTCCTCAAGCGACAGCGCACCGGCCACGCACGCCGCCGCGATCTCCCCTTGCGAATGCCCGAGCACCGCGTCCGGCGTGATCCCGCACGAACGCCACAACGCGGCCAGCGACACCATCACCGCCCACGACACCGGCTGCACCACGTCGACCCGGTCGAGCGCACCACCGAACACGACGTCCCGCAGCGACCAGTCCACCACGGACGAAAGGGCCTGCTCGCACTCGGCCATCCGCGCGGCGAACACCGGCTCGGACTCCCACAGCTCCCGGCCCATGCCCGCCCACTGCGCGCCCTGGCCCGGGAAGACCAGCACCGGCCGGCGAGGTGCCGCGACGCCGGTGAGCACGTCGGCGGTCGCGCGCCCCGCCACGAAGTCGTGCAGTGCTTCCTCGGACAGCGCGACAGCCCGGTGCGGCCACGACGGCCGTCCGGCGGCCAGGCTGAACGCGGCCGCCTCGGGGTCGTCCAGACCGGCGATCCCGGCCGCCTGGTCGCGCAGTGCGACCGCACTGCGCGCCGAAACGACCAGGGCCGGGGCTTGGGCGGGCGCTGGCCGCTCGCGCGCCGGCGGCTCCTCGATGATGACGTGCGCGTTGGTGCCGGACACCCCGAAGGACGACACCCCGGCCCGCCGGTGCTCGCCGGTCCAGGGCACCGCCGAGGTGAGCAGTTCCACCGAGCCGTCCGTCCAGTCGACCTTCCCGCTGGGCCGGTCGACGTGCAGGGTGCGGGGCAGCACGCCGTGCCGCAGGGATAGGACCATCTTGATCACCCCGGCCACACCCGCGGCCGCCTGGGTGTGCCCGACGTTCGACTTCACCGAACCGAGCCACAGCGGGCGGTCCCGCTCGCGGCCGTAGGTGTTCAGCAGCGCTTGGGCCTCGATCGGGTCGCCCAGCGCAGTGCCGGTGCCGTGCGCCTCGACGACGTCCACTTCGGACGGTGCCAGCCCGGCGTTGGCCAGTGCCTGCCGGATCACCTTTTCCTGCGCCGGGCCGTTCGGCGCGGTCAGCCCGTTCGACGCGCCGTCCTGGTTCACCGCGCTCCCCCGCACCACCGCCAGGATCTCCCGACCTTCGCGTCGGGCGTCGGAAAGCCTCTGCAGGACCAGCACTCCCACGCCCTCGGCCCACGCGGTGCCGTCGGCCGAGTCGGCGAACGCCTTGCACCGGCCGTCCGGGGACAGCCCGCGCTGACGGGAGAACTCCACGAAGACGTCCGGCGCCGCCATCACCGTGACGCCACCGGCCACGGCCATCGAGCATTCGCCCGACCGCAGCGACTGCGCCGCCAGGTGCAGCGCCACCAGCGACGACGAACACGCCGTGTCGACGGTGACCGCCGGGCCCTGGGTGCCCAGCACGTACGACAATCGTCCGGAAAGGACACTCGACGCGGTGCCGAGCAGCTGGTAGCCGTCGGACTCCGCATTGGTCCCGTAGGCCTGTGTCGCGGCGCCGAGGAACACGCCGACGTCCTTCGTGCGCAGGCTCGTCGGGTCCACTCCGGACCGTTCCAGCGCCTCCCACGAGGTTTCCAGCACCAGCCGCTGCTGCGGGTCCATCGACACCGCCTCGCGGGGCGAGATGCCGAACAGCTCGGCGTCGAACCACGCCGCTTCGTGCAGGAAACCGCCGTGTCGCGGGGTGCACCCGTCCGCGCCGAACAGCCGGTCCAGGTCCCAGCCGCGATCGGCCGGGAACTCCGACACTGCGTCGACGCCATCGGCCAGCAGCGTCCAGTAGTCCTCCGGTGTCGCGACCCCGCCCGGCAGCCGGACCGCCAAGCCGACGATCACCACCGGGTCGTCGTCCACTGTGGATGTCCGCACCGCGGCGACCTCGGCCGCGCCGGTGAGCCTCGTGTGCAGGAATTCGGCCAGCAGCACCGGGTTCGGGTAGTCGAACACCAGGGTCGCGGGCAACGTCAGCCCGGTCCGGGCGGCGAGTCGGTTGCGCAGTTCAAGGGCGGTCAACGAGTCGAACCCGGCGTCGCGGAACGCCCGGGTCTCGTCGACGGCCGGGGTCGAAAGGACCGCGGCCGCCGCTTCGCACACCGCGCGCCGCAGGGAAGGCAGGTCACGCGGGCCGTCGGCACGCTCCTCCTCCGGCGCGCCCAGCGCGGGCAGGCCGTTCCCTGCCGGTTTCACGGCGACCAGGGCAGCGTGCTCCGAGGTCACCGCGAGATCGAGCAGCCGCAGCCCTTCCTCGGCCGACAGCTTGCCCACGCCCGCGCGTTCCAGCCGCCCGGTGTCGGCGGCGTCGAGGCGTCCGGTCATGGCGCTCTCCGGGGCCCACTGCCCCCAGGCCAGCGACACGGCGTGGCGGCCCGTCGCCCGGCGGCGCGCGGCGAGTGCGTCGAGGTAGGCGTTCGCGGCGGCGTAGTTGGCCTGCCCGGCCGAACCGAGCACACCGGCCGCGGACGAGAACAACACGAACGCGTCGAGATCGCCGGCCAGCTCGTCGAGGTGCGCGGCCGCGTCGGCCTTGGGCCGGAGCACGGTGTCGAAGGCGTCGTCGTCCAGGGCGGTGATCGTGCCGTCGTCGGTGACGCCGGCGGCGTGCACGACGGCGGTGACGGGCACCTTCGCGAGCAGCGCCCGCACCTGCTCGCGGTCGGCGACGTCGCAGGACACCATCGTCACCGTCGCCCCGGCCGCCTCCAGCTCGGTGCGCAGCGCGCCGTCCTCACCACGCCGGGACGCCAGGACGACGTGCCCGACGCCGTGGGTGGTGACCAGGTGGCGGGCGACCAGCGAGCCGAGGGTGCCGGTGCCCCCGGTGATCAGCACGGTGCTGTCGCGCCGCCACGGCGTGCCGCCGGTCGCGGCGACCTCCCGCAGGTGGGGCACCAGCACCTCGCCGTCGCGGATCCGGAGCTGCTCGGCGCCCCCGCCCAGCGCCCGCCGGAGGACGTCGGGATCGGTGCCGGGTTCCAGGTCGGCGAGCACGAACCGGCCTGGGTGCTCGGTCTGCGCGCTGCGGACCAGGCCCCACACGGCCGCGGCGACCGGGTCGACGTCGGCGTGCTCGGTCACGACGACCAGCCGTGCGGCGTGCGCGTCGGAGAGAACCCCGCGGACGGCGCCCAGCACCTCGGCCAGCACCGCACGGAGGTCACCGGAGGGCGCGTGCCAGGTCACCCCTTCCGAAACGGCGGGCCCCGGGCGGCCGGGTTCCCATCGCACGGCGTGCAGCGGCGGTTCCGGCCGGGCGCGGCCGTCGGTCAGCCAGTAGTGCTGCCGGTCGAACACCGTCTTCGGCACCGGGACGAGCGTGCGCGGCAGGACGGCGGTCCAGTCGACGTGGTGCCCGCGCGCGAACGCGGTCGCGGCGGCGGTCAGCGCGCTCGCCACCTCGGGCCGCCCGCGGCGAGTCAGCGGCACGGCGACGACGTTGGCCAGCACCCCGGACAGGGCGCCGCCGGGCCCGAGTTCCAGCACCGTCGTCACCGGGCTCGCGGGGTCGCAGGTCATGGTCGCCATCGCGTCGGCGAAGCGCACGGTGCGCCGCACCTGCTCGACCCAGTAGTCCGGGGCGCACGCCTGCTCGTCGGTCAACCGCTCGCCGGTCACTGTGGACACTACGGCGACGCCGGGAGCGCGGTAGGTGAGCGACGCGGCGACCTCGCGGAACCCGGCGAGCATCGGTTCCATCAGCTCGGAGTGGAAGGCGTGGCTGACCCGCAGCCGTCGCCCGTCGACGCCGAGCTGCTCCACGGCTCGGACCACGGCCGCCTCCGGACCGGACAACACCACGGAAGCGGCGTCGTTGACCGCGGCGACGGACACCCCGGCCAGGTCGGGAACGGCGCTTTCGGGCACCGGCACGGAAACCATCGCGCCCCCGGCGGGCAACGCCTGCATCAGCGCACCGCGCGCGGCGACCAGCCGGGCCGCGTCGGGCAGCGACCACACCCCGGCCACGAACGCCGCGGTGAGCTCCCCCAGCGAGTGCCCGGCCAGCGCCCGCGGCCGGATGCCCCAGGAGGCCACCAGCGCGGCCATCGCCACCTCGACGGCGAAGAGCCCGGCCTGCGCACCCAACGTCCCGTCGAGCCGGTCGCCGTCGAAGACGGCTTCGCGCACGGAGAAGCCCACGTGCCGGTCCAGCTCGGCGCAGACCTCGTCGAACGCCTCGGCGTACACCGGGAACCGGTCGTAGAGCTCCCGGCCCATCCCGGCCCGCTGGGTGCCCTGGCCGGGGAAGACGAACCCGATGCCGCCGTCACCGGCCCGGCCGGTGACCACGTTCGCGCGCTCGAAGTCGCGCAATCCCGCGATCGCGTCGGGTACGTCCGCGGCGAGCACCACCGCGCGGTGCTCCCAGCGGCTCCGCGTGGTGACGAGCGCGCCCGCGGTCGCGGTCAGGTCACCCCGATCGGCCAGGTGACCGGCGACTGCGGCGGCCTGCGCCCGCACCGCGCGTTCGGACCGGCCGGTGACCACGACCGGCACCAGGTCCAGTTCCGGCACGGTGGGTGCGGTCCACCGAGGCGGCTGTTCGAGGAGGACGTGGGCGTTCGTCCCGGAGACGCCGAACGACGACACGCCCGCCCGGCGGGTCTCCGCCGCCCAGGGCACCGCCGAGGTCAGCAGCTCGACCGAACCGCCCGTCCAGTCGACCACCTCGCTCGGCCGCTCGGCGTGCAGCGTGCGCGGCAGCACGCCGTGCCGCATCGCCAGGACCATCTTGATCACGCCGACGACCCCGGCCGCGGCCTGGGTGTGCCCGACGTTCGACTTGGCCGAGCCGAGGAACAGCGGCCGGTCCCGCTCGCGGCCGTAGGTCGCCAGCAGCGCCTGGGCCTCGATCGGGTCCCCCAGCACGGTTCCGGTGCCGTGCGCCTCGACGACGTCCACTTCGGACGGTTCCAGCCTCGCGTCGGCGAGGGCCTGTCGGATCACCTTCTCCTGCGCCGGGCCGTTCGGCGCGGTCAGCCCGTTCGACGCGCCGTCCTGGTTCACCGCGCTCCCCCGCACCACCGCCAGGATCTCCCGGCCGTCGCGCTCCGCGTCGGAAAGCCGTTGCAGCACCAGCACTCCGGCGCCTTCGGACCACCCCGTGCCGTCGGCGTCCGCGCTGAACGACTTGCACCGGCCGTCGGGCGCGAGGCCGCGTTGCCGCGAGAACTCGACGAAGACCTCGGGCCCGGCCATGACCGTCACCCCGCCGACGACGGCCAGCGACGTCTCCCCGGAACGCAGCGACTGAGCTGCCAAGTGCACCGCCACCAGCGAAGACGAGCACGCCGTGTCGACGGTGAGCGCGGGGCCCTGCGTACCCAGCACGTAGGCGAGACGGCCCGAGATCACCGCGGGCAGTCCGCCGGTCAGCAGGTAGCCTTCGGCGTCGCCCGGCGTCATCGCGCTGGGTCCGTAGGGCTGCGGTGTCGCGCCGACGAACACGCCGGTGTCGCTGTCGCGCAGCGAAGCCGGGTCGAACCCCGCGTCCTCCAGCGCTTCCCACGCCGTCTCCAGCACCAGCCGCTGCTGCGGGTCCATCGCCAGCGCCTCGCGCGGGCTGATGCCGAAGAACCCGGCGTCGAACGCGCCGGCGTCGGTCAGGAACCCGCCGCGCCGGGTGTAGGTGGTGCCGGTCGTGTCGGGGTCGGCGTCGTAGAGCGCGGCCAGGTCCCAGCCGCGGTCGGCCGGGAAGTCCGACACCGCGTCGCCGCCGTCGGCCAGCAGCCGCCAGAAGTCCTCCGGTGAGGTGATCCCGCCGGGCAGGCGGACGCCCATGCCGACCACGACGATCGGGTCGTCGTCGCGCCTGGCCCGCGCGGTCGCGGTGGCCCGTTCTCCGCCGGACAGCCGATCGCCCAGGTGCTCGGCCAGCCGCCGAGGGGTCGGGAAGTCGAAGGCGACGGCCGGTGGCAGGGCCAGGCCGGTCGCGGCACTCAGCCGGGCGCGCAGGTCGACCGAGGTGAGCGAGTCGAACCCGAGATCCCGGAACGCCCGGTCCGCGCCGATGCCGTCCGGCTCGCCCAGCACCGCGGCGGCGTGGGCACGGACCAGCTCCAGCAGCTGGTCGGCGTCGTCGAACCCGGCGAACTCGGCGAGCCGGGCCAGCGGCGCCGAGCCGAGCGGCACGCCGTCCGGGCCGAGCCAGTAGCGGCGGCGCTCGAACACCGAGGTGGGCAGCGGCACCGGCGGCGCGGCCGGGACGACGGTCGTCCAGTCGACCCGGCCGCCGCGGACGAAGTGCTCGGCGAGCGAGGTGCGGAACCGGCGGCTCCCGCCGTCGCCGCGGCGCAGGGTTCCGCACACGGCCGCGCTGACAACGTTGTCGGCCACGGCGTCGGTGAGCACCGGGTGCGAACTGACTTCCACGAACAGGCCGAACCCTTGCTCGGCCAGCGCGGTCACGGCGTCGGCGAACCGCACCCGGGCCCGAAGGTTGCGATACCAGTAGTCCGCCGCCACCGGCTCTTCGACCCACGCCGCGTCCACAGTGGACATCCACGGCACGGCGGGCGTCCTGGCCGTCACTCCGGTGGCGGCGAGCACGTCCGCCCGGGCACTGTCCACTTCGGAACTGTGCGAGGCGTAGTCCACGGAGACACGCCGGACCCGCACGCCGCGTTCGCGGTAGTCCCGCTCCCAGCCGTCCAACTGCGCGGGCGTTCCGGCCAGGACGAGCGCGCGTGGCCCGTTGACAGCGGCGATCTCCGCGCCCTCGGGCACCTCGTCCGGCGCGACCGCGACCGACAGCAGCCCGCCACGACCGGCCAGCCCGGCGGCGATCACCTGACTGCGCCGGGCCACCACCCGGGCCGCGTCCGCCAACGACACCGCACCGGCCACGCACGCCGCGGCGATCTCCCCTTGCGAATGCCCGACCACGGCGTCCGGCCGCACGCCGTGGGCGTCCCACAACGCCGCCAGCGACACCATCACCGCCCACGACACCGGCTGCACCACGTCGACCCGGTCCAGGTCACCACCGAAGACGACGTCCCGCAGCGACCAGTCCACGAAAGGCGCCAGCGCCCGTTCGCAGTCGGCCATCCGGGCCGCGAACACCGGCTCCGCGTCCCACAGCTCTCGGCCCATGCCCACCCACTGGGCGCCTTGGCCGGGGAAGACGAACACGGTCTTCGCCCCCGTCAGCGCTTCTCCGCTGAGCGCGGCCGGATCGCGCAACGCCGTGGCCGCCTCGGCGGTGTCCCCGGCGAGCACCACGGTGCGGTGCCGGTGCAGCGTCCGGGTGGTCAGCAAGGACCAGGCCACCGGCGCGAGGTCACCGTCCAGCTCCGGCGCGAGCCGCAGCGCCTGCGCCCGGACGGCGGTGCGGGTGCGCCCGGACACGACCAGCGGCAGCACGCCGTGCTCGGCCGGGGCGGGCGGAGGCTCCGGCGCGGCCGACTCGATGATCACGTGGGCGTTGGTGCCCGAGATGCCGAACGACGAGATCCCGGCCCGCAGCGGCCGGTCGTCCGATTCCCAGGGCTCGGCGGCGGTGAGGAGCCGGACCCGCCCGGACGTCCAGGCGACGCGGTCCGAAGCGGTTTCCGCGTGCAGGGTGGCCGGCAGGGTCCGGTGCCGCATGGCCAGGATCATCTTGATCAGCCCGGCGACACCCGCTGCCGCCTGCGCGTGCCCGAGGTTCGACTTGACCGAGCCGAGCCGCAGCGGTGTCTCGCGTTGCTGCCCGTACGTGGCCAGCAAGGCCTCGGCCTCGATCGGGTCACCCAGCACGGTCCCCGTGCCGTGCGCCTCGACTGCGTCCACTTCGGACGGTTCCAGACCGGCGTCGCGCAACGCGCGGCGGATCACCCGCTCCTGCGCCAGGCCATTCGGCGCGGACAGCCCGTTGGACGCCCCGTCCTGGTTGACCGCGCTGCCGCGCAGCACCGCCAGCACCGGGCGGCCGGCTTCCCGCGCGGCCGAAAGCCGTTGCAGCACCACGACTCCGGCGCCTTCGGACCAGCCCGTGCCGTCCGCGTCCGCGGCGAAGGAGCGGCAGCGCCCGTCACCGGAGAGACCGCCCTGGCGCGCGAACTCGACGAACACGCCGGGGCCGGCCATCACCGTGGCACCTCCGGCGAGCGCCAGCGTGCACTCCCCGGACCGCAGCGACTGCGCGGCCAGGTGCAGCGCGACCAGCGACGAGGAGCACGCGGTGTCGACCGTGACCGCGGGTCCCTCGGTGCCCAGCACGTAGGCGACCCGCCCGGAGGCCACGCTCGGCGCGACCCCGGTCAGCACGTGGCCTCCGGTCTCCTCGCCGCTTTCGTGCATGCGGCTGCCGTACTCCGGCGGCATCAGGCCGAAGAAGACGCCCGTTTCGGAGCCGTGCAGGGAGGCCGGATCGAGGCCCGCTCGTTCGAGTGCCTCCCACGACGTCTCCAGCAGCAGCCGCTGCTGCGGGTCCATGGCCAGCGCCTCGCGCGGGCTGATGCCGAAGAACCCCGCGTCGAACGCCCCCGCGTCGGCCAGGAACCCGCCGCGGAACCCGGTGTCCGGCCAGCCCCGGTCCGCCGGTGCGCCGGTCACGAGGTCGGCGCCGCCGGCCAGCGCGGCCCAGAACGACTCCGGCGAGTCGATCCCGCCCGGGAACCGGCACCCCAGGCCGACGATCACCACCGGGTCATCGTCCGTGGGAACCGGTTCGGCCGTGATTTCCGCCGGTGCGTCCGCGCCGAGGAACTCGATCAGCCGCGCGGGCGTGGGGTGGTTGTACAAGGTGGTGCTGGTCAGCCGCCGGTCCAGGGTGGTGTCGAGCCGCGCGGCCAGCTCCACCAGCATTGACGAGTCGAACCCGAGCTCCCGGAACGGCGCGTCGAGCTCGAGCCGCGCGGGATCGCGCACCCCCAGCACCGCGGCGATCTCGCGCCGGGCCGTCTCCGCCGGATCGGTGGTCACCGGGGTTTCCGCGACGGTTTTGTCGTCGAGCCAGTGCCGTTCCCGTTGGAACGCATAGTGCGGCAGGGCGATCCGGCGTCCACTGTGGACCGGCCAGCGTACCGGAACGCCGTTCGCGTGCAGCTCGCCGAGTGAGAGCAGCAGCCGGTCCGGACCGCCTTCGCCGCGTCGCAGCGTCGGCACGGTCACGGCGGTGCCGCCCTGTTCCAGCGCGCAGTCCCGGATCCCGGCCAGCAGCATCGGGTGCGGGCTGACTTCGACGAACACGTCGCGGTCGGCACCGAGCAACGTCCCGACCGCGGCGCGCAGGTCCACCGGCTGCCGCAGGTTCTGGTACCAGTAGTCGGCGTCGAGCAGGCCGATCGGTTCGTCACCGGTCACCGTCGAGTAGAACGGGACCGCCGGGGACACCGGGCGCAGCCCGGCCAGTGCGGTCTTCAGCTCGTGCTCGATCGGCTCGACCGCGGCCGAGTGCGAGGCGTAGTCCGCCATGATGCGGCGGGCCCGCGCTTCCGGTTCGCTGGCCGCGACGAGTTCGTCCAGCGCGTCGAGGTCCCCGGCGACCACGACGGACGCCGGTCCGGAGATCACCGCGACCGACAGCCGCCCGCCCCAGCGCTCGAGGCGCGTGCGGACGTCGTCGACCGGGAGCCCGAGCCAGGCCATTCCGCCGCGGCCGGTCAGCGCCCGCGCGGTGATCCGGGAGCGGGCCTCGATCAGCCGCGCGCCGTCTTCGAGCGTCAGCGCTCCGGCGACGCAGGCCGCCGCGACCTCACCCTGGGACTGCCCGACCACCGCGGCGGGCTCGATCCCCCGCGAGCGCCAGAGCGCGGCGAGCGCCACCATCACCGCCCACATCACGGGCTGGTTGACCTCGGTCAGCTCCATCGACGGCGCGCCCTCGACGTCGCGAAGCACGTCGAGCAGCGACCACCCGGCCAAAGGGCGCAGGGCGTCGTCGCAGCGGCGCAGCTCGTCGGCGAACACAGGCGAGGTGTCGAGCAGCTCCGTCGCCATGCCCGGCCACTGGGGGCCCTGACCAGGGAAGACGAAGACGATCCCGCCGGTGCGCTCGCGCGCGGTGCCGCGGACGATCGCCGGCGAGGAAAGCCCCGCGGCCAAATCTTCGAGCGCGGTTACCAGGTCGTCCCGGTCGTCGCCGACGACGACGGCTCGCCGCGGCAGCATGGCCCGGGAGGCCAGCGAGCCCGCGATCTCGTGGCGACCGGTTCCGGGGTGCTCTCGCAGGTGCCCGGCCAGGCGGGCGGCCTGGTCGAGCAGCGCGCGTTCGGTGTGCGCGGACAGCACCCACGCCGCCGGGCCGTCCGGTTCGGGCTCCGGGCCGGGGGCAGCCGGCCCGGGCGCGACGACGACGTGCGCGTTCGTGCCGCCGATCCCGAACGAGGAGACGCCGGCGTACCCGGGCGACGGCCACGGCGTGGTCTCCGTGACCACCCGGAGCCGCCAGTCGCCGAACCCGATCGCCGGGTTCGGGTGCGCGAAGTTCAGGCTCGCGGGCAGGCTGCGGTGGTGCAGGGCGAGCAGCGTCTTGAGCAGGCCCGCGATCCCGGCCGCGCCCTCCAGGTGCCCGATGTTCGTCTTCACCGAGCCGACGAGCAGTGCGGTGCTGCGGTGCGCGGCGTGCGCGGCCCCGAGCGCGGCGGCCTCCACCGGATCGCCCGCGGCGGTGCCCGTGCCGTGCAGCTCGACGTACTCGATCTCGGCGGGCGCCACCTCCGCCCGCTGGTAGGCGGCCCGCAGCACACGTTCTTGCGCGGCGGGGCTCGGCGCGGTCAGGCCGGGCGCCGGTCCGTCGTTGTTGACCGCGGTGCCGCGCAGCACACCGTAGATCCGGTCCCCGTCGGCCTCGGCCTGGGCGAGTGGCTTGAGCAGGACGAGGCCACCGCCCTCGCCGCGGGCGAAGCCGTTGGCGCGGGCGTCGAAGGTGTGGCACCGGCCGTCCGGCGACAGCGCGCCGAGGCGGGTGAGCGCTTCGGTGGACTCGTCGGCCAGATTCAGGTGCACCCCGCCCGCAACCGCCAGGGTGGACTCACCGCTGCGCAGGCTTTCGGCGGCCAGGTGCACGGCGACCAGCGCGGACGACTGGCCGGTGTCCACGGCCAGGCTCGGCCCGGCGAGGCCGAAGAAGTGCGACAGCCGGTTGGCCAGCAGGGCACGGCTCGTGCCGGTCAGCCGGTGGTGCCCGACCTCGGCGCCGAGCCGGGCGGCGAGCAGCGCGTAGTCGTCGGCGGTGGCGCCGACGAACACGCCCGTGCCGCTCCCCCGCACCGCGTCCGGCGCGATCCCGGCGTCTTCGAACACCTCCCAGCCCAGCTCCAGCAGCAGGCGCTGCTGCGGGTCGAGCTCGCGGGCCTCCCGCGGGGAGACGCCGAACAGGGCCGCGTCGAAGCCGGCGACGTCGTCGAGGTAACCGGCGCGCGACGCGGTGGCCGGACGCCCGTGCGGCGCCGCGCCGAGCACGTCGATCCCGCCGGCCAGCACCCGCCAGAACGCCGCCGGGTCCGCGGCGCCGGGGAACCGGCAGGACAGGCCGACCACCGCGATGGGGAACACGGCAACTCCTCACGATCGGGACCGGGGCGCGGCGGGACTAGTCCTGGGCGTCGAGCCCCGCAGCCTCCAGCGGGGCCGCATAGGGCGCGATCACCCGCATCAGCTCCGCCTCCCACGCGGTCGGGTGGATCGCCGTGGTGGCCCGGGCCGGCGTTCGCCGGGCCTTCTCGATACCGGTGAGCAGGGCTTCGGTGGTCGCCTTGCCGTTGTAGCGGTCCACCAGCCATTGGCGGCCTTCGGCGCGGATCCGGTCCGTGTCCGGCCGGTGCACCAGCTCGAGAGCGGTGTCGGCCAGCTCCACGGTGCGCAGGCTCGGCACCGGCCACGCGGACGGCGCTTCGAACAGCTCGTCACCGCCGCCGAGGCCGTACCCGGTGACGAGGCAGCCGCTGGCCAGCGCCTCGGCGACCGGCAGGCCGAACCCCTCGCCCTCGGGGGCGCCGAGCGCGACGAACACCGACGTGTCGGCGAGCACCCGGGCGACCTCCTCGTGCGAAAGGCCCCGGATGTCCCGCAGCTCGACCCCGGCGCTGCGCGGGTCGTTGCGCAGGATCTGCTTGAGCAGGGCGCTTTCCGACGGCCGCTTGCGCGACATCCACGCGATGCTGGGCTTCTTCTCCACCGGCCGGAACAGCTGCGCGTCGATCGGGTTCGGCACCAGCACGGGCGGCGGCAGGTCGGGCACCGCGCGGCTGATCACCTCGACGCCGTCGCGGGAGATCGTCCACAGCGTGGGCGGCACGCTCCAGCCCGGGTACGGGTTCAGCTCGGGGCAGGTCAGGAACATCATGAAGTGGCCCTGGACGAAGATGACCGTGCGGCCGCCGGGGGCCGGGTCGTGGCCGGGCAGGATGGTCAGCTCCGGCACCACGAGCAGGTCGTCGGCCGCCAGCTCCAGCTCCTTGCCGGACAGCGTCGGCACGGTGTCGTCGAACCAGTTGTACCGGAAGCCGGGGGTCGGCGACCAGCGGTAGGCGTCCACGCCCGCCGCCGCCAGCAACGCCACGTGCTCGGTCAGCAAGCGGTTTCCGCCGACGGGGTACTGGACCTCGAACCCGGCGTAGACGACGCGACCAGCCAACTCCTGCTCCGTTTCCGGGCCCCGGAGCGCATCCGGCCACGGCCCAGCTCGTGACGAGGGCACGCCGAAAACGCCGGCGACACTGCCGGCTGCGAAACGGCGGCCGACCGGGCTCCCGCACACCGCGGCGGGCGGCTCCCGATCATCCGGACACTAACCCGCGACGCCGAGCGAAAGCAATGGTCTAGTCCAGACAGGCATCCGGCCCGGCTTCGAATCCCGTCGCCACCTGCCCGGCACCGCAGCGCGCGAAAGCTCTACCACACAACGAATCACGACCAGCCGAACACCGGGACGAATCATGATCACCCGATCAGCGGCTTGGCGGGACCGAGTCGAGAATGACGATGTTGCACAGAGTTGCCCGAGGAGTCGGAGATTGGACCAACAGCTCCGCATTGTCGCCCGGATCGCCGCAAGTCTCACCTCGAGCGTCACTGAGAGTGCAGCAGCCTGGTCAATCGACAGGAAATCGGACAACCCGCAGCCGGGTACCCGCCGACGCCACGATGCGACACCGGTTCCAGTCGACAATACGTCCACATTGGACACTCAGACGATGTCGGCCCGTAAATCCACCGGCACCGGCTCCCGAGCCTTCGGTGGCTGTCCGCGGCGCGCGCCGTCCGCTCTTCTCCCTTACTGCGATCTTCCGGTGACGCCGTTGATTTCCCTTGCGCGGAAAAGAGACGGTGACGCCATGACGCTGCTCGAACTCGACGAACCCGCCGCCCGGCTCCGCTCCGCACGCTCGGTGCTGCGCGTCCAGCTCACCCTCGCCGCGGCGGTCTGGGCCGGCTGGCTCGCACTTGGCGGGACCCAGGCGTTCGACGCGCTGCGACGGCAGTGGGCCGTCGCCGTCACGATGGTGTTCGGCTCGCTCGTCGGCGGCGGCACCAGCGAAGGCGGCGGCGCCGTCGCGTTCCCGGTGTTCACCAAGATCCTGCACATCCCCGCCACCGACGCCCGGATCTTCACCTACGCCGTCCAGAGCGTCGGCATGACCGCCGCCAGCCTCGTGATCCTGTGGATGCGCGTCCCCGTCGAACGCCGGGTGTTGCGCCTCGGTGTCCCCGCGGGCGTCACCGGCGTCGTGCTCGCGAGCACCGTGCTCGCACCGCTGCTGTCCTTGCCCCAGATCCGCACCTACTTCACCGTCCTGCTCACCAGCCTCGCGCTGGCCCTGCTCGTGATGCAACGACGCGGGGGCCACGCCCGCAACCCGTTCATCCCCGTCACCGGCCGGCTCGAAACGAGCGTGGTCGTGGCGGCCGGGTTCACCGGCGGGATCGTGAGCGGCCTCGTCGGGGTCGGTGAGAACACCGTCATGTTCATCGTGCTCGTGCTGCTGTTCCGGGTGTCGGAGAAGGTCGCCACCCCGACGACGGTGATCCTGATGACCACGGTCTCGCTGGCCGCGTTCGGCTCCCACGTGGTCCTCGTCGGTGACTTCACCGGCCCGGTCGTCGACTACTGGCTCGCCGCGACGCCGATCGTGGTCATCGGGGCGCCGGTCGGCGCGGTGATCTGCGCCCGGCTGACCCGCACGACCATCCGGCGGATCCTGCTCGCCCTCATCGCCGTCGAGTTCGTCAGCACGCTGCTGCTGGTCCCGATGACCACGGCGACCAGGCTCACGGCCGCCGCGGTGCTGGTGCTCGTCACGATCGCCTGCTGCCTGCTCACGAGCGTGCGGCGCTATTCGCCGCCACGGCAGAGCCAGCCGGCGGGTTCACCGGGCTGAGCGATCGGCCGGGGCCGCGCCTCCGGCTAGCATCATCGGCATGGCTGCCTTCGACATCGGCGACACCGTCCGGATCACCGGTAAGACGATGACCGGGAACGTCGGCACGGTCGTCCACTTCGACACCAAGCAGGAGAAGTACCTGGTACGCGTCGGCGGGACCGCACAGGACTTCTTCTCCGCCGAGGAACTGGAAGAGTTTTCCGGCTGACCGGGCGCGACGATCTCGTCAGCGTGCCGACATCGTCGGGGCCCAGGGCACCAAGCCAAGCAAGGCCGCGCCGGTGGCCGGGTCGAACGGGTAGGGCGCCGATCCGAGGCGGGCCGGTGCCTTGAGCTCCCGCATCGGCGGGGCGGCGAGCACCTCCGGCCCTCTTCGGTGATCCGCACCGGCCCGCGGCTCCGGCAGCAAACGGGGCGTCGCCGTAGCGGGAGGTCAGCGGTGCACCTGCCACTGGTCGTTGGCGTGCACCACGGTGCGGGACAGGCTCGGGCACAGGAAGTTCGCCGTCGACGAGTTGGACATCACCGAGGTGTTGCCGGCGCCCGCGGCCTGCCAGGAGCCGTTCAGCTTGATCTTGTAGCTGCTGCTTTCGATGGTCCGGCTGCCGAGCGCGGTGCAGTAGGCCGCGGTGGTGCTGCCGCTGGCGTAGACCTCGAAGATGTTCCAGCTGCGGTTGTCCCGCGACTGGTCGGTGCCCCTCTGGGAGTAGAGGGTGTCCCACCGGTTGGCGCGGTAGTTGAACAGCGACGCGGTCCACGTGTTCGTGCCCGCGTCGGTCTGCTCCACCTTGCCGCGGTAGGAGTCGTGCCCGTTGACCGAGGTCACGTAGGTGGTGCGGAAAGTGGTGTCGATGTCGACCGACTTGGCGACGTTCACGCCGACGCACCAGTCCCAGGCCCAGACCTGCCTGGCCCCGTTGTTGTAGGCGGTCACCAGTTCCACGCACGACTTCGGGGCTTTCATCGTCGGAGCGTAAAGGGTGTCGCCGGAGACGGTCAGGTCGTTGTAGGCCGACTGGATCGCGTCCTGCCCGGTGACCGCGCTGCCCCCGGTGTAGACACCCCAGTCGTCGTGGATGCTGGCGGCCGGGGCGCGGCGGGCGGCCTGGCCGGTCCGGATCTCCCGGAACCGGTCGGCGGCGGCGACCTGGGTGGTGCCATCGACCGCGCCGACCACGGAGGTGCCTTCCGCTGCTGGGGAGACGGACGCGGCCACCGACGTGGCCGACGCGCCGAACAGCACTGCGGTGGCGAGCACGATAAAGGTCTTTCGCATCGGAACTCCTTGCCTCGAAACGCATCGAATGGCACCGGATCCGGTCCCGGGACCGGCTCGGAACGCAGGAAAAGAGGGCGCACAGGACCACCCGGATCAAAGGGGCCGGCTTCAGCGGATCTTTTTCGACCGGCTGGGCGCGGAAGTCCGCACCGTGGAGTTTCGGCTACTTCTCGCGGGAGAACGCGGAGATCATCGCGTCCGCGCCGGGCGGGTTGAACGGCTTTCCCAGGGTGCGCATGATCGAGTTTTCGCTGGGCCGGTACATTCCGGACGCGCAGTACCTGGCTCCCGCGTAAGCCCCGACCACGCCGCCGTCGGGCGACGGTTTCCCCAGCCACGCGTACCACTTCACCGCCTGCGCCTTCATCTGCGCCGCGGTGTACGTGGAAGCGTTCGGTTCGCGCGGTTCCCGGGGATCACAGGTGCCGTAGTCGTATTCGTCGGCCAGACCACCGATGGAGTGACCGAGTTCGTGGGCCACGATCTGGTTCGACTGGGCGTTACCGCCGGAAGCCGTCGCCACCTCGCCCCCCGCACCGCCGTACTTCGTGGTGTTGGCCAGCACGACGACCTGGTCCGCATCGGGAGCCGCGGCGGCGTACTGCTCGGCCTTGGTTTCGTTGACGCACAGGAGCCGTTCGACGTTTCCGCACCAGAAGTACGCTCCCAAAGCGGTGTTGCGACGCACACCCTTCGGATCGTTGGTGACCCCGCTCTCCGGTGAGACGACGTCCACTCGCCAGATGTTGAACCGGCCACGGTAGGACTTGTAAGGCTCGATGGCGAACAACGCGGCAACGCTGGTCCGGACGTGCTGCGCATAGGTCGTCAGCTGGTTCGCGGTGTAGCCGTCACCGACGAAAACGAGATCCAGCGTGCTCGCGCTGGGACCGTGGGTCTCGACCGGCGTCACGGCACTGCCGTCGACGCCGAAGGGGGCGGCCGCACGATCCGACGAAGGTCTCGTGACCGGCACGCGGTGAATGCCACCGCCGGGATCGAACACTTCCATCGAGGTCGTGAAGTTCGCCGGCGTGGTCGCGCCGGCCACGCCGGGCAGGAGGGCGGAAAGGAGGACGGCGGCTGCCGCCGGCCGCGGAACCCGGTGTCGCATGCGTGCTCCCTGGGGACGGGGGAAGTACGTCCGACGGTGCCGACTTTCGTCGCTGCCGGGACCTCCCAGTTGTCCATAACGTCCAGGTGATGGAGATCGAGCTGCGGCACCTGCGCGCGCTGTGTGCGGTGGCCGATGCCGGCAGCATCACCCGCGCGGCGGCGGTGACCGGCACCAGCCAGCCCGCGCTCACCGCGACGGTCCAGCGGATCGAACGCGCCTTCGGCGGTGTCCTGTTCCTGCGAGGCCGAAACGGCGTGACACCGACCGCACTCGGCGACCGCGTGCTGGAGCACGCGCGGGCGATCACCGCGTCCGCCGGCACGATGATGACCGACGTCGGGCAGTGGGTGGCGCGTGGTTCGGCCCGGCGCGCGGCCGTAGGCGGCTTCGCCGGGTCGATGGTGATCGACTTGGCGGAACGTCTCGGCCGGGGCGAGGAGGAAGTCTCGGTGATGACGGAGTTCTCCCCCCGCCGGCTGCTGGACCTGCTGGCGGCCGGGCAGCTCGATGTGGTGGTGGTGGCCGACTACCCGGGGTACCACCTCGCCGCGCCACCGGGGGTGTTCCTGCGCAAGCTCGCCCTGGAGCCGGTGTTCATCGCGCTGGCCGCCGACCACCCGCTGGCCACCAGCGCGCGGCTGACGTTGCCGGACCTGGCGGCCGAGCGGTGGGTCCTCGGCCCGTCCGACGGTGCAGGCTGGCCGGAGTCGTTCGAAAAAGCCTGCCGACGAGCCGGGTTCCGGCCGAACGTGGCGCATCGCAGCGCGGACGTCACGCCGCTTCGGCGCCTGATCGTGACCAACCGGGTGTTGTCCCCGTGCCTGCCGACCTTCCCGGAGTCCGCCGAGATCACGGTCAGGTGGCTCGAGCGGGATCCGCTCTGGATCCGGTACCTGATCGGCTGGCGAGACGACGGGATCTTCGGTGAGCGACCGGACGAGCTGTTCGCCGAAGCCGTCGCCGCGCACCGGGCCGGGATCGGCGGCAGTGCGGTGTACCGGCGGTGGTCGGCATGCCGTGGCCGATGAGAATGGAGGGAGGTGCCGAGCAATCCGGCGCGCCTACGCGCTTTTTACGGTGAGCTCCCGACCGTGTGCGTCGACGCGGCAGCCCGCCCTCCCCCGAGATCTCCGGACCGAGCAGCTTCGGCGACCCGCGACCGTACTCCTCGATGTGGTGCCCACGACCATGTCCGAGGCGACCGGGATGTTGCCGGCGCACATTGCTCCGGCTCGCCCCATGGCCGATAGTTGCGGAGTTCCCCCGGTGTCGTGAGGAGCCCGTCGTGCGCCTGCTCAGCCTGGTGGCCGCTGCCGCCATCGTCTTCGGTGTGGAGATCGCCGTACCGGCACCTCCGGCCGCCGCGGCCGCTCCCGCCTACCTGACCGGCGAGGCGACGTTCAGCACCGTCGCCAACGGGTGGGCCAAGGTCGAGCGCTACCGCGACACCACACCGGGATTCGCCGACGAGCAGTACCCGCCGGACGGGCGGGGCAACCAGGACGGGCAGCGGCTGACCTTCTTCGGCGGGGTGGCGCAGCCGTCCTCGTCGCGGTTCCTGCTCTACTCCGCACCCGGCTGGTCGACCGGCGCGAAGGCCACGCCGGTGCTGCTGGTCCACGGGGCCAACGACAACCCCGACCGGGCCTGGGCCAATCCGAACGAGTCCGGCGGCTTCGGGTGCGGCTCGGCGACCTGCCCGTCGACCGGGCTGATGCAGTACCTCAGCTCGCGCGGGTACCGGGTGTTCGCCATCGGCTTCGCGCACAAGCAGGGCGAGAACCGCCAGCAGGCGCAGCAGGTCGGCGACGCGATCGCGCTGATCAAGTCACGGCTGGGCGTCAGCCAGGTCGACCTGGTCGGCTGGAGCAAGGGCGAGCTGTCCACCCGGATGTACGTCTCCTCGGTGAAGCCCCCGTGGGGACGGGCCTACGCCGGCGACGTGCGCAAGCTGATCACCCTCGGCGGACCGAACGGTGGCTACGACTACCCGTTCGCGCACGGCTACGCGCACGACCTGTCGATCTGGCCGGAATGCGGTGTCAACATCAACGCGCCGAGCCCGCACACCAGGATGACGTGTTACGGCAGGTACACCTACCACCCGGAACTGTCGATCACCCCCACCGCCGGCTGGGACACCTACCCCGGGCAGCGGCAGATGCTGGCCCGCTTCGACAGCGCGTTCGGCGTGGACGGCTCGCAACAGGACTGGTACACGACCTACTACGGCGGCCAGGGTTTCTACACCGACGGGACGGGCATCCAGGCCGCGATCGACGCCGGGTCGATGATCTCCACCATCCAGTCCGCCGGCACCCCGGCCAGTGTCTCGGTGTACCTGCTGGCCGGTGGCTCGCCCACCATCGTCGGCGTGTTCAACGAGAACCGCGGCCCGAGCGACGGCATCGTGTTCGTAGCCAGCGCGTTGGACAGCACCGGCATCGGCCACCTCGCCGCGACGGCGCTGGTCGGTTCGGTGAACCACTTGCAGCTGGGCTGGGCGTCGGCGTCGATGTCCCAGGTGACGAGCTGGCTGGCGTGAAAGGGACGATAGTGACCACACTTCTCGACGGAATCACCTCGGCGAAGGTGCCGACCGACCGGCTGACCGCGCACGTGCTGGAGGTGGCGGGCCGCGAGCACGGCGAGCCGGTCGTGTTCGTCCACGGCAACATCTCGTCTTCCGCCTTCTGGCAGGAGGCGATGCTCGACCTGCCGGGGCGGTACCGGCCGATCGCGGTGGACCTGCGCGGCTTCGGCGGAACCGACCCGTTGCCGGTGGACGCGACGCGGGGGGTGCGCGACTACGCCGACGACGTGGCCGCCACGCTGGCCGCGCTGGGCATCGACGCCGTGCACCTGGTCGGCTGGAGCCTGGGCGGCGGCGTGGTGCTGCAGCTGCTGCGCGAGCACCACGGGCTCGCGCGGACCGTGACACTGGTCAACCCGGTCTCGCCCTACGGCTTCGGCGGCACCAAGGGCGCGGACGGCGAGCTGGTCGACGCGGCGGGCACGGGCTCGGGCGGCGGTGGCGCCAACGCCGACTTCGTCGCCCGGCTCAAGGACGGCGACACCTCGGACGAGTCGCCGTTCTCCCCGCGACAGGTGCTGCTGGCCTTCTACGTCAAACCGCCGTTCCACCCCGCCCGCCTCGACGACCTCGTCGAGTCGATGCTCACCACCCGGGTCGGCGACGACCACTACCCCGGCGACTCCACCACGACCGACGCGTGGCCGGGCGTCGCGCCGGGCACCCGCGGCGTGCTCAACACCCTGGCGCCCGGTAACTTCCGCCTCGACGACCTCGACACGATCGAGCGCAAGCCGCCGATCCTCTGGGTGCGGGGAGCCGACGACCAGATCGTGTCCGACACCTCCCTGTTCGATCTCGCCCACCTCGGCCGGCTCGGCGCGGTGCCCGGCTGGCCGGGCGAGGCCACCCATCCCGCGCAGCCGATGGTCACCCAGACCAGAGCCGTCCTCGACCGCTACGCCGCGGCAGGCGGCTACTACCGCGAAGTGGTCATCGCCGACACCGGGCACAGCCCGCACATCGAGAAGCCGAAGGAGTTCTCGTCGGCGCTGCTCGAGGTGTTGGCTCAAGGCTGACAAGCATCCGACGCCGTCGTCCGCCGCCTCGCCGCATAGGTCGTTATACGGCCAGCACGCTTCCGATCCGCCGTGTGCGCCGAGGGCAGCAGGTGCGTCTCGGCTACTGGCGTCGACGCGAGCAATGGCACGACTCAAAAGATCGATTCGAGCTGAGCGACGACCGCTCAGCTCCAAGATTGCGTCTCGCGATCCGTGGGTTAATACCGCGTCCGAGACCGAGTTGCCCCTCGCGCCGAGTGGCCAACGGCTTTTCACCCGATGAGGGCACGCGTGCCGCTTCCTCGCGGTGGCACCATGGTTAATGCTGCTGACCGGGTGATCCGAGGAGGGGAAAACCGCGACGAGAAACGGAAGTCTGGGGTCCACGCGAGAAATGGCAGGGGGAAATGAGAATGGAGCCGATCAGGCTCGACGTCAACGCTTCCGACGTGCACGCCGAAGGCGCCCGCCTGCGGGAACGGGGGCCGGTCACCCGGGTCGAACTGCCCGGTGGCGTTCCGGCCTGGGCCGCTACCGGGAACGATGTCCTACGCCGGCTGCTGGCCGACCCTCGGGTGTCCAAGGACGCGGTGCAGCACTGGCCCGCGTTCACCAACGGGGAAATCGCCGACGACTGGCCGCTGCGAATCTGGGTTTCGATCCGGAACATGTTCACCGCCTACGGAGCCGACCACCGGCGGCTGCGTTCCCTGATGGCCGCCGCCTTCACCGCCCGCCGCACCGAGGCGCTTCGCCCGAAAGTCGAAGAAATCACCCGGGACCTGCTTGACGCGATCGAGGCGAATTCCGGTGACGCGCCCGTCGACCTGCGGGCGCGGTACGCCTACCCGCTGCCGATCGAGGTCATCTGCCGGCTGTTCGGCATCCCGGAGGGCAAATGGGCCGGGATCCGCGAAGTAGTGGACGCCTTCTTCGACAGCGCGATCAGCGCGGAACAGGCACAGGCGAACGTGGCGGCGGCGTACGCCCTGTTCACCGAACTGATCGCGCAGAAGCGCGCGGCGCCCGCCGACGACCTGACCAGTGCCCTGATCGCCGCGCGCGACGACCGGGACGGCGCGCTGACCGAAACCGAGCTCGTCGACACGATGATGCTGATGATGACCGCCGGCCACGAGACCACGGTGAACCTGCTCGACCACGCCGTGACCGCGCTGCTGACCCACCCCGACCAGCTCGCCCTGGTCCGGTCCGGGCAACGCTCGTGGACCGACGTGGTGGAGGAGACGCTGCGCTGGCAGGCGCCGATCCCGTACACGCCGCTGCGGTACGCGGTCGAGGACATCGAGGTGGACGGCACGGTGATCCGTCGCGGCGACGCGATCCTGGTCGGCTTCGGCGCCGCCGGGCGCGACCCCGCCCAGCACGGCGACACCGCCGACGAGTTCGACATCACCCGTGCGGCCGCACCGCACCTCACCTTTGGCTACGGCGTGCACCACTGCCCTGGCGCACCGCTGGCCCGGCTCGAAGCCGAGGTGGCGCTCCCGGCGCTGTTCGACCGCTTTCCGGAGCTGACCCTCGCCGTGCCGCCGGAGGAACTGACCACCTTGCCCACGTTCCTTTCCAACGGGCACACCAGCCTGCCCGTCCACCTCCGACCCGCACCTCGCTGACACCGGAACCGTGAACCCGGACGCCTGACAGTTACAGAAAGCATCGAGCCGTACTTGTCCGCGACAAGCGATTCACGGACGGCATCAGGGTACTCGGGGTCTGGCCGGGATACCCGATATCCATCGGGTCGGCCTGCTCCAGGCAGTCCAGCAAGATCGCCGTGGTCGTCTGTGCCGGTTCTCGGCTGAGCTTCGCCCGCAGGATCAAATGGCAACATAGGCCTGCGGGCGTAGCTCCGCATCAATCTGCGAAGTGCCGACGACACCGATGCCACGAACCGGCGTTTTTACTGCCGTCCTTTCCGATGTGTGTACACGGCTAGGATGGCCGAGCCGGTGACGACATACGCTCGGGCGCGGATCGGCCTGGCGTTGCGTTCGTCGCTGGTCATTATCTGTTGCTTCCTCGTTCGCTCGGTCAGAACAGGCTCTTTACGGCTCGCGCTCCCCTGCCGATGAGACCAGAGCCGAGAAGTCCGCTGGTCACACCGCCAAGGCCGTCTGCGGCCACGTCGCTCGTGCTGCCGCCGCCGAGTTTCGATCCCAATGCGGCTCCCGCGCCGCCCACCAAACCGCCGAAAACCGCCGCGCCAGCCGCGCAACCGAGGCCGGCAGTGACCGGACAGCTAGAGCCTGTTTCAATGGCGTAGCCACTCGTTGATCGCCGCGACGTGCACGGTCGCCTCGTAGCGAACCGCGAGTTTGTCGAACCGTGTGGCCACGCCTCGGTTGCGTTTGAGCCGGTTGATGCCGCACTCCACCGCGTGCCGTTGCTTGTAGATCTCCGGGTCGAACGCTGGTGGCCGGCCACCAGCCCGGCCCCGGTTGCGGCGATGCCGGACCTGATCAGCAGGCTGGGGAATCGTGCACGCGATCCCGCGCCGCCGCAGATAAGCCCGGTTAGCACGGGAACTGTAAGCCTTGTCCGCCAAGACACGATCCGGCCTGCTCCGGGCACGCCCACCACCAGCCCGGGCGACCCGGACCCTGGCCAGCACCGCCTCGAACTGCGGCGAATCACCCCGCTGCCCGGCGGTCACCAGCAACGACAACGGCTTCTGACCTTGCTCGGTGGCCAGATGCAGCTTGGTCGTGAAGCCTCCCCGCGACCGGCCCAACGCGTGGTCGGCCGGTTCCGGCTCGCCGACACCGCCGGGCGGTTCTTTCTGCAGCTCGCCCTCGATGCGGGCGCCTGCGGCGTGCTGGTGCGCCCGGTTGATCGTGGAATCCACGCTCACCTCCCAGGTGATCAGCCCGGCGGCGTCGGCCCGGGTCTGCAACCCGGCCAGGATCAGTGCCCATACACCGGCGCGCTGCCAGCGCCGGAACAAGCCATAGACCGTTTGCCAGCAGCCATACGCGGGTGGGATGTCACGCCACGGCGAACCGACACGAACTCGCCAGCGGATGCCGTCGAGGAGCTGGCGTTTACTCCACAAGGGTGGGCGGCCGGGTTTCTTGCCGACGGGCAGCAGTGGTTCCAGGATCGCCCACTGCGCGTCGGTCAGGTCGGCTCGCCCCGTCGCCGCTAGGCTGGGCACGAGGTCTCCGGTGTTCTTGATCAGCTTGGTCGTTGATCGGTCTACCGGAGACCTCGTCTATTTGATCCAGGACACGCCGCACCTACAACGCCAGCCAGACACGCCGCTGGTCAGCGCATCGAAACAGGCTCTAGCAGCGACGAAAGCCGCAGCGGCTGTTCCTGCCGCATAACCGACGATCGTCGAAAGCTGAGTAGAAAGAATGGAACTACCCGTCGGATCGCTATGGTTGACCGGATCCCCTGTCCGTAGGCGTAGGTGTCGGCTTCCTGACCGGTGGGGTCCGGCTGGGTGAACCGCGCATAGGCCGGATTGTAGTGCCGGTAGCCGGTCAGGTACTCGCTGCCGGCCAGCTGGTAGCTGCCCAGCCACCGCAGCCGGTTGGCCGCCGCGGCCGGGCCGGTGACGCTGGTGTTGAACCCGTATGGCGTGTAGGTGTAGCTCGCGGTCACCGCGCCGGAGTCGTCGACCAGGGCCAGGACACTCCCCTGGTAGTCGGTGACGGCGTTGTGGTGCTTGCCCGCCGCGTCGAGCAACGAGGTGAGGTTGCCGTCGACGTCGTGGGCGTAGCTGGTGCAGGCGCCGTTGTCCACGGTCCGGGAGATGCCCAGCGCGGTGCGGGTGAAACCGTGGGTGAAGTTGCTCGAGCCGGACCGCTCGGTGACCGACGCGGGCTGAGTCTGGTCCAGCGTGTCGTAGGAGGCGCTGAATAGCGTGCTGGTCCCCGAGGTGACCGAGGTGCGGCCGTCGCCGGCGGTGATGTTCCCGGCGTTGTCGTAGCTGTAGGTGCGGGAACCGGCTTTGGTGAGGCGGCCGAACCCGTCGTAGGTGTTGTCCGCGGTGCCGGAGGCGTCGGTGCGGGACTGGATCTGCCCGGTGTCGGTGCCGTCGGCCTTGGTGTAGCGGTAGGTCGTCGACAGCAGCGTGCTGCCGGCGGAGTTCTTGACCGTGAGCGCGGTCTGCCGGCCGGCCTTGTCGAGGCCGATGGTCTGCGTGGTGCCGCCGGGCAAGGTCGCGGAGGTGCGGTGGTCGGCGTTGTCGTAGCCGTGAACTCGCGGGCCCCCGGAGAGGATCACGCAGGTCTACCGCGACCTGGGCCTACAGGTGGTCTACGACAACAAAAAGAGGCAGTCGCTGTGAGTGCCTGTCCCCGTGCGGGTACGTGTATATCCGAGGACTGAGCTGATCTACAACCCCACGTACCCTTTGAGCCGCGAGACCCGGGTGCAACGGCCCCTGATCAAGCGTTCTGAGCGCACAGCGATCCCGCGACGTACTGTATGGCCTCGACGCGTCCCAGGCTGCCTTGAACCGGGACGCAGCCGCCCCGGCCGACCACGTAGCGGGCGCGCGGACACCGCGCTCCGGGTTTTGCCGGACCACTCACTTGCCGGTGTGCGCTTTTGGGCGGTAGTACAGCAGCACGTTGCCGGACTGGAACGGGCGCACCCGCGTCAGTTCCAGCGGCACGGTTTCAGCGTCGGCGAACACCCTCAGGCCGCCGCCGAGGATGACCGGATTGACCATCAGGCGTACCTCGTCGACGAGGTGCGCACGCAGCAGCGCGACGGTGAGGGTGGAACTGCCGAGGATCGCGATGTCCTTCCCCGGGCTGTCCTTGAACCGCGCCAGTTCGTCGGTCGTGGTCAGCTCGATCGGCGACGTCGCCCAGGCGACGGTGTCCAGCTGCCGCGAGACGACCAGTTTGGCCAGGGTGTTCATCCGGCCGGCGATGCGCTGGTCGAAGTTCGCGCCGAGGTCGCCCGTCCAGTAGGCGGCGAGCTCGGCGTACGTCGTACGGCCGAGCACCAGCGTGTCGACCTCGTCGAGCTGCTCCACCGAGTAGTCGGCGAACTCCTGCCCGAAGGTCTGCCAGGCAAGGCCACGACCGGGGTCGGCGTGGTAGCCGTCGGCGCTGACCGCCATGAAGGAGAACATCTTGCGCACGGGTTCGCTCCCTTTCGGACTGCGATGATGACCTGAAACCACGGTGCCGGATCGCCGGACCCAGGGGAATGCCGCGTTCCGCAAGAACGTGATGCAGAATCCGCACGTGACCGACGAACGAATCCGCGCCGACGCACCGGACGGCCTGGAGCTGAGGCACCTGCGTGCCTTCGTGGCGGTGGCCGAAGACCTCAACTTCGGCCGCGCGGCGACCCGCCTGTTCGTGTCGCAGTCCACGCTCAGCCGCCAGATCACCGCGCTCGAACGGGCACTGGGCTGCGTGCTGCTGCGGCGCTCCACCCAGAACGTCGCCCTCACGCTCGCCGGGCAGACCCTGCTCAACCGGGTGCCGGACGTGCTGCGCGACATCGACGACGCCGTGACCGCCACGCGCTCGGTCGGCGGGGAGCTGGCCGCGCGCGTCCGGCGCCTCGGCGAGCCGTTCGCCGACCTGACCTACGCCGACGTCGACGCGCTGCGGACGGCGGCCGAGCGGCACTACGCGCTGCTGCCCCTCGCGCCGGACATCACCTTCACCCCGGTCAACGCCGGCGGCGTGCCGGGCCTGGTGGCCGGCCCGGCCACCCCGGGCACCACCTGGACCGTGCTCCTGCACGGCGGCACCTACACCACCGGTTCGGCGTTCGGCTTCCGCTCCCTGGCCGGCGCGCTCGCGGAGGCCTCCGGCGGCAGGGTGCTCACCCCCGACTACCGGCTGGCCCCCGAACACCCGTTCCCGGCGGCCGTCGACGACGCCGAAGCCGCCTACACCTGGCTGACCGGCCAGGGTGCGTCACCGCAGGACGTCGTGCTCGCCGGGGACACCTCCGGCGCCGGACTCGCCCTTTCGCTGTTGCTACGCCTCAAGGAACGAGGCCGGCCGCTACCCGCGCGGAGTGTGCTGTTCACGCCGTATGTCGACGTGAGCGCCGCGGGCTCGTTGCCGGTCCGCCCCGCGCCCAGCGCCACCCGGCAGGGCGCCGCCCTCGGGATGGCCCGCTACCTCGACGGCCATCCCGTCGACGACCCCCTGGTCGATCCGCTGCACGCCGACCTGAGCGGTCTGCCGCCGCTGTTCATCCAGGCCGCCGCCGACGACGAGGGACTGCCCGACGCGGAACGGCTGGCCGGGCACGCGCGGGCCCACGGCGTCGACGTCCGGTTGGAGATCTACCCGGTGACCGCCCAAGTTTCCAGCTGTACTGGTCGTTCCTGCCCGAAGCCGCTGACGCGCTCGCTCGAATCGGCGCCTACGTCCGCAGCGCATCCCCGAGATCCACCCGCTGCTCGGACCCCACGCGCCGGACGGTGTGACCGCGCCGCCGTCCACCACTGCCGCGAGGTTGCCCCGCCGGCTCGATCGCGACAGCCCGGCGTGCCGGGTGGCCGCGTCGATTCCGTGCGTCTCAGGGCAGGTCGAGTTCGGTGTGCCGCGTGGCGAGGGTATGGGCGAGTTCGGCCAGTTTGACGTTCAGCTGCTGGGAGGTGCGGCGGAGCAGGTCGAACGCCTCGTCGGCGTTGATGCCGCGACGCTGCATCAGGATCCCCTTGGCCTGCCCGATGACGTCACGGCTTTCGATCGCGCGCCTGAGGTTTTCCGCCTGCAGTTCGGCCTGCGTCCTGGCCGACACGCCGGCCAAAGCCAGCGATGCGCAAGACGCCAGCAGGAGTGCCGTGTCCCGCGCACGCTCGTCCAGCACCTCGGGCAGGCGCGAGTAGATGTTCAAGGCGCCGCCGTTGCCGGCTGGGGCGTCGAAGGGCAGCAACGTGGTCGACAGGACGGCCGTGAACCCGCGATCGGCGGCACGCGGGCCGAACCGGGGCCACGCCGGCTCCGCTGCCAGATCGTCGCACCGGATGTGGCCTGGGCCGTCCCTGCGGGACGCTTCCACGCAAGGGCCTTCGCCCGTGTCGTACTGGACCTGGTCCAGCTCGGAGGCCACCGGATCGGTTTCGACGGGTGTGAAGTACTTGCCCTCCGGTGAGCGGAGGGTCACCGACACCAGGTCGGCACCGGGCACGACGCCGTGAGCGGCCGCCACGACCTGTTCGAGCACCTCGCCGACCGTCGACGCCGTCAGCAGCCGCCCGGTCAGCGTCGCGAACTCCCGCGCCAGCGGTCCCGCCAAGCCGTCACCGCCACCGTCACCGCCACTCGCGGCGAACGCGGCTCGTTCATCTCGCAGATCCTGCTGCCGGACGTCGTTTCCCTCGGTCATCCCGCACCACCTCGTTCCGATCGGCCCGGGCGTCGCCACGTGACCGGCTGAACCAGGCACCCCACCCGTCCTGGGTGGCGTACCCCCGTCGCGTGTCCGCCAACCCGGTGCCGCAGCGCGAGTTTGGACGCGCGGGCCGGATGGTATTCAGCGCGCATGTCGTCGCAGAACAGGTCGGCAACCATGCCGTTGGACCACGAACTCGCCGCGGTGGCCGCCCGGGCGGCCGGATTGCTGCTGCCGCGGAAGAAGTTCTGGCGAAGATCGCGTACGCGCGGACCTGTTCCGGGAGAACTTTCGGACGCTGCGCGCGGCCCACGAGCGGGAGCCACCGGATGACGTTCGTGTCCGCCGTGAACGAGCGTCTCGACGAGCTGACGGGGCCACCCCGAGGCGGCGATGCCATGCAGGCCCGCCGCCGCCTCACGTCTCTCGCGCGGGGGTCCGGGATGCGTCAGAATCGGTGTGGCAGCTCGGGCAAAGCCCGCAGGTGAGCGTGGAGGTCGCGGCAGGGTGGACGGGAAACGCCACGATCGGCTCCGGCGAGCGCTGGCCGAGCACGACCTGTCCGCCGGAGCGGCCGTGGCAGTCTGCGCGATCGCGGTGCGCGATCTCGACATCGACGGAGCCGCCGTGACCCTGCACCTCGACAAGCGGTCGAAGGCGCTGGCCGCCGCGAGCGACGACTGGGCCGCGTCGCTCGAAGAACTGCAGGTGACCACTGGCGAAGGCCCCGGCCCCACCGCGTTCGCCACCGGCGGCCCCGTCCTCGTCAGCGACCTCATCGAAGCCGAAGAGCGCTGGCCCGGCTTTGTCGGCGACGCCACCGCCGCCGGAGTGGCCGCCACGTTCACCTTTCCCTTGCAAGCGGGAGCCATCCGCATGGGCGTGCTCTCCCTCTACCGGCGCCGCCCCGGCCCGCTCGGCCCTCCCCTGCTGGCCGACGCCGCCACGCTCGCCGAGCTGGCGACCACCGCGGTGCTGTTCGACAACGACGCCTCGGCCAGGGAGGTGCCCGACTTCTACGAGAGCGTGCACATCGCCACCGGCATGATCGCGGTCGACCTGCGAGTCAGCCTGGAGGACGCACTGCTCCGGCTGCGCGCCCACGCGTTCTCCCACCACCTCCCGCTGCACGAAGTCGCCGACGCGGTTCTCCAGCGTCAGCTGCGCTTCGACGCCCGCTGAGCCCACGTTGCGCACCACCAAGAGGACCGCATGCCGACCGCTGTGAGCACCTCGCCGTCCGCGGCCCCCTTCGAGGGCAGCGTCGTGGCGCTCACCACTCTCCTCGCCGCCTCGCACGTCACTGGCAGCACCGACCTCGCCGAACCGAACGGCCGGTGGCCGGACTTCGCCGCGGCCGCCACCACAGCGGGCTTCCGCGCGATCCACGCGTTCCCCCTGCGCTGGACGAGCGGCAGCTGAAGCAAGGCCAGGCTTTTGCCGACCTCGCCACGCTGGGCCTGTCCCAGGAACACGACCAACGGCGGCCGGAACGGTTCGCCGAGCGCACCTTGACGACGTTGAACGACCGGATCAGCGTCGGACAGGCCATCGGGATCGTGGCCGCGTCCCTGGCCGTCGACCCGGAGTCGGCTCACAGCGCGCGGACCGGTACCCCCTTGCGGCGGATCACCCACTCCCTGACCGACGGCAGCCTCACCGCGGCGGAGTTGCGCGCGATCGCCTGAGGCTCAGTCCCAGCGGCCGTCCGGGTCGGCCTGGCCGTCCGCGGCCGCATCGACCGCCGCGATCACGCGGCGGGCTTCGGCGCCCTGCGTCGAAACGCCGTGCCGGCACAGGTCGTCGCGAGCCTGCTGCACGCCGCACACCTGCCGGGACTGCAGGATCCCGACGGCCTCGTTCACGGCCGCCCGCAACCGCAGTCGCTCCAGCAGCTCCCGCGCCGCCGTCTCCCCCTCGCCGGGAGCACCGTGCCGATGCGTCACGGCAACCGGACCGCGCCGGGGTCGGCGACGATCATCGCGGCGAGGTCACGCACCTTGCGGTTCGTCCGCTGCGAGACGTCGGTCAGCCACGCGAACGCGGCTTCCTGGTCGACGTCGAGGCGGGCCATGATGATGCCCTTCGCCGAGGCGATGACGTCACGGCTTTCCAGCGCGGCCAGCAGGCCCCGGACCTGCGCCTCGGCGGCTCGCCACCGCGCGGCGGTCAGGATGACGGCGGCCGCGGCCGAGGTGAACATCGCGACCACGGCCGCGCTGACCGGGTCGAACGCGCCGACGCGCCGGCTCCAGACGTTCATCGCCCCAGCCAGGCCGAGCTCCCTGGCCCGGCGGCGCGCAGCCGGGCCGTCCTCGGCGACGAACAACGGGCACGACAACGAGGTGCGAACCCCGTGCTCGGAGGCGGTTTCCAGCAGGTTCGGCCAGCGGAGCGGGTCCTGGTCGAGCTCGGTCCGCACCACCGACTCGCTTCGGACGGCCTGCAGGCACGGCCCGTCCTCGGCGCGGTACTGGGCGTCGTCCAGAGCCTCCAGCGACGGTTCGGTCGCCGCGACCGTCGCCGGGACATCGCGGTCGTACAGCGTCACGGTCACCCCGTCGGCGTCGGGCACGACCTCCACCATCCGGCTCGCCACGCGGCCCAGCAGGTGCTCCCGGGGTTCGTCGGGCTCCAGGGAGTTCGTGAAATCCAGCAGAGCCGCGCCCACGTCGTGCACCGGATCCACGATCGCTCCTCCCGTGCAGACCGATGAAATGACCAGCCTACGCGCCATGGCCCCAGGCCACCGGACGGCCGGTCGCGGTGCGGTGACCGCCGACGACCTTCCACCGCGGGCGTTTATCCAGCGGGTTCCGGGAAACAACCAGATCATGCCGACCCGGAGCACGAACTGCTCGAGTCGCTCGCCGGAGCACGACGAGATCGCACGGCGCCGCACTCACCGGCTGGAACGCACCCGAACACGCCCTGAAAAGTCACGGGCTGGACGCCTTCTTGAACTCGTGGGGCCGGCTCACCGAGCCGGTCCGCTGACCGAAGGGATCCACCCACGGTGAAGATCGCCATGGTTTCGGAACACGCCAGCCCATTGGCCGCGTTGGGCGGAACGGACGCCGGCGGGCAGAACGTGCACGTCGCCGAACTCTCCGCCGCACTGGGCCGCGCCGGCCACGAGGTGACGGTCTACACCCGGCGAGACAGCCCCGACCAGGCCCACGAGGTGAGCACCCGGCGGGGGTTCCGGGTGGTGCACGTGCCCGCGGGACCGGCGCGACCGGAGCCGAAGGACAGCCTGCTGCCGTACATGGGCGAGTTCGGGGCGTTCCTGCGTGACCGCTGGGCCCACGAGCGGCCCGACGTGGCGCACGCGCATTTCTGGATGTCCGGCATCGCGACGGCTCTGGCAGCGAGTGCCACCGGGACCCCGTTCGCCCAGACCTTCCGCGCGCTCGGTGCGGTGAAGAAGCGCTACCAAGGTGACGCTGACACCAGCCCGGCCGAGCGGACCCGACTGGAGCGGATGGTCGGCAGGCAGGCCGGCCGGGTGATCGCCACGTGCTCCGACGAGGTACTCGAGCTGTCCCGGATCGGGGTACCGCGTGGCCGCACCTCGATCGTGCCCGGCGGCGTCGACCTGCGGCGGTTCACCCCGGACGGTCCGGCCGCGCGACGGCACGCGCCCCACCGCCTGGTCGCCGTCGGCAGGCTGGTCCCGCGAAAGGGTTTCGACGTCGCCATCACCGCTCTGGTGCGGGTGCCGGACACCGAACTGGTGATCGCGGGCGGGCCCGAGCGGGGCCGGCTGGGCGAGGACCCCGAGGCCCGCAGGCTTCGTGCGCTCGCCGACCGGCTGGGAGTGGGCGACCGGGTGCGCTGGGCCGGGCAGGTCGTCCGGGAACGCATGCCGGCCTTGCTGCGCTCGGCCGACGCCGTCGTGTGCACCCCGTGGTACGAACCGTTCGGGATCGTGCCCCTGGAAGCGATGGCGTGCGGGGTGCCGGTCGTCGCGACCGCGGTCGGCGGCCTCACCGACTCCGTCGTGGACGGCGTCACCGGCCTTCTGGTGCGGCCGAGGAAGCCGGCCGAGCTGGCGGTACGGCTGCGGCTCCTGCTCGGCAACCTCGGTCTACGGCACGCATACGGGGCCGCGGGCCGCGACCGGGCCGAGGTTCGCTACTCCTGGGACCACGTCGCCGTGCAGACGCTTCGGGCCTACCAGCACCTGGTGCCCGGAACCGTCGTCACCGGCAGCCGGACGCAGGTCGGCTGACCGGGTGCCGGGGCGCGCTCGCTCAGCCGATGTACTGCCGCGCGCCCCTCGTAGTCGCCATCGTGTCCCGGGGCAGCGGCTCAATGTCCCCGGTCAGCCCGGGTGGTTCCTGCTGCGGGGCGGGCGCACTCGAATCCCGGGAGCCGGTCACTCCGGCGCGTGGCGCCCACGTCCCCCAGCCAACTCTCCGGCGGCCGCTTCAGCCTGCGTCCGCGGCGGTGAGTCGAACGAACCGGTCTCGTTTACCGCCGAGCACCACGGGTAGCCGCTGGACTCCCGGATTCTCGGAGGTCCTCATGGTGCAAGTTCATTCGCGGCGGAGCGCGGCCCGGACCGGCGCTCTGCTGTTCGGTGTGGTTTTCCTCGTGGTCGGCGTGCTGGGGTTCGTCCCCGGGATCACCACCGCGTACGCCGATCTGCGGTTCGCCGGGCCGCATTCCGGCGCGAGCCTGTTCGGCGTGTTCACCGTTTCGGTGTTGCACAACCTGGTGCACCTGCTGTTCGGCGCGCTCGGTGTGCTGGCCGCGCGACGCAACGGCGTGTCGCGGGCCTTCCTGATGATCGGCGGCGGTGTCTACGTGCTGCTGTTCGTCTTCGGCTTGGCGATGAACCACGACACCCCGGCCAACTTCATCCCGGTGGACAACGCGGATGACTGGCTGCACCTCGGTCTCGGCCTCGCAATGATCGCAGCGGGCGTGGCGACAACGGCCCGCGATCGCGCCGAGGGCCGTTATCCGGAGCCCGAGATCCAGGGCCACTGACCGGCCGGAGCTGGGCGACGGCCGCCCGAATCGACCACCACGCACTCTTACTGCTCCCCGCGCAGGGCCGCCACCGCGAAACGAGCGGCCAGTCCGTCAGAAAGTCCGGTGATGGCGTGCCGGTCGTCCCGAACCGCGATGCGATCGGCTGTGGCGTGCACGAACACCACCGGGCGGCCGGCCGCGTCGAGGTCGCCGTTCTGCGGGTGGACCACGGTGCCAGCGCGACGACGCTGCGGCAGCTGCTCGCGGATTTGGCCCAAGGCCCAGCGGACGTCGTCGCCCTCGCTGTGCAGGACAATGACCGCTGCCACGGGAGACCGCGGAGTCCAGGTGGCGATGAAACGCGTAATCCGCTTTCGGACGAGGCCGACGTGGTCACTTCCCGAGCGCGGTGCGGATGACGTCGCGCGCCCGGTCCATAATCGCCGCCGGTGGGCCCAGCAGCAGATTGGCCTTCGCGCTCTCCACACCCGGGTGCGGTCGCGTCGGCGCCACCGCCTCGGCCAGCCGCACCGTCACCGCCATCGCCTTCAACCGCTCCGTCGTGTGGTGCGCGCGCAGGAACGGGAACTCTTCGCGCTCTTCGTGTTCCGCGTGCGCGAGCACGTCCTCGCGCAGCTGGACGAGCAGCGTGTCGAACCCGTCGGCGTCGGGCCCCATCTTCTGCAACGTGGTCAGCAGCTCCTTGGCCCGGCGCTCTTCGCCCAGCCGAGCCTCGACGACGGTCTCCGCCGCCGGTTCGATGTCACGGATCTCGGGGTGCACGACCTCTTCTTCCGCGGTTTCGTGCACGGCCAGCAGGCGCACGAGACCGCGGAAGACCTCTTTCCGCCGGTCGCCGGGCGCAGTTTCAAGCTCGGCGAACATCGCCCGGATCTCCCGGTGCTGCCGCTGCAGCAATGCGATGACGTCTTCGTCGTGGTCCGCCATGGGAACTCCTTGTCGGAACGGGGTTGATGCCGCGAGCACAGCAGAAATTCGGGTTGCCGCCTGTTCGTCCGGTACCCGCGCGCGTTCCCGGCAAACGAACAGCGCCTTCGTCGAGTGAGCTTGCGCACGACCGAAGCCGGCCGGCGGCGGAGCCGGTGCACGGCCGTCCGCCGCCGGTACGGGTCTGTCGTTCAGGAAAGCTTCTTCTTCGTCGCCTTGGCCTTGCCTTTCGCGGTGCCCTTGGCGTTCTGCAGCGGCGCGTAGGTGCCGTAGAGCGCAGGATCGGGCTTCGGCGCGGTGCCCGGACCACCGAGCGGTTCGGGCTCCATGAGGTACTCGATACCCGCGTCGGTGGTCCAGCCGCCTTTGGCGCCGTCCGGGCCGTCCGAGAGGTGCCAGATGGTGTTGTTGTGCGTCTGGTCTTCTTCGTCGAGCAGAGCGTCGGGCACGATCTCGTCCTCGAGGCCGTCGGCCTTCAGCTCTTCGATCGCGGCCAGCCACTGCCTCTGGTGCACGGTGTCGCGGGCGAGGTTGAACTGCAGCATCGCCTTCACTCCGGGGTCGTCGGTCATGTTGTAGAGCCGGGCGGTCTGCAACCGGCCCTGGGCTTCGGCGGCGACGTTGGCGCGGAAGTCGGCCAGCAGGTTGCCGGACGCGACGATGTACCGGCCGTTCCAGGGATAGCCGTTGCTGTCGGCCGGGAGCGCCCCACCCCCGCCGACGATGGCCTGCTGGACGTCCATGCCCCCGAGCGTGGCGGCCATGACCGGGTCCTTGACGGCGTCGGCGGTCATGGTCGCCGGAGCACCTTCGAGGAGGCGCGCGACCATCGTGGCGAGCATTTCGACGTGCCCGATCTCCTCGGTGGCGGTGTCCATGAGGAGGTCTTTGTACTTGCCTTCGATGCGGCAGTTCCAGCCCTGGAACAGGTACTGCATCGTCACGCTCATCTCGCCGAACGCGCCGCCGATCAACTCCTGGAGCTTGTGGGCGTAGACGGGGTCGGGCTTTTCGGGCTTGGCTTCGAACTGCAGCAGCTTCGTATGACGGAACACGGTTTTCCTCCCTTGGGCAAGTGGCTCCGCTGGGGCCAGCGGCTGCGGAGACGTTCCCGGTCGGCGATCGGTTAACCGCGCGAAGACGACTTGATTTGCGCGCCGCGCCACGAATTCTTTCCCGTAGTGGCGGGCGCTTATCGGTCACCTGTCCGGGTATGCCGACCGTATGGGTTCCACCGCCGAACGGACCGCTCCCGGTCTGCCGGACACGTCGACACGGAAGGGGAAAACCATGCCAACAGCTTCACCCGCACGCACGCGGACGCCCGTGCAGGTCGCCGCGGGTGGTGTCGCAGTGGTCTTCCTGCTGGTCGGTGTGCTCGGTTTCGTCCCGGGCATCTCTACCTGGTGCTCTGGTTGTACGGGCTGCTCGTCGACCACAGCAGTGACGCCAACTTCGTCCCGGTGAACACCGCAGACAACTGGCTGCACCTCGGCCTGGGTGTCGGCATGATCGCTGTCGGTCTGCTCACCGCCCGCGCGGCCCGTACTCCGCGGCGACAGGCGGCTCGCGGTCCCGGGCTCGGCTAGCCACCACGCAGAGCGTGGTCACCAGGGACGTCGGCGGTCGCCCCCCCCAGAGCCTGCCGACGTCCCGCCCCGCGTGTCGAACCGGATCGCGCGGCGCCTCGCGCGTACGCCGACGAGTTCGGCGACTTCGACCACCCTCTCCCGCTGGATCCGCGGAACGCCATGCCCGAAAGGTGCTCCCGCGCTTCGTCGGGCTCCAGGGAATTCGTCAGCTCGGCAGAGCCGCGGCGATGCCGTGCACCGAGTCCACGAGCGCCACTCCCCCTGGCGTGCGCGCGAGGTGCCGGTGTCAGGTGGCGTAACCGCGACGGTGCCCGGCCGCGTCCCGGCGCAGTTGGACCGTCTCGTCACCGACGTCACCGAGCCGGTCGGCACTCTCACGGCCCGCCACATCCAGGTCGTCCAAGGCGCTGATCTACCCCGCCGGCTGCCGCAAGGTCGACGCATCACGCCAGGCCCAGTCCGCAATCTCCCGCGCGCCGATCGCGCTCGGCGTCGACCCTCGCTTCCCCCCGTCGCCTCGCTGCCTGTCGGCTCGCCACCCCCAACACCGGCGCCAGAACGGCCCAGCTCGTCGTCTGACGTCCGCCACGCGCGCAAGGGTGGACGAATGCCCCATCGACGTCGTGACCGCCACGATCGGTGCGCTCGGCCTGCATCGGCGTGGCGACACGGCTAGCTTCGGGTCGTGCTCAGATTCTGTGCGGTCGGCGTGCTCACCCTGCTCGCGCTCGGCGCCGTCGCGCTCGCCGTGTTCACCGGCCCGTGGTGGTGGTTGCTCGCCGTGCCCCTGCTGGTGCTCGCCGGTATCGGGTGCTGGGACCTCTTGCAGCGCAAGCACTCGGTCCTGCGCAACTACCCCGTGCTCGGGCACCTGCGATTCCTGCTCGAAGCCCTGCGACCCGAACTGCAGCAGTACTTCATCGAGCGCAACTTCGACGGCCGCCCCTACGACCGCGACATCCGCAGCATCGTCTACCAGCGGGCGAAGGGCACCGACGCCGAAGAGCCGTTCGGCACCGAACGCGACGTCTACGCCGATGGCTACGAATCCCTCGTCCATTCCATGGCGCCGGTCGAGGCCCCGGACGACCCGCCCCGGATCCGGATCGGCGGCCCGGACTGCACCAAGCCCTACGACATGGCCCTGCTGAACGTCTCGGCGATGAGCTTCGGGTCCCTGTCCGCCAACGCGATCCTGGCCCTCAACAAAGGCGCCGCACTCGGTGGGTTCGCCCACGACACCGGCGAAGGCGGCCTGTCCGAGTACCACCTGCGCCACGGCGGCGACATCGTCTGGGAGATCGGCACCGGCTACTTCGGCTGCCGGACCTCCGACGGCGACTTCGACAGGACCGAGTTCGCCGACAAAGCCGCCCACGACGCCGTCAAGTGCGTGTCGCTGAAGCTGTCCCAAGGCGCCAAACCCGGCATCGGCGGTGTGTTGCCCGGCAGCAAGGTGAACGCGGAGATCGCCCGCGTCCGCGATGTTCCGCAAGGACAGACCGTCATTTCCCCGCCGTACCACCGGGTCTTCTCGTCACCACGCGAGCTGGTCCGGTTCGTCGCCGAGATGCGGCAGCTGGCCGGCGGCAAACCGGCCGGGTTCAAGCTCTGCCTCGGCTCGCGACAGCAGTTCCTCGCGGTCTGCAAGGCCATGCTCGCCGAGGGCGTCACGCCGGACTTCATCATCATCGACGGCGCCGAGGGCGGCACCGGCGCCGCACCGCTGGAGTTCGCCGACCACATCGGGACCCCGCTGACCGAAGGGCTCATCACCGTCCACAACGCACTGGTCGGCACCGGGCTGCGCGAGAAGATCAAGCTCGGCGCCAGCGGCAAGGTCGCCACCGGCGCCGACATCGTCAAACGACTGCTGCAGGGCGCGGACTACACCAACGCGGCGCGGGCGATGATGTTCGCCGTCGGCTGCATCCAGGCCCAGCGCTGCCACACCAACACCTGCCCGGTCGGGGTCACCACCCAGGACCCCCGCCGTGCCCGCGCGCTGGACGTCGCGGACAAGTCCCTGCGCGTCGAGCGGTTCCAGCGGTCCACCGTTGCGGGCGCCCAGCAGATCATGGCGTCGATGGGTGTCCGGTTCCCCGCCGAGCTGCGGCCGCACATGCTGCGCCGCCGCGTCGACCCGCACCAGGTCCTCTCCTACACCGAGCTCTATGACTGGCTCAAGCCCGAGCAGCTGCTGTCCGAACCGCCCGAGACGTGGGCGAGCGACTGGGCCGCGGCCGACCCCGACCACTTCACCGTCTGACCCACCAGGAGAATCCCATGGCCCGCACCGTCGCCCAAGTCATCGTCGACAGCCTCGGCCGGCTCGGCGTCACGCACGTGTTCGGCGTCGTCGGTGACGCCCTCAACCCGCTGACCGACGCGATCCGCCGTGCCGAAGACGTCGAATGGGTCGGCTGCCGGCACGAGGAGGCCGCCGCGTTCGCCGCCGGGGCACAGGCGCAGCTCGGCGACACGATCGGCGTCTGCATGGGCACGGTCGGGCCCGGATCGGTGCACCTGCTCAACGGCCTGTACGACGCCGCGAAGTCTCACGCGCCGGTGCTGGCCATCGCCGGGCAGGTCCCGCAAGCCGACATCGGCACCGACATGTTCCAAGAGGTCGACAACGACCTGCTGTTCAAGGACGTCGC
Source organism: Amycolatopsis sp. NPDC104587 (assembly GCF_055583645.1). Lineage (NCBI taxonomy): Bacteria > Bacillati > Actinomycetota > Actinomycetes > Pseudonocardiales > Pseudonocardiaceae > Amycolatopsis > Amycolatopsis sp. NPDC104587. The sequence goes on from NZ_JBVJNO010000009.1 coordinate 243,172, forward strand.
GGTCTTCCGCGCCACCGTGACCTCGCCCGAACAGATCCCCGGCCTGCTCGAGATCGCGGTCCGCACCGCGATCAGCCGCGGCGGCCCCGCCGTCCTCACCGTCCCGGGCGACCTCGGCGACAAGAAGGTCGACGCCGACCGGGAACCGCGGTTCTCCCTCGCCGAACGCAGCACCCGCCCCGACGACCCCGCCCTCGACGCCGCCGCCCAGCTGCTCAACGCCGCCGAGAAGGTCACGCTGCTGGTCGGACGCGGAGCCCGGCAGGCCCGCGAGGACGTGTTGGCGCTGGCGGACCGGCTGGCCGCGCCGATGGTGCTCACCCTCAAAGCCAAAGAAGGCTTCGAAGCCGACAACCCGTTCGAGGTCGGCCAGACCGGCTTGATCGGCAACCCCGCCGCCGCCCAAGCGCTGGACGACGCCGACCTGCTGCTCCTGCTGGGCACCGACTTCCCCTACCGGGCCTGGTATCCGACGGGCAAGAAGGTCATCCAGGTCGACGCCGTGGCCGAGCACATCGGCCGCCGCGTCCCGGTCGAACTCGGCCTCGTCGGCGACGTCGCCCCCACCGTCGCGGCCCTGCTGCCGCGGCTGTCCCCGCGCGCGTCCCGCAGCCACCTCGACGACGCCCGCGCGCACTTCGACCGCTGGCACGCCGGGCAGCGGCGGCTGGCCTCCCCCGAGCACGACAAGGGCGTCGTGGGCAAGGTCCGCTCGGTGTTCGACAACCGCGACCACGAGATCCGGCCCGAGGCCCTCGCCGCGCTGATCGACGAGCACGCCGCTCCGGACGCGGTGTTCACCTCCGACACCGGGATGGCGACGGTGTGGTTGTCACGCTTCGTGCGGATGACGGGGACCCGGCGGCTGCTCGGTTCCTACAACCTCGGGTCGATGGCCAACGCGATGCCGCAGGCGATCGGCGCCCAGCTGCGCGACCGCGACCGCCAGGTGATCGCGTTCTGCGGCGACGGCGGCCTGAGCATGCTGCTGGGCGACCTGATGACCATCCACACCTACCGGCTGCCGGTGAAACTGGTCGTCTTCGACAACCGGCGCCTGGGCATGGTGAAGCTGGAGCAGGAACAGGCCGGGCTGCCGGAGTTCGGCACCGAACTGGACAACCCGGACTTCGCCGCCGTCGCCACCGCGCTCGGGCTGACCGGCATCCGCGTCACCGACCCCGGCGACCTCGCCGAGGCCGTCCAGCGCGCACTGGCCACGGACGGCCCGGTCCTGCTGGACGTGCTGACCAACCCCGAGGAGATGTCCGTGCCGCCGAAGCCGACGGTGGACCAGGGCTGGGGCTTCGCGATCGCCAAAGTGAAGGAGCATCTCCGCAGCACCGGCGACAAAAGCTGACAGTCACCTCGGACGACGTTCCAGCGCGGCTTTCCGACGGGCCGACGCGACTACGAGACCGGCATCGCCATGATCACCGAGGGACAGCGCCGGCTCAACAATCCTCGGCGACAACCGCGGGAGAAGGCGTGTGCGCGGTTCCTCAGCCGTGCGGGACCGACCAGGTCCGTCCGGCCGGGAGCATGCGGGCTCAGCTCCGTTCGGTTTCCGCGGCCACATCCGCGACCTCGTCCTCGTCCATCGCCCTGGTGTCGCGCGGCGGGAGGAACGGCTCTTCCTGGTCCTCATCACGCCCGGCCTCGATCGAACGCGCGCGGGCCACCTCGGCGTCCAGCTCCGCCCCCAGCAGCACGGCGATGTTCGAGATCCACAACCACACGAGGAACACGATCACCCCGGCCAGCGAGCCGTAGGTCTTGTTGTACGAGCCGAAGTTCGCAACGTACAACGCGAACCCCGCCGACGCCAGCACCCACAGCACCACGGCCAGCAGGCCGCCCGGCGTCAGCCATTTGAACCCCGGCTGCCGCACGTTCGGTCCGGCCCAGTACAGCAACGCGAAGGCCAGGCTGACGAGCAGTGCGATCACCGGCCACTTCGCGATCTCCCACACGAGCACCCCGGTCGAGCCGAGCCCGATCAGGTCGCCGATCCGGCGGGCGACCGCGCCCGTCGCGACCACGCCCAGCGCGCATGCCGCCAAGAGCGCGACGATGCCGACCGTCAGCGCGATACGCAGCGGAACCGTCTTCCAGATCGGGCGCCCTTCGGGCATGCCGTAGATGGCGTTCGACGCGCGCATGAACGCCCCGACGTAACCGGACGCCGACCAGAGCGCGCCGAGCAGGCCGATGATCGCGAGCGGCCCGGCCAGGCTCCGCGATCCGGCCAGCTCTTTGATCGCACCGACGAGAATGTCCCTGCCCTGTCCTGGAACGACCTGGTTCACGTTGTCGATCACGGTCTGGATCGCGTTCGGGCCCAGCAACCCCAGGATCGCCGTGAGCACGATGATGCCCGGGAACAGCGACAGCACGGCGTAGTAGGTCAGCGCGGCCGCCCAGTCGGTCACGTTGTCGCGGTTGAACTGCCTGACGGTGCGTTTGAGCACCCCGCCCCACGTCCTCTTGGACAGCTCGCCCGGACCGTCGGGGGTGTTTCTTCGTTCGGCCACCATCGCCACCTCCTGCTTCGTCGGCGCGGCATACCCCGTCCACGACCGGGTACTCCTCATCCGTTCCGAGAAGCAGGAGGAAGCCCTGACCCAGGTCAAGGGCGAGCCCGGCTGCTAGCTGGTCCACCAGGGCTTCGACGGCGAGCACCACCTGGCCGAGCTGGGCGCGCACACCGACCGCGACGCGGAAACTTCGCCGCGGCCGACGCCGCCACCATGGTCGCGATCCTCACCGCCGAAGACCAGGGCACCCCCATGACGCCGGCGCGTTCTTCGCCACGGCTCGCGCACCGCCAGAACGCCGCGCTGGCCGGCTACACCGAAGCCGAAATGGCCTTCGTCGAGACGGTCGTCGACCGGTTGACCGGAGTCGTGGAAGACTTCGTGGACCATCCACCGGCAGCCCTCGAGGGATACGGGTTACACGGCTCCAGAGCGGCTCGACGTCGGAAAGTCCCTGCTGCCGAAGGAAATCCCGCAGCTTTCGTCGACACGTCCTCGCCGCCGGTGGCCACCACGAGCGTCACCGCGGTGCCCGCGGGTGCTGCAGCAAGCCGCTAGCGCCCAGGGTCTCGTCGCCCGGGTGGGCGGCGACGACCAGCGCGGGTGAACGGGTCGTCCGGCCACGCGGGAAACGCCGGCTCGGGCGTCACCCGGCCTCTCCGGCGGCCAGCACCTGCCGGCCCAGCGCGGCGAGATCACGCTCGGCGTGGTGCTGGCGGACATAGACGCCCAGGTCGGCCAGCCGCTGGGCGAACCGGCGGTCGCGGCCCAGTGGTGCCGGACCGGTCAGCCGGGGTGCGTGATCGAGGATCACGCGCACGGCCTGCTCGACACCGGCCCGGCACGTGCTGGCGACGTGCCACGGGTCGGCGGCCTGCTCGATGGTTTCGGCGGCGTTCAGCAGCAGGACCTCGGCCGAGCGCAGGGCCGCGTGCATCGTGCCCAGGTGGGCCACCTGGTGCTCGTCGGCGGCGCCGGTTTCGCGCAGGTGGCTCAGGACGCCGTCGAGCACTCCGGCCGCCCCGCCGAGCCAGACGGCGGCGACCCCGCCCCCGCCCAGCGCGAAGCCGGGTCGGCCGACGTACCAGTCCGGCGGGCCGATGTGCGCGTCGGCCGGGATCAGGATGCCGTCGAAAACGACGTCGCCGCTGTCGGAGGCGTCCATGCCGACCGCCTGCCAGGTGTCCGGGTGCCGCTGCACACCCGGGTCGGTGAGATCGACGTCGACCAGCCGGTCGCCGGCCGCCACCAGGGCGCGGTCCAGGAGGGACAGTCCCGAGCAGAACCGCACCGTGCCGCTGAGCCTGCCGTTTTCGAGAACAGCGCCGGTGCCGCCGGACTTCGCCGCCCAGACGCCGTAGAGCGCGCCGGGCAGCGGGGCCAGGCCGGCCTCGCCGAGAATCGCGACGGCGTCGGCGTGTCCCTCGGCCAGCCGCGCGAGAGCGAGGTCGATCCGGCCGAGGGCGGCCAGCGCGGCCCAGCGCCCCACGAGCCCGCCGGTGCCGGGCTGCGGCAGTTCGAGCGCGCCGGCCGCGTACAGCGTGCGGAGGTCGGACCCGATCGAGGCGGTGGATCGCGGCAGCGGCAGCGGTTTCGGCGGAGCGGGCTCCAGCAGACCGTGCGCCGGTCTGGCCTCCCAGGTGATCATGGTCACCGGTTACCCGAAGCCCCTGCCGATCATGCGTCACTCACCGCTCAGGCAAGCGGGGTCTCGGCAAGTGCCTCCACCAAGTCACCGGGGGTGTCGAAGAGGGCGACGGCGCCCGCCTCGCGCAGCTCGTCGTCGCCGAACCCGCCGGACCGGACCACGATGGCGGGCATCCCGGCCCGCTTCGCCGCCTCGACGTCCCACACCGAATCGCCCACCACCACGCTCCGGGCGTCCGAAGCGGCGCCGACCTTCTTCAACGCGACCTGAAGCAGGTCGGGCGCGGGCTTCGACGCCTCGACGTCGGCACTGGTCGTCCACGCATCGACGAGATCGCGGGCGGCCAGCTTGTCCAGAAACACGTCCACATGCCGCTCCTGAGCGGAGGAGGCCAGCACGAGCCGGTGCCCGCGCTCCTTGATGGCCACCAGAAGCTCACGAGCGCCGGGCAGCACCGCCATCTCCTCGAGCAGCAGGTCGGCCTCCTCCGTCTGCCGCTGCCGGACCTGGTCACCGATCCGGCGTTCGAGGTCCTCGCCCCCGATCTTGGTGGGGATCTGGTCCCCGCCCATGCCGATCAGCCGGTGCAGCCGCCACACCGGGACGGTCTCCCCCAGCGAGCGCAACGCCCGGTACCACGCCAAGGCGTGCTGGTAGTTGGAGTCGACGAGCGTCCCGTCGATGTCGAGGACGGCGATCACGGAGTCAGTCACCCCTGCCGACTACCCGGTGGCCCGGACCTTCAAGCGCGGTCGAGGCGGGGGTAGGCGACCTCGCGCAGGACGAGCAGGAGCGCGGCGGCGACCGGGATCGCGACCAGCGCGCCGACCACCCCGAGCAACACCCCGCCGAGCAGGACCGCCACCACCGTGACCAGCGCCGGGACCTCGACCGCTTTCCCGATGATCCTGGGCACCAGCAGGTAGTCCTCCAGCAGCCGGTAGACCAGGAAGAACCCGCCCGTGGCCAGCGCGACCGGCCACGACACCGTCAGCGCCACCAGCGACACCCCGACCCCGGCGATGGCCGTCCCGAGCACCGGCACCAGGTCCAGCAACGCGACCAGGATCGCGAGCAGCAGCGCGTAGGGGACGCCGAAGACCAGCAACCACACGAACGCGGCGGCGCCGGCGATGAGCGAAATCAGCGCGTTGCCGAGCACGTAACCGCCGACCTTGGCGAAGATCTCGTCGCCGATGAGGATGGTCCGGGGTCGGCGGGTGTGCGGGACGAGCCGGTACAGGCCCGCGCGGATGCGGGGCAGGTCGGCCAGGAAGTAGATCGTCAGCACGGCCACGACCAGCAGGTCGCCCACGGTCCCGAGCACGGCTTTGCCGGCGTTGAGCGCGCCTTCGAAGCTGCCGCCGCTGAGCAGCTGCTGCAGGTTCTGCTGGATGCCGAACCGGTCGTTGAGCTGCCCCAGCGGGGAGTTGTGGTTCTTGAGGTCCTGCAGGTACTGCGGGACCTGGTGGGCGAACGCGGTGGCCTGCTCGACGAGGACGGGGATGGCCGCGGCGAGGAACCCGCCGCCGATCAGCACCAGGGCCAGCAGCACCGTGAGCACCGCCGCCCAGCGCGGGAACCGGTGCCGGGCCAGCCACGACACGGCAGGTTCCAGACCGATCGCGATGAACAGCGACAGCCCGATCAGGACCAGGGTGTCCTGGGCCGTCACGATCAGCTGGGCCACCAGGTACGTCACCGCGACCCCGGCGGCGCCGAGCATTCCGACGAAGAACGGCGACTTCCGATTCAGCTTCCGCCCCGGTTCACCCAGCGGGGCCGTCTCGGTGCTCAGCTCGGCCGCCTCGGCTTCCGCTTTGGCGACCGATCCCTCTTCGTCGGTGTGCGGCTGGGCGACGAGGTCGTGGTGCCCCTCCTGCGCTTCTTCACGCTCTTTGCGGCTTTCCGCGGGTTCCGGCATGCCCCAGCCTTCCGTTCGGACCGAGTCCCGGCTACCCCGGCCGCACGGAGGCAAACTCCGGGGTCCGAGCCCGAAACTCGCGGCGAAAAGCGGACCACTCCCGTCGCGCGGTCAGTCGGCCTTCAGCTCGCGGATCCAGGCGCGGGCGCGGTCCACGGTCGGGTGCAGGCTGAGCGTCTCGTCGAGCCGGGAAACCTGCAGCACCCTCCGCACCGCGTACTGGTCCGTGACCACCGCGAACGGCAGGCTCCGGACGGCGGAGGCGGAGCCGAGCTCGGCGATCACCTGCAGGCCCGCCGAACCGCAGAAGGAGATCCCGCCGAAGTCGGCGATGAGCGCCGGGGGGGGTTCGCCGCCAACGCGGCCCGGGCGCCATCGCGCAGCAGCGGGACCGTCGCGGCGTCCAGGTCGCCGGACGCGGCGACGATGGCGGCTTCGGGCACCGTGGCGCGGTGAACGGTCAACGCGGGTACCTCGTCTTCGCAGGTCATCGGGCCTCCCTCGATCGCCGGCGACGCAGACGCGCTTGCATCGTTTTGTCATCGAATCTCAGGGTAACCGGGTCTCGGAACGATCTCGACCCGAAAGGATGCACTCGCCATGAGCACCGTCACCGAGTCCGTTGACGTCGAGACCGACGTCACCACCGCCTACAACCAGTGGACCCAGTTCGAATCCTTCCCGCACTTCATGGAAGGCGTGGATGAAGTCCGGCAGCTCGACGAAACGCACACCCGCTGGAAGGTCAGCGTGGGTGGTCAGCACCGCGAGTTCGACGCCACGATCACCGAGCAGCACCCCGACGAACGGGTCGCCTGGAAGTCGGACTCCGGGCCCAGCCACGCCGGGGTGGTGACCTTCCACCGCCTGGGCGACCACCGCACCAGGGTGACCGCGCAGATGGACATCGACCCCGAGGGCTTCGTCGAGAACGTCGCCGACAAGCTCGGTCTCCTCGACCGGCGGGTCAAGGGCGACATGAGCAGGTTCAAGACGTTCATCGAAGAGCGGGGCGGTCAGGAGACCGGTTCGTGGCGCGGCGACGTCGAACGGCCCGGTAGCTGAGCGTCCGGCGGCCTCCGGGTCCACACTGGTGCGATGAACCAGCCCGCCGCCCCCGCCGTCACCTGGCCGGCGGGGGCGGTCGCCCGGATGCTCGGGCTTCCGGCTTCCACTCTTCGCGCCTGGCACCGGCGCTACGACCTTCCGCTGGTCGCCCCGCAGCACGGTAGCCACCGCCGCTACACCCGCGCCGACGTCGATGCCCTCCTGCGCATGAAGCACCTCATCGCGCAAGGCCTCAGCACCGAAGGCGCGGCCGCACGGGCGTTCCACCCGCTCGGCGAAACGTACGACGTCGGCACGCTCCTTTCCGCGGTCCACGGTCTGGAGATCGACACCGCGACCGCACTGCTGAACGCGCACCTGGACCGCAACGACGTCGTCGACACCTGGGACAACCTGTGCCGGCCCGCCTTGGCGGCCTTGAGCGACGACGGCGACCGCTGCATCGACCTCGTCCACGCCCTCTCCTGGGCCATTGCCGCCGCCCTGCACCGCATCACCACGCCCGCCGGCTCAACACCGGCGGTCCTGCTGGCCTGCGCCGACGGCGACCGGCACACCTTGCCTCTCGAGGCGCTCCGCGCCGCGCTGGCCGAGCGCGGCCGCACGGCCCTGTTCCTGGGCGCGTCGTTGCCGGACTCCGCGCTGCGGGACGCCGTCGACCGGGTCGAGACTTCGTCGATCGTGGTGTGGAGCAGCTTCCCGGCCACGCCCCCGGACGTTCCCGGCGCCCGGCTCGTCCTGACCGGCCCCGGGTGGCCCGCCGATGCCGCGCCCGGCGCTCGCCCGGCAACTTTCCGTGAAGCCGTGGCCCTGCTGGTGGCCGACGGTTGAGTGTTCCTCGGGTTGCTGATGAAGTCGGATCACCAGGGGAAGAGTTCACCCTGCTTGATTCGGCGACAGCTCGGACGCCCGGCGGTCACGCACAGGAGCTCGCTTCCGAGACCACGGTGTGCGGCCCCAAGGCTTGGCCACCGAAAGCCAGGTCATGAACAAGAACGCCACGATGTTCAGGGCCGCACCGTAGGCCAACGGTCCCGCCACCGGGCTTTCGACCCCGCCGGCGGCCGCCGCCATGGCTTCCTCCACCCACACACCGAGCCCGAACGTGCTGTAGACGATCACCGCGGCCGTCAGCACCAGCTTGGCCAGCCCCCACTTCGTGAACAGGCCCAGCACGATCCCGCCGACCAGTGCGGCGAACGCGGCCGGGATCACGACGAAGTCGTCAATCCGATCGATCATCAGATAGGACACCCGCCGTACCGCGCGGTCGCCGGTGTACCCGGCGGTCATGGCCGGCACCACGTTGGCTGCCCCCGCGCCCAGCCAACCCACCGACACCGCCACGCGCGTGAACACCAGCACCCGGCAGGTTTACCTCCGCGCGAAACGGCTACAGACAGACGTCCGCCTAATCACGCGAGGGGTCAGGGTGCAGGTTCCGCAAAGGATCAGTGAAGCCGAGCCGGCGCGTGTTCGTGTTGCCGGCGATCTCGAGGTGGCCACACGGCCCGGCCAGTGGGCGGCGGGCGAGGCGCACTACCTCTACCACGAAATCTTCACCCACGACGACTACCTCCGGGACCTGCCGCCGTTGCGTCCGGACGCCGTGGTCGTCGACGCGGGCGCCAACATCGGCTTGTTCGCGCTGCGGATCGCCCGGCTGTGCCCGGACGCGCGGCTCATCGTCGTGGAACCGATCCCCGCGACCTGCGCTCTGCTGCGCGCCAACGTGGCCGACGTCGACGGCGGATCCGTGCACGTCGTCGAAGCCGCTCTCGGAGACCGCGCCGGGCGTGTGGTTTTGACCGCTTACCACCACCTGTCGGCCAATTCGACGAGCCGTCCGAGCGAGAAGCCCGCGTCCTGGACGGCGGCGATGCGCGAGACCCAGCCGGACCCGCGGTCGGCCGACGAGATGCTCGGCACCGACCTCGTGGAAGCCGACGTCGTGCGCCTTTCCAGTGTCCTGCCGTCGCCGCCCGCGCGGATCGACCTCGTCAAGGTGGACGTCGAAGGCGCGGAGCTGGAGGTGCTCCTCGGCATCGACGACCAGGACTGGCCACGCATCGCCGCGCTGGTCATCGAGGTGCACGATGTCGACGACCGCCTGGCCGAGGTCGAACGCCTGCTCACCCGGCACGGCTTCGAGTGCGGTCGGCGCGTGCCGGCGATGATGTCGCCGGAACTGCGGCACCACATCGTGACCGCGGCGCGGCCGTGAGCCACCTCAGCCCCACCGGGCGAAGAAGCCCTCCAACGTCTTGGCCCGCTCGCCCTCCTCTTCGAGCGCGAGTGAGCGTCGGCCGAAAGCGCGGTCGACGACGTCGTCGACCGCGAAATGCGCGGACCAGCGCCGGGCCCGTCCGAGGGCACGGGTAGACCACGCGACCCCCAGCAGCTCGCCGTCGCGGACGAGGTCGACCCGGCCGGCGTCGGACTTCGCGATCAGCGCCACCGCACGCTCGACCGCCGAGCCGGGCAGGGGCTGGTGAACTTCGACGCGGACCCGGGCCCTGCGGAGCTGGTCCCCGGTCCACGGTTGCAGGCGTATGACCGTCGCGTAGGTCTCCAGCAGGCGCTCGTCCTGGACCGGCAACCGGAGCGCCAAATCGCGATGCGTCTGACGCAGCACCGAATGCACGGTCCGCACCGTGTGCTCGAAAGAGCCGCCGGCGTGGACGTCGACGAGCACGTCAGGAATCGTCCCGGGCATCGGCGCACCCCGGGTGGACGGCTCGGGGATCACCGCGGCCAAGCGTGCGCTCTGGTGGTCCATGATCTCAGCCCGCTCCCCACGGCCCGCCCAGTCGGGCCCGTCGTGCCACGCGACGGCCTCCCGTTCGTGCACCAGCACCGCGCCCGCGTTCCACGCTCGGTATGCGAAGTCCCAGTCCTCGCCGCCGTAACCGACGAACCGCTCGTCGAAGCCGGCCACGTCGTGGAAGAGCTCGCGGCGGCAGGCCAGCACCGCGCCGATCACGAAGCGGAAGCTGCGGCCGTCGGCGTGCAGCAGGTTTCCCGAGGTGGCGTAGGCGTCCTTAAGCCAGGCGGGCTCCGGCAGCTCGGCCGAGACGTCCGGTTGTTCGTCCTCTGCCAGCTCGGCGAACGAGGCGTGCCGGCGACGCCCCACCGCCAGCACATCGGGACACACGGCGATGTGACGGACTATTTCCTGGAGGTAACTCGCCTCCGGCACGGTGTCTGCGTCCAGGAAGACGAGCACTTCACTCGTGCTCTCGCGAGCGGCCAGATTCCGAGCGGCTCCGGCGCGGAACCCCTCGTCCGGCTGGCTGACGACGGTGGTTTCGACGCCGGGCACTGCGAAGACCGGAGCAAGCGCCGAGCCGTCGTCGGCCAGCACGACCTGGGCGGGACGCAAGGTCTGGCGGCTCAGCGCCGAGGCCATGCGGGGCAGCAGGTGGTGCTGCTCGTAGTGGGTCACGACCACGGTCACGGTCGGGATTCGCCGTGGCCGGCCCGTCAGCAGGTCCCAGCGGTTGTGCGGAACCAACACGTCGGTCAGCACGAGAGCACCCGGCTTCCGGCGAGCACCGACCGGTAGAGCGCGACGTGCGCAGCACCGACGTCACGCCAGCGCGGGTAGTCCGGCAACCGCGTCGCCTGCGGCTCGTCGAGCGCCCGAGCGGTCTGCTCGACCACTTCTGCCTCGGTCGCCGCCAGCAGGAGGTTGCCCGGGTAGCGGCGCTCGATTTCGCGGCCGTAGGGGCCGGCCGAGGTGATGGGCCGCCGCCGGCAGGACAGCCAGGACAACAGCGAGCCGCTGGCACTGACCTCGCGGTTGAGCACGAGCGGCGCTCCTGCCGCACGTGCCACAGCTGCGAACCGCGAGTCGGTCAGGTGACCGGTGATCGCGAACGGGACGCGGCGGACCTCGGCGTAGCGGCGCAGCTCGCCTTCCAGGTCGACGTGACCGGCGCTCGTGGCGCCCGCGGCGATCACCTCGGGTGGCCCGCCGGACCGGACCCGGCCCAGCGCCGCAGCCACGTCGATCGCCTCGCGGTGCCCCTTTCCCGGGTAGAGGTAGCCGAGCACGACCAGCGACGACGCCAAGCCGGCCGGAACTTCGAACGGGACGGGGCCCGGCTCCGCCGGCAAAGGGAGGTCGATGTGGTGCGGCGCGCTGCCGGTCAACCGGCTGATCTTGCGGGCCTCGTGCTCGGCCGAGACGACGACGACATCGCTGGCTGCCACGACCGCGGCGTAACCGGCCGACCGCACCACGTCCCGCCGGCCGCGGCCGGCGGGATCGGGGACGTCGTGCACCGTGACCACCAGCGGGCGCCGCGCTCGTGCAGCCCAGCTCCGGTAGGCCCGGGCGGCTTCCGCGATCGACGGGCCGAACAGGGTGTCGGTGAAGTGGGCGTGGGTCAGGTCCGGTTCGCGATCTGTCTCCAGCATCCCGTGGGCCGCGCACAACCGGGCCACCGAGCGCGCGTGCCGGACCACTCCGTGGCCCGCCGGGCCGGGCGCATAGGTGTGCACTTTCACCACGAGCCGCCCGCCGCCACCCCGGCCGTGAGCACCGAGTGGTAGACGGCGAAGTGGGCGTCGGCGATGACCTCGCGCTCGGCCGCCCGCCGCACTGGGTCGGCGCGCCACCGGGGACGTCGCCCGTAGGCCTGCCGCAGGACCCGGTCCAGGCTTTCGCGGTTCACTTCGGCTTCGGTGCGGTGGTACAGCAGGCACGGGGCCTGCTCGTCGAAGAACCCGCAGTCCGGCGCCAGCACCGTAGTGCCCAGGTCATAGCACGCTTCCAGCCATCCCGAGTGAGTGCCGAACCGGTGCGGGAGCACGGAGACGTCGAGGCCTTCGAGGTAGTCGAACAACTCGGCGTCGGAGAAGCGCGGTCGCACGGCGACCGGCACGCCTCGCCGTGCGAGTTCGTCGGCAGCGCGTCGGCCGCCGTCGTCATCGTGGGCGTGCACGACCAGCCGAGCCTCGGGCAAGGTGGCCACGGTGCGGGCCAGCTGTTCGGCGACGGCCACCGCGTCACAGTTCGCGCGCACGCTTTTCGCGTGCACCCCGACGACGAAGGAGTCACCACGCCGGGAAACCCGTCTTGCACGAGCGGGTTCCACCACGTGGGGATGCGGGATCACCTCCGCCGTGCGTCCCCACGCCTGGGCGATCCGGGTGGCCGCTCCCGGGGTCAAGGTGATCACGGCGTTGGCCGCGGGAACCAGGGTATCCAGGGCGGCGCGGTGCGGGCGGGGATCGGCATGGTGCGGATTGCGGAGGTCGTGGACGGTCAGCACCAGGGGCTTCCTCAGGGCGCGCACGGTCTCGACCATCGCCCGCAGCTCCGAAGTGGACCGGTGCTCGTACCCGAAGTGCAGGTGCAGCAGGTCGAACCGGTCTTGGTGAGCGTGCAGCCACGCGGGTTCCAGCGAGCGGTGCGGCCACCACTGGCCGACGGCGGCCCCGGGCACCGGCGGATCGGGCAGCACCCGGAACCGCGGTTCCGCACGCGTGTCCGCGATATTGCGAATATAGGAATGCCCCGCCGGGACCGAAGCAATCGTCAACGGCCTGTTCACCGAGGGCGAGTATCCACTCCTCCGACGGGTAAACACCGGTTCACCCCCATCGGGTGCTCCGCGAGGTCCTCCCGCAACCCGCGTTTATCGTTCCACCGAAGGGGAACCAGCCAACAGCTTGAGCGGTAAATTCGACGACTTGAGATTTCACGGGACCTCAGCGAGTGGAAACAGTTTCGACCGCAGGTAGCGGGCACCTGCAGGATCGTGAATGAGCAAACCCCCCAGAAGGAGCACAGGCGGTGGTACGCGCAACACCCACAGTGGACCGAACCGAACGGGATACCCGGCCGGTCGCCGAGATACTCGTCGGCTCAGCGAGCCGCGAGATGTGCACCGGCCCGGTGCTGACGGTCGGCCTGGTCGCCTCGGCGCGCTACCCCATTCGCGAGCCGTTCGCCGGCGGTCTGGAGGCGCACACCTGGCAGCTGGCCACCGGGCTGCGGAAGAGAGGCCACGACGTGACGGTGTTCGGCGGGACCGGATCCGACCCTGAGCTGGACGTGAGAGCCATGCCGGCCCTGCCCGGGTTGTCGGCGCAAGCCCGGCTCGACGTCAGCATGCCCGCCGACTACTTCATGGCCGAGCACCACGCTTACCTCGGCCTCATGCTCGACCTCGCCGCCACCTCGGAATGCGACGTCGTGCACAACAACTCCCTGCATTACCTACCCATCGCGATGGCGCCCGCCCTCGGCACCCCGATGGTGACCACACTGCACACCCCGCCCACCCCGTGGCTGGAGTCGGCGATCCGGCTGCGGTCCGCCGGCCGCAACCGCTTCGCCGCCGTCAGCGCCCACACCGCACGGCAGTGGTCGTCGCTGGTTCCGGTGGCCTCCGTGGTGCACAACGGGGTCGACCTGGACCGGTGGGTCCCCGGCCCCGGCGGCGCCCCACCGGTCTGGTTCGGCCGTTTGGTGCCTGAAAAGGGACCCGAGCTCGCCATCAAGGCCGCGAGAGCGGCCGGAACCGGGCTCAGGCTGGCCGGCCCGCGACCGGATGCCGGGTACTTCCGGAACTGCGTCGAGCCGTTGCTGGGGGGTGACATCGAGTACCTGGGTCACCTCACCCACTCCGATCTGGTCCGGCTGGTCGGCTCGGCGGGCGTCGCCGTGGTCTCGCCGCGGTGGGAGGAGCCCTACGGCCTGGTGGTCGCCGAGGCGTTGGCCTGTGGCACGCCGGTCGCCGGGTTCGCCCGGGGAGCGTTGCCCGAGATCCTCGACGAGTGCACCGGCGCCCTGGCCGCCCCCGACGACGTGGCCGGGCTCGCCGCGGCCATCACCGACGCTATGACGCTGGACCGTGCCGCGGCGCGCCGGCGGGCGGAAGACACGTGTTCGGTGGACCGGATGGTCGACGAGTACGTGCGGATCTACCGGGAGCTGCTGTCGTGATCGCCTATTATGTGCACCACCACGGCTCCGGGCACCTTCAACGGGCAAGCGCCATCGCCTGCAACCTCGGCGAGGAGGTGCTCGGGCTCTCCAGCCTGCCGACGCCGGCAGGCTGGCCGGGGCAGTGGACCACGTTGCCCGACGACTCCGCCGGAGCCGACGCAGCGCAGGACGACGTCACGGCCGGTGGCACCCTGCACTGGGCGCCCACCCGGCACGCGGGTCTGCGCGACCGGATGGTTCTCGTCGGCGCGGAGCTGCGCCGGTACGGGGTTCGCCTGCTCGTGGCCGACGTATCGGTCGAGATCGCGGTGCTGGCCCGGCTGCACGGCGTGCCCGTGGTGGTCGTCGCGCAGCCGGGACGACGGACCGACCGGGCCCACCGGACGGCCTACGACCTGGCCGAGGCGATCCTCGCGCCGTGGCCACGACGGCCCGCGCCGGACTGGCCGCCCGGATGGCTGGCCAAGACCGTGCACGTGGGCGCGTTCTCACGCTTCGACGGACGAACCACCTCCCCGGCCGGCGCAACGCGACGCGCCCTCGTGCTTTGGGGGTCGGGGGGCCTGGCGGTGACGACCACCCAGCTCCACGCCGCCGCGGCCGCCACGCCGCGGTGGCGGTGGGACGTCGCGGGTCCGGGCCGTTCCGGGGAGTCTTCCGGCAGCCACCCGTCCAACCTGCACCACCACGGATGGGTAGCCGACCCGTGGCCCCTGCTGACCGAGGCCGGCGTCGTGGTCACGCACGCCGGCCAGAACGCCCTCGCCGAGCTGGCGGCCGCCCGGCGGCCCGCCGTCGTCATCCCGCAGCCTCGCCCGTTCGACGAGCAGGAAGCGACCGCGGAAGCGTTGGTCCGCGCTTCGCTGGGCGTGGTCGTGCGATCGTGGCCGGCTCCATCGCGGTGGCCCGGGGTGCTGGCCGAAGCACGAACCCGCGGCGGCGATTGGGCACCGTGGTCGTCCGGCGACGGCGCGGCGCGCGCCGCAGCCCTCCTGCGCGACCTGGCGCGGTTCCGGTGACCGGCCCGGGGTGGCGGCCACGCACCGCCGTCATCACCATCACGGCCGGGCGGGACTCCCACCTTCAACGCCAACGCGACGCGCTCGACGTCGCCGACGCCGAGGTGCACGTCGTCGTCAGCATGGCCGGCGTCCCCCGGCTGCGCACGTGCCCCTCGGCACCCCCTCTCCTCCCGGTCACCGTCCACTCCGGACACCGAGGGCTCCCCCTGGCCGCGGCCCGCAACGCCGGGGCGGACGCGGCCCTCGGCCGGGGCGCCGAGCTGCTGATCTTCCTCGACGTCGACTGCGTTCCCGGTCCCGGATCGCTGGCCCGCTACGCGACCGCGGCGGGCCGGGTGCCCCCGGCAACGGTGCTGTGCGGGCCCGTGGCCTACCTGCCACCGCCCCCGCCCGCCGGCTATCCCGCGCCACGGGAACTCGCCCGGCTCGCCGAGCCGCACCCGCGCAGGCCGGCACCGAAGGCCGATGAAATCGTGCTGGACGAGCACAATTTCGAGCTGTTCTGGTCGCTGTCCTTCGCGCTCTCAGGGGACAACTGGGTCCGCTTCGGTGGATTTTGCGAAGAGTTCGCCGGCTACGGCGCCGAAGACACCGACTTCGCCCTGCGCGCGGCCAGGCGCGGCGCCCGGCTCGCCTGGGTGGGCGGAGCCATCGCCTACCACCAGTACCACCCACCCAGCCGGCACGAGCCGCGGCACGTCCGCGAGCTGGTGGCCAACGCCCGCCTTTTCCACCGCCGTCACGGGTTCTGGCCGATGATCGGCTGGCTGACCGAGCTCGACCGGGCCGGTGCCGTCCGGTTCGACCGCGCCCGCGACACCCTCCGCCTGCTCCCCGGGTTCGGCGACCGGCTCGCGGCCCACCCCGTCCAGTGAGGAACCATCATGTTCGCTCGAAACGTCGCCGTCATCGGAACCGGGTACGTCGGGCTCACCACCGGCGCCTGTCTGGCCTCGCTCGGTCACACGGTGCGAAGTGCCGACTCGGACGGGGCCAAGGTGGCCCGGCTGCGCGACGGTCACGTGGACATCCTGGAACCGGGCCTGGCCGACCTCGTCGCTGAGGGCACTGCCGCGGGCCGGCTCACCTGGGTCACCGGGGCCGAAGCCGTCTTCGAGCAGTCCGCACCGCCGGTGGAGATCGTTTTCCTCTGCGTCCCAACGCCCATGGGTGTCGGCGGTCTGGCCGATCTCTGCATTCTGGAGACGGTGGTGGACGACATCCGCACGCTGCTGCCCCCGGGGTGTGTCGTGGTGACCAAGTCCACCGTGCCCGTCGGCACCGCGGACCGGCTCACCCACCTGCTGGACCGCGAGGACGTCGCGGTGGTGTCCAACCCGGAGTTCCTGCGGGAGGGCACGGCGGTGCACGACTTCCTGCACCCGGACCGGATCGTGGTCGGCTCCGCCCGCCAGGACGCGGCCGAACGGGTCGCGGCGCTGTACGCGCGCCTCGGCGCGCCGACCGTGTTGACCGACAGCCCGTCCGCCGAGCTGGTCAAGTACGCGGCCAACTGCTTCCTGGCGATGAAGCTCTCCTACGTCAACGCGGTCGCCGAGCTTTGCGACCGCGTCGGAGCCGACGTCACCGACGTCACCGAGGGCATGGGTTACGACCGCCGCATCGGCCAGAAGTTCCTGTCCCCCGGGCCCGGCTGGGGAGGTTCCTGTCTGCCGAAGGACACCTCCGCGTTGCTGCAGCTGGCCGACTCGGCCGACTTCGAGTTCCGGCTCGTCCGGGCGGCGATCGACACCAACGACCGCCAGCACAAGCGGATGGTCGACAAGATCCGCGCCGCCGTGACAGGCAGCCGCGCCGGGTCGCTCAGCAAAGTGAAACTGGCCTTGCTGGGCCTGACCTTCAAGGCCGGCACCGCCGATCTTCGCGATTCCCCGTCCCTCGCAGTTGCCGCTCTGCTGCGCCAGGCCGGGGCCGACCTGGTCGCGTTCGACCCAGCGGTGTCCTCTGCCGAACAGCTCCCGGTGGCCGTGGCGGAGGACGCCTACCAGGCCGCCGCCGACGCGGACGCAATCGTGGTCCTGACCGAGTGGCCCGAGTTCCGGCGCCTGGATTGGCCTCGCCTGGCCGCCTGCGTGCGCACCCCGACCGTCGTCGACACCCGTAACCTCCTCGATCCGGCCGCACTGGCCCAAGCGGGGTTCAGCTGGACCGGAGTGGGCCGGCCGGCTCGCACCGAACCGCCGTCGGCGCAAGGCACCGTCCTCGACGGACGCATCCTTGCCGGTTCGGCCACCGCGTCCCGATAACCACCGAAACCGTGCGTATCCGTCACCGTCCCAGCAATCAGGAGGATCCATGCGTCTACCTCACTCCCGTGGCCCGGTGAGCGCTTTGCTCACCGACCGCCTCAGCCGGGTGCCGGACGACCTCACCCCGGTCCCCGTCGCGGACGACCGCGCCCGTCCCGTGGTGCACGACGACGACCTGCAGCTCGCCCTGTGGATCTGCTACGAGCTTGGCTATCGCGGCTTCGACGACGTCAATCCGTCGTGGGAGCACGCTCCTTTCGTCACCGCTCTGCGAAGCCGGCTCGAGCGACGGTGGGAAGCGGGACTTCGCGAGCTCGTCTCCCCGGTTGCCGTCGAGCCGGAGACGGTGCCGAATGCGCTTGCCGAACTGGTCCGGGCCGACGACGGACCTTCGCTGGCGAAGTTTCTGCAGCGACGGGCGTCCTCGGCACAGTTCCGTGAGTTCGTCGTCCATCGTTCCGTGTATCACCTGAAAGAGGCGGATCCGCACAGCTGGGCCATTCCCCGGCTGTCCGGCGCGGCGAAGGTCGCGTTGCTGGAGATCCAGACCGACGAATACGGCACCGGACGGCTGGACCGCATGCACTCCGAGCTGTTCCGGGCCACCATGCGCGGACTGTCTCTCGATGACAGCTACGGCCACTATATCGAGCACGTCCCGGCGGTGACGCTCGCGGTCAGCAACCTGATGTCGTTCTTCGGCTTCCACCGCCGCTGGCTCGGTGCCACGCTGGGACACCTGGCGGCGTTCGAGATGACGTCGTCGCTGCCGAACCGCCGCTACGGCAATGGGTTGCGGCGCCTCGGCGGAGACGAGCCGGCGACTCGATTCTTCGACGTGCACGTCGAAGCGGACGCCGTCCACGAACAGATCGCCGCCCACGACCTCTGCGGCACGTTCGCGCGGGAGAACCCGGCCGCCGCAGCCGATGTTCTCTTCGGCGCAGCGTGTGGGCTGGCAGTCGACGCCGAGTTCGGCCGGACGTTGCTGGCGGCCTGGGCGAACGACCGGTCGTCGTTGCGCTCAGGAACGGTCGCCGCCGGACGCCCGGAATCCGCGGACCTTGTGGGTACCGTCGCAGAAGGGTTTGACGGCCGAGAGCCCGCAGCGGCAGAGCGCGACCGTACTACGGCCGGGATCGATGACCTCGCCGTCCGGTGAGCGGATTTCGAACTCGCCGCGGACCAGCAGCGGCCCGTCGTCGTACGGGGTGATGGTTGCGGGTGCCGCCGTGGTGTCGTTCATCAGCCCCGGATACCCCGGCTCGGCCGGGTCCACGCCACCGGAGCCGACGTGACCGGCGGGCTCACCGTCGGCGTCGAGGAAGAGTTCCTCATCGTCGACGCCCGGACGCGGCGACCGGTCTCCCGGGCTGGTGAGATCCTCGCCCGGCTCCCGGGCGAGGAGGGGTTTCATCGCGAGTTGTACCAATCTCAGGTCGAGACGACGACCGACGTGCTCACGGATCTGTCCGACGTCGGCCGGGCGTTGACCGCATCTCGCACATCGTTGGCGACCGCGGCGCGAGAAACCGCGGCGCTGATCGTGCCGCTCGGCACGCCGCCGCTGGCCGGGGACCGGCCCCGGCTGACCGACACCCCGCGCCACCACGCCATCGGCGCCCTTTACCAGGGTGTCCTCGCCGACTACGAGACGTGCGGCTGCCACGTCCACGTCGGCGTCCCCGACCGGGAGCTCGCCGTCGCCGTCGTCGACCACCTGCGGCCCTGGCTCCCGACGCTGCTCGCGCTGTCCGGGAACTCCGCCGTCCACCACGGACGGCACACCGGTCACCAGAGCTGGCGCGTGATCCAGCAGGCACCGCTGCCCGGTGGTGGCATCCCGCCTCGCTTCGGCGACCTCGCCACCTACGAACGTTGCCTCGGACGTCTGGTGGACAGCGGCGTGCTCGTTGACGACCGCATGACCTTCTGGGCCGCCCGCCCATCGGCGGTGTACCCGACTGTTGAGGTGCGGATCGCCGACGTCGCCGGCACCGTCGACGAGGCGCTGCTGCAGGTAGCGCTGACCCGAGCCCTGGTCCGCACGGCGCTCGCCGACCTGGACCGCGGCGTCGAAGCGCCCGAAGTGGACGGTCAGCTCGCCGCGGCCGCGTTGTGGACCGCCGCCCGACACGGCATTCACGGACCGGGCGTCGACCCGCTGACAGGCCGGCGCGTCCCGGCTGCAACCCTGCTCGACAACCTCTTGTCCCACATACGCCCGATGCTGACGGCGTCCCGCGACGACGTGTTCGCCGACGCTCAGCTCAGCCGCGTGCTCGCCGGCGAAACCGGCGCCGAACGTCAGATCCGGATCGCGCGAGACGGTCTTCACGCCATTATGGACGACGCAGCAGACCGGTTGCTGACGCTCAACCAACCAGATCGAACGCTCGCAGCAGGAAGAACGCGGCCATCCCGATGACGAGGACACCAACGATCACCAGCGCGATCACCGGGATCGTTTTCGACGGCATCGGCTGCGGGTGGGACAGCCCGGACGTCTGGCCGGCGTCGGGCGGGGTGTCCCCCGGGGTCACCGACCCGCCCGCTTCCAGGCCGGGTACCTCCTCCGGTTCCGGCCCCGGCGCCGTCATGACCTCGTCCCGATCATGGTCGCGGAGTGCACGACGACACCGGTCCCGGCGATGAACACGTCTCGTCCGGTCACGGCTTCAGCACGACCTTGACGCAGCCGTCGTGCTTGTCGCGGAACATCTCGTAGCCGTGCGCAGCCTCGGCCAGCGGCAGGTGGTGCGTGGTGAGGTCCAGGGTCCCGAGCGGGTCGGCCGGATCGAGCACGAGCGGGAGGATTTCCTCGGTCCACCGCCGCACGTGGGCCTGGCCCATGCGCAGCTGGATGCCGCGGTCGAACATCTCCATCATCGGCATCGCGTCGACTTCGCCGCCGTACACACCCGACACCGATGCGGTGCCTCCGCGCCGCACACCCTTAAGAGCCGCGTGCAACGCGTCGAGCCGGTCGACGGCGAGCTTGTCGGTCATCTTCCGCGCGAGCGCGTCCGGGAGGAGGCCGGTGGCTTTCTGGGCCACGGTGGCAAGCCGCCCGCCGTGCGCTTCCATACCGACGGCGTCGATCGTGGCGTCCGGGCCGCGGCCGTCGACCAGCTCGATGAGGGTGGTCGCGACGTCTTTCACTTCGTCGAGGTTGACCGGTTCGGCGCCGTAGCGCTCGGCGAGCGCGAGCCGTTCGGGGACCCGATCGACGCCGATGACCCGGCCGGCGCCGAGGTGCGCGGCGATGCGGACGGCGAACTGGCCGACCGGGCCCAGCCCGAGCACCGCCACCGTGCCGCCCGGAGGGACGTCGGCATAGCGGACAGCCTGCCACGCCGTCGGCAGGATGTCCGACAGGAACAGGAACCGCTCGTCCGGGGTCCCTTCGGGGACGACGATCGGCCCGAAGTGCGCCTGAGGCACCCGCAGGTACTCGGCTTGGCCGCCGGGAACCGAGCCGTAGAGCGCCGTGTACCCGAAGAGGCTGGCGCCTTTGCCGTGCTCGCGGACCTGGGTCGTCTCGCACTGGGCGAACAGGCCGCGCCCGCACATCCAGCAATGCCCACAAGAGATGGTGAACGGCACGACGACCCGGTCCCCCACTGACAGGTGAGCGGCAGCGCCGGAGCCGACCTCCTCGACGATGCCCATCGCCTCGTGGCCGAGCACGTCCCCCGGCTTGAGGTACGGGCCAAGCACCCCCGTAGAGGTGCAGGTCGGATCCGCAGATCGCGGTCGAGGTGACCTTGATGATCGCGTCGGTCGGCTCTTCGATGCGTGGGTCGGGAACGTCGGTGATCTCGACGTTCCCGGTGCCTTGCCAGGTGAGTGCTTTGATGTCGGCTCCTCCGTCGGTGGATTCAGGCGACCGCGAACGCGGCGCCGGCCAGGATCCGGCCCAGGGGACTTCGCGGATCGCCCGGCGCTTCACCGAGCAGGGTGGCGGCCGTGAACCCTGCCGCGAGCCCGTCGAAGGTCCGGTGGCGGCGCAGCATTGCGTGCCGGCCGTTCCGGACGCGGACGACGCCGACCCGCGCGGTGCGGGCGAGGTGTTCGGCAGCGCCGAACGCCCGCTCCGGCCGGGCGACGCGGTCCGCCGTGCCGTGCACGAACAGCACTCGCCTGCCGACCGCCGGGACGTCACCGTCTTGGGGGTGCACCCACGGCGCCGGCGCGACGACGCTGCGCACGTCGTGTTCGCCCGCGCTCAGGATCGCCGCCCGGCCGCCGAGGGAGTGCCCGATCAGGCCGACCGGCGTCCCGGACGGCAACCGGTCCCGGATCTGCGCGAGCGCCCAGCGGACATCGTCCACCGGGCTGTGAGCGCTGTCCCAACCGCGCATGGAGTTCAGCAGCCGCCACACAGCCAAGTGGCCGTGGCCGGTGCGCGCGACCCGCTGCGCGATCGGGATCATCCGCACCACCGACAGCTGTGCTGGGCTCACCGGCATCGCGCCGCCACGGGCGCCTCCTCCGTGGAGGACGACCACGGCCGCGGCTGGAGATCGCGGAACCTGAGTGGCGATGAGGCGGGCGGTCGGCAAGGGGACACCTCCGCGTTCGACGCGTCGATTGTGATGATCAACCTGTTCCGCCAGACGTACCCGTGCCGGCCTGCGACAAACGGATTTCGCTGTCGTATTCGAAACCCCCGAGACGACGACGCGTACTCGATCTGGTCGCTCTGGTACGTGGAGGCGATGGCCCGCGGTGGCCGCGTGGAATCGGTGTCATTCGCCAAGCCCGGTGTGCTTGCAAGCGATGAGAGCGGGGTGTCAGCGGTGTGCTCGGGGAGCA
Source organism: Amycolatopsis sp. NPDC104587 (assembly GCF_055583645.1). Classification (NCBI taxonomy): domain Bacteria; kingdom Bacillati; phylum Actinomycetota; class Actinomycetes; order Pseudonocardiales; family Pseudonocardiaceae; genus Amycolatopsis; species Amycolatopsis sp. NPDC104587. Next base: position 265,420 of record NZ_JBVJNO010000009.1, read on the forward strand.
AAACGGTTTGTGGAAGGGAGGTGGTCCGGTCCGGAACCACACCCGGTGAGCTGGGCGGAACTCGACTTGGTGCGAGCGGTGAACTGGCTGGCCGAAGCGCTCTGATTCCAGCGTCCGTTCCGCCCGCGTTCTTGTTGCTTCGCTCCTCGAGCGGCACTTCGAGCGTGGCGTCCGCGGCCTGACACAGGTGTCGCGTGACCGGAGCTACCACGTCCGGGCGGCGAGCCGGTCGAGTACGGCGATCCGGCCGCGGTTCGGCACCGAACGCAGTGCGTGGCCCGCGAGGCCCCAGCTGCGCAGCAGAACGTTCGCGGCGATCCAGCCGGTGGTGGCCGCACGCTCCATGAGCGCCACCGGCAGGTCGACGCGGATCGTGTCACCGGCCAGCACCAGTCCGGGCTGCGGCGTCTCCACTGGCGGCCGCCGGGCGAAGCCGCCGACCGGGAACAGCGGGCAGTCCTCGCGGACGAGGGTGCTCGAGCCGACCACCCGGGCATCGGCGGTCTCCGGGTAGAGCCGGTGCAAGACCCCGTCCAGTTCCTTCGCGACGCGGTCGGTGTCGCCACCGGACGCATAGGCGTGCAGTTCGACGACCGACCCGCCGTGAAGGTGCGCCCATCGCCGCGCCTCGCCCTCGTACCGGTCGAGGACGCTGATGTTGTCGAGCGGCGGCAACCCTCCGGTGCCCAGGAACGCCGGCCAGGCGCCGCTCACCGGCCGGTCCAGCCACAGCCGCCGCACGACGAACGGCGGCGCGGTACGCAGGTCCGCCACGGCGGCACGCCACTCCGGTGTGCCCAAGCCGGGTGAGCCGGCCACAACGCGCCGCAGGCCCGGGACGTCGCACGCGAGCACGACCGCGTCGAAAGGCTCGCCATCGACGAAGAACCCGTCTGAGCACGGCTCGACGGTGGTCACCGAGACACCGGTCCGGACCTCGGCACGGCGGTCGGCGAGGTACTCCCCCAGCGGCTCCCACAGCGCCTGCGGGAACGGCTCGGCCGGGACGTCGAACAGCAGGCCTTCGGAAGAACCCAGGAAGTACAGGTGGAACATCGTCGCCAGCTCCGCGGCGGACAGCTCGCCGGGATCGGCGAAGAAGCTGCGGGAGAAGACGTCGAAGGCGAGGTGCCGGGCGGCGGCCGGAAATCCGATGGCGGTGAGGAAGGACGCCGCGTCGGTGTCGTCGAGCTGGTCGTAGATCCGCGGTACGCGGACACCCGCCAGCGGCAGCGCGCGCCGTCCGTTGAGCCGCAGCAGGTCGCGCGGGCGGAAGGTCGGGCTGCGCAGGGCGAACGCGAGCGCGTTGAGCGGCGGGGTCAGCGGCAGCCCGGCGAAGGTGTCCGTGCGGCCGTGCGCGTCGACCAGCGGGTAGTCCGCGACTGCCGTGAGCCGCTCCAGGCCGGGGTCCGTGCGGGTCAGCAGCGCGCGGAGGTTGTAGTACTGGCGGAAGAACGCGTGGAACCCCCGGCTCATGGTGACGGGTGTGCCGTCCGGCAGTCGCTCGGCCCATCCTCCGGCGCGCCCGCCGAGGTACCGCTCGCGTTCGAGCACCGTGACCTCGACCCCGCGCTCGGCCAGGCCGGTCGCGGCCGTCAGCCCGGCGATCCCGCCCCCGACGACCGCGACGCGGGGACGGCCGTCGAGCTGCCCGGCGTCGGCGAGCCCGCCGGGCGCCGGGTGGGTTTCGGCACGGCGGTCGCGTCCCGGCTTCACGGGCGGGTGCCCAGGACGGTGTGGACGATCCCGCGCGGCCAGCCCGGCACGGTCCCGGTCCGGACATCGGTGAAGCCCGCGGCGGCCACGCGGGCGCAGAGATCGGCGACGCCGTCGAAGGCGTGGACGCTGCGCCGCAGGTGCCGGTACAGCGTCGCGTCGCCGGTGACGAGCCGGCCGGCCGGGATCACGATCGTCCCGCACACCGCGTTCCACACCCAGCGCGCCCGCCGGGAGTCGCGCACCGAGTACTCGTGCAGCGCGAGGCGCCCGCCCGGGCGCAGCAGGCCGTACAGCCGCTTGAGCTGCGTGTCCGGATCGTCGAGGTTGCGCACCAGGTAGGCGGCGAAGACCGCGTCGAACGGCCCCTCGTCGGCCAGGTCCTCCACCGCGGTGTGCCGGAACTCGACCCCCGCCGGCCACGGCTTCGCGCGGGCCCGGGCCAGCATGCCCGCGGACGCGTCGATCGCGGTGACCCGCGCGGCCGGGACCGCGGTCAGCAACGCGGCCGTCGAAGCGCCGGTGCCACAGCCGGCGTCCAGGACGCGCGCACCGGGGGACGCTCCGAGGCGCCGGGCGGAAAGGCGCAGGTGCCGGTGGTAGCCCGGGTTGAGGCCGACGAGCCGGTCGTACGCCGCGGCGCCGCCGTCGAACGCCGCCGGTACCTCGGCACGCGGCAAACCGTTATCGGGCAACAGGGTCATCACTGTCCTTTCGCGACTTCCCGCGTTCCCACAGCAGCAGGACCGCGGTGACGAGGGCGTAGCCGTAGAGGAAGTCCTCGACCGGGATGTCCCACGGGAACCGCCAGCCGGTGATGCCTTCGGGCGCGTACCGGACGATCGGCGCGGACAGCTTGGTCAGCCAGCCGTCGACGGGGATCTGGAACGCGGTCACGATGGCCATCGTGACCCAGTACTCGGGACGGCGGAGCAGGCCGGTGCGCAGCACGAGCAGCTCTCCCGCAAGCACCAGAACCACCGCGGCGACGGCCGGAACCGTGTAGCCCCAAGGCATCAGCGCGTCACCCGCGACCGGCGGCGCAGCAGCCGCGCCGTCACCTGCACGCCTTCGTAGGTCAGGACCCCGCAGATCGGCACCACGACGAAGAACAGCACCTCTTCGAGCGGGATGCCCAGCGGCACCCGCAGTCCGGTGACGAACTCAGGGGCGAAGTCCCAGACCCCGGCGGCGACGGCGATCGCGTCCCAGACCAGGAAGACCGCGGCGACCGGCAGCACCGCGCGGGCCAGCAGCCGCGGCCGGCGGTACACCCGGGCCCCGGCCAGCTCCAGCGGCAGCGTGACGGCCACGCAGGCGGCCAGTACCAGGAGGTATTCCAGCTTGCCCACGTCAGGCCACCGCCACCGGGTGGCGGTGGCGGGCCCACCGGGCGCGGACGAGCGCGTCGCCGGCGGCGAGCAACCGTCGATGGCGCGGCACGCGCGCGCGGCCGGCGAAGACGTTGTACCCGGCCGCCTCGATGCGGTCGAGAATCCCGCCGTAGAGCGTGAAGGCGGTCCACACGCACGGCCGGGACGCCGGGTGCAGCATCGTGATGCCCGGTTCGGCCTCGGCGTAGATCCGGCGCGTTCGCGCGACCTGGTCGGCGAGCGCTCGCCGGACGAACTGGTCGACCCGCCTGCTCCGAGCGCACCAGGCCAGCCGGTCGCGGTCGACCCCGGTCGCCGCGAGTTCGTCGGCGGGCAGGTAGACCCGGCCGCGATCGAGGTCTTCGGCGACGTCGCGCAGGAAGTTCGTCAGCTGGAACGCCTTCCCGAGCGCCGCCGCGTGCGGGGTCGCTTCGGCGCGGGGGACGACGGTGTCGAGCACCGGCAGCATCTGCAGCCCGATGACTTCGGCCGAGCCGTGCACGTACTCGTCGAGCGCGGCCCGCGTCGGGTAGCCGGTGACCGTGAGGTCCATCCGCATGGACGCGAAGAAGGCGCGGAAGTGCGGCTCGGGGATGGCGTACCGGGTCGCGGTGTCGATCACGGCGGTGCGCAGCGGATCGTCGCTGCGTCCGGCGGCGAGGTCGGCGAAGAAGTGCCGTTCGACGTCGTGCAGCGTGGCGGCGATGTCGTCCGGGGTGGCGCCGGGCGCCGGTTCGTCGACGAGGTCGTCCAGCCGCCGCGCGAACGCGTAGAGCGCGTGGACGGCGGGGCGCTGAGCGGGCGAAAGCAGGCGCGTGGCGAGGAAGTAGGTCCGGCCGTGCCGGGCGTTGACCTCGCGGCAGCGCAGGTAGGCGCCGCGCAGAGCCGGTTCGGTGATGCCTGCGGCATCGAGTTCGCGGTGCGTCATCGGGTTCCTTCCGCGGCGAGGTCGAGGGTGACGGCCGTGGCCGGCCGTCCGCCGGTGATCCGGTCGGCGGCGAGGCGGCCCGAGAGCAGCACCGTCGGGACGCCGACACCGGGCACCGTCCCGCCGCCGGCCAGGACGACGTTTTCCGTGCCGGGTGGCAGGTTCCGTGGCCGGAACGGTCCGGTTTGGACGAACGAATGCGCGTAGCTGAATGGCGTGCCTGCCACCAGCCCGCGGCGCTGCCAGTCCGCCGGGCTCAGGACGTGGGACAGCTCCGGGGTGAACCCGGGCAGCAGGCGGGAGCGGACGTGGTCGAGGATCTCCTCGGCGTACGGGCCGGCATCGGCGTCCCAGTCGCGCGGGCCGCGGTCGAGGTTCGGCACGGGCGCCAGGATCGAGAACAGGTCCCGGCCGGGCGGGGCCAGGGACGGGTCGGTCGCCGTCGGGCGGGTGATCAGCAACGACGGATCGCTCATCGGCCGTCCTTCGGTGATCAGCTCACGGAACGTCGACGCCCAGCCGTCGCCGAACGAGATCGTGTGGTGCCCGAGGGGATCTCCGGCGCGGCCGCCCGCGTGCAGCACCAGCGCGGACGGCGCCGCGCGCAACGGCACCGGACGCCGGGGCGCGCGCCCGAGCAGCCGGTAGCTCTCGTGCGGCTCGGTGGTCAGCACGACCGCGTCGGCCGCGATCCGTTCGCCGCCGGCGTGCACGGCGGTCACGCGCGCACCTCGGCGTTCGAGCGCCGTGACGGGCGCGCCGAACCGGAACTCCACCCCGGTGTCGGCGGCCGCCCTGGCCATCGCCCGCGGGACGGCCGCCATCCCGCCGTCGGGGAAGTACACGCCGCCGACGGTGTCCATGTAGGAGATGACCGCGTACAGCGCGAGCGCGCGCATCGGCGACTCCCCCGCGTACAGGGCCTGGAAGGTGAAGACGCGCTTGAGCCGTTCGTCGGCCAGGAACGCGCCGATCCGGGCGTCGAGGCGACGGAACCCGCCGAGCGCCACCAGCCGGGCCAGGTCGGGGGTGAGCAGGCCCAGCGGCGAGTCGAAGTTGGTGGCGACGAACCGGTCGAATTCGGCGCGGTACAGCCGGGTCAGCCAGTCGCGCAGGCGGCGGTACCCGGCCGCCTCGGCCGGGCCGGCGAAGTCGCGTACGGCGTCGGTCATCCGGGCCGCGTCGGAGTGCACCGGCAGGACCGAGCCGTCGGCGAACCGCGCGGTGTAGGCGGGGTCGAGGCGGGTCAGCGTCAGGTGCCCGGCCAGGTCGGCGCCCACCGCGGCGAAGGCGTCGCCGAGGACGGCGGGCATGGTCAGGACCGTCGGGCCGGTGTCGAGGTGGTAGCCGTCGAGGTCGAGGCGCCCGGCTCGCCCGCCGGGCCCGGAATCGCGCTCGACGACGACGACCGACCGGCCCCGCCCGGCCAGGTGCAGGGCGGCGGACAGGCCGGCCAGCCCGGCGCCGACGACGACCACGCGGCCGGTGCGGCCGGGGACCGTCCTCATCGGACGCGCTCGGTGCACCGCACCGCGAGCGTCGTCAGCGCGGCGGCCGGCCACGGCGGGAGCCCGGCCAGGTCGGCTGCCTCCAGTGCGTGGTGGACGCGTTCGTCGATGAACTTCTCCAGCTGGTCGGCGGCCCCGGTCGCGGTGATCAGCCGCTGCCAGCGCGCCACGGCGGCGTCGTCGATGACGTCGAGGGCCAGCAGACCACCCAGTTCGGCGCGCTGCCCGCGGTCGGCCAGCTCGGCGGCGAGCACCACCACCGTGGTGGCCTTCCGCTCGCGCAGGTCGTCGCCGACGGGCTTGCCGGTGACGGCCGGGTCGCCGAACACGCCGAGCAGGTCGTCGCGGAACTGGAAGGCTTCGCCGATCAGCCCGCCGTAGGTGCTCAGTGCGTGGACGACCGGCTCGGCACACCCCGCGAGCGCGGCGCCGAACTCGAGGGGCCGGCGCACGGTGTAGTTGCCCGACTTGCGCCGGACCACGTCGAGGACGTCCGCCCACGCGGGCAGCGCGCGGGCGTCGTTGACGAGGTCGCCGAGCTGGCCGAGGGCCAGTTCGGAGCGCAGGTGGTCGTAGCCCGGCCAGCCCCGCGCGAGGACCTCCGCGGGGAGGCCGCTGGTGCGGAGCAGCTGCTCGGACCAGACGAGGAACAGGTCCCCCGCGAGGATCGCGGCCGACTCGCCGAACCGGTCGGCGGATCCGGCGAGTCCGGCGTCTTCGTGCCACCGGGAGAAGGTGACGTGCAGGGCCGGCCGGCCACGACGTCGCTTCGAACCGTCCATGACGTCGTCCTGGGCCAGCGCGAAGCAGTGCAGCAGCTCAAGCGCGGCGGCCGCTCGCAGCGCCGCGTCGTCGTCCGGCGCGCCGCAGCACCAGCCGGTGTAGGCGAACAGCGGGCGGAGAAACTTCCCACCGGCTGCGAACTCGGGCAGGGCGGTGGCCGCCGGGGTGCCGGCGGGACGGCCGGTGAAGTGCTCCCGCACGCGCTCGACGACGAACCCGTGGACCTCTTCGGCGCACCGCGCGCGTAGTTCGTCGAGCCGGGCCGCCGGACCGGTGTCGGTGACCTGTGCCATCCGGGCTCCTTCTCGGTGCAGGACAAATCGACGCGAAAACGATGCAACGGTCGTCTTTACCCGGCGGAAAGGTCGATAAACACCGGTGCACCCGAAAGACGGTCCGCCGTGCGGGCACGGCGGACCGCGTCCACGATGGATCGATGAGTGTCAGCCAGCGGGTCGCCGGGCTCTGGCCGCGACGATGGCCCGTCCAGCCGTTTCGTGAGCCTCGGTGGGCCGGCCAGGAGCCGACGTACCAGGACTGCCCGCCCGCGCTCATCGAGTCCGCGGGCAAGCGGGCGTCGGCGCGTCCGTCGGGCAACTGGTACGTCGTGGGCGCCGCCCGGGCGATCCGCGCCGACCGCCCGTTCGGGGTCACCGTCGGCGGCCGCGAGCTGGTCGCGTGGCGCGGGGAAAGCGGCGATGTCCGGATCGGCCCAGGCGCCTGCCCGCACCTGGGCGCACCGCTCGCCGACGCCCGCGTCGACCGCGGCGGCCTGGTGTGCCGGTGGCACGGTCTGCGGCTGGACGGCCGACGCTGCGGCAGCTGGGCGCCGGTCCCGGCGCACGACGATGGCGTCCTGGTCTGGGCCCGGCTCGACGCACTCGGGCACGAGCCGCCGACCGACCGGCCGGTGGTACCCGCCCGCCCCGGCGGAACGGCGCGCATCGACGCCGTCGCGACGCTCACCGGGATCTGCGAACCCGAGGACGTCGTGGCCAACCGGCTCGACCCGTGGCACGGCGCCTGGTTCCACCCGTACTCGTTCGCGCGCCTCCAGGTGCTCGAGACCCCGACCGAGGACGAGGACCGGTTCCTGGTCGAGGTCACGTTCCGCGTGGCCGGCCGCTGGGGCGTCCCGGTCGTGGCGGAGTTCGAGTGCCCCGAACCGCGGACGGTGGTCATGCGCATCGTGGACGGCGAAGGCGTCGGCAGCGTCGTCGAAACCCACGCGACGCCGTTGGGTGCCGGGCTCGACGGACGCCCGCGCACCGCGGTCATCGAGGCGACGATCGCCGCGTCCGAACGGCCCGGCTTCGCGATCGCGGCCCGGCTTGCGCCGGCGATTCGGCCGCTCATGCGCCACACGGCGGCCCGCCTGTGGCGCGACGACCTCGCCTACGCCGAGCGCCGGTACGCGCTGCGAGCCTGAGCCAGTACCTGTCCAAGCTTCGATCGGCGCGCACTCATCGCGGGAAACCACCGCGCCGGTCGACGAGCGCCGGCCGACGCACGGCTGGCCGGAGGCCGCCTGCACCCGGGAGAAGACTAACCTCGAACGTCGGCTCGACGCTGCCTGCAGGTCGTGCACAACGCGGACCTCGCCGACGCGATCGCCCCCGCCACCGTGCGGCCAGTCGCCGCCGACCTTCTCGGTGCGCAATGCTGCGCCTGCCGGCGATGAGGACCGAGCGGACCGAGACAGGGCTGGGCTGGCGGCGACACCGCTCCCCTGGCTCCAGACGACCGGCGCGCACACGAGCTCGCGACCGCTGTCGGCCGCCGTCCCTGAGCCGGCCCGGACGTCGCTACCCGGGCCCGGTCGTCACGCGTGCGCGCTGGCGATCTTCAGGGGGTCGTTCGGCGCCTTCGGGCGAGCGTCCAGCATGCGCTGGCCCACCTCCTGCAGGCGTTTGCGCCCGAGGGCCTTGCGCACCTCGGGGAACCACTCCTCTTCTTCCTCTTCCACGTGGTGGCGCACGTTTTCGATGAGCACGGTGACCTTCGCGTCGAATGTTTCGTCCTTCGCGTCCAGGTCCCGCAGCTCGGCCATCAGCCACACCATCACGTGGTGCTCCTCGACGCTTTCCAGCACGTGGTCGCGCGTTTCCGGAACCGCCTCCTTCGCCACCGGGTAGAAGATCTCTTCCTCGATGTAGGTGTGCGTCGTCAGCTCGCCGATCATCGCGTCGACGATCTTCCGCTTTTCCGCAAAGTCTTCGTCACCGGCCTTTTCGAACTGCTTGAACAGCTTTTCGACGGTCCGGTGGTCGTTCTTCAGCAACACGATCGCGTCGGTCGACACGGCGGCCTCCTCGGGGTCTTCCCGGGAATACCCGGCGGCGCACGGCTCAACCGGTCGTCGTTTCCGGCAACCTGGTCCCGCTCACGGCCGAGCGGGACTCAGGCCTTCCGCAGGGCCGCCTCCGAGGGGCCTTCCCGCAACGGGCGGTGCTCAGCGGGACGCGTCGCCATTGACCGCGTCGGCCGGCGGAGCCACCGACGAGAGCGTCTTCATGGTCACGTAGCTGGTCGCCGTCGCGACCCCGGGCAGGCTTGCCAGGCGGTTGGCGTGGAAGTCCTCGAAGGCTGGCAGGTCGGCGACCTCCACCTGGAGCAGGTAGTCGTAGTTGCCGGTGACGTGGTGGGTCTGCACCACCTCGGACAGCTGGACGACAGCGCGTTCGAAGGCCGCGACGTCCGCGCGAGCATGACGCACGAGCCGGACGCCGGCGAACACGCGCAGGCCGCGACCGACCGCCGCGGGGTCCACCAGCGCCTGGTAACCGCGGATCACGCCCGTTTCCTCCAGCTTGCGCACCCGACGCAGGCACGGTGACGGCGACAGTCCGACACGTTCGGCCAGCTCGGCGTTGCTGATCCTGCCGTCCGTCGCGAGCACCGCCACGATCGCACGATCCACTTCGTCCATGGCGGCAGATTATTGCGCCAAAACCCCACCTACCACAATCCGATGCCACCCCGGCGGCGCTATTTACTGCCAAAGTTGCCCCGATGAGCGGTCGACAGCGCCCGGAACAGCCACGCTGAAGTGGTCAAGTCCGACGACCGCTGGAGGCACCGTGGCAGGCACCAGCACGACCGCCGTGCACGCCGACCGCGACGTGCACCCCGATCGCGCCGTCGCGCCGCCGATCTTCCAAACGGCGGCGTTCTCAGCCGACACCGGCGAGCAGTTCGCCCGGTCCGCGATCGAACGGCGCGGCCGAGGCTTCTACACCCGCTACGGCAACCCCAACCACGCGCAGGTCGCTTCGGTCGTCGCGGAGCTGGAACACACCGAGGCAGCGCTCGTGACCGCGTCGGGGATGGCCGCGCTCACCACCGCCGTGCTCGCGCTGGCCTCGGCGGGCGACCACGTGATCGGGCAGCAGGCGCCCGCCAGCCACGATTCTCATCCGGAGGAGCCCGAGCTGATCGGTGACATCGACATCCACCCGCTCACGGACGGGACGTTCCGCGCCTCCCCTGCCTACTTCGGCGACCACGTCCGCCCCGAAGGTCACGAGCACCTGTTCCTGCCCCGCGACGGCATGGCCTGGCTGCCCATCGGCAGCTTCCTCGTCCGCACCGGGGACCGCACGATCCTCGTCGACGCCGGTCTCGGCCCGGCGATCGACGACGCCGGCCCCCGGCGGCTGCTCGTCGGCGGGCAGCTGCTGCTCGGCCTGCGCGCCCTCGGCGTCGCACCCGCCGACATCACCGACGTCGTCTGCACCCACCTACATTCCGACCACTGCGGCTGGCTGTTCGACATCCACGCGAACCCGGTTTTCCCGCACGCCACCATCTGGTTCGGCGCGCGCAACTGGGACCACTTCGTCGACGGCGACGGGCACCTGGCCGACCACATCCAGCGCGGCCTCGTCACCACGCGCGAACGCGGCGAACGGCTGCGGCTCGTCGGCGAGGACACCACCATCGCCCAGGGCCTCACCCTGATCATGACGCCCGGACACACCCCAGGGCACCTGTGCGTCGTCGTCTCCTCCGCCGGTAAGCGCGCGATCCTGCTCGGCGACGCGATCATCTGCCCGGTCCAGCTCGACGAGCCCAGCTGGCGCTCGATGGGCGACGTCGACCCCGAGCTCGCGCAGCGCGTCCGCGACCGGCTGTTCAAGGAACTCGAAGACAAAACCACCACCGGCGTCGGCGCCCACTTCCCCGAGCTGCAGTTCGGCCGGGTGCTCACCGGGCAAGGACGACGCTGGTACACGTGAGCGCGCACCGGGTCACGCGCGCTGAGCAGCCGACGGTCGCCGATCTCAACGCCGGCACCCGTGTAAGTCGACCTCGATACCTGTCGCAGCCTCGGCCTGTCGCCAGAACACCCGCCCGGACTCTTCGCTCGCGCTTGGCCCGACAGGACGGACGCAACGGGCCAGCCGGTCGTGCCGTGCCGTGGGCCGGAGAACTGCCCACCCCGGGCATTCGGGTCGATGGCCGCACGCACAACCGGCCAGGCGCCTCGATCCCTTCCCTGCGCGATGACCGCGGTCAGACACTCCGACGGCTGTCGCCGCCGGATTTCGAGGCGGTCACTTCGCCGCCTTCCCTCTGAGCCTGGCTGAACGCCCGCTGCCGACCCCATGCCCGGAACGCCGGCTGCCGTGAAGCACGGACGAACGACGCTCCGTGGTCCCCACGACCTTCTCGCGTCGGCTGACCATCAACGCAAGAGTTCGATCAGCGGCGCGAACTTGGTCATGTTGCGCTCGAGAACGGTAATATAGTTGATACCCCAAGCGTCACGCCGGTCGCGCAGTCGGCCGGCCATCTGCTCCGGCGTGCCGACGAGCAGTCCGATGTACTCTTCCAGCCGCTCGTTGTCGTCGACCGTGAGATAACGCTTGAGCCGTCCCAGCGCGCTGTCGCGCTCGTGAGGTCGGATCAAGGCTTGGACCAAGATGTTGATCTCAACGTGTTCGGACCGGTCGCCCAGGAGTTCCCGCACACGCCCCAGACGGCTCGCCGCCTCGGCCTCGACCGCCAGCGTCAGGTGCCCACTGTCGGCGGTTCCGGCTCCGGTGATCGCGACGATGTCGGCGTGCTCGGCGGCAACACGAAGCATCCGCTCTCCCCACCCCGCAATCAGCAGGGGCGGACCGCCGTTCTGCACAGGGCGAGGCCGGTAGCCATCGTCGGAGTAGAGCCGCCGCAGGGTTTCGGCGATCTTCGCCACCTGGTCGACACGCTCGGCCCCGTCGGGAAACGGGACACCCACCTCGTCGAACTCCGCCTTCACGAAACCCGCGCCGAGTCCCAGCTCCACCCGGCCACCCGTCAGCTGGTCGACCGTTGCCACTTCACGTGCCAGCAGCCCCGGGTTGTAGAAAGGTGCATTGAGTACAAAAGTGGTGATCCGCATCCGTTGCGTCGCTTCTGCCGCCAGCACCATCGCCGGAAACGGCGCCGGTCCCTCCAAGTGATCGGGAAGACCGATCACGTCGAAGCCCAGTCCTTCTGCCTTGCGACATTTTTCGATCCACTCACTCCGGGACCCCACGGACGTCATGGTCACCCCGAACCGGAAACCCTTGGCCATACACCCAATCTACCGACGACGAGCGGAGGCAGCCCACCGGGCTCTGACGGCGAGACCTCGACCCTCCGCGCGCCGCTTCGATCGTGCCGCAACCTCGGCCTCGACTTCCCCTCCGGTTGTTGAACAACCGACAATATGAGGCAGGGAAAACCGTTCCCAACAAGAGGGAAAGCCATTTCTCCACAGCTTGCGCTTGCACGCACACTTTGCGCATGTTAGTATAGCTAACTGTACAAACAGTGGCGGGCACGACTCGGTGTTTTACGGTCGAGCCCTGGCAAGGCTTGTATCAAGGGGGGTCTGGGGTGTTGCATTTTTGCCTGGTCAATGTCGATGACACGACCGGTTTGATTTTGAAAAAGGTGTGCCGGTCATCGACACACCTGGAGCGCAGGACGTAACCGCCTGCCGCGAGTCCCACTTCACCGAAAATTCAACTCGTTAACGCGCGATTGAATTTTCGTTCCGCGCATGGATCAAGCCTGCGCGCCCGCGCGCGCCGACGCGGACGAAGATACGAGGCCGCGTTTTCCTGATGTGGACTCATTCTTCCGAGAAGAGACTTCCGACGCAGGCCGCGACCATCCGGCCGTACTGTTCGCGGTGATCACGACGCGGCCCACATCGGCATGCCCGCCGAATGAAGCTGGATTCAGCATTCATCGCCGGAAACTCCACGCGCCGGAGATCGTGCATATCACGGCAATCAATTCGGAATGAATTCACCTCAATCAGCGCGCGCACCTGGCGCAGAAGAAGGATGAAATGGACGAACTCTCTGCCGCTGTAATTTCGGGGGCCGCTCGCGACACCCTGGAGCACATTCCGGTTCCTGCCGAGTACACCGCAGCCCACTTGCGCGTCGAGGACATCGACGTGTTCACCGGCGTCGAGGACAAAGACGTCAGAAAGTCGATTCACGTCGGCCCCGTACCCATGCCGGAACTCGCGCCCGACGAGGTGCTGATCGCCGTCATGGCATCCGCGATGAACTACAACACCATCTGGTCAGCCAAGTTCGAGCCCCTGCCGACCTTCAACTTCCTTCGCTACTACGGAAAACAGGGCGGCTGGGCCTCGCGGCACGACCAGCCGCACCACGTCCTCGGTTCGGACGCCGCCGGAGTGATCGTGCGCGTGGGCATCGGTGTCCGGAACTGGCAGGTCGGCGACCACGTCGTGGTGGCGACGGCGCACGTCGACGACCAGGACCCGCTCACCCACAACGACGGCATGCTCGGTGCGGAACAGCGTGCCTGGGGGTTCGAAACCAACTTCGGCGGGTTGGCAGAGTACGCGGTCGCGCGGGCAAGCCAGCTGCTTCCCAAGGCCACTCAACTGAGCTGGGAAGAGGCCGCGTGCAACCCTCTGTGCGCGGGCACGGCCTACCGGATGTTGATCAGCGAACGAGGCGCCAACATGAGACAGGGCGACGTAGTCCTCGTGTGGGGCGCAGCCGGCGGCCTGGGCGGGTACGCCGTGCAGTTCGCGCGAAATGGTGGCGGAATTCCGATCGGAATCGTCAGTTCGGACACGAAGGCCGAAGTGGCGCGCAAACTCGGCTGTGAGCTGGTGATCGACCGACGCGAGATCGGCGAGATCTCGGCTGACCCGTCCGTGACCGCCGCGGCGGCAAAGCGGCTGGGAAAGATCATCAGGCGGGAGATCGGCGAGGATCCACACATCGTGTTCGAGCACGTCGGCCGGGACACTTTCGGCATTTCCGTACTGGTGGCCCGGCGCGGCGGGGTCATCGTGACCTGCGGATCGAGCACCGGCTACCACCACACCTTCGACAACCGCTACCTCTGGATGCGCTTGAAGAAGATCATCGGCAGCCACGGCGCGAACCTGTACGAGCAATGGCAGACGAACCGGCTCATCCAGCGTGGCGGCGTCCTGCCAATGCTGTCCGAGATGTATCCACTGGAACGGGTCGGCGAAGCCGCGCGTGCGATTCAGAACAACGAACACTTCGGCAAAGTCGGAGTGCTCTGCTTGGCGCCGTCCGCTGGCCTCGGCGTCACCAATACTGATCTACGCGCGAAGATCGGCGAAGAACGCATCACTCCACTGATGCCGGTATGACCAAGTCTCACTTTCACCGCAACGCTCGGCGAGGAGAAGCCTGGTGGTCCCTGCCCGCGAACAGTTCATCGCACAGTTGACAAGCTTTTTCAAGGACCAGTTGCTTGCCGAGCCCGACGCCACCGACTTGGCCCCCGACACACCACTCCTGGAATGGGGAATTCTCACGTCGATCAACACTGTCCGGCTTATCGCCTTCATTCGTGGCGAACTGGGCGTGGACGTGTCGGCCGCCGACCTGAACGGCAGCAACTTCCAAGATCTGGACAGCATCGCCACCCTGCTGCTGACGCGTGCAGTGCACGCCTGAGCCACCGAGACCGCGACCTCGAGGGCATCCATCGAAAATCGAACGGAGAGTGCAGTGGCTGCTGGTTTCGACTTTGACATCGGCATCATCGGCGGCGGTCCGGCCGGGTCGACGATCGCCTCTTACCTCACGAAAGCAGGACTCTCCGTCGCCGTCTTCGAAAGTGAGACGTTTCCCCGGGCGCACGTCGGCGAATCCCTGGTCCCGGCCACCACACCCGTGCTGACCGAAATCGGTGTGATGGACAAGATCGATGCTGCCGGTTTTCCGCACAAGTACGGCGCGGCGTGGACTTCGGCGGAAAAGCGGCCCGTCGACCACCTGGGTTTCCAGGGCCTCGATCACGACTTCCGGGCCGCCGAGGTGATGTTCGCCGAACGCAACCAGAAGGGCGTGGACCGCGACTACACCTTCCACGTGGACCGGGGTAGGTTCGACCAAATCCTTCTGCAGCACGCCGAAAGCCTCGGGGCCACGGTCTACCACGGTGTCCGGGTCAACCGAGTCGACTTCGGGACGCCGGAGCGTCCGGTTCTCCAGGCAAAGATCGGGAACCAGCGGGTCGACGTCCCGGTCAGGATGGTGGTCGACGCCAGCGGCCGGCGGACCCTCCTGGGCTCCCAGCTCAAGGTGAAAGTACCGGACCCGGTATTCGACCAGTACGCCGTGCACGCGTGGTTCGAAGGCTTCGACCGCAAGGCTTTGGCGGTCGAGAAGCAGCAGTCCGACTACATCTTCGTCCACTTCCTGCCTCTCACCGACACCTGGGTCTGGCAAATCCCGATCACCGACACCATCACCTCGGTCGGTGTAGTCACCCAGAAGGCCCGGTTCAAGGAGCACCACGGAGATCTCGACAGCTTCTTCTGGGAAACTGTCGGCAGCCGACCACCGGTCTTGGACGTGTTGAAGAACGCCAAGCAGGTCAGGCCGTTCAAGACCGAGGGCGACTACAGCTACGGCATGTCCAGGATCGCCGACGACTCGCTCGTGATGATCGGCGACGCCGCGAGGTTCGTCGACCCGATCTTCTCGAGTGGAGTGAGCGTGGCACTCAACAGCGCGCGGATCGCGGCCACGGACATCATCACCGCGGCCGAAGCGGGCGACTTCCGCAAGGAACGGTTCGAGACCTACGTCAGCGCGATCCGGCGGGGAGTGTCCAACTGGTATGAGTTCATTTCGATCTACTACCGCCTGAACATCCTGTTCGCCGCGTTCGTGCAAGACCCGCGGTATCGGTTGGATGTGCTCAAACTGCTCCAAGGCGACGTGTACGACGAGCAAGAGCCCCAGGTTCTGGCCGCGATGAGGCAGGTCGTCGAGGCGGTCGAGAACGATCCGACCCATTTGTGGCACAAATTTCTGGGAACGTTGAAGGCGCCCACCGTGGCCCCGCGTTTCTGAGTCATCCGGCCGCGTGGTGGCGCACGAGAGACGCGTCTCCGCGCCGGCCTCAATCGTCTTGGGGGAACTCCTATGGCCGCCGTGCGGCGAACGAATCAGGGACCTCCCGTCGCCATCGTGGGCATCGGCTGCCGTTACCCGGGCGGTGTGGTCGACCTCGGGTCATTCTGGCGCACCCTGCGCGACGGCGAGGGGGTGATCGGCGAGCTACCTCGGACACGGTGGGCCCAAGGGAGCTCGGGGGAGGACAGTTCCGCGCCCGGAACCGCCTACGGCGGCTTCCTGCCGGACGTCGACCAGTTCGACGCGGACTTCTTCGGGATCTCGGCGCGCGAGGCTCGGGAGATGGACCCGCAGCAGCGGCTGTTGCTGGAGGTCTCCTGGGAAGCGCTCGAACACGCCGGGGCGACCCGATCGGGACTGTCGGGCTCTCGCACCGGGGTGTTCTTCGGCCTGCTCGCCATGGACTACATGCTGCTCCACACGAAGACCCGCGGAGTCAGGGGAATCGGCCCCTACTTCGCCAGTGGTAAGGAGTTCAGCTTCGCGGCCGGGCGGGTGGCCTACGCGCTGGGGCTCCAGGGCCCCGCGATGTCGGTCAACACCGCGTGTTCCTCCTCTCTGGTGGCAGTTCACCTCGCCTGCCGCAGCCTCGCCGCCGGCGAGAGCGACATCGCACTGGCCGGCGGCGTGAACGTGCTGGTTTCGCCGGAGATCTCCGTCTTCATGAGCAAGGTGCAGGCGCTCTCCCCCACGGGCCGCTGCAAGCCGTTCGCGGCCGACGCCGACGGTGTCGTCCGCGGTGAAGGTTGCGGTGTGCTCGTGCTCAAGCGGCTCGAGGACGCATTGGCGGCCGGGGACCGGGTGCTCGCCCACGTCCACGGCACCGCCATGAACCAGGACGGCCGAAGCGCCGGGCTCACCATGCCCAACGCCTCCGCGCAGGTCGCATTGCTGCGCGAGACGTTGCGGCAGGCGGAGACTCCAGCCGATCAGGTCGTGTACGTCGAAACACACGGCACCGGCACGCTGCTCGGCGACCCGATCGAGGCCGCTGCGCTGGCCGAGGTGTTCGGCCCCGGACGAGACCGCGAAGGTCCCCTTCACATCGGTTCGCACAAGGCGAACTTCGGTCACACCGACGCGGCAGCCGGAGTGACGGGAGTCATCAAGGCTGCGCTCATCGCTCGCCACCGGACGCTGCCGCCGCAGCTGCACTTCGACACGCCCAGCCCGGCCGTCGCCTGGGCCGACGGGCCGCTGCGGATCACCACCGAAGCCGAGAAGCTCGTCTGCGACAACGAGGCTCTCTTCGGCGTGAGCGCGTTCGGCCTCAGCGGCACGAACGCGCACCTGCTGCTCTCCGCCCCGGCGGTCGAGGACTTCCCGCGCGCCCCGGAGACCACCCACCAGCCTGTGCTGCTGCTCTCCGGTTCCACCGCGGAGGCACTCCGGACCAGAGCCGCCGATCTCCTGGAGACCGTCACCGACATCGACCCCGCCGGGCTTCCCGATCTGCTGCACACAGCCGCTGTCCGCCGCAGCCATCACGAGCACCGGGCCGCTGTTGCCGCTTCAGGTGCCGATGAGCTCCGTGACTCCCTGCGCGATCTGTCCGAAGGCAATCCGGACGAGCGCACGGTGACCGGGTTCGCCACCTCACGCCGACGCCGCCAGACCGTCTTCGTCTTCTCCGGCCAAGGCCGGCAGTGGCGCGGAATGGGACTCGATCTGTGGGACCGGGAACCGGCGGCCGCGGTCGTGCTCGACGAGTGCGACCAGGTGCTGCGGCGCAACGGGTTGCTCCCGCTGCGCGATCTGCTGAGCGAGCTCGACCCGACTGCCACCGAGCTCTCCCAGCCCGTCTTGGTGGCGGTGCAAGCGGCTCTCGACGCGGTTTGGCGATCACGTGGCGTGGAGCCCACCCTCGTGCTGGGCCACAGCGTGGGAGAGATCGCGGCCGCCCTGAGTGCGGGCGCGCTCGACCTCGCCACAGCCTTGTCCCTCGCCGTGCGCCGGGGACGGATCACGGCGGGAGCAGCGGGCAGCGGACAGATGCTCGCAGTCGCACTGTCCGAACAGGACGCCATCGATGCCCTCCACGGATCTCCGCTCCACGTGGCCGCGGTCAACGGGCCGAACTCGGTGGTGCTCGCCGGCACCTCCGCCGACGTCCACGCCGCTGCCCGAAGGTTGGCCGCGCACTCGGTCAGGTGCCGGTTGATCCCCGGTGCCCACGCCTTCCACAGCCCGGCGATGGCCCCCTACGCCGAACGGCTGGCCGAGGAGCTGGCGGACCTGGTCCCGCTCGGCGCGGCGCCCGCGTTCCGCTCGACGGCCGATCCCGAGCACCACTCGGGCCCGCTCGACGCCGCGTACTGGGCCGCCAACGTGCTGAACCCGGTTCACCTCTGGCCCGCGGTGCGCGGCATCCTCGAATCCGGCGACGCCGACTTCATCGAGATCGGCCCGCACCCGACGCTGGTCCGCCCGCTCACGGAGAGCCTCACCGCCTGCGGCAGGAGGGGCATTGCGGTTTCCTCACTGCGCTGCGACCGGGACAGCCGGACGACCCTCCTGGCCGGTCTCACCGAACTCCACTGTGAGGGCGCGACCGTCCGGTGGGACGACCTGGTGCCGGGAAGGCTCACGGACCTTCCGCGTCATCCTTGGCAGCACGAGTCTTTCTGGCTTCCAGGCGTCGTGCCGGGAACGCAGACCGCGCCGGGGACCGACTCGGCAGGCCCGCAAGAGGATGCCCCGGCGGCGCCCGTGAAATCCGCCTTTCTCAGCGAGGCGGCACCGCCGGCGGACTTCTCTCCTCAGGCCGCGCCGACCCGCAAGGCGCTGCTGCAGCGGCTGAGCGTGATCTTGGCCGAAGTCCTGGGCGAACGGCCCGGCAAGCGGATTCCGGTTCGACGGGGTTTCACCGACCTGGGACTGGACTCGCTGAGCGTGGTCACCTTCACGGACCGCCTGAGATCGGCCTTGGGAGTGGAAATCCCCACCACCGCACCGTTCGACCACCCCTGCCTGGAAGACCTGGTCGACTTCGTGCAACCGCTGGTCACGGTGAAGGCCAAGGGCACACCGCCGGGCCGGACCGGCGCCGGTGCCACGGCACCCGACGACGACGTGATCGCGGTGGTCGGCCTGGGCTGCCGGTTCCCCGGCAGCCCTACTCCACAGGACTACTGGCGGATGCTGCTCGACGGCCGTGAAGTGATCCGCGATCTCCCCGCCGACCGGTGGGATCGGCTCGCCCACCTCTCGGAAGGAGACTGGAGCCCCGGCACCATGTCCACTCCGTACGGCGGCTACCTGGACGACGTCCACGGCTTCGACGCCGCTTTCTTCCGCATCTCACCGCGTGAGGCGCACAGTCTCGATCCCCAGCATCGGCTGTACCTGGAGGTCGCCTACGAGGCACTTGCCGACGCAGGCACTCCGGTCGAGCGGCTCCGCGGCTCCGCCGTCGGCGTTTTTGTCGGCATGAACAGCACGGACCACGCCCAGCGGATGAGCGGTCGCCTGCAGGACGTCGACTTCTACTACGGAACCGGTAACTCCTTCGCCGGCGCAGCTGGGCGGCTCTCCTACTTCCTCGGGTTGACCGGGCCGAGCATCGCGGTGGACACCGCCTGCTCGTCTTCGCTGACGGCCGTGCACCTGGCCGGCCAAAGCCTCCGCAGCGGGGAGAGCGAGGTCGCCGTCGCGGGTGGTGTCAACGTCATCCTCGGTCCGGCGATCCCGATCTCGATGTCCGCCGCCGGAGCTCTGTCGAGCAGCGCACACTGCCGCACCTTCGACGACGAAGCCGACGGCTGCCTCCGCGGCGAGGGGGCGGGGGCGGTGGTGCTCAAACGTCTGTCCACGGCCCGCGCAGACGGCGACCGGGTCTACGCCGTGCTCCCGGCGACCGCCATCAACCAGGACGGGGCCAGCAGCGGGTTGACCGTGCCGAACGGAACCGCACAGGAGCGGCTGATCCGGCAAGCCCTGGCGCAGGCCGGGCTGCACGGCTCGCAGGTCGGTTACGTCGAAGCCCACGGCACCGGGACCCCGCTGGGTGACCCGATCGAACTGCAGGCGCTCGCCCAGGCACTACGACCGGAGGCGGCCGCCGAGGACGAAGCGCTCCGGGTCGGCTCGGTCAAGGCGAACATGGGCCACCTCGAAGCCGCTGCGGGTGTCGCCGGTCTGATCAAAGCGGTGCTTTCGGTTCACCACGGCCGGATCCCGCCGCACATCGGAGCGCGGACGCCGACCCGCAAGATCGACTGGCCGGGCCTGCGGCTCGCCCTCGCCGGCGAGGACCCCGGCTGGCCGAACCCCGGCAGCCGCCGGATCGCCGGGGTGAGCGCCTTCGGCTTCACCGGCGCCAACGCACACATCCTCGTCGCCGAGCCGCCGATCGACGCCGAGCCGCCGGCCGTAAACCCGGTCCCGGCTCCTTCGCGATTCGTCCTGCCGCTGTCCGCCGCTCAGCCCACCGCCTTGCGGGACGCCGCCGGACGTCATTCGGTGGCCCTGGCCGGCCTGGAGCCCTCGCAGCTGGCGGACTTCGGGTACACCGTCGCCGCCCGCCGCAGCCACTTTGACCACCGGGCCACGATCGTGGGACGCGATCTCCCCGAGCTGCAAGCCGCGCTCACATCCGCAGCCAAGGGCGAAACGCACTCCGGGCTGGTTACCGGCTCCGCCGAAGTCCCACGCAGCTGCGTCTTCGTTTTTTCCGGCTACGGGTCGCAGTGGCCCGGTATGGGACGCCGGCTGTTGGCTGAGGAGCCGGTGTTCGCGGAAGCGGTACAACGCTGCGAAGAAGCGATGCGCCCCTGGATCGACTGGTCT
Source organism: Amycolatopsis sp. NPDC104587 (assembly GCF_055583645.1). NCBI lineage: Bacteria > Bacillati > Actinomycetota > Actinomycetes > Pseudonocardiales > Pseudonocardiaceae > Amycolatopsis > Amycolatopsis sp. NPDC104587. The sequence continues at coordinate 285,947 of NZ_JBVJNO010000009.1, forward strand.
CCCCTGGCGACTCTGCTCGGCGAACCCGGCAGCCGTTCCTTCGACACGGGCGTCTCGCAGGAATTGATCTTCATGGTGCAGGTCGGCCTGGTGGAGCTGTGGCGCGGCTGGGGCGTGCGCCCCGATGCCGTGGTGGGACACAGCATGGGCGAAGTCGCGGCGGCCTGGACCGCCGGAGCGCTGACCCTCGCCCAAGCGGCGAAGGTGCTCTGCCTGCGCTCACAACTGTTGGAGACCATGCAGGGAACCGGTGGTTCGCTGACCGTCGGTCTGTCCCCGGAGGCCCTCGCCCCGTACTTGGTCATCTACGCGGACCGGCTGCACGTCGCCGTGGTCAACAACCCGCACAACGTCATGGTCTCCGGCGAGGTGACAGCGCTGGACGAGCTCGCCGAGGAGCTCGCCGGTGAGAACATCTTCGCCCGGCGGACCAAGTTCTCGGTGGCCGCGCACAGCCCGCTGATCGAGCCGCTGCGTCCCCGGCTGATGGAGCGCCTGGCCGAGCTGACCCCGGCCGGAACCCGGATCCCGATGCACTCCTCGGTAACGGGCTCCGTAGTGCCCGGTTCGGAGCTCACGTCGCGGTACTGGGGACGCAACCTGTGCGAACCGGTGCTGTTCCAGGCCGCCATCGGCTCGGTGGAAGACCCCGCGGAACGGGTGTTCCTGGAGGTGTCGCCGCATCCGGTGCTCACGCCGTCGGTCGAAGACTCGCTGGCCGCAGCCGGCAACGTGATCCCGTGCGTCGTGCCGTCGTTGGTGAAGGACGAGGACGAGGTGGGCTCGCTGCTCGGCAGCCTGGCGGCCCTGCACACGAACGGCGTGCCGGTCGACTGGCGGTCTTTCTACGGAGCGAGCAGGGCGGTGGTGAGCACACCCGGCTACCCGTGGCAACGGAGCGAGTACCGGATGGCAGACGACGCGCCGGTGCGCTCCGGCGCACCGCTGGTCGGAGAACCCATCCGGCCGGCGTTCGCTCCCGGCACCAGATTGCTGCCGGTGGCCGTCGACGGGGTCCGCAACCCGTGGCAGGTCAGCTCGGGGACAACCGGCTCGTCGGTCAGCGCGGCCGCGCTGCTGGACTCGGCGCTGCAAGGCGCCGCAAGTGCCGGCGCCGCCGCCCTGCGCGGCGTGTTGTTCGGCCCCGCGCCGACGGTCGACGCGAACGACCGGGCGTTGCTGCAGCTGGCAGTCCGATCGGCGGAAGGCGCCCTTTCCCTCGACGCTGAGGGCGGTCTGGGCGCGGCTGCGCTGACAGCCTCCCTGGTGAACGCTCACGACGAGGAGATCACCGTCCCCTGGTCCGATGGGGCGCCCGACGGCGCGCTGCGAAGCCGGCTCGCGGCGGAGTTCCCGGCACTGCGGGTGACCGAAGCGCGAACCGGTCCGCTGGGCGTCGAAGTCACCGCGGTCCTGCCTCCTTCGGCCTCCCGCCACCGGATCCCACCAGCGCTGCTGGGAATGGCACAAAGGCTCACGGAAGGGATGGAGGGCGGTTCTGCCGAACCCCACTCCATCGGCGCGGTCCGGGTCAAGGCCGCGATGGACGGAGTCGTGCGGATGCGCCGCGGCATCCTGCGGCAAGACGCCGAGGGACGCAAGGAGGCCGACCTGGTCGTGCTGGACCCGGCGGGGCGGGCGATCCTGGAGCTGGGCTCGCTTTGTCTCTCAGGAGCGGCCGATTCGACCCCCATGGACGAAGACCCGGCCACCGGGGTGTTCTACCGGATGGCCCGCCGCTCCGAGCGGCCGCCTCGAGCGGCCGATCCGGCTCGGCGGTGGCTGGTCTGCGGTGACACCGGACACCTGGCCGGCGCCGTCGCCGACCAGCTGGGTGACACAGGCCTGGAGGTCGTCCGGATCCGTTCCGGGAGCGCCGCCGACGGAGTGGACGGCAGGCGGATCGACCCAGCCGACCGCGACGCCTGGCAGGCTCTGCTCGCCGAGTACGCCGACGAGGTGCCCACAGCCGTGTGCGTTCTGTGGCCGCTGGAGCAGCTGGACACCGACTCCGAGGGCCGGCGGGTGACCGCGGCTCTGGCCGGAGCGCTGGCCCGGGCAGTCGGTCCGGTGGCCCGGATGTGGGTGGTCACCCGGAACGCGCTGATCACCCACGCGCGCGGCGGCTGCCCGGACGGCATCCAAGGTGCCCACGCCGGGATCGGACGGGCTCTGGCCATGGAGCGGCCTGACGCCTGGGGCGGCCACGTCGACCTCTCCTGTGGCAGCGGCGAAGAGATCTCGGCTCTGGTGACCTGGCTGTCATGCGGCCCGGCGCACGACCACATCCGGCTCGAACACGCCGCCGCAGAGGTCGGCACGATCACCCCGGCTCCGGTTTCTTTCGGGTCGCACAGGTGGCAAGTGCCCGACCCGGCACAGTGGTACCTCGTCACCGGTGCCGGAGGTGAGCTGGCCGGTCCCGCAGTGGACTGGCTTGTCGGAGCGGGCGCGAAGCGGATCGCGCTGGCGGGTCCGGTACGCGAAGCCGAGCCCCGGGTCACGGCCTGGCGGGCAAGCGGTTGTGAGGTCGAGGAGCTCGCCGACACCGATCCGACCGGCCTGGTCAGGCAGCTGAACGCCGATGGCGGCCTGGGCGGTGTGGTCTGCGCGACGCCGCCCTTCCCGGCCACTCCGCTGGAGGAGATCAGTGATGCGCGGCTGCGGGCAGAGCTGCGGCGAGCCGAGCTGGCCGAGCAGTTGGACCGGATCACCGCCGAGGCACATCCCGCCCTCTTCGTGGTGCTCGGGTCGGCCGCGGGCACGTGGGGGTTCATCGGGTCCGGCGCGATGGCGGCGGCCGACTGGCGGCTGCTGGCGCTGGCCCACCGCCGGCTGCTGGCCGGCCTGCCGGTCACCCACCTGGACCTGATGCCGGTGGAGGGCTCGGCCACGCTCGACGAGCGCACCAGACGGCTGTTGGCCGGCAGTGGTGTCACCCCGCTCGGCGGGGCTGCCGTCACCACCGCCTTGGCCCACCTCGGGGGCACCCGGTCGATCGGGCTCACCCTCGCCGACATCGACTGGGACACCTTCGGCGCCCTTTTGGCCGATTCTCCCCATCGCAGCCTGTTCGCCGGTGTGCTCTCCGACGCGGGCGGACAGGAGGACGGCACCCGCTTCTTGGCCACCTTGGGCCGGCTCGAGCCCGCCCACCGCCGTGACCTGATGCTCGACCGGATCTGCGCACACGCGGCGAAAGTGCTCGGACTCACGGACGGCGAGTTCCCGGCGCAGCAGGGCTTCTTCGACAGCGGCATGGATTCGGTCACGGCGCTCACGCTGCGACTGGGGCTGGCCAAGGATTTCGAGCTGGCGCTCTCGGCCACGGTGGCCTTCGAACACCCCACTGCCGCCGCGCTCACCGACCACCTGCTGGACCTGCTGGGGCTCGGGCAGTCGCCGCAAGACCGACCGGAGCCCGTCGGGCCGCCGGACTCCGAGATCACCGACGACCTCTCCGACGAAGAACTGCTTCGCCTGCTGGACGCCGAAATCTCCGGTTCTCCGGAGCACGGAGAGGAAAACTGATGCCCGAGACCGGAAATTCAGTCGACCAGAACGCACTTCGCAGCCGTGTCAAGGAATCGCTCGGCACCATCCGGAACCTCCGAGCCAGGATCCGGGAGCTGGAACGCGAACGGTCCCAGCCGCTCGCCGTCATCGGCGTCTCCTGCCGGCTTCCCGGAGGCGCCTCCCCTGCCGAATACTGGCAGTCGCTGACCGAGGGGCGCGGCCACGTCTCCCGCTTCCCCGAGGACCGGCATCCGACCACGGGCTACCACCATCCCGACCCCGATCACCCTGGTACGGCCTACTCCCTCGCCGGCGGCTTCCTCGACGCTCCGGTGGACGGCTTCGACCCCGCGGTGTTCGGCATCTCGCCTCGCGAGGCAGTCGGCATGGACCCGCAGCAGCGGCTGGTGCTCGAGCTGGCGTGGGAGGCGTGGGAAGACGCCGGGCTGCCGCCGAGTTCACTGCGAGGAACCCGGACCGGGGTGTTCATCGGGGCGAGCACCTCCGACTACGTGCGCATGCGCCAAGAGGAAGGAGCGATCGAGGACGCCGACCCCTACCAGCTGATCGGTGAGCCCAGCTTTCTCGCCGGCCGGATTTCCTACACCTTCGGCCTCCAAGGCCCCGGCCTGGTCGTGGACACCGCGTGTTCGTCGTCCCTGGTGGCGGTGGAGCTGGCTTGCCAGTCACTCCGCACGGGCAGCAGTGACATGGCGCTGGTGGGTGGGGTGAACTTGTTGCTCACCCCTTACGGCTTCGTCCTGGTGAGCAGGCTACGGGGATTGGCTTCCGACGGTCGCTGCAAGACGTTCGACGCCTCGGCCGACGGATACGCCCGCGGGGAAGGCGGCGCGCTTTTCGTCCTGAAACGGCTGGAGGACGCCCAAGCCGCAGGCGACCGCGTGCTCGCGTTGATCCTCGGAGTGGCCACCGCCCACGACGGACGCAGCAGCGGCCTGACCGTACCCAACCCCGCCGCTCAGCAGAGCGTGATCCGCTCCGCTCTCAACGACGCCGGCGTCCGAAGCACCGAACTCGCCTACGTCGAGGCCCATGGCACCGGCACCCAACTCGGCGACCCCATCGAACTGGTGGCCCTGGGCGCCGTGACGGGCCCGGGACGATCCGAAGACCGGCCGCTGCTCGTGGGCTCGGTGAAGACGAACATCGGCCACCTCGAGCCGGCGTCCGGAGCGGCCGGGCTGCTCAAGACGGTGCTGGCGCTCGGGCACCGTTCGATCCCCCGGCACCTGCACTTGACGCAGCCCAACCCGCAGGTGCCGTGGACAGAGCTGAACCTCCGGATCACGACCGAGGACACTCCGTGGCCGGAGGGGCCTCGGATCGCCGGTGTGAGCAGCTTCGGCGCGAGCGGAACCAACGCCCACGTGGTCCTCGGCGAAGCTCCGGCGCTGCCCGCGCGCGGGGGCGTTCCCCGCACCACCTGCGTCCTGACCTTGAGCGCCGATTCTCCCGAGGCGCTGCGCGCGACGGCCGAGGCCTACGCTGCCTTGGTCGAGCCGGCCGATGCCCGTGCGCTGTCCGACATCGCCTACACCACCCACGTCGGCCGCGATCGGATGAAGTACGGCCTGACGGCGGTGGGCGACAGCAGGCAGGTCGCCTCGGCCCTCATCGCCCACGCCACCGGCCGCCGGCACGATCACGCGGTCACCCTCGCGCCCGCCCGTGCCCGAGCGAGCAGGCTCGGCTGGTTGTTCACGGGTCAGGGCTCGCAATACACGGGGATGGCCGGCGGGCTGTTCAGGTCGGAACCGGTGTTCGCGGCAGCGCTGCACGCCTGCGCGGCAGCCCTGGACCCATTGCTCGACCAGCCACTGTTCTCGGTGCTCTTCGACAACAACGACTCCCGCGGGATCGACCGCACCGGGTTCACCCAGCCCGCCCTGTTCGCTGTGGAGTACGCGCTGGCCCGGCTCTGGGAGCACTGGGGCGTCACACCGGCGTGGGTGCTGGGACACAGCATCGGTGAAATCACGGCGGCGTGCGTCGCCGGTGTGCATTCCCTGGAAGACACCGCCCGGCTGGTCGTCGCGCGAGCTCGGCTGATGGAGGCGCTGCCGTCCGGCGGTGCGATGGAGACCCTGGCGTGCAGTGAGGACATCGCCCGCGCGGCGTTGACGGAAGCCGGCCCGCTGCCCTTGGTGACGCTCGCGGCCGTGAACGGACCCACTGATGTAGTGGTTTCCGGGCCCCGCAAGGATCTTGACGAAGTCGTCGCGATCCTGGCTTCGCAGGGCATCAAGCACCGGCCGTTGAACGTGTCGCACGCGTTCCACTCGCCTCTGATGGCGCCGATCCTCGACCGGTTCAGGGCGGCCATCGCGGGTCTGACCTTCGGCCGGCCGAGGTACCGGCTGGTGTCCAACGTGACCGGGCGCGAATGGGGCCCTGACCAGGCCCGCCCGGATTACTGGGTGGAGCACGTGACGGCGACGGTGCGCTTCGCCGACGGCATCGAGGAAGTGGTGGCGCAGGGCTGCCGCACGTTCCTGGAGCTGGGCCCCGCCCCGGTGCTGCTCGGCCTGGCGGCCCGTGCGGTGCCCGACGACGGCATGGCCTGGGTACCCTCGTTGCGCCGCGACCACGACGACGCGCTCGTGCTGGCCCAGGCGCTCGGCGCCCTGCATCACCGTGGTGTGGCGGTGAACTGGGAGCAGGTGCATCAGGCGGAAGAGCCGCGACGCACAGCAGTGCCTACCTACCCATGGCAACGTCGCAGCTATTGGTTCCCGCAGCGTCGGCCGAACAGCGCCGAGACCGCCACCCCGAAAGGGGTGTCACCATCGGGGGCAACGGACCCTGTGCCTCGCACGCCGTCCGAGCAGACAGCCTGGGACCTGGTCTGGCGCCCGTACGCACCGGCGTCCGGCTCGGGTTCCCTGGCCGGACGACGGCTTCTCCTGGTCGGTGGCGGGGAAAGCGGCGACAGTTTGGTGACGCGTTTACGCGAAGCCGGCGCCGTCGTGCATCAATGCCCGGCCGAAGCCAGCCAGGTCGTGGACTTCGTCGGCTCGGCCCGCGTGGACGATGTTGTCCTGCTCGGTGCGTTGAGTTTGCCGGCCGGCGATCTCGACGCTGGTGTGCTGGAGCAGGCCAGAGCAACCTGCGAACACGTCTTTCTGGACACCGTGCGCAGTCTGGCCGGGTCGGCGGCCGCCACCCGGCTGTGGGTGGTGACCCGCGGCGCCCAGTACACCGGCCCGGGCCAGACCGGCGTGTGCCTCGCCGCGGGGCCTTTGTGGGGTTTGGGCAAGGTTGCCGCGCTGGAGCACCCGGAACTGTGGGGCGGGCTGCTCGATCTCGACCCGGCAGGCGGCCCGGAAGAAGTGGCCCGGATCACGGCTTTCCTGCAGCGCGAGGACGTGGAAGACCTGGTCGCCGTTCGGGGCTCCGAGAGGAGGGTGCCTCGGCTGGTCGCCGCCCCCGCCGCACGAGAACCCGGCCTGCCCGACTTCGCCAAGCCAGGCAGCTACCTGGTCACCGGCGGCCTCGGCTCGCTCGGTCTCGCGACGGCCGGATGGCTGGCCCGCCACGGGGCCGGCACAGTGGTGCTGGCCGGACGTACCGGCCTGCCGGATCGCTCGCGGTGGCAGGACGGTTCGCTCGGCTCCGCAGTCCTCGACCGAATCGCCCTAGTGCGGCGGATCGAGTCCCTGGGTGCCGAGGTCAGAGTCGTGACCTTGGACTGCGCCGACCCCGTCGCGCTCCGGCGTCTGGTCGAGGATCTCGCGGAAGCCGGGCAGCCCTTGCGCGGAGTGATCCACGCGGCAGGCGTGTCCGAGCCGCAGTTCCTGCGTGAGTACGACCAGCCGACCTACAACCGGACCGTGCACGCCAAGGTCGCCGGCACCTGGGCCGTGCACACCGCCACCGCCGGTCTGGATCTTGACTTTTTTGCCTGTTACTCCTCGATCGCCTCCGTCTGGGGCTCCCAGCACCTGGCCGGCTACTCCGCCGCCAACGCCTTCCTCGATTCGTTCGCCCATTTCCGCCGGCTGCGGGGGTTGCCGGCGACCACCGTGAGCTGGGGCCCGTGGGCGATGCCGTCGGGCATGGCGGACGACGGTGTGCTGCGCTTCCTGCGCTCGATCGGCCTCCATCAGCTGAACCCGGACCAGGCGTTGGAGCAGCTCGGCCACGCGGTGGCCTCCGGTGTCACGCACCGGACGGTCTGCGCCGCCGACTGGTCCGTGTTCTGCGACTTGATGTCGGCTCGTGGGGAGCGGCCGATCCTGCGGGAGCTCCGGGCCGGGCCCGTGCCCGTCGCCCGCGCGGAGACCGCCGACGGGCTGACCGCACGTCTGCTCCCCCTCACCGCCGAGGAGCGCGTGACAGTGCTCGACGGCTACGTCAAGGTGCAGCTTTCCGAAATCCTGGGCGTGCCCTCCACCGATCTGGACGACGACACCAGCCTGCTCGACCTGGGGATGGACAGCCTGATGGTGATGGAGCTGATCAAACGGTGCCGAGACGACCTCCACCTGGAGATCGACAGCGGCGAGTTCTTCGCCTGCCCCGGTTCCGCCTGGGGCTCCCTTCTGCAGCGCCTGGTGCAGCAGCAGTACCCGGCCGACGCCGCGACCTGATGGCCGCCGACGCTTCGGTCCGTCCACCCCGTCCGTTCACCCTGGAGGTAGTCCGATGAGCGCCAAGCCGAACCAGACAACCTACGACGTCGCCATCCTCGGCGCCGGAATCTCCGGATCGATCCTGGCGGCCATCCTCGCGCGCAACGGGGTGAAGACAGTCCTGGTCGACGCCGGCATCCACCCGCGCTTCGCGGTCGGCGAGTCCACCATCCCCTACACGTCGATCATGATGCGGATCATGGCTCTGCGGTACGGGGTGCCGGAGCTCGCCAACCTCAGCGAATTCGCCCTCATGCGCACCAAGGTGACCTCCAACATCGGGCGGAAGCGAAACTTCGGTTTCATCTACCACGAGGAGGGACGCCGGCAAGATCCGAAAGAGATCAACCAGTTCGTCATCGCGTCCGCGCTGCCGGGCGAGTCACACATGTTCCGCCAGGACGTCGACGCCTACGTGTTCAACGTGGCGCTCGGTTATGGGGCGGTGCCGAGGCTGGGCAGCCGGGTCGACGAAGTCGAGGTGGCCGGTTCCGGGGTCACCCTGTCCGTCGTCGGTGGTCCGGAGATCCGGGCGAGGTACGTGGTCGACGCCGGTGGCCACAATTCACCGCTGGCCAAGAAGTACGGGTTGCGCGACGAGGTACCACAACAGGAGACACACTCGCGGACGCTGTTCACGCACATGGTGGGCGTGCGACCGTTCGACGCCTGCCCGGCCGGTGCCAAGCACGACAACCCGAGCCCTTGGCACGAGGGAACCCTGCACCACGTCTTCGACGGCGGCTGGCTGTGGGTCATCCCCTTCGACAACCACAAGGCGGCGACCAACAAACTCTGCAGCGTAGGCCTGACCTTGGACCCCCGTCGGCACCCCAAGGGCGACGAGCCTCCCGAGCAGGAGTTCGCCGCGTTCCTCGAGCGGTTCCCGGACATCGCCCCGCAGTTCGAGGACGCGGTGGCGGCCCGGCCGTGGGTCTCGACAGGACGGCTGCAGTACTCGTCCAGCAAGGTCGTCGGCGACCGCTTCTGCTTGACCTCGCACGCCGCCGGTTTTGTGGACGCCCTCTACTCGCGAGGACTGACCAATACCACCGACGTGGTCAACTCCCTGGCCTGGCGGCTGATCGAGGCGACCCGCGACGACGACTGGTCAGCCGAGCGCTTCGCCTATCTCCAGCGACTGCAGGACGGCCTGATCCGTTCCCACGACGAGGGGGTGGCAAGCTCCTTCACCTCGTTCCGGGACTACGGCCTGTGGAACATGACCTTCCGGCTGTGGGCGCTGGGCAGCGTGTTGGGAGGCATGAACCTCCAGGACGCTCTCGTGCGGTTCGAGCGGACCCGGGACCCGATCATCTGGCGAGAGCTGGAGGCTCAGCCCCACCCGGGTGCGGTGTTCGCCGCGAGCGACCACTTCACGAAGTCCATGGAACCCGCCTGGGCGGCTTGCCGCGACGTCCAGAAGGGCCTGATGACCCCGGACCGGGCAACCGGCATCCTGCACGACGTGCTCCAGGACGATAGTTACGCGCCGCCGGCGTTCGGTCTCAGCGATCAGGCGCACCGTTTCCACAACCCGAATCCTGCCCGCATGCTGCGCACCATGCGCTGGGCGCGCCGCGGAGCGGACCCGGAGATCGGAGTGATCGTCAACAGCGCCCTGGGCGGGTTTCTGCGGTCCAAGCCGAAAGAGCTGGTGAAGGGGCGGACGGCATGGCAGTGACCCGTCCAGCGGACGAACACCAGCACCGCGTCGCCGTGCTCGGCGCACACCTCGGCGGGGCGATGCTGGCGGCCATCCTCGCCCGGGCCGGCCTGGAGGTCGTGCTGGTGGACGCCGCCGAGGACCCGACCACCCCTTCCGGTGAGGACACCGTGCCCTACACCGCCGAGGTGTTCGGCTTGCTGGCGCGGCGCTTCGAGCTTCCCGAGCTGTCGGCTCTGGGCCACTTCGAGCTCCTGCCCGAAGAGGTGCGGGCGAGCTCGAAGGCCAAGCAGAACATCGGCTTCGTGTACAGCGAGCCAGAACGTCGGGTGCGCGCGCATCACCTGGTGCAGTTCACTGTTCCCGGCGAGCACGGCGAGGCGCACCTGTTCCGCCCGGACATCGAGGCGTGGGCGCACCGCGTTGCGATCCGCCACGGTTGCCAGGCGCCGGCCGGCAGGCCGGCGGTGACCGCCGTGCGCGGCTCGGCCGGCGATTTTGTCGTCGAACTGTCCGACGGCGGAGAGGTGCACGCCGAGTTCGTGGTGGACATGGCGGGCCGGAACGCACCGATGCTGGACCGGCTCGGCCCCGAACCGGTCCGCCGGCCACTTCGGCACCGCGCCCGGGTGCTGACCGCTCATCTGCGAGGGGTACTGCCGCTGGAGTCTCGGGTCTCCCCCGGCGCCAGGGGCACCGCGTGGAGCGAAGGGACCACCCACCTGGTCTTTCCGGGTGGGTGGATCCAGGTGGTGCCCTTTGCCGAGGGGCAAGTCACCAGTGTCGCGGTCACCCTGGAACCGGGGGCTTGGCCGGAGCACGGGGGCTCGCCGGAGGAGGAGTTCCACGACCTGGTCCGGGCGTTCCCCGATCTGGCCCCGGCCTTCGAGGCGGCGGTGGTGACCCGACCGTGGACCCGCGAGAACTCCTCGCAGTACCAGATCACGCACTCGACCGGTGAGGGTTTTGTGGTCCTCGACAGGTCGGCGTCGCGCAACGACCTGATGCTCTCGCGCGACCTGACCTTGACCGCCGAGCTCGTGCACGCCGCGGCCGTCAGCCTGCTGGCGGCGAACCGCACCGGCGACTGGTCGGCGGACCACTTCGCGCCATTGGAGCGGTTCCAAGCGGAGCTGATCGACCACGGCGACCGGCTGATGGCATCAGCCCTCACCGCGACCGCCGACTTCCGTCTCTGGAACGCGTTTTGCCGCGTCTGGCTGCTGCACACGATGTTCGCGGCGCTCTCCCTCAAACGAGCCCGCAACGACGCCCTGGCCCGCCCTGGACGGCTTCGGCAATGGGAAGCGGTGGACCATTACCGAGGCAGTGGCATGTGGTTTCCGGTCTATCCGGGTATCACCCTGCTGTTCGACGACACCGTCGGAACCGTGCAGAAGGTCGCGGACGGCGTGCTCGCTCCGGGTGCGGCGGCAGAGCGGATCTTCGCGCAGCTGCGGACATCCGCTTTCCTGCCACCTGTTTTCGGCTTCGACAACCCTTCGGACCGGTACTACAACCTCACTCTCTCGAAACGGCTGAGGGCCCTGCTGTGGGCCAGGCGCTCGGCGCCGCCGGCGGTCCGGCGGGTGCTGACCGGGCCCTGAGCGCGCTTCGTCCGCATCGGTACGCACGGATCTTTGGTGGCCCGGCGCCCGCCGGAACCCACCGGACAAGGAATGACCATGGAGTTCGGCTGGAGCAAAGAGCAACAGGACCGCTACGACCGGGTGCTGGCGGCGACCCGGAAGTGGTTCCCTCCGGAGAACCGCCGGCAAGATGGTTTCTACGACCGCGAAGACTGGCTCCGGCTGGGTGAGATCGGCCTGCTCGGCAGCAGCCTGCCCGTCGAGTACGGCGGCTGGGGTCTGGGGGCGCTGGAAACCGCGCTGGTGGTGGAGGCGGCGGGCCGGGGCTGCGTCGACACGGGGCTGGTGTTCGGAGCGGCCGCGCATACTTTCGCCTGCGCAATGCCGATCCTCGGCTTCGGTCCGGACACGCTCAAACGCATGCTGCTGCCCGATCTGGCGGCCGGGCGGCTGATCGCGGCGAACGCGATCACCGAGCCCGAGGCCGGCTCCGATTCCGCCCGGCTCCAGGTCACCGCCGAACCGGTCGCAGGCGGACTTCTCGTCAACGGCACGAAGAGCTTTGTCAGCAACGCTCCCGCGGCCGACGTCTTCGTCGTCTATGGCACCACCGACCCGAAGGCCGGGTTTCTCGGCGTCACCGGCTTCGTGGTGCGTCGAGACTCCACCGGCCTGACCGTGGGGCAACCGATGGCGAAGATGGGCTTGTCGTCCTGTCCAGCGGGCCCGGTGACCTTCGAGAACTGCTGGGTCCCCGACGAGCAGGTACTCGGGGCCCCGGGACAGGGCACTGCCGTCTTCCAGTACTCGATGGGGTGGGAACGCGCCTGCCTCTTCGCACTCTACCTCGGTCTGATGGATCGGCTGGTGACCGAGTGCGTGCAGTTCGCCCGCGACCGGCGCCAGTTCGGCCGGCGAATCAGCGAGTTCCAGTCCGTGGCGAACCGCATCGTCGACATGAAGGTGCGGCTGGAGAGTGGACGGCTGCTGCTGTACCGCGCTTGCTGGGCCATGGACCAGGGACGTCCGGCCGGGTTGGAGATCGCGCTGTCGAAGCTGGTGGTCTCCGAAGGGGTGCTGGCGTCGGCCATCGACGCGGTGCGAACCTTCGCCGGGCGCGGCTACCTGAGCGCCGACGGCGTCGAGGCGACGCTGCGCGACGCGGTTCCCAGCACCCTTTTCTCCGGCACCTCCGACATCCAGCGCCGACTGATCGCCGAGGAGATAGGCCTGTGAGGCTGCACCAGCTGGTCACCGATTCGGCACGGCGCCGGCCCGATGCCGCCGCGGTACACACCGGCGACGGCACGTGGAGTTACCGAAAGCTCGACGAGGCCGCCCATCACTACGCTGCAGCTCTCGTAGGACGCCGTGTACGGCCGGGTGACCGGGTCGTGCTCTGGACCGGGAAGAGTGCGGAAGCGATCGCGGTGATGCAGGCCGTCCTGCGGGTCGGAGCGGTTTATGTGCCGGTGACCGGATCCAACCCGGCTGCCCGGGTCGCGAAGATCGCCGCGGACTGCGCGGCCGCGCTGGTGGTGGCCGACGAGCAGAGCTTGCGCCGGGCTGCCGGCTGGTCCGGTTCGACGCCGTTGACCGGACTCGGGTCGCTGTCCGAAGAAGTGTCCGAAGTGGACGCGCCACCGCCGCACCCGAGCAAGCCGGACGACCCCGCCTACGTCCTCTACACCTCGGGCTCCACCGGGCAGCCGAAAGGCGTGTGCATCAGCCACCGCAATGCGCTCTTCTTTCTCCGGTGGGCTGTCGGTGAAACCGGCGTCACCGCGGACGACCGGCTCGCCAACCACGCCCCGTTCAACTTCGACCTCTCGGTTTTCGACCTCTACGCCGCCTTCCTCACCGGGGCCTCGGTCCGCCTGATACCCGAGGTGCTGGCCTACGACCCGGCGACCCTGGTTCACGTGCTGCGCGATGCGCGGATCAGCGTCTGGTACTCGGTGCCCTCCGCGCTGGTGATGATGATGCAGCGCGGCGGCCTGCTGGACGAACCGGTCCCACCCGACCTGCGGGTCTGCGTCTTCGCCGGCGAACCGTTTCCCATCCGGCACGCTCAAGACCTGCGCAGGGCCTGGCCCGGAGTCCGGTTGCTCAACTGGTACGGCCCCACCGAAACCAACGTCTGCACGAGCTACGAGGTCACCGAGCGGGACCTCTCCGGTTCGCGCCCGCTGCCTATCGGCACCGCCGCCGCCGGCACCAGCGTCACGCTGCACCCTTCCGCGGCCACGGAAGGCGAGATCACGGTCAGCGGGCCCACGGTGATGCTCGGCTACTGGGGGGCCGAGCCGCAGCGGGGCCCGTACCGCACCGGCGACTGGGGCAGGATCGGTCCCGACGGCGCCTTGGAGTACCTCGGGCGGCGAGACGAGATGGCCAAGGTTCGCGGCCACCGGATCGAACCCGGCGAGATCGAGGCGGTGCTCGCCGGGCACCCCGCCGTGTCGGCAACGGTCGTCCTGGTCGTCGGCACCGGGCTCGACGCCTGCATCCACGCCGTGGTGGTCGCCGCCGGCGAACGGCGCCCTGGCCTGCTGGAGCTCAAGCGCGAGTGCGCGACGCGGCTCCCCACCTACATGATCGTCGATGCCGTCCACGTCGTGGCGAGTCTCCCGCGCACACCCAACGGCAAGACCGACCGCAAGGCGCTGGCCACCGCCATCGAGTCCGGAGTGCTCGCGTGACCGGGCCGAGCCGGGATGAGCGGATCGAGGTGGATCTGGCGACCTTCAAAGAGGTGATGGGCTCGCTGGCCGCCGGGGTCACCATCGTGACCACCCGGGACCAGAACGGGGGACCGCGGGGGCTGACCTGCTCGGCCGTGTGCAGTGTCTCGGCCGCACCGCCACAGCTGCTGGCCTGCATCCACCAGCGGAGCTCAACGCTGGCGGCGATCCACCGCAGCGGCTCGTTCGCGGTGAACATCCTCGCCGCCGGGGCCGTCGACCTCGCACGGGTGTTCGCGTCGCCCGGGCCGCAGCGGTTCTCCGGCGCGAACTGGTACCCGGGGCGCCGGACGGGCTCGCCGCTGCTGGAGCAGACGGCCGCCTGGGCGGAGTGCGCCTTGGTGGAAGCCGTGCCGATGGGCGACCACCACATGGTCGTCGGGCGGATAGTCAACGGCCGGGCGCGCCAGACCGAGCGTCCGCTCACCTACTGGCGGGCCAAGTTCAGCGAACTTCCGGAAACGTTCCCCGACTGAGGAAGTCGTGAGCGAGGCAGCGGGTCGAGGCGAATCCCGTCCTGCATCGATGAGCGGCAACCAGCACGATGGCCGGGGGGATCTCTGTGACAGGCCTCAACACCATTCAGTTCTTGTTGACCCTTGCGGTGGTGCTCGTAGCCGCCCAGCTGTTCGGCGCGCTGGCGAAGCGGATGGGCCAGCCGGCCGTGGTCGGTGAGATAGTGGCAGGCGTCCTGCTGGGCCCGACGTTGCTCAGCGGCACGGTGCGGGCGCTGCTCTTCCCGCCGGATGTCCGCTTGGGCCTGAGCGCGCTGGCGAACGTCGGCGTAGGCGTGTTCATGTTCATCGTGGGCCTCGAGTTCGACCACCGGTTGCTGCGCGGTAGGCGGGGAGCCGTGGCGGGAGTGGCGACGGGGTCGATCGCACTGCCGTTCGCACTCGGTTGCCTGCTGGCGCTGTACCTGGTGAGCAGACACCAGCACGGGAGTTCTCTCGTTGCGTTCGTGCTGTTCTTCGGCGCGGCGATGTCGATGACCGCGTTCCCGGTGCTGGCCCGCATCCTGACCGATCGAGGCATGCACCGAACGGCCGTCGGCGGCCTGGCCATGGCCGTCGCGGCCATCGGCGACGTGGTGGTCTGGGGCTTGCTCGCCGTCGTGCTGACGTTCACCGGCGGTCATCACTCCTGGAGAATGCTGTTCGCAGTGCCCTACGTCCTGGTGATGCTGCTCGCGGTTCGTCCGGTGCTCGCCCGCTTGGCGATGGCGCACGGGCGAACCGGCCGGCCACTGGGCGCGGGCGCGGTGGTCTGCGTGATCGTGCTCGCGGTGGTCTCCGGCGGGGTGACCGAATGGTTGGGCTTGCACTTCATCTTCGGCGCCTTCTTCGCGGGCATGGTCATCCCGCGCACGGGCACCGAGACGCTTCGCGAGGAGTTCATCGGCCAGATCTCACCGCTGGTCTCGGTGCTGATGCCGGTCTTCTTCACCGTGGCGGGATTTGGTGTCAACCTGTCCACCGTGGATACCACCGCAATCGGTGAGCTGGCGTTGATCCTGGTGGTCGCCATTGCCGGCAAGGTCCTCGGCGCGTACGTCGGCGCACGCGCGTGCGGCCAGTCCTCCCAGTACGCGGGCACACTGGGCGTGCTGATGAACACCCGCGGCCTCACCGAGCTGATCATCTTGGGCGTGGGCCTGCAGATCGGTTTGCTCGACACCTCGGTGTACTCGCTCATGGTCGCCATGGCGGTGCTGACGACCACCATGACAGGCCCCTTGCTACGCCTGGTCTACCCCCCGCACCGCATGGCCGCCGACCTGGCAACCGCCAAGGACTGACCCGGCCGCGCACAGGCCCGAGAGTGGCGCCCACCGCAGGTTTCACGGAGCGCAGCACCCCAGCGCTTTCCGAAGACTCCAGGCCGGCGGCAGCCGACAGCGTATGTTCCAGACGGCCAGGGCTGTGGTGCGGTGGCTTCGCTGGTCCAGACGTGGGCGTAGAGGAACTCTTCGGCGAGGATCCGGTTGTAGCGCTCGACTCTGCCGTTGTGGCGTGGGGTGCAGGGCGTGATCCGCTGGTGGCGGGCTCCGCGCAGGACGGTGGCGAAGTCGGCGACGGCGCCACGGCAGCGGCCGAACTCGACGCGACCTACGCCCCGGCCTCGACATCAAAGGCGTCTACGCCGGCGCCGTCCCCGCGGACAAGGCCGCACTCGCCAAGAGCCTCGACGGCAGCCTGTACTTCGCGTTCCTCGGCTACTCCCTGATCGGCACCAACGCCGCCTACCCCGAAGCCCGCCTGCTCGACCTGACAAACCAGGCCGGCGCCGAAACGATCGCGGAAGCCAACCAGACCTGCACCATCGACGCGGTGTTCGGCTTCATGTTCAACAACAGCAGCTCGTTCACGAAGGGTGGATTTACTCAGTCTTCCCCGTACTGCGATGAAGCCCCTGGTCGTGGTGAGGGTTTCCGCCCGGCGCGAGGCGTTCGTCCGAACGCCGGAACCGCGAACGGGCGCCGACCGCCTCGCACGAACAGGACCACCATGTCCGAGCCCCCGCCGCCCACCCAGGCCGGTCGTTCGGGCTGGTGCCACAGGTGCGTGCTGCCGTGACTCGACACCGAGGCCCGCAGCTCGGCCCGGCTGCCGTCACGGTACTCGACGAGCAGGTCCGGCAGATGCCTGAGCGTGCGAACCGGATAGTCGGGCCGAACGGTGACCGAGGCCGCTCGCCAGCCGGTCCGCAACACGGCGCGGTACCTTCGTCGCCACCGGAAAGAAGCGACGACGGCGAACCCGGCCGCAACAAGCAGGCACAGGCCGAGCATCCAGAACAACGCCGACAAGCGGGAATCCATGCCGTCTTCCAGCGTTGTACGCACCCGCGACGGGTTCGCCGGGTCGTAGATCACCGTAAGGGTCCGGCCCTTGATGTAACGCCGTCCCGAGTTCACCGGGATGGTGGCGTAGCGCAGGTCGCCCCGCACGTCGTAGGACACGCGGAGTGCATTCGGGCGCTCGTCGAACCGCAGCACCGTCCCGGTCACCCGGACACCGTCGTCGAGGAGCTGCCGGGCCGGGTGCTCGTAAGCGATCAGGCCGGCGAACACGCCTCCGGCCGCGACCAGCCACAGCACCGCGATGAACAGCGCGCGGAGGCCGAACTTCCGAAGCTCGGCACCACGGGCGGCCCCATCCGGCAGTGCCTCGTCTTCCTCTCGAGGCAGCCAGGCCGTGTCGCGGTCCATCCGCCGACAGTAATCGATGTCACGAGCGGACAAGGCATCCCCCGCCCGGGTAAGAACGACCTCCGACCGGCAAGAACTTGTTACAAATGACGGTCGATACACGATAATCCTGTAGACGATGAGCGGGGAAGGGAGTCGCGTGACAAGCGAACGGCGGGCGCGGCTGGTTCCCGCCAGCCGCGAAGTCAGCATCTCCGACGAACGCGGCGCCGAAGTCCTGCGCTACCGCGGAATTTGCGTCGTCCACCTGGAAGGCAACGAGCAGGTGAAGCAAACCTGGCTCCCGCTAGGCACCTCCCCCAGCTTCGCCGACGACGAAGCCTTGATCGCGACCTGGCACGCAGCCCTGCGGTGGTGCCAGGACTGCGCCTGAGTACCCGGCGGCTCGGCCTTCCCGACCCGTCCGCGGGACGATCACAGCCCGCGAGTCCCGATGGAGTGTGGTGACGCGGCGGGCGAGCCTGACGAGAAGGTGGTCGCTGCCGTCGCCGTCACGCCGAGCGTTCATCGCCGTCCCCGGACCTTCACGCCGTCCGGCGTCGGTATGGCATCGATGTCCGTGACCGCGCACACGGCCAGGACCGGCGCCTGGTGGCGATCCAGCTCGTCATTCGCGGGCGGCGAGCAGACCAGCCGCGTGCCATGGAGGCGGGCCCGGTCATCAAGGGGGGAGGTAACGACCGGGCCCGCGCGCAGAACATACCCAGGTCCACGACCATAAATGCGTCGTCTCCGGAATTTCCTCCACCTGGATGTGGCTGAGGACCCCGAGAAACCCGCGGCGCGGACACAGCGGATGCCGCAAGTCGCGCCAGGCCGCGCAGAAGACTTCGATCACCCGGCGCTCGACCTCGAACGGGTCCACAACACCAGAGTTGATCATGTGGGTCACCGCGGCGCAGTACCGCTGCACCAGCTCCCCGAACGCCTCGACGTCCCCGCCCGAGCTTAGGTGCGGCAGCCTGAGGAGGCGAACGCGAGCCGGAGCGCGATCCACCAGCACGTACCGATCGCGCCGAGGACCGCTCGCGAGCAGACGTCGAGGGCGCCGACCGAGCGACCGGCCGGCGGCCCGGGAATGAGGCCCACCCCGCTTCGCCGCCCGCTCAGGACGCCGGCTGAGCGGTGATCGTCGTGGTCGGCGTGCAGGGCCGGTCCGCGTTCGCGCACGTCACCGCCATGGTGATGACCTGGCCGCCACCTGCGGTCATCGAGCCGGGCAGCTCGCGGGAGACCTGGCGGGTCGTGGCGAGGTCGTAAGCGGCGAGCTGGGTGTTGCCGAGGCTGACCCGCACCGAGCCCTGGTCGCCGCCGGGGTTGGCCAGCTCCAGGCCGGTCAGGCGATAAGTGCGCCCGTCCGGCACCACGTAGGAGAACAGCTGCGGGCCGGACACGCCCGGGTACGCCGTGCCGGTGATGGTGAGCCGCGTCGTCGTGGCGGCGGGGGTGAGCCGGACCGGCGAGGCGCCCTGACCACCCACCCCCGCGGCCGTCGGGGTGGGCGCCGCCGGGGTGATCGAGGGCGCGGACGACGTTGTCGAACCGGGCGTGCCGGAAGGCGAGGTCGAGGTGGACGCCGACGACGTCAGGGGAATCGACGGCGACGGTCCCGCCATCGTCTTCGGAGCCGCCCGCAGGAGCGTGGACAGCAGCACCGCGAGCACCATCAGCAGCATGACCAGCAGCGAGAAGATCAGGAACGTCCGTCGCGGCACCATCGGCCGCTGCTGGAACGTCGCGTCCAGGTCGACCGGGCCGGTCAGCTCGGAGAGCACGGTCACGGTGAACGGCCAGGTGCGGTCCGCGCCGCGCCAGAAGTACTTGCGCGGCCGGGCGCGCAGCTTGACGAACGTGGTCGTCCCCGGCCGCAGCACCGGCACCTTCGGCCGGCCGGTGAAGGTGAGCTTGTCATCGGGGTCGGCGGCCCGCACGTCGACGGAATGTTCGACGTTGCCAAGGTTGTCCAGGGCCAGCGTGTGCTTTCCCTTGCGCGCGCCCGAAGAGTTGACCGGCACCAGTTCCGCGCTGAGCTCGGCGTACTCGGTGACGGTGACCAGGCCCTCCTGGACCACTGAGCCACCGGGGTCCTCGCGGGAGGCGACCTGCACGGCGAACGGGTACTCCCCCGCCAGCACCTCGTGCCCGCGCGGCGGTGAGAAGGTCAGTTCGACGGTGACCTCCTGAGCGGGCATCAGGTTGGCCCGCCCGGGTTTCACGACCGTCCAGTCCCGCGCCTCGCCGAGCACGGCGAAGCGGAACTGGTCCACCACCGCGCCGTTGTTGCGGATCAGCACGTGACACCGCGCGTCACTACCCGGGTCGACGGTCACTGCCGCGACCCGCAGCACCGCGCCGACGCCCATCCGGTCACCTCCTCGTGTGCGTTTCCTCCGCGTTCACTGCAGCGCGAAGAACTCGATCTCCGACATCGCGACGTTGGGACTGCTCTGCCCGTCGAAGATCTCCGCCACCTCGATCGTCGCGGAGTTGACCAGGGTCGTGTTCTTCAGCGACAGCGTCTGCTGACCGGCGACGTCCTGGGGCAGCAGGTTTTCGGTGACCCCGTTGGAGAGCGTCACCTTGAGGATCGACGGCCGCGCGTTCGCGACGAACGCGTCGTGGGCCCCGGAGTAGAGGATGATGCTGCGCAGCAAGCGGGTCTCGCCGAAGGTGAAGGTGATCCGCGGGTGTTTGCGCGAGTCCCACGGCGTGGCCCAGTACGTGTCGGTGTAGGTGTCGGCGGCCGCGCCGGGCGGGTGGCCGGGGATCATGGTCGTGGACGTGACGGTCACCGGGTGCACCGGCTCGAGCTGCGGGGTGACCTTCCGGTAGAGCGCGGAGATGTTGTCCAGCACGGTGTTGCGCATCGGCGGGTAGAAGGCGTAGGCGAGCCCGAGCACCAGCAACGCGATGCCGAAGACGACCCGCACCTTCCGGAAGGCTGAGTAGGTCAGCCACTTGCGGTGCCCGCCGGTGCCCTTCTGCCCCGGCCGGGTGCCGATCCGGTAGGCCTTCGGACGCCGCTTCAGCTTCGCGAGCAGCCTCCGCCACCAGACGGGCCGCACGACCGAGGCCCGCTCGAGGGATTCACCGCACCGGCTGCAGAAGTGCCGGCTCGGCACGTTGCCTTCGCCGCAGGCCCCGCAGACGAGGTCGCCGAGTTCGAGCCGCCGGGTGGGCTTGGACCGGACGATGGCCCTTGTCTTGATCTGCACCGGCTGTGGTTGAAGTTCGGGCGGTTCTTGATCGGCGGCCAGCGCCCGGCCGACGACAGGCTGGGCGAGGGCGGCGATGAGCTCCGCCTTCTCAGGCGACACGACGACGGCAATGGGAGTACCGGCGGGCGCTGTTCCGGCGGACGCGCCGGCTTTTCCGGGTGGCGGCGGAGGTGGGGCAGCCACCTTCGCCGGTGGCGGCGGCGCAGCCGCACCACCTCCCGCTCCGGCGGGCGATGGCACTCCTCCCGCGGAGGCACCCGCCTTCCCCGGCGGAGGCGGCGGCGCACCGGCTCCCGGCACGCCGGCGCTCGCTTTCCCCGGCGGGGGTGGCGGTGCAGCCGGAGCAGCCACTCCGCCCGGCGGCGGCGGAGGTGCGGCCGCAACCGTCCCCGGCGAAAGCGGCGCAGACGCACCGGCAGCCGGAGCGGCCACTCCCCCACCCGGCGGCGGAGGCAGTGTTGCTGCGGCCTTCCCCGGCGGGGGCGGCGGTGCCGCCACAGCACCCGGCGGCGGTGCGGCAGCGTTTCCCGGCGGAGGCGACGGAACTGCCTTTGCCGCTGGTGGCGGCGCGGCAGATCCACCCGGCGGCGGAGGCGGCGGAGCGGCAACCTTCCCGGTCGGAGGCGGCGGAGGTGGCGCAGCGGCTTTACCCGGCGGGGGCGGCGGAGGTGGCACGGCAGCCTTCCCCGGCGGAGGCGGAGGCGGAGGTGGCACGGCAGCCTTCCCCGGCGGAGGCGGAGGCGGAGGTGGCACGGCAGCCTTCCCCGGCGGTGGCGGAGGTGGCGAAGCCGCCGGAGCAGCGGGTTCCGAGTCGAACGTCTCCACCCCGGCCGCCACCGCGGCGGGCCGGGCCTCCAGCCGGTAGGTCGGCACCCAGCTCCGCACCCGGGCCTTCACCCGGCTCCACCACGACGGCCGGGCCTCCGGCACCGGCACTGGCTCCTCGACGATCACGATCTCCGGCTCCACCACCACGATCCGGTCGCCGTTCCACTCCAGGAACTGCCCGCAGTCGCCGCAGAAGGCGGACTCGTCGGCGTTGTGGTTGCCACACATCCGGCAGACGATCACGGCTCGATCACCTCCACGCTGTGCAGCACTCCCACGGGCTTCGCGGCCCGGATGACCGCCTCCACCGCGGCCTCCGAGGTCAGGGACCCGGGGCCGGGTGTCACGATCACCCGGACCCGGTGTTCGACGTCGGCGGGCGGTTCCGGGCGGGGCCGCACCGACCACGACACCCCGCCGCTCTCCTCGATGCGGACCTCGCCGTCCACCACCAGCTCCAGGTGGCGGCGCAGCCCGGCCATCGTGCCGCGCATCCGGTACAGCGCGACCGCCTCGGCGATCACCGCCCGTTGCGCGGCCATCGACCAGCTCTCGTCCAGCAGCACGCCGAACCAGCCGGCCAGCCAGCGGGTGAAGTCCTCCGGGGCCAGCAGCGGATCCACGTACGCGCCCAGGCAGTCGACCGTGCCGATCACCGGCGCGAGCACCTGGTCGAACCCCTCGGTCCAGCGGACCGCGAACGAGTCGTCGGCGAAGATCGACGGCAGCAGGCCGATCAGCGGGTGCGGGGTGGCCAGCTCGGCGATTCCGGCGCGCATCAGGACTTCTCCACCCGGACCTGGTGGTCGAACGAGAACACCAGCCCGCCGGCGCCGACCGGGACGCGGTCGGCTTCCGAACCGCGCTCGCCGGTCACCGGGTTGGCGCCGTAGACCCGCACGTCCTCGACGACGTCGACGCCCCGCACCGACTGCAGCAGCGCGAACAGCTCGCCCCGCACGACGCGCCGGCTGAACGGCCAGCCGGTGCGGTCGGGACCGCCGGTCAGCGGGTTGAGGAACGCGTACAGCTCGGTGAGCGCGCGCTGCCGGATCTCCTCGACGTCCAGGCGGGTCCGCGCCACCAGCCGGGCGACGACGGTGATGCCGCGGTAGCGCGGCGGCTCCACCAGCACCCGGGTGCCGACCAGGCGCACGTCGTCCAGCCGCTCGGCCACGCGGCGGAGCGTGTCTTCCGCGGGCACGAGGTCGGCGAACTCGAGCCGGTGGCCGGTGGCCGACGCCGCCGGCACCACCATCACCTTCACCGCGCCGTGCGGCACGTCGTCCTCGCCGGCGGTCAGGCAGTGGATGCGCGCGACCTCCGGCGCGGCTTCGCGGGCGATCGCTTCGTAGTCCTCGGCGGTGACGGCGCGGCTGCGCGTGCGCAGCATGATCGGTCCGCGCCGCTTGGCCTGCTCCAGCGTTTCGCCGTCGACGCCGCCCTGGGCGGGTTCGAGGTTCTCCACCCCGGCGATGAACGGGATCGACGCGCGCAGCGTGTTGACCGCGCGCACGGCGACGTTGCCCTTGCTGCCGCCCCCGCTGTGGTAGCGACGCATCCGCACGGGCGCGCCGCGCTGCGGGACCGCGCCGTACTGGCGCAGGGTGCCGTCCTCCTGGCGCACGGCCGGCCCGAACTCGACCTCGCCGGACACGGGGTCCAGCAGGTAGTGCCGGTCGTCGGCGGTGCTGGCCGCGAAGTGCTCCACCGGCGTCCACTCGCGCCACGCGCCGTCCTCGCCCACTTCGAGCGACGACGGGTTGCGCCCGGCGAGGACCGGCGTCCGGCTGAGGGAGAACCGTTGCCCCGGAACGCCTTCGGCGAGCCCCAGCTCCTCGCCTTCGACGATCTCGCCGTGCATCGCGGGCACGGTCGCCCCGACGGTGCTCGCCACGAGCGTGCGGACCACCGGCGAGGAGCTGTAGGCGGCCTGGCCGGGCAGCGGCTCGACCACCCGCACCCGCAGCCAGGCAGCGCGCTGCTCGCCGATGGCGCTGGTCTCGTGCCCGTCGGGCACGTGCACCACGATCCGGCCGGGCCGGTTGAGCCCGCCCGTCTCGTCGGTGCTGACCCGGCACTCGCGCCAGTCCTGCGCCGACCACGCCTCCCACACCAGCGGCGGGTGCTTCGGGTTGACGCCGATGCCTTCGGTCCGCCCGTCGAAGTCCAGCCGCACGGCGCAGCCCGGCACCGGTTCGGCGAACCCGATCAGCAGCGCGTCGCCGAGCTGCGGCGGGTCGGAGAAGGCGGCGAACTCCTGGCTCAGCTCCACCGACGGCGTCAGGTCCTCAGTGGACACTTTGCCCGCGCGCAGCCGCCGCACCGCGCCGAGCCGCGAGGGCACCACGGTCAGGTCGCGCAGGGTGGCGAACACCGTCGGCTCCTCGGTTTCGGTGCGGGTGGTGGAGACCTTGGTGCCGGTGCGCAGCACCATCGGGCTGCGCGCGGGCGCGGTCAGCCAGAAGGTGACGGGCACCGTCGCCGGGGTGGGCGGCAGCATGCGCAGCCCGAGCAGCTCGAGGAACTTGACGTACAGCCGGTCGGGCACCCGGTTGAGCCGGTAGGTGAGCTGCTCGGTCATGAAGGCGAAGGTTTCGATGAGCGTCACGCCGGGGTCGGAGACGTTGTGGTCGGTCCACTCCGGACAGCGGCGCTGCACGAACCGCTTCGCCTCGTCCACCAGGTCCTGGAAGCGGCGGTCGTCGAGGTTCGGCGCGGGCAGGGCCATCGTCAGTCACTCCCGTTCTCGGGGATGGTGTAGAAGGGGAACACCAGGTTGCGGGGGTCGTTCTCGCCCTTGACCACGTACGCGATGTCGATGAGCAGCACGCTCTCGTCGTCGGGGTGCGGGAAGACCTGGATGTCGGCGGGCACCACGCGCGGCTCCCAGCGGCGCAGCGACCGGCGCACTTCCCCGGCGATGGCAGCCAGCACGTCGGCGCCGGCGCCGCTGAAGACGTAGTCGCGCAGCGGGCAGCCGAACTCCGGGCGGAACGGCCGTTCACCGGGGTGGGTGCCGAGCACGATCCGCATGGCCTGCTCCAGTTTCGCGGCGCCGCCGGCCATCGCGATCCGGCCGCCGGTGTCGACGTCGAGCGGGAACGACCAGCCGCGGCCGACAAAATCGGTGCGCATCAGATCGGGAGGGGGATGCCGTTGACGGTGACCACCGGCGCGGCGATGTTCAGCGCGGTGGTGGCCTTGAGGGTGAGCATGGTGCCGCCGTCGATCTCGACGGTGCCCGCCGGGCCGGCGGAGACGATGACGACGCCGTCCATCGCGGCCAGCGTCATCTGCGGCAAGGGGGACTTGCTCACGCCCAGCACCGGGTTGCAGGTCAGGCTGACCGCGGCGTTGACCTGGTCCATGGTGAGCGCGACGGCGCCGTTCTGCGTGCCGACCGTGACCGACGACGCCAGCGCCCCGAGCGCGCCGCCGGTGCCCATCGCGGGCGCACCCGCCCCGCCGCCGCCCCCCGAGGAGCCCAGCGCGCCGGACAACGCGCCGGTGGCCGCGCCGGCCGCTTCGGCGGCACCCGGTTCGGACCGCAGCAGGTCCTCGGCGACGGTCGCGCCGGGCAGCGGCTCGTCGGTGAACATCAGGCAGTTGCCGGTGCTGGAGACGAAGCCGCGCTGGATGATCTCCCCGACCATGCCCGGGGTCTGCACCGAGCCGCCGACGCCGTCTCCCCCGTCGGCGGACATCGCGCCTTCCGCCGCGCCGACCGCGGCGCCGAGGAGCATCCCGCCGCCGCCCATCATCGGGTTGCCCATCCCGCCGCCGCCGAGCCCGCCGCCGCTGGACAGGCTCAGCGTCTGCGCCGGCGGGGTGCTCAGCTTCCACGTGGTCAGGTTGTTGACCAGGCCGCCGAGCACGTACGGGCGGCGGGGGTCGCCGAACTCGAAGGTGACCATCACCTCGTCGCCGACCTCGGGCAGGAACAGCGCTCCCCCGCGCCGGCCGGCCAGGAACTGCACCGCGGGCGCCCAGTCGGTCTCGAAGTCCGGTGCCAGCCACGGCAGCGTCACCTTGACCCTGGCCTTGCCCAGCGGGTCGAGGGTGTTGCTGACCACGCCGCAGACCACCCCGTCGAGCCGGGGCCGCTGCCGGGTGGCCCGCCCGAGCGAGGTCAGGCCCAGCATCGACCGGTCCTGCCGGCCGTGGGCGGAGAACACCGTGCGGTAGCCGCGGTCGCGGTCGTCGAAGATGTGCTGGGTCCGCGAGACCAGCCACTGGCCGCCGAAGGGCCGCGGCACCCCCCGCACCTCCAGCAGCACGCCGGGCTGGATCATCGGGTCGCCGACGGCCTCGCCCTCGGCTTCGGCGAACGTCGACCCGGCCTCGGTGCCCAGCGCCGCGGCCATGCCCGGCGCCGCGGTGAACTCCTGCTCGCCGGTGCCGAACGGCCGGTCGACGGTGATGCGCGCGGTCGGGCTGGGCGCCGGGCCCAGCGAGGCGAGGTCCAGCCCGCCCAGCACGGCCGCGCCGACGCCACCGAGCAGGTTCTTCGCGCTGCCGGCCGGATCACCCACCGCTTTCGCGAGCACGGCCGGGTTGTCGGCCTGCTCCGCGACCTGGCCCAGCACCTTCGACACGACTCCGCCGAGCTTGCCGCCGGGACCACGGCCCGCTGGGGAGAACCGGGTGCCCAGCGAGTTCGGCGTGTCCCCGCCGCCGCCCCCGGGGGTGGTGGCCTGCTGGGCGATCGCGACCACCTTCAGCGGATCCCACGCGCGGACCTCGACGTCGGGGGTCAGGTTGCCCGCGGTGACCCGGGGCCGGAAGTCCAGCAGGTCCTCGGGAAAGGTGACCGGCTCGGGTGCCGCGGCCACCGGTCGGCTCACCGACGTGGCCGGCCGGAAGTGGAAGACGCCGTCGCTCATCCCGGCCTCGTAGCCGATCTCGGCGGCGCGGTCGAGCAGGAAGTCCCAGTCGGTCTGGTTCACCTGGGCCAGGTAGGGGTGGGTGGTCGTGGTGGCGACGACCCCGGCCGTCGCCAGCCCGGCCTCGGCCGCCAGCTGGGTCGCGACGTCGGAGTCGGTGCTGTTGAGGAAGGTGCGGCTGCGGGTGGCGCGCTGGAGGCGGTGCTCGGCGGTGTACCCGCGCACGACGGTGTGCGCGGTCAGCTCCCGCAGCTGCGCCTCGATCGCGGTCACCTCGCCCACGACGAGCTTGCCGATGTTGTGCACGCCGTCGTCGGTGCCCGAGCCGGTCACCGCGACCACGCTGCCCACGGCGATCCCAGCGTCGTCGAGGGTCCGGCCGTCGTTGTCGAGGAAGGTCAGCTCGAACATCCCCGGCAGCGTGAGGTCGCAGTCGACGACCACGCGGGCCAGCCGCGAAGCCGCGAGCGCGCTCAGCGGGGCGGAATCCACCGTCACGATCGGCCGCACCGTCGGGCGGTTGCGCGACGGCGGCGGTTCCTCGACGGACATCGGGTCGGTCATGGCGTCTCCACGGGGTCCATCTCGGCGGTGCTGGGCAGGAACAGGCGGCGGCCGGGGCCGAGGCGCAGGGGGTCATCGAGGCCGTTGGCCAGGGCGACGGCCCGCCACGCCTTGGGTGAGCCGTAGGTCCGGTGGGCGATGCGGACCAGGTCGTCGCCCGCGATGACGGTGTGCTGCCCCCGGCCGGGCAGGCCGCCGGAGGTCGGGTTCGTCAGCGGCATCGTCGGGCTGTACTCGCGCAGCTTCAGGTCCACCGTCGCCACGACCGGCGTGCCGGCCGGGGAGATCTGGTCGTAGGTCACGCCGACCTTTTCCAGCGTGACCTGGTGGTTCAGCGTGCTGCCCCACAGCAGGGTGAGCACCGGGAGCCGGAAGTCGACCTTCGCCTCGCCGGAACTGGCGTCCCCGGTGGACTTCGACGCGCTGTCGCTGCTGCCCGAGCCGCCCCGGGTCACCCGCTCGGCCAGGTCCTGGGTCAGCGGGCCGACGAAGTCCCGGGCCAGCTGGCCGATGTTGAAGCTGTCCAGGCGCGGTGTCGAGTCGGCGTACGGCACGGTCCACGAAAGCAGTTTCTGCACCGTGGCCTGGCAATCCTTGCCGTAGAGCTTGAGCTCCGAGAGCTGGATGGTCAGCTTGACGTTCTGGCGGACACTGTCTTCGGAGGTGCCGGCCAGGTTGGCCGCGCTCTGGGTGGCGGCCGAGCGGTCGACCGACACCTTGCCCGGGTTGAACGGGAAGGTGACGAGGTCGCCGGGCGCGCCGAGGGTCAGCCGGGTGACCTGCTGCAGGGTGCTGGGGGCGGAGTGGGTGATCGGCAACGGCGCCATGTCACAGGAACCCTTCGTGGACGAGTTCGAGGGTCTCGATGGCGACCTTGCTGTCGAAGGCGTTGAGGGTCGGCCCCACCCACGCCGAGGGCCGCGCCGCCCGCAGGTCCCAGGACGACACCGGCGCCCCGGCCCGGTCCAGCAGGACGATGTGCGCGGTGCTGCCCGCCGGCGTGGTCGTCCCCGGCTCGCCGTAGAGCTGGGCGGCCTGGTCCTTGAGCCACTTCTGCAGCGCGGCGGAGCTGATCGGGTCCATCGCCCGTTCCAGCTGGATCACCGGGTAGGACAGCCCGCCGGGCAGGATGTGCTCGTAGCCGGCGTTGCCGTGCGCGCGGAACCGGCGCGGGTTCCAGTCCGCGCGCAGGCCCTTGCAGGAGGACCACTGGCCCAGGTCGAGCGTGCCGCCGCCGAGGCCGTCCACCAGCACCTTGAAGCGCATGGCCAGGCCGATGGTGACCTTGGCGTTCGACGGGCCCTCGTTGAAGTACGGGATGTACGGGATGCTGGACTTGACCGGTTGCAACGGGTTCAGCACCGGGCACCTCCTGGTTTGCTCTTGGCGGCGGTCATCGCATGACCTCGTCGCCGAGGAATCCGGTGTGCGCGATCGTCAGGGTTTCGATCGCGACGTGGGACGCCGGGCCGGCTTCGAAGTCGGTGATGGCCCAGCCGCAGGGGAAGAACTGCTTCAGCTCCCAGGACAGGATCGGCAGGTTGCGCGAGTCGCACATGACGATCGCGCCGCTGAGCGGGGTCACGCTGCGGGAGGTCTCGGCCAGCCACTCCTGCACGGTCTGCGAGTCGAAGCAGGCCGCCCGGCTGAGCTTCACGCGCTCGTACTTGGTGTTGCCGGGGAAGACCCAGCAGCCGTTGCCGGTGCTGCCGGTGCGGTACTCGCAGACGTCCCAGTTGACGCTCAGCCCCGAGACCTTGGACCAGGTGCCGAAGTCGTACGGCCCGTTCATGACGTTGACCACGAAGTGGTGCGAGACGCCGGGCGAAATGCCCAGCAGGTTGGCGGCTTCGTGGTAGGCCAGGTTCTTGGCGAGGTCCTTGAACCCCATGGGCGCTCCTTCACCGTTGGTCCATCAGGCGGCCGGATCGTTCCCGCTGCACCAGCACGTCCCAGCGCAGCCGGCGGTGCAGCCGCTCGTAGAGCTTCCCGCTGAGCTCTTCGATGTCGTCGCTCTCGTCGAGGTCGAGCCACCGGCGCGGCGGGTTCTCCCCCAGGCGTTCGGTGAACAGCCGCTCGTGCTCGGCCTGCGAGCCGGGCTGCTCGGCGGCGACCGGCGCGGGGCCGGGGCCGCCGGGTGGGTCCACATCGGACAGAAAACGGGCGAGGCTGTCGGCGGAGGTGAAGTCGACCCGGCGGCCTCCGTCCCGTTCGGCGGCCAGCAGGCCCGCCACCCCACCGGAGGGCGCTTCCGCGGCCAGCTGGGTCGGTTCCTCCTGCGGGCTCGGCGTTTCCACGGCCGGCTCCGGGGCAGCAGGTGGCCGGAGATGGTGAAGCGGAACTTCGGGCCCGCCGGCGATCCACTGCTCGACGCGGAGGGCTTCCTCTTCCAGCGCCCGCCCGGCGGGGGTGGTCTCGTCGGGCACGCGGCCGTCGAGGAGGCGCTGCTGCACGACGTGGGTGAGTTCGTGGGCCAGAGTGGCCGCGGCCGGCATCCGGTCGAGCGGCCCCCATTCGGCGGGCACGTGCACAACACCGGCGGTGGTGTAGGCCCGGGCGTGCAACCGCCCGGCGGCGGCGGAGACCGCCGGACCGCGGCGGACCTGGAGGTCCTTGAAGTCCGGTAGGCCGGCCTGGTGCAGCCGGGCGGCCAGGGTGACCGGCACGCGCTCGGCCTCCGCTCCGGTGGTTTCGGGCCGGCGCGGGCGATCTGCGGGGTGGGTGCCCGGAGTGACCTGCGCGTCTTCGGTGCGGCCGCCACGACGGAGGCGGTCGAGGACGGTGTGCCCCACCTGGTCCGGACGACCGGCCCGGGCAGCGGAGCCCGAAGGAGGCGGAGGGTTGGCGGAGGTGGCACGACCGGCCTGGGTCACCGGTTGGGCGTCACCCGGCGGGATGGTGTGCCCGGTGGGCCGGCCGTGACCGGCCGGCGCCGCATGACCGCCGGGCTCGGAACCGCCGGTGGGACGAGAGTGCTCGACGGGACGGATTTCCTCGAAGGGACGGATTTCCTCGGTCGGCCAGGCTGCTTCGGAACGTGGGGCTTCCTCGGTAGGCAGGGCTTCCTCGGAACGCAGGGTGGCGCCGGTGTGCCGGAGCCCCGGGAGCGCGGTGTCGCCGGCAGGCCGGTCGGCCTCGGCACGCCGGACATCACCGGTGTCCCGGCTCCCCGGACCGCCGGCGTCGTACCCGGCCTCGGCACGCGGGACGTTGCCGGCGCGCCGGGTCATCCCGGTGAGTGGGGTCCTTTCGGCAGGCTGGGTGTTCCCGGTCGCCCGCGGGGAGCCGGTACCGGGTTCTTCCCCGTGCCGCCCGTCCCCGGTGAGGTGGGACCCTTCAACGGGCCGACCTCCTTCCGCCGACCATGCGTGTCCAGCGGTTCCGGCCGGCCGGCCGTCTCGGTGGTGGACGAAGTCTTCGGCGCGCGGCGTGCTTTCGAGAGCCTTCGATCCCTCGGTTCTCCGAAGTCCCTGATCGGACCGCGGGTGTCCGTCGGCGGCCGGTGTGAAGCGGCTGAACAGGCGGCGCAGCAGGCCGGGATCGCGCTCGGCGGTGCTGGCCGGTGGCTCCGCGGGCACGGGAAACGGCTGTACCGGTGGGTTCCGCCGGTTCTCCGGGGTCGCCGACCGCAGCGGGCGGGGCTCGGACCGCTGTTGCAGTCCGGTTTCTTCCGGCACCGCCGGTGTTCCGGCCGTGGTTTCGGCGCGCAACGGCGAGACGTCCGGAGACGGCACCACTGGCTCCGTCCCGGCCGCGACGGAACCGTGCGGTCCCCGCGGTTCCGGGTTGTGCAGGTCGGCTGCGGCCGGCGGCTTCGAAATCCGGACGTACCGCAGCTCTTCTCGCGGACGCCGGTCTCCGTCGGTCGCGACCTCCGCCGGATCGGTGTCTCGGTACCCGCCCGTCGACGCGCCGCTATCGGGTACCGGGTGCAGCAGTTCACGATCACGCTCCGCGGCCGCCGGATGCGGCAGCTCACCGGCGGACACAGGGGCCTCCTGGTGCGGCAGTTCACCAGCCGGCGGCGGCAGCGGATCGCGATCGGACACCGGAACTGCCGGGTGCGGCAGCTCACCGTCGAACACCGGACGCGGTAGCTCACCACCGAACGCAGGGATAGCCGAGGGTGACGAAGTCGTCGGCGGCTCGGCTCGCGCGGCGGGCACCGAGGGGACGGCCGGCGGTGTGTCACCGGGGTCCGCGTCATCCTCTTCTTCGTCCCGGGCCGCGCGCAGGCCGCGGCGGCGGCTCTCGGCCAGGCTGGCCCGGCGTCGCGGGCGCAATGGCGCTTCCGCTGCTTCGTTGCCGGGTAGCGGGGGCGGCGAAGGCGGGGTCCATGACGTCAGCACGTTCGGCGCCGGCTCGGCTGCCATCCCCAGCAGCCGGTCGCGCTCCAGCGTCATTTCCCGCAGCAACGCCGGTGTGCGGTGCGGGATCTCCGGCACGCGCGGCTCGGCCACGTGCGCCGGGTCCACCGCCGTCAACGGCGCCGTCGGCCGCCCCTCGGCCGACGGGTTCCGGGCAGGCAGGCTGCGGAGTGGTCCGGCCTCCGCCGCAGGAGAGTCGGAGGTGACCGTCCGGACGGGCAGCGGCCCACCTGAGCCTGACGCGCGATCGGACCGGGGATGCCGCAGCTCGGCCACCGTGCCGCTGGTCACGGCACGGATCCCGCCGTCCGGACGAGTTGCCACGCCCAGCGCGAGCACGGCCCCGGCGTCACGTGGATCATCGGCACGGGCTGCGATTCCGGACACCGCCGGGGACGTGGCGTCCTCCGCATCGGCCCCGCGCGCACCTCCGGTCCGGGCCTCCGCCCGGGCAGCACCGCTCCCGGTCAGGCCCGCAATACCGGTCACAGCCCGGCCCGGAGCCGCGGCACCGGACGCCGCCGGCGCCGCGACGTCTTCCGCGCCGGCAGCAGCGGCTTGGCCCGCATTATCGGCCCCGGTCTCGACCCGGCCGGCAACTCCGGTACCACCGGCCTCGACCACCGGCCCGACACCAGCCACAGCACCAGCCGCGCCCGCCGGCACCACACGACCCGCAACCCCACCAGCCCCAAGCACCGGCCCAGCGCCACCCGGCACCACACGACCCCCAACCCCACCAGCCCCGACCACCGGCCCGACACCACCCGCGCTCGCCGGCACCACACGACCCACGACTCCGCCGGCCCGGGCCACCGGCTCCGCACCACTCGCGCCACCGGGCTCGGCCACATCGGCGCTGCCCCGGTCGGTCGCGGCTTCGACCGTGATCGCGGTTTCGGGGCCGAAGCCACCAGGGACCTCGATGGCGTCCACCGCGGCTCCGGCGGAGATCACGC
This sequence comes from Amycolatopsis sp. NPDC104587, assembly GCF_055583645.1. Taxonomy (NCBI): domain Bacteria; kingdom Bacillati; phylum Actinomycetota; class Actinomycetes; order Pseudonocardiales; family Pseudonocardiaceae; genus Amycolatopsis; species Amycolatopsis sp. NPDC104587. The sequence continues at coordinate 318,147 of NZ_JBVJNO010000009.1, forward strand.
GGCCGGGAGCCGGCCGAGCACCCGGACCGCCGGCCGGGGGAAACCGCAGTTCGGTCCCGGACGGGAACGAACCCGGCACCCCGCCGGTCTCCTCGGGCACCACCCGGAGCAGGCCGATCACCCGGCCCGCCAAGGTTTCCTCCGCACCGAAGCGCCCCCGGTCCGTCAGGTCGGGTCGGACCGCCGCCCAGGTGGTCGTCATGTCGACCGTGAGCGGTGCCCCCGACGGGATCACCGGCTGCAACGGCGGGACCCGTCGCCACGCCGTGCCGGTGGCCCGCGGCGGCGCGACCACGTCCACAGTGGACTCCGCCCGGCGGGCCCGGCGGCGGAACGGCCAGCTCGGCATCTTCATCCTTCCCAGCCGGCGAAAGCGCCGGTCGTCTCCTGGTCTCCGCTGAGCGTGGTGTTGATCCGCCCGATCTCTTCGATGATCCGGGTACGGCTGCGGTGGTCCAGCTCGAGGATCGAGTCGAACGACCAGTGCAGGTAGTAGGCGATGTACACGATCTCCTGCCACAGCCGGTCGTCCGGAGTGCTCACCCGTCCCCGCCCGCGATGTCCACCACGAACCGGTGGCCGCAGCCCGGGCACGTCACGTCGGCTTCGGTGTGGCCGTGCTGGTTGATGCGCCGGTACAGGTCCTGCAGGAAAGCCAGGTCCGACGCGAACAGGTGCTCGACGACGAACCGGTCCACCGGGGCGACCGTGCCGAGCGAGGTCAACGTCCGGCAGATCAGGTGCACCGAGAGGTATGCCGGGTTCTGCCGCACCTGCGGGTCGGCGTGCGCGGTGAGCTCGTCCTTCGCCGTGGCCAAGCGCATCGCGCCCGCGCGGTGGACCTGGCCGTGCTCGTCGACGTAGCCGCGCGGCAGCGTGAACGGGTACTCGGTACGCAACCCGGGCCCCTCCACCGCCGGGGCCGTCATGCGCCGCTGGTGTTCTTGCCGCCCAGGCCGGGCACGAACGTGATCTCGTCGCACACCAGCGTGCAGGTGGCCATCACGATCTCCGTCGCGCCGGCCTTGAGGCCCTGGACGTCCAGTTTGGACGGCCACGCGTTCGTCAACCGGTAGGTCGCCTTGGTCTGCCCGGCGGCGTCCTGCAGGATCAGCGAACAGCTCTGGCGCGCCTGCGGATCCGCGGCGATCGCTTTCTGGTGCCAGACCCAGAGGGTGGCGTCCTGGTCGACGCCGCGCTTCAACGTCACGGTCGCGGGCTTGGTCTTGCCGAACTGCTTCGACAGCAGCACGCCGTTGCGGCCCGCGCTCATGTACTCGGCTGGTTCCACTTCGGAGCTGATGCCCGACAGCTCGGAGAACATGATGCTGCCGCTGCTGCCGAAAGCGGTGACGTCGATGACGAACCGGCTCGCGCTGATGACGTCCGGGACGGTGCTGAGGGGCTCGGGAGCCATGGGTGACCTCTTTCCGGGAGTGGTTCGGGGGACTACTCGTCGAGCGCGGCGCCCTGGGAGAACTGCGAGATGCGGAAGATCACGAACTCGGCCGGTTTCACCGGCGCCACCCCGATTTCGACGACGAGGTTGCCTTCGTCGCGGCTCTCCGGCGGGTTGTTCTCGGCGTCGCACTTGACGAAGAACGCCTCCTCCGGCGTCCGGCCCATCAGCGCGCCGCTGCGCCACACCTGCTGCAGGAACGCCCCGACCACGCGCTGGACGCTCTCCCACAGGTAGTGGTCGTTCGGCTCGAACACCACCCAGTTGGTGCCGGCCAGGATCGACTCCTCGATGAAGTTGAAGAGCCGGCGCACGTTGAGGTAGCGCCACTCCGGGTCGCTCGACAGGGTGCGCGCTCCCCAGATCCGGATGCCCTGGGCCGGGAACGAGCGCAGGCAGTTGACCCCGAGCGGGTTGAGCAGCTCCTGCTCGCCCTTGGTGATCGCCGTCTGCAGCGCGACCGCGCCGCGCACGACCTCGTTGGCCGGTGCCTTGTGCACCCCGCGAGCTTGGTCGCTGCGCGCCCACACGCCGGCGACGTGCCCGCTCGGCGGCACCGTGACCTTGCCGCCCTGGGTCGGGTCCATCGTCTGCACCCACGGCCAGTACAGCGTCGCGTACTTCGAGTCGTAGCCGGCGAACTCGGTGCGCCAGCGGATGAGCTGCTGGGCGTTGAGGCCGGGCGGCGGGTCGAGGATGGCGACCCGGTCCGACATCAGCTCGCAGTGGGCGATCATCGCCAGCTGCACGCTCTTGACCTCGTCCTCGGTCAGCAAACCGCGCTGGTGCGCCGACATGAGGTCGGGCACCGCGACCATGGTGATCTCGTCGATCGCCTCGAAGCTGCTGATCCCGGTCCGCGAATCGGTGTCGCCTACGTAGCTTTCGGAGCCGACGCGGGCGGGCACCGTCAGGGTGCCGCCACGCAGCTCGACGGTGGCGCCCTTCTTGGGCACCGCGACCACGGGGCGTTGCGAGTCCTCCAGGGTGACGAGCTTGGAGCGCTTGGCCAGCACGGTGGCGACGTTGGTCGAGCCGCGCCGGGTGGTCAGGTTGTCGAAGGTCTCCTCGACCTTGCCATTCTTGAGTACCTCGAGCTTGAAGGTGTCCTCACCGGGCTGCGACGCCTCCGACACGACGACGCTGAGTCCCGTCGCCTCGCCGCCGGCGAGCGCCCGCAGCTCCAGCGCGGGCACGGAGTCGTCGGACTCGGCGGGGATCGCGGCCCGGGCGTGGGTTTCCTGCGTCTGCTCGCCGCCGTCGGGGTCGGGCAGGCGGAGCACGAACGCCGAGCCGCCGCCGTTGAGGAAGAAGCCGTAGATCGAGTGCGCCAGGTAGGTCCCTTCGACGAAGCCGCCGAAGATCCGGGTGTACTGCGTCCAGTTGGTGACCAGCGTCGGCTCGGACAGCGGGCCCTTTTCGGCGAACCCGACGAAGCCGGCGACCGAGGTGCCGACCCCTTCGATCGGCCGCGAGCCCGACGAGACTTCCTCGACGTACACGCCGGGTGACAGGTAGGTCGGCATCGCATCTCCCTGCTGGGTAGGACCATTGAGCGCTTCGAAGCCTCGCAGTGGCGCGCCCCGGTCAGGGGGCGGCGAAGGGCCGTCGCGCGGACACCCCGGACAGCCCCTGGGGGCCACGGCGATGGCCTCCGGGACGTCCCGCGGCGGCACCCGTCCGCCGCGGCGGACGGCCGAGACTGGTCGGCGTGCTGCACGATGTGGACACCGCCCTGCGGACCTGGCTGTTCGCGGAACTGCCCGCGGAGGTGGAGATCGCGTTCGAAGCACCGGGTGCGGTCACCACCCGCCGGGGCCGTCCGGTGCTCGGCCTGTTCCTCTACGAGATCGGCGAGGAGCTCGACGGCCAGGCCGGGACCGGGATTCGCCTGCGGGGACCGGACGGACGGGTCACCGGCACCGTGCTGCCGGTCCGACGCTACCGCCTGACCTACCTCGTCACGGCGTGGGCGGCCACGGTGGCCGCCGAACACGAACTGCTCGGCGCGGTCCTGGCCGCCCACGCCGGACGCCCGGCCCTCGACCCCGACCTGCTGGCCGGACGGCTCGGGGTGCCGGCCGAACCCCTGCCGGTCCGGCTGGGCCGGCACCGGGCCGGTGGTGCGGAGCACGACCTGTGGCACGCGCTCGGCGTGCCGCTGCGCACCGCGCTGGACCTGACCGTCACCGCCCCGGTCGTGCCGGCCCGGCTCGAGGACCCGGCGCCGCCGGTGCGCGCCGTGGCGCTGGGCGTGGCCGACGAGCCGCGCGCGGCCGGGCCCCGCTGGACCCGCACGTCCCGCCCCGCCCCCGAACCCGACACAGGAGAGCGACGATGACCGCACCCGCCCCGTCGGACTGCGCCTGGCTGCGCAGCAACCCGGCGTCCATCCCGACCGGCACGCCCAGCTCGTTCGCGAAGCTGCTGGCCGCCGGCGACGGCTGGCACCAGCTCTACCAGGAATGGCTGGTGGGCACGACCAACGGCGCCCCCAACGCCGCCCGCGTGGACACCGCCCAGATCGGGGTGGACGAGCTGGTGCGCTGGTTCGCCCAGCTCGTCGCGGGGGGGGGGGGGGGGGGGGGGGGGGGGGGGGGGGGGGGGGGGGGGGGGGGGAGGGGGGGGGGGGGGGGGGGGGGGGGAGGGGGGGGGGGGGGAGAGGCG